>NZ_CP012544.1:699295-1398591 GCF_004803815.1 Campylobacter showae | reverse complement strand
ATCGAAGCCCGAGTAAACGGCGGCCGTAACTATAACGGTCCTAAGGTAGCGAAATTCCTTGTCGATTAAATATCGACCTGCATGAATGGCGTAACGAGATGGGAGCTGTCTCGAAGAGGGATCCAGTGAAATTGTAGTGGAGGTGAAAATTCCTCCTACCCGCGGCAAGACGGAAAGACCCCGTGGACCTTTACTACAGCTTGACACTGCTATTGGGATAAAAATGTGCAGGATAGGTGGGAGGCTTTGATCCATAGACGCCAGTTTATGGTGAGCCGTTGTTGAGATACCACTCTTTTTTATTCTGATAGCTAACTAGCTTGAGTTATCCTCAAGTAGGACAATGTCTGGTGGGTAGTTTGACTGGGGCGGTCGCCTCCCAAAATGTAACGGAGGCTTACAAAGGTTGGCTCAGAACGGTTGGAAATCGTTCGCAGAGTATAAAGGCAAAAGCCAGCTTAACTGCAAGACATACACGTCAAGCAGGGACGAAAGTCGGTCTTAGTGATCCGGTGGTTCTGTGTGGAAGGGCCATCGCTCAAAGGATAAAAGGTACCCCGGGGATAACAGGCTGATCTCCCCCAAGAGCTCACATCGACGGGGAGGTTTGGCACCTCGATGTCGGCTCATCGCATCCTGGGGCTGGAGCAGGTCCCAAGGGTATGGCTGTTCGCCATTTAAAGCGGTACGCGAGCTGGGTTCAGAACGTCGTGAGACAGTTCGGTCCCTATCTGCCGTGGGCGCAAGAAGATTGAGGAGAGTTGACCCTAGTACGAGAGGACCGGGTTGAACCGACCACTGGTGTACCAGTTATCCTGCCAAGGGTAGCGCTGGGTAGCTATGTCGGGATGTGATAACCGCTGAAAGCATCTAAGCAGGAAGCCAACTCCAAGATGAATCTTCTTTTAAGAGCTCTTATAGACTATAAGTTTGATAGGCTGGGTGTGTAATGGATGAAAGTCCTTTAGCTGACCAGTACTAATAGCTCGTCTGCTTATCTTTTAATAAGCATCACTTCCTTGTTAAGGGTAATTTTATTTCCAAAATTAGAAATAAAATATCTAATCTATACCTTATCAAGATCTTGTTTTAGTTAAAATGAAATTTGACTTTTAACAATTAAATAGCAGTGTTAAAGAAGTAAATTAATATAGTTTATTTCTTTAACACTGCCCGTGACTATACAGACGAGGAAACGCCTTGCTCCATCTCGAACCAAGAAGCTAAGCTCGTCCTGGCTGATGATACTCTCCCTTACTGGGATGTCGGGAAAGTAGGTCGTTGCGGGCTTTGTTTTTTATGCTTTTATACTATTTACTCTCTTATTTTATATTCTGTATTCTAAAGTGTATTTATCTAGTGCCTAAGGAGTGATGCTTTTAAAATTTTACATGAGGATGATGCGGGTGGTTATGTGTGCTGTGGATTTACATGGGATTGATTTGTGCAAGTCGAAGCTGTATGGCTACCATTAGTGTGTTATATTTTAAGGGTGTCAGGTAAAGATCATAGCGTGAAAGTAGTTTGTGATAGGATGAGCTGAACCCAAAGAGGAAGGTTATCTAACGAATAGAAGCTCTAAAGTTGGCCATAGTACAATGGAAGTCTTTTGTGGTGTATGATATTTTTTGAAGGTAAATCATAACATAAAGCAAAAATCATTTTAGTCAGTAAATAACATCGCTTTATGATAAAATAATTTATGCAAAAATCTCGCAATCAATGTGCTATATTTTATTTACATACGATAAAAGGGTGTCAGATTAAAACTAAAGTAAGGAAAAATTTGAGCCAAGTACTTTAAAGTGTACTCGAGCTATAATTAAACTCTATTCAAGTATTTTTAGGGGAAAGGGGAAAATAGTGAGATTAAAATGTGTTTTGCTCACGCTACGTTTTTTATGGCCCTTAGTTATACTAATATTAAGCTTTTTTAGATTTTCATTTAGAAGTTGATTTGCTTAAATACATTTGCAGCACTGGTTTATATTAATAATATTTTTTAATAATCTTATAATTATTTTTTGGTAGAATATGAAATAATTTTTTAAAAAGGAAAAACTATGAACAAATTTGTGTTATTAATGTTGGCATGCGCTTCGATGGTATTTGCCGCTATAAATTTAAATACCGCTACAAAAGAGGAGCTTATGAGTTTAAACGGCATTGGTTCAGCAAAAGCAGATGCTATTATTGAATATAGAAAAACAAATAAATTTGAAAGTATAGAGGATATTAAAAACGTAAACGGTATCGGCGATAAGACTTTTGAAAATTTAAAAGGCGATATTTCTACGAGCGGTACGAGCGTAATGCCTACAAGCGATAAACTATCCAAAAAGGCAAAAGAAGTCAATGATGTGACCGACAAAGTAAAACAGGGCAAAAAAGAAGTCGCTAAAAAAACAAAAGATGTAGAAGACAAAGTAGCTGCGCCTGTAAAAGATATGGATAAATCTAAAACTGACATAGAAGAAAAGGCTTCTAAAAACATCACAAATAAAGTAAAATCCGGCGAAGATAAAATAGAAAAAGATATTGATGACGTTAAGACTAAGGCAAAATCTTCAAAGAAAAAAGTTGAAGAAAGTGGAGTTAAGGGAGTCGAAGCTAAAAAACCTACAAAGAAAAAATCAGAATAATTCTATGTTATTGCGGCTCAAATTTGAGCCCAAAATTAAGCTGAGTAAACCCTTTTTGATAAATGATCAGAAAGGGTTTACTCAAAATACTCTTGCTAATTACATCAACATCTTACAATTAACCAAATCGGCTCAAGCTGTGGTATCTATACTGCGACAAAATCCAAAATTAATTCTATATCAAAATAACTTAAGATATTAGTAGCTAATTGCTATTGGCAAATGCTATTTAGCAATAATGAACAAAATTTTACAAGCGCTATTTACTTGTAGGTAGTCGTAAAGGTAATATATTAAAATACCAATATGGCGTCATGGCTGGCAATGCAAACCAGCGCTTTGCGCGCGGGTTTATGTGTTTAATCAAAATATCTAAATTTTCAAAACATCGCCATCAAATTTAGATTTCCACTTTTTTAACTAAAATTTTGCCAGGTAAATTTATAAACAAAAAATCAGCAAATTTTGTTAAAAACATATCTTGTGCGCCAAATTTTGCGTCAAGCATTGTTTTTAAAGGTTAAAAAGATATAATCTGTTCATTATTCTAAAACAAACAAAATTTAATAAGGCAACCAAAGAGTGCGGTTTAAAAAAGTTTTAAATTTTTTATCTGTTTTTATGGCGGCGTTTGTGCTGTATGGATGCGCGGCGAAGGCTAAATTTGATGTTCCGCAGATCGTAAATTTTGATAAACGTGAGTTTGAAGTGATTTCCCAAAGCGGCTCAAATTTACTCTATATTTCGCACGAAAAAGAGGACTATTATTTTACGATGATAAACTCCATGGGCACTCCGCTAGCTAGGCGAGTTTTGAGACCAAACGGCGAATTTGAGGCTGTCGGTTTTTTACCTCCAAATAGCGCCTACAACGAGCTTTTTGTAAAGATTCTGGGCGCCATAAAATCAAATCAAAAAGAGGCCGTCATAGCAGTAAATAACGAAAATTTTAAGGTAAGAGCTCTTGATATACGTTAGCAAGCCCGCCATCATCAGCGCAGCCGGAGCCGATGCAGAGGAAAATTTTGCAAATTTATGCGGAGAAAAGAGGTTTTTGAGCGTCTGCGAAGGCTTTAGGGCGGATAAAAGCTTTATCCTCGGCAAGGTCGGCGCGCCTTTGGCTACATTTAGCCAAAATACGCCAAAACACCTGCAAACGCGCACCAACGTTCTAGTTTTAAGCGCGCTTTTACAAATAGATAAAGATGTACGAGAGGCTATCAAAAAATACGGCAAAAACCGCGTCGGCGTAGTCGTAGGTACTACTACTAGCGGCGTGGAGGAAAACTACGAAACGTTTAAGGATTTTGCCGCGACCGGTTTTTTCGACGCTTCCAAATTTGGCATAAACCGAAATTCTCTAGCCAATCCGTCCGAATTTATCGCCGATTTTTATGGGCTTAGCTCGGTTGCGTTTTCTGTCTCGACCGCCTGTACCTCGGGCGTCAAGGCGATAATAACGGCAAAAAGGCTGCTGGAGTCGGATATCTGCGACGCCGTGATCTGCGGCGGTGTGGATAGCTTAAACACGCTCACGATTAACGGTTTTGATAGTCTGGGCATCCTAAGCGCGCGCGAGACCAATCCGTTTTCTAAAAATCGCGACGGTATAAATATTGGCGAAGGCGCGGCCTTTTTCGTGGCGAGCAGGGATGAAATCTCAAACGTCGTTATCGCGGGCGAGCACTCAAACTGCGACGCGTTTCATATGACGCAGCCTGATTTTAGCGGACAGATGCAAACGCAGTGCGTGCAAAAGGCGCTGCAGGCGGCAAATTTAAGCAGCGTAGATTATGTAAATTTACACGGTACCGGCACGCAGGCAAACGATAAAATCGAGGCAAAGATCGTGCATTCGCTCATGCCGCGCGTTTTTACGAGCTCCGTTAAGCCCCTGATCGGCCACACGTTAGGAGCCGCGGGAGCCATCGAGAGTGCGCTTTGCGCCATGCTTTGCGCTAGAGGCGAAACCGCACTGCCGCCGCATGTTTACGATGGCGTTTACGATGATGAGATAGAGGGGATAAATTTGGTAAAATTCGGCCAAAGAGCGGTCGTAAATTCGGCCATGTCGCTGTCGTTTGCATTTGGCGGAGACAATGCAGCGATCGTGTTTGGGAGGGCAAAATGAGCCTTGGAGATTATCTCCCGCACGGTACGGCGATCGTTTTTATCGACGAGGTGCTTAAATTTGAAGAGGGTCGCATAAAAACCAAAAGCTTGATAAAAGAGGATAATAAATTTCTTTCAAACGGCAAATTCGCCATGCACAAAACCGTCGAGATGATGGCGCAGTCGCTGGGTATCTACGACTCAAAGATGCGTGAGCTAAAAGGTATGAAATTTGGCCTGGGTTTTTTGCTAGGCAGTAGAAAATTTGAGATATTTAAGCCTTTTTTGGTGGCGGGAGACGAAGTCGTCATCGAGGCGGCTTGCTCGATACAGGACGCAAACGGTTTTGGAGTTTACGACTGCGAGCTTTACGTAAACGGCGAGCTTGGAGCGCGCGCGACGCTAAATGTGCTAAGCCCGGACGAGGAATACGTAAAAAGGATACTAGATGAGTAAAAGAGTGCTGATAACGGGCTCGAGTCGCGGCATCGGCGAAGCGGTGGCTAGACGGCTAGCGGCGGCGGGATACGAGGTCGTGCTACACGGCAAAAGCGCGAGCGAGCGGCTATTAAAACTACAAAACGAGTTAAATTTGAGCGCATTAAAATTTGACGTAGCGGATACGCAGGCGGCAAGGGCGGCGATCGAAGCCGATATCGAGGCTAACGGCGCTTACTACGCCGTCGTGCTAAACGCCGGCATCACGCGTGATAATACATTCGTAGCGATCGAGGACGAGGATTGGTTTGGCGTCGTGGATACGAATTTAAACGGCTTTTATAACGTCCTAAAGCCCGCTCTCATGCCTATGATCCGCGCTAAAAAGCCCGCTCGTATCGTCGTCATGAGCTCGGTCTCAGGCGTCATCGGCAACCGCGGCCAGAGTAACTACGCGGCTAGCAAAGCAGGTCTCATCGGTGCGGCAAAATCCCTAGCCGTCGAACTCGCCTCCAGGAACATCACCGTAAACTGCATCGCGCCGGGACTCATCGAGACGGATATGACGGACGGCGGTTTGCCGATGGATGAGATATTAAAGGCAATCCCCGCTAAAAGAGCGGGCAGAGCAGACGAGGTCGCGCCTTTGGTGGAGTTTTTGCTAAGCGAGGGCGCAGCCTACATAACCAGGCAGGTGATCGGCGTAAACGGAGGGCTTTGCTGATGCGAGTTTTTGTAACCGGTATGGGTATGGTGAGCGCGTTTGGCAAGAGCTGGGAGGAGATAAGGGCTAAATTTGAACTCGGCCGAAACGCCGTGAGATATATGCGGCAGTGGGATAGATATGAGGATCTAAATACCCGCCTAGCTGCACCCATAGATGGCTACGAGTGCCCTAGCTCGTGGGACCGTAAGCAGCTAAGAAGCCTGGGCACCGTTTCGATGTACAGCGTCGAGGCGGCGGGACTGGCGCTAAGAGACGCGGGGCTCATGCGAGGCGAAAATTTAGACGCCGCGAGCCTCGATCCTAGCGTGCAGGACGGCAGACTAGGCGTCGCCTGCGGCTCGTCCACGGGTAGCACTGAGTCGATACTAGCGATGGCAAAGCTGCTAGAGCGCGGCGAAAACGAGTGCAACGCCAACACCTACATCAAGATGATGCCTCACACCACGGCGGCAAATATCGCGCTTTTTTACTCGCTAAAAGGGCGCATCATCCCAACCTCCTCGGCATGTACGAGCGGATCGCATGCGATCGGATACGCCTACGAGAGTATCAAAAGCGGTAAGATCGATATGATGCTAGCGGGCGGCGCAGAGGAGCTGTGCCCGAGCGAGGCGTACGTGTTTGACATGCTCTACGCCACTAGCGTGAAAAATGGCTCGCCCGAGATTTCGCCTACCCCTTTTGACGAGGAGCGCGACGGGCTGGTGCTGGGCGAGGGTGCAGGGATACTTTTGCTAGAGAGCGAAGAGAGCGCCGTAAAGCGCGGGGCTAAAATTTACGCCGAGGTTGTAGGCTTTGGCTCAAACTGCGACGGTTCGCACGTCACGCGCCCTCAAAGCGCGACGATGAAAGGCGCGATGGCTTTAGCTTTAAAAGACGCAAATTTAACGCCTGAAAAGATCGGCTACGTAAACGCACACGCTACGGCGACTAAGCACGGCGATATCGCTGAGAGTATCGCTACAAACGAGCTTTTCGGCGATAAGATCGCTATCAGCTCGCTAAAAAGCTACCTCGGTCATACGCTGGGGGCTTGCGGCGGTTTGGAGGCGATATTTAGCGTGATGATGATGCGCGAGAAAAGATTTTTCCCTACGATAAATTTGACCCGCGTCGATCCTAGCTGCGCGCCGCTTTTTTACCTGACCGAGCAAACCGCGATAGATACGGACTTTGTTATGAGCAATAACTTTGCTTTTGGCGGAGTAAATACGTCGCTGATATTTAAAAGAATTTAAAATTTGAAGGTAAAATATGAAACGAATTTTAGCCGTTTTGCTTTTGATTTGCTCTTTTTCGGCGGCAAAGGACGAGTTTTACGAGCACGATATCGCAAGCGCGCTGGAGTCTAAATTTGCAAAGAAATATCTACTAAAAGATATAAGCTTGCAGTTTTCTAAGCAGACGGACGAAGAGCTAGAGCCGGTAAAATCGCAAAGGCGTAGCAACAAATACCGCGCGGTCGAGGAGGATAGTTTCGGCGACGCAGTAAAAGATCCGCGCGAGAATAACTACAAGGAATCTTGCGAATACGTTTTCGTTAAGGTTTTGGTCGATCTGCAAACGGCGGCTAAAAACGCGGGCAAAAACAGCGTCGTGAACATACAAGGAAATTTTAAAGACAAGCTGCTAGACAGCAAGGATAAATTTCAATGCGTAGTCGGAAATATGGCGACTGCGGTGGCGTTGAAAGCAAATTTAAAATAAGGAGAAAAAATGAAAAAATTATTAGTTTTAGCGGGCGTTTGCGCCTTGGCTTTAAATTTGAGCGCGCGCGACGACGTGCTTAGCTTTTCGATCGAGGAGGCGCTAAGCTCGCCAAAGGCAAAAGAGGTACTAAATCCAAACATCAAGCTAAGCTTCGGCTCTGGTACGAAAGGCGGCATCATCAAAAGCGGCCTAATGGCAAACAAAAAAACCAACGCCTTTAACAAAAGCGACAAAGAGGCGTGCCAGTGGGCGTTTTTGTCGGCGATAAAGACTTTCCAAGAGCGCGCGGTGCAAGAGGGTGGCGCGAGGGTGGTAAATTTAACCGGCTACTACAAAAAACAGCCTTTTGACTCCAAAACGCAGTTTCAGTGCGGAGCCGGTGCTTTGATGGCCGGCGTAACGCTAAAAGGCGATATCGCGAAATAACAGCGAGATGGGCGAATGAGGCTAAATTTTAAACTCGATTTTTTCGACGCAGTTGTTTTTAACGGCGCGCAGGACGCGAAGCTGGCGGCATACGAGAGGGAGCTTGACGTCTCGCACGTGCCTCCGCTTGAGCGCCGCAGACTTAGCCGCGCGGCAAAATGCGCCTTTGATCTAACCAAAAACATTGCGCCGCTTGATATGCCTATCGTGTTTAGTTCGTATGAAGGGGAGATAAATCGCTGTTTTGAGCTGCAAAACACGCTAGCTCACGGCGAACTTATCTCGCCGACCTCGTTTTCGCTCTCGGTTCACAACGCACTTTCCTCGCTTTTAGCGATAAATTTCAAAAATCGTAGCGAAATCTCCGCCGTTTCGGCATACGCGCCGCTAGAGTACGCTTTGGTGCAGGCACATCTGATGCTAAAAAGCGGAGCCAAAAACGCTCTGGTTTTAGCCTATCACGAGAGCATTTCGCAGGAGTATTTTGACGAGTCTGCGCCCTCTTGTATGGTTTGTTTGCTAGTTAGCGAGGGCGAAAATTTGAGCCTATCGCAAAGCGAAATTAGCGGCAAAACGGATGAAAATTTGCTTGTTAAATTCCTGCAAAATTTTGATCCGAAGCAAAAATGCTCCTGGCAAAGCGCGGATAAAAACTCCGCTTGGCGGTGGGATTATGAGCCCTCGTCACGGGTTTAAAATTTTCATCGTCGGGGCGAATTTCGCGCTATTTGGACTCATTTGCGCGCTTGGAAATTTGATCTTTGTTCCGGTTGCGCTTCTTGGGCTTTATAAATTTAAATTTATCCGAAATTTTTGCCGCGATCTGGTGCGTCTGGCTTGGAGATTTTTTATATTTTCTACGCAAATTTGCGGCTATCAGCGCACTAAAATCAACCTTCCTTCAGAGCTTGGCACCGCCTCGCAGATAATCATCGCAAACCACCCGTCGCTTTTAGACGTCGTATTTTTGATAGCTCTCATCCGCCGCGCGAACTGCGTGGTAAAGGCAGGCCTTGGTAAAAATATCTTCTTAGCTCCCGCGATAAAATCATGCGGATATATCTTAAATACCGCAAACGAGGAGCTCTTGCAAAAAAGCGCGGACGCCCTAAAGAGCGGCGAAAGTTTGATAATATTTCCAGAAGGCACGCGCACGGCGGGCGAGATAGTCTTTCACAAAGCAGCCGCCTACATCGCGGTAAATGCGGCAAAGCAGCTAGTCGCCGTCGCTATCAAAATGGATCCGCCCAGCCTCAAAAAAAACGAGCCTTGGTACAAAACCCCGAGCGTTATGATAAAATACGAGTTCAAAGAGCTTTTTAGGCTAAATTTGGACGGGTTTTGCGCGGATAGACCAAACCCGATCAGAGCCAGAGAGCTGCACGCTTTTATCAGCGAAAATTATACAAAGGAGTTTAAACAATGAACGAACTAATAGATGAGATAAAAGAGCTCATCATAAAGAGCTTAAATTTAGAGGATATGAAACCAAGCGATATCGACGAGAACGCGCCGCTTTTTAACGAGGGGCTAGGTCTTGATAGCGTCGATGCGCTCGAGCTTGGCCTTGCGGTACAAAAAAGCTACGGTTTGGTACTTGACTCTAAAACGGCAAATTTAAAAGAGATTTTTTACAGCGTAAAAAGCCTCGCGCAATATATCTTTGAAAACAGGAAATAACGATGAAGCAGGAAGAAATTTTTGAGATTTTAAAGTCCGCGCTCGTGCAGCTTTTTGAGATCGACGAGGCTAAAATCACGCCGCAAACGCGCATTTACGAGGATCTTCAGATAGATAGCATCGACGCGATCGACCTAATAGACCACATCAAGCGCAAAACGGGCCACCGATTGATGCCTGAAGACTTTAAAAACGTAAAAACGCTCGAAGACATCGTAAACGCGGTGGCTAAAAAATTTGACGAGCAAGCTTAAAATCGCCCTAAGCGTAGTTAGCGTCCTTTATCCGTTTGCGCTATTTTTCGCGGGTGATTTTGCCTTTTGGGTCGTTTGGGCGCTTGCTATGCTGTGGATAGCGCGCGGGGCGTATTCAAGCGGTTTTGAGAGGAAGCTTAGTATCGCGGCGGCCGTTTTTTTCATAGTTTGTATGATTTTTAGAGGCGGATTTTTAGCGTATCTTTACCCTGTTTTGGTGAGTTTGGCGTTTTTGGTTTTTTTTGCTTTTAGCTTAAAAAACGAAGCCGTCATCACCAAAATAGCAAAACTAAAAGAGCCAAATTTGGACGAAAAAGGCGTGGCTTATACGCGAAATTTGACCAAAATTTGGTGCGCTTTTTTTGTTTTTAACGCCGCCCTCTCGCTTGCACTAGCCTTGATGGAGAATAAATTTTACTGGAGCGTTTATAGCGGCGCGGTCTCTTACGCGCTGATGGGGGCGCTATTTTTCGGGGAAATTTTGTTTAGAAAGAGATTTATAAAAAATAATGAGCTTTGAGGAAAATTTAAAAAATTTTAGATTTACGGACGACTCTCGCGACGTCTTTGACGCGTGCCTTAGATTTGCCGCGTTTTTAGAAAAAGGGGGCGTAAAAGAGCTACAAATTTACATTGACGACGCGTTTAAATTTTACGCTGCTTTTTTCGGCTCGCTTTTGGTTGGGTCTGCGCCCTGCGTGCTGGCAAAGCCGGTTTATGAGCCAAATTTGACCGCCGTAAACGACGAAAATTTTTTAAATTTTCTTGCAAAGGAGCCCGCAAAGGGGCTTAAATTTGATCCGCAGGCTAAATTTTACCTGCAAACTTCAGGCTCAAGCGGCAAAAGCAAGATGATAGAAAAAACGCTCGCGCAGATGATAAAAGAGAGCGAGTATCTAGCGGGCGAGCTAAATTTTAGTAGCCAAAATACCTTTTTTTCGAGCGTTTCGCACAGGCACATGTTCGGACTTACGTTTAAGGTCTTTTTGCCGCTAGTGCTGGGCGCTCGCGTCATCGCGGACGAGCTAAACTACCCCGAGGCGATTTTGGGTTTAGACCTTGTAAATCACGTATTTATCGCTAGTCCGGTGCTACTTAGAACTCTCGCTCAAAGCCCCGCTGCAAGCGCGCTAAAAGGCTTAAGCGGGATCGTAAGCGCGGGTTCGCCGTTAAAAAAAGAGCTAAGAGACGAGCTGGGCCGAATCTGCGATGCGCGGATCATCGAAATCTACGGCAGTACGGAAACGGGCATAGTGGCTAGGGACGAGGGGTGCGAGCTTAGGCTGTTTGGTGCGGTGGACGCGGGACTGGACGATAGAGGCGCGCTAAACGTGAGCTCGCCTTGGTGCGAGTTTTTTCAGACTAACGACGCGGCGAGTATCGACGAGGGACGCCTCGCGCTACAAGGCAGGATAGACCGCATCGTGAAGCTAAACGACAAGCGCGTGAGCCTGGAGAGTATCGAAGCAAAGCTGCTAGAAAGCGGCTTGCTCGCGGACTGCTACTGCGCGCCGCATCCGAAATTTAAACGCATCGCCGCGCTTTTGGAGTTTAACGGCGAGGGGCTAAAAAAATTTAGAAAAATCGGCAAAAAAGGCGTGGTAGCCGAGCTAAAAGAGCTTTTGAGGCTTGAGTTTAAAAACAGCGTCCGATACTTTAAAATAGTAGAAAAAATGCCGCGAAATCAGCAGGGCAAATTTGAAAAAAGCGAATTTGAAAACGCGCTGTTTGCTAGTCCCAAACCCGTCTGGAGCGGCGGGGCGGTAAACAAAGCGAGCGAAATTTGCGGCGGTCAAATTTGCCAAAACGGCCAAAATTTAGAGAGCGGTTTAAACTGCGGCACAAATGCTGGCTGCGTTAAATTTGACACAAGCGGTGAGCGGCTCGAAAACCACGCGCAAAAGTACAAATTTAGCGCTATCATGCACGCGGGGCTTGAGATTTTCGAGAGCCATTTTCCAAATTTACCGCTGCTACCTGGCTTTATGCAGCTTGACTACGTCTTTGAGCTAGCTAGTGGCGTAGGTATCGACGTTAGCGGCCTTAATACGGTGGAAAATCTAAAATTTATGAAATTTGTTAGACCTGGAGACGCACTTCGCGTTTGTTTTGAAAAACGCGGCGGCAAGCTTTACTTCGAGTTGTTTTGCAACGGCGAAAAATGCTCGACGGGAAGGGCCGCACTTTGAATAAATTTGCGTTTTTGGTGCCGTTTTACAACCATCCGCAAAATATCAAAGCCCTGATCGCCGCGCTAAAAACATACGAGCTGCCCGTTATCGTCGTGGACGACGGCTCGGATGAGGTGAGTAAGCAAATTTTAGCGGAGCTTGAGCGAACGGAGGGTATCTTGCTACTAACGCGCGCGCAAAACGGCGGCAAGGGCATCGCGATGAAGGACGGGTTTAAATTTGCATCCGAGCGCGGATTTAGCCACGTTTTGCAAATCGACGCCGATTTTCAGCACGACGCGGCGCTCATCGGCGAGTTTTTGCGCGAGAGCGAGGCGTATCCGCAAAGTATCGTCTGTGCAAATCCCATTTACGGCGAGGACGCGCCAAAATCCCGCGTTTACGGCAGAAAGATCACGAATTTTTGGGTCGCGATAAATACGCTAAGTCTTGGCGTCAAAGACGCTATGTGCGGCTTTCGCGTCTATCCTTTAGAGCAGCTTAAAAAAGCGGCAGCAAAAAGCAAAACAAATAGGATGGAATTTGACATCGAGATCCTCGTAAATGCCGTAAGACAGGGCATCGACGTGCGCTGGATAGATACGTACGTGCGCTACGAAAAGGGCGGCGTTTCGCACTTTAAGATGTTACGCGATAACGCGCTAATCAGCCTCATGCACGCAAAATGCTTCTTTTCTCTGCCTAAATTTGCGCTGGGTAAAATTTGGCGAGCGTGCGGGTTAAATTCGAGCGAAAAAAATGGGACAAACGCTCAAATTTCCGTAGAACCTCAGGAAAACGCCGAGCAAAATCTCTGGTGGGAAAAGCAGGAAAAAGGAGGGGCGTTTTTTTTAAGACTTAGCCTATTTTTGTCGCAAATTTTGCCCGAGTTTGCGCTAAAGCTTATCATTAAAATCGTAGTTTGGTTTTATTATATATTTTCAAAAAACGAGCGCAAAAATATCGCCGAGTTTAGACGAAATTTAAGCGTTTTTGCGGGCGCGCAGACGCTAAAAGACACGAGCGTTTTTAGCCATTTTGAGGCGTTTGGCGGAGCCATTTGCGATAAATTTAGAGTCTGGAAAGGCAAGATCAAGGATAGCGAGCTAGAAATCATTGACCTAGAGCGTATAAAAAGCGAACTAATCGGCGCGCAAAAGGGGCAAATTTTGCTCACGGCGCACCTTGGAAACGTCGAAATTTGTAAGACTTTGGGCGCGCGCGTCGATGGCTTTAGGATGGTGATTTTGGTTTACGACAAAAACTCGCGCGAGTTTAACGAAGTGCTAAAGCGCATCAGCCAAAACGACGGCAGCGTGCGCATGATGCTGGTCAATGAGCTCGACGTTGCCGCAATGCTGGAGCTAAAAAATATCGTCGAAAACGGCCAGCACATCGGCATAATGGGCGATAGAACGCCTCTTGGCGGCGATAAGGCCGCGCGGGTGAAATTTCTGGGCAAGGAAGCGAGCTTTAACTACGGTCCGTACCTGATCGCGGGGATTTTAGGCGTAAAGATAAGCTCGCTGTGGTGTCAAAAGATAGACGGTAAATTTAGGATCGAGCTCGTGCCGCTAGCAAGTGCCGTAAAGCTAGGGCGAGATAGGGTCGCCGCAGCTCGCGAATATCTGCAAATTTACGTCCGCGAGCTAGAAAATCGCTGCAAGCAAACGCCCGCGCAGTGGTTTAATTTTTTTGATTTTTGGAGATGAGATGATATCAAAATCAGTCGCGCTAAAGGCGCAGTTTTACGACGTGGACAGCATGAACGTCGTGTGGCACGGCAACTACGTGAAGTATTTTGAGACGGCTAGATGCGCGCTGCTGGAGGAGATAGGCTACGACTACGAGGCGATGAGGGCGGACGGCTATGCCTACCCGATCGTAAAAATCGAGGCGAAATACATAAAACCCGTGTTTTTCGGCGACGAGATCGAGGTGGAGGCGACGCTAAAGGAGTGCGAGTGCTTTCTAAAGATCAGCTACGTCGTAAAAAGTGCAAAAACAGGCGAGACGCTGTGTACGGGCACGAGCTCGCAGGCAGCCGTGGATATGCGCGCGATGCAGACGTGCTTTGAGATCCCGCAAGAGTTACAAAATGCAATAAAAAGGTATATAAATGAAAAAAATAGCGATAATTTTTAGTTTGGCGGCGAGCCTGATGGGGCTTGATTTTAACGAGATAAAATCTCAAATCAAAACGCAAAATATCAGCGGCGATTTCGCGCAGACGAAGTTTTTGAGCGGATTTAACGTGGAGTTTAAAAGCTACGGTAAATTTGAACTGAGCCAAAGCGAGCTGCTCTACGACACGCTAAGCCCGATAGCGGTGAGCATCGTCATAAACGAGCGCGGTATCTTTCAAAAAAGCGGCAATCAGCTCATAAAAATCGATCAAAATTTTGATAAAAAGCTATTTTTATCCATCATAAAGCTCGATAAAGCCGAGCTTGAGAAGGAATTTATCTTTAAAATCTCGGGCGACAAAAACAACTGGAAAATCGAACTCACGCCTAAAAACGTGCTGCTAAAACAAATCTTTACGCGTATCTTGGTAGGAGGCGATAAATTCGTCCGTAAGATCGTGCTAAACGAGGTTAGCGGCGATAAAACGGTAAATGATTTTTACAACGTAAAATGAAAAAATCCGCGCGTTTTTTTATCTTTTTAGCGGCGTTTTTGGCCGCGCTCGCCGTTTGTTTTGCAAACGCGAAAAAGATAAATGCGGACATCTTTTCTCTCGTAAAATTTGAAAACTCTGCCGAGAAAACAGCGCTAAAATCGATGCTTGATAGCGCTTCTAGCGAGTTTTTGCTAGCTTCAGATTCACCCGAGTTTTTAGAAAAGAGCGAAATTTTAGCCGAGCAAAGCGGGATTTTTGAGGAGTACCGCGCAAAGCAGGACGTAAATTTAACCTCCTATCTAACTCAGCTAAACACCCTAAAAATCGCGCTTTTAAACGAGCAAACCTTTGAACTTTTAGTAAAAGACAAAAACGAGTTTTTCAAGCAAAGCGCGCAAAATTTATTTAATCAATTCGCCTTTAAGCCGCTTAACGCGAAAGATGATTTTTTCGCCTTAAGCTCGCACATGAGCCTGGATGGCTCTAAAATCAGCCTAAATTTGTCAAATTTGATGCTAGAAGCCGCACACGAGGGCAGGAAATTTTACCTCGTCAAAGCGCGCCTAAAGCCCGGCTACGATCCGCGAAATTTGATCAAATTTTATGAAAGCGTACGCGAGCTTGCGGCACAAGACGGAGCGCAGGCTTACGCTAGCTGCGGCGCGCTATACGGAGCCTACGGAAAAGCGGGCGGCGACAAAGAAAGCGCGGTCATGAGTGCGGTTTCGCTTAGCCTTTGCGCGATTTTTTTGCTACTCGCGTTTAAAAATTTGCGCATTTTTTGTGTCGCTTTCGTCGCGATTTTCGGCTTTGCGTGCGGGCTTGCGGCTTCGCTTTTGATTTACGAGAGCCTTAGCGTCATCGTCGTGGTTATCGGCACTAGCCTCGTGGGTCTTATGTTTGATTTTGCGCTACACTGGCTGGGTAAAAATCAAAACGTGCCCGTCGCAGCCGCGAGCGTACGCCCGATGATTAAGATTTTCTTCCTCGGGCTTTGCATCACGATGAGCGGATACGGCGTTTTTGCCTTTTCTTCGCTTGAGCTGTTGCGCCAAACTGCCGTATTTTCGCTATTTACGCTGCTTGGGGCGTTTTTGTTTACATATTTTTGCCTGCCTTTTGTCTTTGAGGGCGCGACGTTTTCGCAAAGTGCCGTGTTTTCAAGGTTTTTTGATAAATTTGCGAGAGTTTGCGAGCGCACGGCAGGAGTGATAAATTTAAAAATTTTACTCGCAGTATTTGCGCTTTGCGGCCTCATTTTAGCGTTAAATTTTAAAAGCTTAAGCGCGCCAGAGCAGATCAAAGACTATGCAAACTCGCCGCAAGAACTACTGGAACAGTCTAAAAAGATCAGCGAGATAACGGGCGCCGCGCCGCAAAGCTCCGTCATCGTGATAAAGGGCGACAGTGATCTGGTCGGAGACGAAAAGCGGCTGATGCGCGAGCTAAAGCAGGCAAATCTCGTAAAAGACTACGCGTCGATTTCTAAATTTATCCTAAGCCGCGCCGAGCAGGAAAGTGTAAAAAATATCTTTAAAGAGGCAGCTCAGGACGAGGAGATCTTTAAAATTTACGCACAGTTTGGCTTGCCTAGCGAGCTAGTAAAATCCGAGCTAGAAAAGATCGCAAACGCTCAAACTATCGGCGTTAGCGAGATTTTAAAATTTGACGCGGCAAAAAATTTGACGCGGTTTTTGCCTAGCCCAAACAGCACTGCGGTATACGCCGAGGGGCTTGCAAGCGGCGCTAAAACGGATGAAATTTTAAAGGCAAACGGCGCTTTTAGCGTCGATTTCGTCGGCGCGCTAAATCAAAATTTGACCGAAGCCAAGGCCTGGGCCGCGGCGCTAAAGGGCGGTGCGTTTTTGGTTGCGTTTGTGCTTTTGTGGGCGTTTTTCGGGGCGGCGCGCTCGCTTTTGGTTATGAGTATCATCGCGCTTGGCGTGCTAGCCGTACTTTGCGCTTTTGCGGCGCTTGGCGTTCGCGTAAATATTTTTGCGATTTTCGGGCTCATTTTGGCGAGCGCGGTCGGGATAGATTATCTTATCTTTGCATTAAACGACGACTTGTCGCGGCGGGAGCGCGTTTTTGGGATATTTGCCGCTTTTATCACGAGCTTTATCTCGTTTTTTGCGCTTAGTTTTAGTCAGACGCCGGCAGTTAGCGTTTTTGGGCTAGCCGTTAGCCTTTGCGTCGCGTTTTACGGGCTTGCCGCCTGCACGCTCGCGATGAAAAATTTGGATTAAATTTAGCAAAAAGCGCTATAATCGGCGGCTCTAGACGCGAATTTGACCCGTACAGGCGCGCTAAATTTAATAAAACGGAAAGAAAATGCTAAAAATAAACGGCAAAGATGGGGGCGAATTTATCGGTAAAACGGTAGCGCAGCTGCTCGCTGCAAAGGGGCTAAGGCCCGAGCGCATCGCGGTCGAGCTAAACGGTGAAATCTTGCCGAAAGATAAATTTGATACGGCGCTAAGAGACGGCGACTCGGCCGAGATAGTGCATTTTGTAGGCGGAGGTTGAGATGAAATTTGACGAAAATAACGATATTTTAGAGCTTGGCGGGCATAAATTTAGCTCGCGCTTTATCCTGGGATCGGGTAAATTTTCATTGCCTCTTTTGGAGGCTGCGGTGCACGAGGCGGGCGCGCAGATCGTGACGCTGGCGCTTCGCCGCGTAAACGAGGGCGGACTGGAAAATATCTTAGACTTTATCCCAAAGGGCGTGACGCTACTGCCAAACACCTCAGGTGCCAGGAACGCCGATGAGTGCGTGCGTATCGCAAAGCTCGCGCGCGAGGCTGGCTGCGGCGACCTCGTGAAGGTTGAGGTCATCAGAGACAGTAAATACCTGCTGCCAGATAACTATGAGACGATAAAAGCGACTGAAAAGCTCGCAAATATGAGCTTTGTCGTAATGCCCTATATGTATCCAGATCTAAACGTAGCGCGCGATCTGGCCTCGGCGGGAGCTGCGTGCGTGATGCCGCTTGGCGCTCCGATCGGGACGAACAAAGGCCTTTGTACGCGCGAATTTATTAAAATCTTGCTCGCCGAGATAGACCTGCCCGTGATCGTGGATGCTGGTATCGGCAGTCCCGCGCAGGCGTGCGAGGCGATGCAGATGGGTTGCGCAGCCGTGATGGCAAACACCGCTATCGCGACTGCGGGCGACGTAAAAACGATGGCGCGAGCCTTTGCGCTGGCGATAGAGGCGGGCAGGCTGGCGTATCTATCCGGGCTTGGCAATGTGAGCGAAAGCGCGCGCGCGTCGAGTCCGCTGACGGGATTTTTGGAGTAAATTTGGCTTTAAATTTGACGGCATGAAAAAACGGCGTCAAATTTGAGTCGTGCGAGGATGAAAATTGCCTCGTTAAATCCTGCGAATTTTAAATTTGACGATTTCGTGCGGTTTTAAATTTAGCGCCGAAAAGGCGCGGGTTTGTGCGCGTAAAATTTACGGCTCCTAGCCTTTAAAAACGATCAAATTTAACGCCCGAAATTTAGACGAAAAACGGAGAAATATTTGAAAAATATAGACGTGATGGAGTATGCCGACGGTGCGCAGCGCATAGACGAAACGCTGATGCAGCGGGTGCTAGCGGCGCGCGAAAGCTACGACTACGCGAAATTTGACGCCGGCGACGTTATGCGCGCTCTAAACGAAGAAAATCTAAGCGTAGAGGGGTTAAAAGCGCTTCTAAGCCCGGCTGCCGGCGCATTTTTAGACGAGATGGCACAGGCGGCGCGAGATAGGACGCGCAGGCAGTTTGGCAACTCGGTACAGTTTTTTACGCCGCTTTATATCTCAAATTTTTGCGACAGCGACTGTGTTTACTGCGGCTTTAGCTCGCGAAACAAGATCTCGCGCGTGCGGCTAAAGGCGGACGAGGTGGCGACGGAGCTGGCAAATATCGCAAAAAGCGGGCTAAAAGACGTGCTCATCCTAACCGGCGAAAGCGCGAAAAAAAGCGACCTGGGCTATATCGGCGAGGTTTGCAAGGAGGCGTCTAGGCTTTTTAGCAACGTCGGCGTCGAGATCTATCCGTTAAATGCCGACGAATACGTGTTTTTGCACGGTTGCGGCGCGGACTACGTCGTGGTTTTTCAGGAGACTTACGACCCGGTGGCCTACGCAAAATTTCATCTAGGCGGCGTCAAGCGCTCGTTTGCCTACCGCTTCCACGCTCAGGAGCGCGCTCTCATGGGCGGTATGCGTAGCGTCGGATTTGCCGCGCTTTTGGGGCTTGACGACTTTAGAAAGGACGCTCTAGCCACCGCGCTGCACGCGCATTTTATACAGCAAAAGTACCCGCACGCCGAGATCGCGTTATCTTGCCCGCGCCTACGCCCTGCGATAAACAAGGCTCACGTCGGCCCGCGGGACGTCGATGAGAGGGCGCTGTTTCAGGTCATCTGCGCGTACCGCCTCTTTTTGCCGTACGCAAATATCACGATCTCCACGCGCGAGTCGGCGCGCTTTCGAGACGGCGTCATAGCAGTCGCCGCAAATAAAATCTCGGCCGGCGTTAGCACGGGCGTGGGGACGCACTCGGATAAGGCCAAAAAGGGCGACGAGCAGTTTGAGATCAGTGACGCGCGCTCGGTCGATGAGATGCTGCTCGCCGTGCGTGGGCTAAATTTACAGCCCGTGATGAGCGAGCATATTTACGTTTAGGGCGGCGGTTTTTGCGGGCGTAAAATTTAGCTTTTGGAGTAGGGGCGATGAAATTTGACAAATTTGAGCTCGTTTGGGTGACGAACCGCCGCTTGAGCGAAGATTTTTTCGCGGACGTTAGGCGAGTAGCGCAAAGCGGCAAAGCGGACAAAATTTTGCTCAGGGAGAGCGATCTGCCTGAGCACGAGTACGAAAAGTTAGCTAGTAAAACGCTTGAGATCATCGCTGAGTGCGATTCCGGCGCGCGGCTCGTTTTGCATACTCACGCAAGCGTCGCAAGCAAGCTAGGTGTGGGCGAACTGCACTTGCCGTTTGCTAAATTTAGGGCGTTAAGCAGCGAGTCGGCTACAAATTTGAGAGATTTGGCTAAATTTGACGGCGTCCGCACGGATAAAGAGAGAGGCGGCGGCATTTGCGCGTCAAATTTGACGCAAAAGCTCAAAATCGGCGTTTCGGTGCACTCTTTACAGGAGGCTCTAACGGCGCAGGATTTCGGTGCCGATTATGTCGTGGCTGGGCATATTTTTGATACGCCTTCTCACGCGCTAGAGCGGGGCAGAGGACTTAAATTTTTACGGGAAATTTGCGAAAATTTAAGCATAAAAACCTACGCTATCGGCGGGATAAATTTTGAAAATTTAGACAAGATCAAGGATGCGGGCGCGGCCGGGGCGTATATGATGCGGGGATTTTTGAGCTAAATTTTAGTCGGCACAGTTTGGCGACTGTTCCTTTAAATTTGGATTTGGCAAAAGAAAGCCATAGCTACAAGTAAAATTTAATGCACAAAAATACAAATCGCCGCGCTAAAATTTCTCAAATTTACATTGGGTAAAATTCTCAAACCGCTGTCGCAAAATCCGTCAAATTTAAGCCTATTTTGCTACTATTTCAGACGAAATTTAACTCAAATGGAGAATGCGTGAAAAAATTGATCTTTGTTACGGTGCTTTGGGCGTTTAGCTTTAGCCTCATCGGCGAGTTTTTGGCGGGGCGAGTGGATAGCTACTTTGCCGCGTTTTCGCGCGTCGTGCTTGCGCTTGGCGTGTTTTTGCCATTTATGATTAAGGATTTTGTCGCGCAAAATCTCGCTCTATACGCCAAAGTAGCCGCGATCGGCGCGGTGCAGATCGGCGCGATGTATATTTTTTACTACAACTCGTTTGCCTACCTTAGCGTCGCCGAGGTCGCACTCTTTACGATATTTACGCCGTTTTACGTGAGCGTGGTTTACGACGTACTCGCGGGCAGGCTTAGGCTGCTGTATCTCTTTAGCGTAGGCACGGCGGTTTTGGGCGCGCTCATCATCAAGTACGGCAACGTAAATAGCGGCTTTTGGCACGGATTTTTGCTCGTACAGGGGGCGAATTTATGCTTTGGCGTCGGGCAGAGCGCGTATAAATTTTTACTAGAAAAGCGTGATTTTAACGAGCAAAGAGGGGTTTTTGGCTACTTTTTCGTCGGAGCCGCGGCGGTTACGGGCATAGCATTTGCCATGTTTGGCAATCCGGAAAAAATCAATCTCGACCTAACCCAAGGTGCAGTACTGCTGTGGCTTGGCATCGGAGCTAGCGGTCTAGGATACTTTTTATGGAACAAAGGCGCATGCGAGGTAGATAGCGGAACCCTAGCCATCATGAATAACGCCCTCATACCTGCTGCTATCATCGTAAATTTAGTATTTTGGCATAAAGACGCGGACATACTAAGACTCTGCCTAGGCGGTGCGGTGATTTATATCTCGCTACTCATTCACAATAAAATCATCGCACACTACGAGCGAGCAAGCGTGGTGGCAAAATAGTCAAATTTGATGTAAAATTTAGCTAAAATTTAAAACTAGCGGCGAGACCAAATATCGCCGCTTTACTTGACGGCAGTAGGTATTTTAAAATTTGAGTTTTAAAGAGGATCAGATATGCACGACGCCGCAGCACTTCTAATCGCACTCGTTTTTCTAATCGTAAGCTTTTTCGTTGCTTTAATCGCCCCCAAAGGCAAACGCAAACTACTTTGGCTTTTTGTTTGGTTTTTGGTTTTTTTTGCAGACGTGTTTATAACCTCGGCCATATTTCATTACTATGGAAATTTATACGGCAAGATAAACGTCTACGAAAACCCAGCTAGCAGAGGATATTATGCAGGAGAAAGAGAAATAGTCGAATGGAATAGAAGCGCTTTTCCTTTGATAGATCACACTAATTGGCTAAATTTCCCTGTAAATACGACTGATGCGAATTTCATATCTTTGATAAACGGCTACGTAAATTTTATAGACTACAAAGAAAAAAGCGAAAACCCTGTCACAAACGGTAAATATTTTAGAATTTATCTGGATGACTATACTGCAAAAGAGTGCTTTTTATCAGCCAAGTTAAGTACAAGAGGCTTTTTAAAGAGTATCCCGATAACGTATGAAGAATTAAATATATTTTTTAATCAACTGCAATCAAATCATGAAAGCGAGGATAAAATAATCAGAGAGATAAAATCGTTACTCGATGATAGAAACGCCTCGACGATAGATATAAAACCGTCTAAAATATTAAGCTACATAAAATACAATATGAAAGATCTCAAGCAAATTTACAAAGACGAATGCGTAGCTCGCAAAGAAATCAATGAAGATGAGATAGCTTGTATAGAGTTGGTATTTGAAAAAGAAAATAGGATGACGGACTGGCGCATAGAGCCGGCACCGAATATCAAAACCTTTCTTGACGACCTGATCGGTCTAAGCTTTAACTACGGCGGAATCATAAAAGATAGAAAAACGGGCAAGATACTAGCCGACAATATATACGAAAACGTAAGATACCAAGGAGCGTTAGACGAAAGCTTTATAAAGGCTTTTGGAAGCGAGTCGAGAGGATATGGGATATCTTGTGATAGCGGTAGGGAGAAGTATTTAGACGTATGTAATCAAAAAATGATACAGGAATTCTTTAAAAAGGATAGAAAATGAGAAAATTTGAGATAGCTATACGTTAAACTCAAGCGCAAATTTGACTCGCCAAGCGGTCCGTCAAATTTGCAAATTATACTATCTCTAAAATCGCCGTGATGTCGGCCATGCCTTGCGTGTACATAGCTGACGTAACGAGTGCGTCCGCGCCGGCGCTAGCGAATTCCCTGACGTTTTTTAGATTTATCCCGCCGCTTGCGACTAGGGCCGCGTTTGGGGCGATTTTATCTCGTAGGTCTACCGCTCGCTTTACGGCCTCCGGCGTAAATTTATCGCACTGCACGACGTCGGCGCCCACCTTTAAAAGCGCTTCGCAATCATCTAAATTTTCGCACTCGATGGCGATTTTGCGCTCGGGGGCTTTTGCTTTAAAGGTCGGAATTTGAGCCAAAAACTCCTCATACGAGCCGTAAGCCTTGATGTGATTTTTAAAAAACAGCACGCTATCGCTCAAATTTAGCCTATGTATGCCGCAGCCGCCCTCAAGCACGGCTTTGAGACAAAATTTCTTAGCAAACGGGAAGCTCTTGCGCGTGGCTAGGATTTCGCATTTTGGATTTACGCTTTTTGCGGCCTCGTTCATGGCTCTTGCGTATGTGGCGATCTTGCAGGCGTACTCTAGGCAAATTTGCGCTAGTTTCCAGGCTTTGTGCACATTATCGTAGCTACCGCTGATTTTTACGATCGGCTCTTTTGCGGCGGCGACGGCGGAGTTTGGGACGCAAATTTGAGCCTCGCAGTCTAGCAAACGAGCGATACCGGCCGCTACGTCTACGCAGCTAACCGTCACGTCCTCGCGCGGCAGTATGGTTAAGACAGCGTTTTTGTGGATGCCTTGAAGCGAGGTTGTAAGATCAAAGTAGGGCAGATCCTCGCCGATGTAGGCTAAAATTTCTGGATTACTTATCTTGATCATAGCTTGCTAGCCTTTTTGCCTCGGCGTTTTTCTTATTTGCGTTTACGATCATGTTTCTAAAAATGCCGTTTTCGTAAAGTCCGGCGTGGTAGAGCGAAAAGCCCACGAATGCGATACCTGCGATCGTATGCAGCTTCTCGCAGCGGCTTTTGTTTCTGCCCTTAAGTCCGAGTGCCGTTAGGCAAACTGTGGCTAGAGTGACGCTCATGCCTATTTTTGCGACTTTTCTATGTGTTTGTAAATTTAAAAGTTGTCCGTTTATGTTCATTTTTTTCTCCAGCAAGTTGTGTTTGCGATGCATATGCTCTCGGGGTCAAATTCCGGATTTAGCCCCGCTTTTCTTTGCGATTCGTAGTCTTTTAGGGCTTTTATCATGACTTTTGATAGCATAAAGATCGCAGCGATATTTATCGTGGCCATCGCCGCCATCGTGATATCAGCGATGTTCCAAGCGATCGTTAGATTCATCTGCGCTCCGACGAATATCATCGCGACCGCCGTTAGCTTAAAGGCTATGGCGATTTTGTGGTTTTTGGTGAGGTATTTGATATTTGCCTGCGCGTAGTAGTAGTTGCCGATCAGCGACGTGATGGCAAAAAGCACCACCGCAAGCGTCGTAAAGTGAAGGCCGATCTCGCCGTAGTACTCGCGCATCGCGGCCTGCACTAAAGGAAGCGCGGTGAGCAGTTCGCCGCTGGCACCCGTTTGCTTTGTGATATAGGCCTGCGAGAAAAGCACTATCATGCCAGAAGCCACGCAGATCGTCATATCTATAAAAACCGCCATCGCCTGCACGAGTCCTTGCTTCACGGGGTGGCTCGTGTGAGCAGCGGCGGCCGCGTTTGGCGCAGAACCCATGCCGGCTTCGTTTGAAAACAGTCCGCGCTTGATACCGTAGACGATCACGCTACCGGCAAATCCGCCGAATATCGCTTTAAAATCAAAGGTGCTTTTCATGATCATAACAAAGACGGCCGGAAGCTTGTCTAAATTTAAGCAGATCGCGATAAAGGCTAGCAGGATATAGGCAAGCGCCATAAAAGGCACGATGTAGGAGCTAACCTTGCCGATGACGTGGCTCTTGCTAAAAAACATCACCGCCGCAAATGCGGTAAGGATGATACCGATACCCACGGGCAAGCCGCTATCGCTAAAGCTCGTAGCGCCAGCGCTTTGGTCGTAGTAAATTTGAAAGGCGGAGGTCATGGTGTAGCTTTGTAAGCCGTTAAATCCGTACGCGTACGTGATGATAAGAATGACGGCAAAAAGGCTCGCCATCCACTTGATGCCTAGGCCGTTTTTGATGTAATATGCCGGGCCGCCTTTAAAGCCGAATACGTCTTTGGTTTTGTAAATTTGAGCTAGCGTACTCTCGGCAAATGCCGAAGCCGCACCCAAAAATGCCATCAAACACATCCAAAATAGCGCGCCTGGTCCACCTGCTACGATAGCGGCGGAGATGCCCGCGATATTTCCGATGCCCACGCGCGAGGCGGTGGAGATCATAAGCGCTTGAAAGGGCGTGAGGTGGTGCTTGTTGTATTTATCCTTTTTCTCGACTAGCACTTTGCACGCCTCGAAAAACATCCTAAACTGCACGAATCTAGTAATATAGCTAAAATAAATACCCGTAAGAACGAGCACGATAACCAAAAAATAGCCGTATAAAAAGTCGTTGGCTAGCGACATCTCGTCATTCATAAATTTTAAAATTTTATCTATCAACCGTCATTCCTTCAAATTTACTTCGCGCCTATCTTGACGCCTTTCATCGAATTTGCCAGCAGTCCGATCGTCGTACCGTTGTGCAAAACGGCCGTGGCTATAGGGTTAAAGAGTCCAAATGTCGCGCCTGCTAGGATGAGCGAGTTTATACCGACGGTAGCGTTAAAATTCGTATTTATCAGCCTCATAGTTTTATTTGCGACGTCTTTTGCGACGGCGACTGAGCCGATGTCGTCTTTTAATAGGCTGATGTCGGCGGTGGCTTTTGCGATGTCCGCGCCTTTTTGCATGCTGATGCCTACGTGCGCCTTGGTGAGGCTTGGCGCGTCGTTGATACCGTCTCCGACGAAGGCTACTTTTTTACCTTCGGCTTTTAGCTGCTCGATGATGCCTGCTTTATCGGTAGGTAGGCAGTTTGCATAGACTCTATCGATACCTAGTTCGCTTGCTACCTGATCGGCTTTAGACTGCACGTCGCCCGTTAGCATTATCAGCTCTTTTACGCCTAGTTTTCGTAGCTTTGCTAGCGTCTGCGCGGCGTTTTCTCGCATGGTATCGCGCATGGCGATGACGCCCAAGAGCTCTTTGTCGTAGCCTACGTAAAGTAGCGTGAGTCCGCTGTCTACTTCGCTTTTTATGATTTCTTCGTGTTTGCTAAATGAAATTTGCTCGTCGTCCTCTAAAAAATGCCGAGAGCCGATTACGACCTCTTTGCCGCCTACGTATGTTTTCACGCCGTGAGCGACAATAAACTCGACCTCGTCGTGGTGGATGTGGTGAAAGCCTATCTCGCGCGCGGCCTTTACGATGGCCTCGGCTACGGGGTGGAAGTAGTGTTCCTCAGCGCTTGCGGTCAAATTTAAGAGCTGCGCTTCGGTAAATTCCTTTTTAAACGAGTGAACCTTGACGACGCTTAGGCTGCCGTGCGTTAGCGTGCCGGTTTTATCAAAGACGAAAGTATCGGCGCTCGCTAGCGCCTCGATAGCTTTGGCGCCCTTTATCAGTACGCCGTTGCGGCCGGCTTTTGAGATGCTTGATTTAAATGCGACGGGCGTGGCTAGCTTTAGCGCGCAGGAGTAGTCCGCCTGCAAGACGCTAGCCACGCGAGTCATATCTCGGCTAAGTAGATACGAAACGCCGGCTAGACTTAGCGTCACGGGCACTAGCTTGTCGGCTAGCTTCGTAGCTTTTAGTCCGACGGCGGATTTTTCGTTTAGTGAGCTTTGGATGTAGGATTTTATCCTAGCAGTCGCGCTCTCGGCTGCTATGCTCTCGGCCCAGATTTTTATGCGCCCGTCCTCGACGACGGTTCCGCTCATCACGCGGTCGCCGCGCTCTTTTTTGACGGGTTCGGCTTCACCCGTCATCGAGACTTGATTTACGCTTGCGGTGCCCTCTACGATGTAGCCGTCGATGCCGATGCTCTCGCCCGCGCCGACGACTACGATGTCACCTATTTTGACGTCTACGGTCGCGATTTTTTTGAGGGATTTTTTGCCGTGATCATTTATCTCGATCCAGACCTCTTCTATGTTCGGGCGAGCTAGCTCTTTGATGAGGTCGTCGCTGCGGTGTACGGCGCTTTCTTCCATGTATTCGCCGATAGTTAGCATGAGATTTGTGCTATTTGCCGCCAAAAAGTCGCGTCTAGCCAGGCTCACACCTACTGCTGTAGCTTCGAGTACCTTTGAGGTTATGCCCTCGTTTACGGCTTCGCTTGCGCCTTCTTTTAGTAGTGGCGCGGCCGCTATCAGGCTAGCCATAGCCTTTACGCCGTTGTTGTTTATAAGAGGCGTGATGGCTAGAGCCGTTGCCGCCTTATAAATTTCAGCCTTGCTCGGGCTGTTTTTATGCTTGTTTAAATTTGCGATCGGCAAATTTTCGATGAACTCTTTGATTTCGTTTAAATTTGACTCAAAGCCGACGACTATGCTCTTTGCTTTTTTGTTTACCCTGACGCTTTTTGCATACCTAAACTCCGAAATTTGAGCCTCCAAGCGACTCTCGTCGCAGTCCTCGCCGATGCGTTCGCAAACGAAGCGCACGCGGTTTTTAGTCAGGTGCGCGATGCGAACATTATTTTTGGGAGTCAATTTCGGCCTTTACATCTTCAAATCGCTCTTTTAGTTCTTCAAATCCTGCTTGAAGCAAATTTGATCCCTTCGCGATAGCTGAAAATAGCGCTTTTTGCGCGTTTTCGTTTGTTAGCACGTATGCCACGACGCCGCCTATGAGCGCACCTTTTATAAAGCCTGCCGCGTTAAAATTTGCCGGGACAAAGTCTTTTAGCGCGTCGTTTATACCGCGGTCAAACGCGCTTGGCGCGCCGGTAGTCTTTACGGTCGTAGTCGTAGTCGTCGTGCTACCGTCGTCGTTTAGTTGATTTACTGTTTGAGTTTGATTGATGTATGGGTTTTTCATTTACTTTCCTCTAAATTTTTGATTAGTTTCTCCGTCGCAACCACGCCTGCGATACCGACGGCAACGGTTGCCGCAGCCGCAAGATAGCGCGCCGAGACTAGTTTGTTTGATGCGCTGATAGCGCACGCCGTGACGATACCGCCTTGGATAGCGATTTTAGTCGTTTTAGCTACGGCCTGCGTCTTGCTGACCTTGCCTTTTTTATAGTTTAGTATTTCTACGCCGCCCGCTGCCATCGCGCCGATTAGCGCGCCGCTTATCATATGATCTACTGGGAGTCTGGTTGTTGATGTTAAATTCATTCTATACCTTTATTATTTTTCTAAATTCGGTTCAAGCGCGTTTGCGATATCTTCGGCTAAAATTTCGGTTTGTGTAGCCGCTTTTGCCGGAGCTTTTTTAGCTCTTGGAGCTCTTTTTTTCTTAGCTTTTGTTTTCTCGGCTTCTTTTTCAGATTTCTCTGTGGCTACTTCGGCGCTAGTGCGTCTTGTGCGTTTTTTTGTTTCGGTCGCCTCTTCGCTTGTTTTAGCAAATTTTTTCTCGGCGTACTCTTTTGCTTCGCCTATTTTTTTCTCGGCAAATTCTTTTGCGTTTTCGGCAAACTCTTTGCCTTTATCTAGTCCGCTTTCAAGGGTTGATTTGATTTTATCTTTGTTGTTAAAAGCCGCGACGGCTAAACCTCCTAAGATTGCTCCTGCGATAAACGGTAATGCCATTTTTTATCCTTTATGTTGAATTTTATTCTTTATCTTTATTTTTATCTAAATTTTTACTGAGCATCATGCTAGCTAGTCCGCCAAGCGCCAAACCGCCGAAAAATGAAAAATTCGGATTGTTTAAAAGCGCGATAGCGTCCTCTTTGCTGCCTTGCCCAGAGCCTATGCGCTCTAGCGTTTGACTGATTTGTTTAAAGCTATCCGAATCAAAAGCGTTTAAGATATTGTCGCTCGGATTTTGAGCCGTTTGCGCCTGCTCCTCTTGGCTTGCGTTACCCGCACCTTGAAACTGTGCGGCTAAAATTTGAGCCAGTTTTGCTTTGAGAGCTGGGATGTATTCGTTATTTGACGTAGCCCAGAGCCTAAAGCAGACGTCTTTAAAGTTTTCATCGCTCAGGCTGTCGGTCAAATTTTCATAAAACGCGTTTAGCTCAAGCTCGTAGTTTAGGGCTTTTATAAAGCAAGCGTCAAGATCCTCGCACGCTAAAGCGCAAAAAACTTGCGGGTCGGCGGGGTCTGCGTAGGACTTTAAAAGCTCCAGTCCGCTTCGTCTAACTACTAAAATTTGATCAAAAATTTCATCTTTTTTGCAGACGTTTTCGTAAAATTTAATGCCCTGCGACTCTAGTAAAAACACCGCATTTGCGGCTTGCTTTAGCTCCTCATTCATCTTGCGCCGCCGGTAGCTTTTTGAGCTAGATTGTTGATGAGGGCTGAGATTTCGTGTAAATTTTGGCCTTTTAGCAGATCGTCCCACATCTTTTTCGGGAAAATTTCGTGGTCGTATTCGATCGTTGCGGAGCCGATTAGCTTGTTAAATTTAACGTTTTTTATGCCGTCTATTTGCTTGATCGTTTGATCTATTTTTTCTAACGGTAAGCTGTCCGCTTCTTTTTTGATGTCGCTGCTGACGCGGACTCTTAGGCGGCCTGCGACGTGATGGATCGGCGTAAAATACGAAGCTATGCGTAAGACTAACTCCGATGGTATATGTGGCGCTGCGCTCATGTTTCTCCTTTATTTTTTGGCGTATTATCTATTTGCTACGCTTAAATTTAACTGAAACTTTTTTGCATATCGTTATCAAATCATTTTTGATAAATAGGCGCAAAATAGGCTATTTGTTTTGGCACTTTGGACAAATTCCGTATAAAATCATCGCATGACCTTCGAGTTTAAAGCCTGAGCTTTTACAAATTTGCTCTTGTTTTTCTTCTATATATTTATCGAAAAAACTCTCCGCCGCGCCGCATTTTATGCAGATTAGATGGTCGTGATGCGACTTTAAATTTAGCTCGAATTTATTTATCCCGTTCTCTTCAAAACTCAAAACCAGCCCGAAATCCTGCAAAAAATTTAAAAACTGATAAATCGCCGTGAGGCTAACGTTACGTTTAAATTCGCTTTTGATCTTGGCTTGTATCTCGCTTGCGCTAAGATGCTCGTCGCTAGAAAATAAAATTTTTAAAATTTGCTCTTTTGCGGCGGAATTTTTATATCCGTAATCCCGTAAAAGCTCTAAAAATTTCATATAAAATTTATCAAAAGTGTGCATTTTGCCGCCGTTTCAGCCGATTAAAATTACTTCTTATTATAGTAAAAAAAGCTGATAATGCGATAAATTTAAGACCAATTCTCAAAAAATAGGGATTTTGACTAAGCGGTTATAAAGGTTATTTTGGCATAATTCCGCAAAAATTTTAAAAGGGAAGCCATGACGTACGACGAACTAGAGCTTGAGGCGGTTTTGCTAGAGGTTTTGGAAAACCGAGGCAATTTTGAATCGCTTGATGATGAAGAGCTTTTCGAACTTATCGAAGAGGTCGCAAAATATACCGACGGAGATTATGAAGAGGCGTTTGAGTATATGACTCAGTTTTCGCCGATTAATAAAAAAAGATTCGTCTCTCTTTATACGGTTTAGCCGCTAGGCCAAACCGTTTTTCTGCTTAATCATTTAAAATATTTATTCAATACTTCTTTTAGCGTTTTTGTATATCTTGAGTCTTTCGGAGAGTTGTTGTAGATGTCCTCCATATCGTACATTCTATCGTAATAATCATATGTAGCCTCTTTGTCGACCACGATTAAAGATGTATTTATGCTAACGCCTGCAAAAAGGCCTCTGCTTTTACCTCTTAGCGTAGCCCAAGCCGAAATTTCAGGTAGGTCGCTCATTACGCCGGCTTTTTCGCCGGCGGCTAGCACTACGGCATCGGCGCTAAGATCAATTTGGCCTTTACCGTTTATTAGCCCGGCATATGACCTTCTTGATTTAAACAGTACAACAAGGTCGGTTGATTTATAGCCGCCCTGCAGGCCTATACCGCCGCCTTTAAAATTTATAAATATCGGGCTGCTCCATTCATTTTCATCGTTTCTGCCGACGAATATACCATCTCCAGTATGCGTCGTCACCACTAGCCCGCCGCTAACCACATCAGGGATAACCATGATGCCTCTTATTTCGCTAGTATCTTTTAAATTTAGCAGTTTTCTAGAGCCCAAATCGTTTAAGATATCAAATGAAGTTCGTACTTTTTGATTTTGCGTAAAATCCGCGTAAGCAAGCTGGCCTAGCAAAAGCGCACAAGCTGCAAGCTTTAAAAATCTTTTCATTTTCGTTTCCTTTTTCGTAAAATTTACCCGCTATTATAGTATTTTTTTATTAAATTTAAAAATTATTCGTTAAATTTACGTAAAGGATATAAATGAAAAAGATTTTTTTGGCTGTTTTGATATGTTTAAATTTGAGCGCAAAAGGACAGGGCGGTACGCCTAGCGAGACTCAGACGATCGTAAACGGCGACGTCGAGATAGTACAGGTGGAGGCTAAATTTGCAGGAAATTTAAGCATTGACGGTAAGAAAAAGCGCTGGCTTAGCGTGCCGGGGGATGAAAATCTAAAATTTGCCGTCGTTACCGCTAGCTACCGTCAAAAAGGCGAAATAAAGCTAGTAAACGGGCTTAAAAGCGGCGATGAGAAGATAGTTTTTAAGATCGTAGAGGGCGAATACAAAAAAGAAAAAATAACCGTCGAAGGCAGCAAGGTAACGCCGCCAAAAGACGTGCTAAAGCGTATCGAGGAGGAACGCGAGGAGGCGAATAAAATCTACGCCACGGCTAACGTAGGGCTAAAATTTAACTCCAAATTTATCCTACCGATGAGCTCGGCGGTCACGAGTGCGTTTGGTACCGCGCGCGTATTTAACGGCACCTTAAAGAGCTATCACGGCGGCACGGACTTTAGAGCGGCGGTCGGTACGTCCGTTATCGCGGCAAATGACGGCGTAGTCGTCATCGCAAAAGATCGCTACTATGCTGGCGGATCCGTGGTGATAGATCACGGCGAGGGCATTTACACGCAGTACTATCATCTAAGCGCGCTAAACGTAAAAGTCGGACAAAGCGTCAAAAAAGGCGATACCATCGCGCTTAGCGGCTCTAGCGGACGAGTGAGCGGACCGCACCTGCACTTTGGCGTGATCGCCGGCGGCGTGCAGGTAAATCCGCTAAATTTCGTCAAAAAAATCAACGAAATTTTAAATTAACATTTTTTTCACGACTTTTCTTTAAACTTCGCTCATCTTTTTAGAGGAGAGAAAATGAAAAAAGTAGTTTTGATTAGTATGTTGGTTGCGGGCGGGCTTTTTGCCGCTTCGCTTGAAAATAGCACGAACGACGAGCTTTATAAAATGGTCGCAAACGCCGATGCTAAGACGCTTAGCGAGGTAGCGTTTGAGATAGACAAACGCGCGGGCAAGCTAAAATTTGAAGCCAAAGAGGCCAAACGCGGGCTAAAGACCGAAATCAGAAAGAAGTTTGAGGCTATGAGTATTGCCGATAGAGAGCGGTTTATGCGCGAGTTTAGAAACGGCTATAATGCCCAAGTGGGCGCGCTAAGCGTGGCGGAGGCAAAAAAGCTTGATATCGAGCTAAAAGACGGCGATGACGACGATGATTTTCACAAGAAATTTAAGCACGATTTTAAGGGCGGATTTAAACACGGCGGTAAAGGCATGATGGCGCAGGACTGTGCAAATGCCAGAGATTGTAATCAAACCGACGGCTACAAAGGCCCAAAACAGCCGATGAAATAATAAAATTCGAGCTTCCTTTTATGGAGGCTCGAATTTATAAATTTATGAAATTTTACCTTCAAATTTAGATGAAATTTGATAAATTTACGCAGGATCTGTTTGCGGCTAAATTTGAGCGCATGCGGGCAAATTTAGCCGCAAACTTGAGATGTTTGGCGAAAAATTTAGCGCAAAGCTGCGCCGACAGACGGCAAAATCAAGCGGGTAAAACGCCGTAAAACGAGGTAAAAAATAAACCAAAACGGAGCGAAAATGAGTAAAATTTTGATCGTCGAGGACGAAAATATGCTGCTTGAGATGATGTGTGCGTATTTGCGGGCTCAGGGCTACGAGACGGCGGGCGCAAAAAGCTACGACGATGCGTTAAATTTAGCCTACGAGAGCAACTTCGATCTTTGGATATTTGACGTCAAGATCATCGGCGGCAGCGGCTTTGCGCTACTTGGGGAGCTACGAAACGCGGGCAAAAACACGCCTTGTATATTTACGACCTCGCTAAATACGCTTGACGACGTGCAAACCAGCTTTACTAGCGGCTGCGACGACTACATCAAAAAGCCGTTTGAGTTAAAAGAGCTGCATCTGCGCGTGCAAAATTTGCTAAAACGCACCTTCGTGCATAATAAAAACGAGCTGATAAATCTGGGCGAAAATTTGGGCTTTGATATGAATCAGGGCTTGCTGTTTTGTGGCGGCAAGGCTGTCTCGATGCCTAAAAAACAGTCTAGGCTGCTGGCACTCTTACTCAAAAATCAGGATAAATTTTTAAGTAGGGAGGAGATCTACTCTCAAATTTGGGACTACGACGAGAGTCCTAGCGAGCTTAGTTTGCGCGTTTATATCGCGGAGCTGCGTAAAATTTTAGGCAAAGAGCGTATCGTTAGCGCCTCAAAGCTAGGCTATAAATATGTTTAAGCTTTTTACGGCCGCCAGGAGGCAAAGAGTAGGGTGTCGGTCTAAAATTTCATCCAAATTTACGCAAGATTTTTGCCGCTTTAAGCTTCAAATTTTATATCCGCAAGATAGCCGCAAATTTAACCCAAAAGGCGGCAAGTGGCATTTCTAAAATCTCTTAAAAAAGCTTTTGCAGCACTTTCAGACCGTCAAATTTTACCTATATTTTTGCTTTATTTCATCACGAGCGCCGCATTTTTGGTCTTTTTTGCGCAGATGTTTTACGAGCGCGAGAAGCATTTTATACTCGATCGCGACGTCTTTATCGTGCGAGATTTGCAGCATCATCTGCAAAATAAACTACAAAAAAACGGCGAGATAGACGACGATGATTTCGACGACGTCGAGGCTTTTGCCGTAAATTTAAAAACGAGCGAGGAGATCGAGGACGACTTTGAGCCGCGCGAGGGCATGCCGCAAAGATACAAGGATGGAACGAACTCGGTGGTGCAGTTTTATCTAAAAAATCGGCTCGGCGAGGAGGAGTACTATGTCGCAGTCAAGGTCGCGGATCCCGAGTTTGCGATTCTCACGCTAAAACTCAAGATAATATTTTTCTCGTTTATGATACTGCTTGCTATTTTAGTCATAGCTTATTTTATCATCCGTCTTTCGCTGCGCCCACTTTACCGTCGTATCGATTTTTTAAACGGCTTTATCAGGGACACGACGCACGAGATAAACACGCCTCTTAGCGTCATTTTGATGAGTATAGAGATGTTTGAAACCGATCCGAAAAAGTATCTAAACAACATAAAAACCGCCTCCAAAACTATCTCGACGCTATACGAGGATCTCACACTAGTAAAGCTTAGCGGCAAAGAGGACGTAGCGGCGACGAGCTTTAGCCTAAGCGAGTTGGTGCGCGAGAGGATTGGGTACTTTGGGCTAAATTTGGAGCAAAAAAATATAAATTTAAGCACGCAAATCGCCGAAGTGCAGCTGCGCTCATCCTATAAAAAAACGCGAAAAATCATCGACAACCTACTAAGTAACGCCATAAAATACTGCGACGAAAACGGCCGCGTAAGCGTAAATTTAACCCCTGGTGCGCTCGCGATCTCAAACAGCGGTGCAGGCATCGCGAAGGAAAATTTGCCGCGGATTTTTAATCTTTACACGCGGTTTGACGAGCGAAACGGCGGTTTTGGTATCGGGCTTCATATCGTTAAAACCTTTTGCAAGGAGCTTGGGTTTAAAATCTCGTGTAAAAGCGGCGGAGGGCTAACAGAGTTTCGCGTGGAGTTTGGCGGGAGCGCGACGAAAATTTAAGGGGGCGGCGCAAGGTCGGTTTTTGAACCGTAAATTTAAACCTGCTTTTATGGCGTCGAATTTAAGCAGGTTTGATTTGCGGTTTTGCGAGATGAAATTTGGTTTTCGTATCGCCTAATCCGCATGATTCTTGAATTATCTTAATGCTTAATCTTTCCGCAACCGATGGCTTTAAATTTGGCGCAAAAGCAAGATAAATCCTGGTAAAATTTGCGATAAAACTATAAAGGAAAATAAGTATGGGCAAGCGGGACGAGGCACTAAATTTAGCGCGAGATTTCGAATGCGACGGCTTTAGAGTGCCAGATTTATACGAGCGATTTTGGCAGCTGCAAGGTGATGCGGCGGCGTATTTTACGCTAGCGGACAGCCTGCTGCGTGGGCAGCAAGAGGGCGGCACGCTGCTAAAGGACGCTATGGGTTACGTAGGTGAGGAGGATTTTAAAGCTCTGATCGCTACGGCGGTTGAAATTTTGCGCGAGGAGGCGGCAGAGAGGTGCGAAACGAAGCAGAGCGAAAGCGCGGCACAGACGGGCGAGAATGCACGCTCGGTGCGGGCAGACGAAAGTGCAAGCAAAAACGCACGGCAACGCGGAAGAGATGAAAAGAGCGCGCGCTGGAAAAACGCCGAAGAAGTCATCGCTGCGGCGAGTCTTGAGTTCGCACCGTTTTTGCACCCGTATCTGGGCGAGCTTTTTAAATTGCAGCCGAGCGAGAGCGCGTATTATGCGGAGTATCCGTGGCGCGGGCTTAGCTATGAGGGCTCACAAATCTGGTGTGAGAAGCTTGCGGATCCACAGACGAGCAGGGATGAGCGGCAAAAAATTTTTAGCTGCCTGCTGCAAACCCGCGATCCGCGAAACGTAAAATTTGCCTGCGAGTTCGCGCTTGCAGAGGATTTTTTCGACCGTCCGTGCGACCTGTTTGAGTATATCGACTACTGGCTGGAGGCCGTGGGATTTACTTTTGAGCGGGTTAAATTTGGCGCGGACGGCGCGGCTCAAACGGCGGCGGATGAAATTTTAAAAATGGATGTGCTCAAACACGGTGACACAAAGCAAGCTCAAGCGAGCGAAAATTTTAAAGCGTGCGCGGCCGAACACGGCTCTAAATTTAACTCAAACGAATCCGACTCCGATAAATCACAAAAAGCGCCGAACGATGAAATTTGCTTTGACGGCGAGAAATTTAGGCTCAAAAGATACTGCAGACAGCGCGTGTATCACATAAGCTTTCCGCGCGGCTATTTCGGCGCACCATATGCAACGCATCTGGCGAAGCACCATCCGACCTGGCGGTTTGAGAGTGGCGAGGCAGGATATAAGCTCGGCGGGGTCTTGGACGAGGTGGACGGCGATGTGCAAAATCCGCTATTTCATCTTATCACGCTTGATCCGCTGCCCCGCGACTTGCCCGTGCGATCGCTGCCGCGCCTAATCCTCGCCGCTCACGTTAGAGAGGTAAACGAAGGCGAGATAGTCTTTTACGAGCACGACGCGCAGGGTATGCCGTGGCGTATCGGAAATAGGACGCAGGTCGAATACGCCTTTGACGAACCGATAAAGGAGTGCGAAGTAGCACTGGCGCCTACGCCGGCGCGCTGGGCGGCTCAGGACTGGGGGATGTCAAACAGCAGGCAAAACCTCGCGCGCATCGGCGGCGAGCCTTCGTGGATACAGGGCGCCTTGGTGCCGACGTGCCCGATATGCGGCGAAAAGATGGAGTTTTTGATGCAGCTTGATAGCGAGCTTCCAAGCTGCGAGCAAGGCGGCGAGGTGATGTTCGGTAGCGGCGGGATTTTATACGTGTTTTGGTGTGAGCAGACGCGGGTGAGCGGGTTTTTTATGCAGTGTACGTGAGTAAATTTGCTTTTTATAAATTAACCAATAAAATTTGAGCGTATTTGTGTATAACCAAAAATCAGCTAAATATGTTGCTGCAAATCCAATCATTTCGTGTTTGTGTAAGATGAGATTTTAGGCAAAGCCAAACCAGTTAAATTTTACTGATTTTTATGAGAAATCGGATATATAAATTAGAAATTAATAGCAAAAGAGATAAAAATAGCCGGCAAGGGCTAGCAAATTTCCGGCCATTACTTACTGCCAAGGCTAAATTTGCCTTGCCGATCTAATTGCTATTAAATCAAACGTATTCTTTCGTGCGCTTTAGGTCGGTGATTAGCAGAGGATTGTCCTTACGCATCATATCTATGAGCCGCTCTACGCGCTGCGTAGTCGGATCCTCGCGTAGCCACTCTAGCTCGCGCTGCGTAATGCCGACCATTTGTAAAAACTCGACTCTGCCGTTTGGCGTATCTATGCCTCCTAGCACTGGATCTGGCGCGAAGGCGACGCCTGCGAGTTTAGTGTCCGTATTAAGGCGTAGAGGGGAGTTGGTCGGGATAAAATGATAAGCCTCGAACCATTTTTTGCTGCTATAGACGTATTTGGCGAAATTTTGCATAAGAGATATCGCCCAAAAAGGCTCATGCGGGACTACTGAGCCATCACTGGACTTTGAGCCCGGATCGTCCGTAAACGGCACGACACGCATACTAAACTCAAATCCCCAGCCGCTAAATTCCTCCTGAGAGCTTTGGGGATCACAGTAAAGCTCGCTCATGCCAAAGCTTATGAGATGACGGTGCGGAGCGCCTTTGATGGAGTCAAATATACTAACGCCCTCTAGATAATCCTCACCGCCCAGGCTCGCATGTAGCCGAGATGCATAGTGACGCTCGTTTGCGGGATCGTAGATATTTTCTAGCGCGCGTGCTATCGCGTCCCAGCCGGGCACATCGTCTTCGCTAAAATTAGCCTCGTACTCTTGCGTCGTCATTTTAGTAGATTGCGTTAAGCGCGGGTACTATATATAAAATTTGCAAATTTAAGGGAATGGGGATAAATTTAAAAAGCTAAAATTTACGCCCGATATTTAGGCGTAAATTTCATCCACGATAGTATCTACGAAATCGTGCGGGTCAAATTTGACTAGATCGTTCATCGTCTCTCCGGTGCCGATGTAGAGTATCGGTAGCTCTAGCTCGCGCGCGACGCCAAAAAGCGCTCCGCCCTTTGGCGTGCCGTCAAGCTTGGTGATGATGACGCCGTCAAGGCTCACGATGTCGTTAAAGGCTTTTGCTTGAGCGAGGCCTGCGTTGCCCTGCGTGCCGTCGAGGATGAGAATCTTGCGGTGCGGTGCGCCTGCGTATGCTCTGTCTGCGATGCGGACGATCTTGCTTAGCTCATTGGCTAAATTAGTTTGATTTTGCAGGCGACCTGCGGTGTCTAGGATGACGTTGTCTAGGTTTTTAGCCACGGCCGAGCTGATCGTGTCAAAGGCGACCGCAGACGGATCGTGACCCTGCTGCGTAGCGACGATAGTAACGTCAGTTCTGATAGCCCACTGACGTAGCTGCTCGATGGCGCCAGCTCTAAACGTATCACAGGCGCCTAAAATAACGCTTTTGCCTTCATTTTTATATAAATTTGCAAGCTTTGCGATCGTGGTCGTTTTGCCAGCTCCGTTGACGCCCAAAATCAGCTCCACGAAAGGCTTTCCGACTTTTGCCTCGCGCTCGTTTTCGTATATGAAGTAGGTATTTAAAAGCCGCTTTAGGTCGTCTTTTTTTACTTCGTTTTGCGGCGGCAGGTAGTAGAGGACCTCCTCGACGATCTCGTAGGCGATGTCGGCTTCAAGTAGGATCTCTTCTAAAATTTCCTTTGAGATTTTTTTGTCGGCTGGTTTTGACGAGCGGATCGCCGCGAGCGTCTTATCAAGCCCCTTTTTTAAAAAGCCAAACATTAGTTGATTACCTTATTTATATCGCTTTCTAGCATCTCTTCTGGCACGAGCCCGACGTAGTGCGTGGCGTATTCGCCGTTTGGTTTATAAAGCACCATGTACGGGATGCCTACGACGCCGCCTAGAGCCTTTGCGAAGAGGAAGTTGTTTTCGCCGTAGCTAATGCCGAAATTTATCTTAAATTTCTTCATAAACGCGTCTATCTCGTCTTTTGATTTGTCTTCCATCAGTACGCTTACGATTTTTAGCTTACCTTTAAATTTATCGTTTAGATTATTTAGGTGCGGTATTTCGGCCTTACAAGGCGGACACCAGGTGGCGAAAAAATTAAACAAAATCGCCTCGTCGTTACCCTCGACTTTAAAGCCTTTGTCGAATTTTTGCAGTGTCATCTTGCTCTCGTCCATGAGAGTTAGATCAAAAGGCGCTTCTAGGCTTGCACTTTGGCTTTGGCTAGGAGCAGACGTAGTTGTTGTTGGAGTCGCGTCGCTAGTTTTGTTTGCGTCGCTTTTATTTTCATTGTCGCAGCCGCCTAAAAATAGAGCTAAAAATGGTATAATCAGAAGAGTTTTTTTCATATTTTTCCTATTTTGAAATTTGGAAGAAATTATACATAAAATTTATGAAACGAGCGTTAAATTTGACAAAAGAATATTTTAGGCGCGACGCCAAACGGATTTTAAAAAAAGAGGTTCAAATTTCGGCGCGAGCGAAACACTATAAGATGTTTAAGCCGCTTTTAAATTTACTAACCGAGCTTAAAGCCAAACGGATTTTGATTTTTAACCCCCTTTCTTATGAGCCAAATTTTTATATTTTAAAGCGCGAACTAGCCAAAAAGTATGAAATTTTCGCTCCGTTTATGCTTGGTATTAGTTTAGAAATGGTAAAATCCAGGCTACCGCTTGTATCTCGGACGAAATTTGGCGTAAAAGAGCCGTTAAGCACCAAGATATTTAAAAAGCGTATAGACGTAGCCGTAGTTCCGGCTCTCGGGGTGGACGGAAATATGGCGCGAATAGGACACGGTAAAGGTTTTTATGATAGATTTTTTGCAAATTTGCCTTACCGACCTACCTTGATATTCGTTGAAATTTTAGACAATTTTACAAATGAAATCATATCTGAAGATCACGACGCTACTTGTGATTTTTACCTGACCCCGAGCAAAATTTACGTAAAAAGAGGAATCTATGATAGAAATTTTAATCGGCTTAGGAACAGGTGCGGCGGGCGCTGGTGTAGGCTATCTCATCGCTAAAAAAATCAACGACGCAAACTACAATATATTTTTAGAACAAGCAAAAGCAAAGGCTAAAGCGATAGAATTTGAGGCCGAGCGCACGCTAAAAGACGCTAAAATCCAAGTCCAAGAGGCTGAATTTGAAGCTAAGAAAAAATACGACGACAAAACCGTAAAACTACAAAAAGAGTACACGCAAAAATTTGAAGAAATCGGTAAAAAAGAGCAAACTCTGCTAAATGAGCAAGAAATTTTAAACGAAAGCAGGGCCGAGCTAGAAAAATCCCGAAATGAAGCAAAAAACATGTACGAGGAAGGGCTTGGGCTAAAAGCAAGCTATCAAGCCAAACTACAAGAGGCGCTAAAGGTACTCGAACACGCCGCCGGCCTAACGCAAGAAGAGGCGCGCGAAGAGGTGCTAAAAAAAGTAGAGGAAAAAAGCCGCGCCGAGATCGCTCACATCGTGCGAAAACACGAGGAAGAGGCTAAGCGCGAGGCTAAAAAGCGGGTTAACTACATCCTGGCGCAGGCTACGTCGAGGTTTGCGGGAGAGTTTGCTGCCGAGCGCCTGATAAACGTTGTAGATATCAAAAATGACGAGCTAAAAGGCCGTATAATCGGCAAAGAAGGCCGCAATATCAAGACTCTGGAAATGGTGCTCGGCGTAGATATCATCATCGACGATATGCCGCACGCTATCACGCTAAGCAGCTTTAACCTCTACCGAAGAGCGATTGCTACGCGCGTGATAGAGCTTTTGGTGCAAGACGGCCGCATACAGCCGGCAAGGATAGAAGATCTGCACAAAAAAGTATGCGAAGAATTTGAAGCATCAATCCTAGAGGAGGGCGAAAATATCGTCATCGACCTGGGCCTTAGCAAAATCCATCCCGAGATAATGAAGCTAATCGGCAAGCTAAAATTTAGAGCCAGCTACGGACAAAACGCCCTAGCGCACAGCCTCGAGGTAGCGCATCTTGCCGGCATCATAGCGGCTGAAACGGGCGGGGACGAAAAATTAGCCAAAAGAGCGGGCTTGCTACACGATATCGGCAAGGCCTTGACGCATGAATTTGAGGGTAGCCACGTGGATCTAGGCGCTGAAATTTGCAAACGCTACAAAGAACATCCTGTCGTCATAAACGCTATCTATGCTCACCACGGACACGAGGAGGCCACTAGCGTAGAAAGCGCCGCCGTTTGCGCTGCGGACGCTCTAAGTGCGGCTCGTCCGGGAGCTCGTAGAGAGGTGTTGGAGAGCTTCCTGAAACGCGTCGAAGAGATAGAAAACATCGCAAAAAGCAAAGAGGGTATCAAGCAGGCATACGCGATAAACGCCGGTCGCGAGATCCGCGTCATCGCAAACGCCAAGCTCATAAACGACGATGAAGCGGTACTAGTAGCTAAAGAAATCGCCGCAGAGATCGAGAGCAAGGTGCAATATCCGGGCGAGATCAAGGTAAACGTGATCCGCGAAACTAGAGCCATAGAAATGGCGAAATAGGTCAAATTTAGGTAGAAAATGAGAAAAATTTTACTAGCGATTTTTTGCGTTTTAGCGCTCGCGGCAAACGACGAACTCGTGCTAAACGCATCAAATTCTTTTACGACGACGATGCGTAAAAACTCTGATGCGCCGGTTAAGGCTTTGCTTCAAAACGCAAAAGCGGTCGTCGTTTTTCCGAGCATTACTAAAGTCGGCTTCGTGCTGGGCGGTATGCACGGCAAGGGCGTGATGCTTGTTGGAAACCCGTATGCGCCAAGCGAAATGATGGTCGTGGATATCAGCGGCGGCAGTATCGGGTTGCAAGTAGGCTACGAAAATAGCTCGCTCGTGCTATTTATCCTAAAAGATAGCCTGGTGGCCGACATAAAAGACGCCAAAATCACGATAAACGCCGACGCATCGTTTGCATTTGCCGATACGGGCAAATTTTACGGCAGAGTGAGCGATTTTAGCTTTACTAGCGACATTTATGCGTATACGGACAACGACGGGTTTTTCGCGGGGGCGAGCTTTGGCGGAGCGGTGCTGGCTAAAACTAGCGACGCACCTCTAAGGATGGATAGCTACGGATACAACGCGCTAATGAGCGCTATCTCAAAATACTAAAGGCCAAATTTGCAAGAGATGCTAACCTCGCTATCGACCTACGGGTACGTGATAGTGTTTTTATATTCGCTTGGGGGCGGCATGGTGGCTATTATAGCAGCCGGTGTGCTGGCTCACCTTGGCAAGATGGACATAACCGTGAGTATCGTGCTGGCAGCCGCAGCCAACGCTATCGGCGATACGCTGCTTTTTTACGTCAGCAGGTATAACCGTGCCGCCGTGATGCCGTATTTGGCTAGACATAAACGCAAGCTTGCCTTCTCTCAAATTTTATTCAAGCAGCACGGAAATAAAATAATATTTTTCAAAAAATTTATCTACGGACTAAAAACCCTCATTCCGCTTGCTATCGGGCTTACAAAGTATTCGTTTGCTAAATTTAGCGTCATAAACGTTGTTAGCGCGGTAGCTTGGGCGATTTTGCTCGGGCTAGGCAGCTTTTGGGCGGGCGAGGCATTTGAGCGGGCGTGGAATTTTATGGGCGAAAACGGCTGGCTGATGCCGGTTGCGATGTTTTCGCTACTGACGCTCATCTGGGTATATCTACAAAAAGCAACAAAAAAGAAAGGAAGGTCGGAATGAAAAAGTTACTCATTGTATTGGTGATTATAGCCGGCGTGGTTTTTGGCGGGCTAAAATTTAACGCAAACAAGGTGGAGGAAAAATATAACGAGGCTTTGAACCTAATCAAAGCAAACGGTATGGAGGTCAAAAACAGCGTATTTGAGGGCGGTCTGCTAAAATCGCACGCAAACTACGACGTGGTTTTGTCTAAAAACTACATAAACGAGCTCGTCTCTCTTGGCGAAGAGTACGGCGCGCCCGAGGATCTGGCGATAAAAATCGATATGAATATCTCGCATGGATTTGACAGCTTGCTGGGTAAATTTGAGGTTGCGGGCGATGCCGAGTTTTTAAACGACCCGTATAAAAATTTCATCAAAGAGATATTTGATACGACTAGACCTATTAAATTTCATGCCGACGGCGCTTCTGGAGGAGATAAAAAATTCGTCTTTGAGCTGGTTGGAGTGCAAAAAGAACAAGACGGCAATAAGCTAAATCTCGCCAAATCGTTTTTAAATTTTGATATAAACGGCGAAAAGAAAATAACCGGAGCTACTTTTGTAAACGACTTTATCGATTTTGCTAGCAAACAAGGCGTCGCTATAAAGATAAAAAATATCGACTACGACGTGAAGTACGAAACTCCGATCGAGCCGAAAATGATCTCTAAAGCGCTTGTAAATAGTGCTTATAAATTTGAACTTGGCGGTATAGACGTCATTTCGGGTGCCGAGGCGCTACAAATCGGAAAGATAGCGAGCGACTCAAAACTAACCGTGCTAAGCGATACTTTAACGCAGGATGATACGAGCACTATAGAGAAAATAAAATATGGAAAATATGAATTTAAAGACTTTTTGATCAAAACGAAATTTTCAAATTTAGACAAAGGCGCGTTTGAAGATATTATTAACGCAAAGGGAGAGCCTGAAGCTCAGCTTGCGGCCATAATGCAAGCACTTGATAAATTTATAAAAAGAGCGCCGAAACTTACATTTGACAATTTAAATTTTAAAAATGCGGCAGGCAAGAGCTATGTCTCAAATTTTGAGATTTCTATCGATCCGGACGGCATAGATACTCAAAATCTGCTCGAAAATATCCCGACTGCTATAAATTTTAGCGGTAAAATCGAGCTTGATACGACGCCTGGTGGGTTTGTATTCGGTAGTGGTGAGGAAAAAGAGGGGATAGATGCTATGCTCGTAAACGGCGGACTATTTATAGAAAACGGCGGCAAATACGTAACTATCTTTAAATACAATAAAAGAACGCAAGATTTAATCTTTAACGAAAATTTATCCCTAAAATCTCTTCTTCAATAAAATTTAGCATGCTTAGACAAATTTTATGTTTGTTTAAGCATGTTTTCTATATAATTCACTTTCCGCTTCACAGAAAGCGAGTTTTTTAAATTAACACTGTTAAACTAATTAGTCAATCTTTGAAATCTAAACAAGTGATCGATTGAGCCAATCTTTTATCAGGCTTTCCTTGGAAAGTAGATAAGAGATAAAACTAATTAATAAAATTAAAGTTTTTTGATTAAAACTTCATAATAAAATCCTAATATCTTTAATGATTTAGGTAATTTAATATGGAGAGTTTGATCCTGGCTCAGAGTGAACGCTGGCGGCGTGCCTAATACATGCAAGTCGAACGGAGATTAAGTAGCTTGCTATTTAATCTTAGTGGCGCACGGGTGAGTAATATATAGCTAACTTGCCCATTACTAAGGGACAACAGTTGGAAACGACTGCTAATACCTTATACTCCGTATCTATATAAGTAGATACGGGAAAGTTTTTCGGTAATGGATAGGGCTATATCGTATCAGCTAGTTGGTAAGGTAATGGCTTACCAAGGCTATGACGCGTAACTGGTCTGAGAGGATGATCAGTCACACTGGAACTGAGACACGGTCCAGACTCCTACGGGAGGCAGCAGTAGGGAATATTGCTCAATGGGGGAAACCCTGAAGCAGCAACGCCGCGTGGAGGATGACACTTTTCGGAGCGTAAACTCCTTTTCTTGGGAAAGAATTATGACGGTACCCAAGGAATAAGCACCGGCTAACTCCGTGCCAGCAGCCGCGGTAATACGGAGGGTGCAAGCGTTACTCGGAATCACTGGGCGTAAAGGACGCGTAGGCGGATTATCAAGTCTCTTGTGAAATCTAACGGCTTAACCGTTAAACTGCTTGGGAAACTGATAATCTAGAGTAAGGGAGAGGCAGATGGAATTCTTGGTGTAGGGGTAAAATCCGTAGAGATCAAGAAGAATACCCATTGCGAAAGCGATCTGCTGGAACTTAACTGACGCTAATGCGTGAAAGCGTGGGGAGCAAACAGGATTAGATACCCTGGTAGTCCACGCCCTAAACGATGTATACTAGTTGTTGCTTCGCTAGTCGAGGCAGTAATGCACCTAACGGATTAAGTATACCGCCTGGGGAGTACGGTCGCAAGATTAAAACTCAAAGGAATAGACGGGGACCCGCACAAGCGGTGGAGCATGTGGTTTAATTCGAAGATACGCGAAGAACCTTACCCGGACTTGATATCTAACAAATCATCCAGAGATGGAAGAGTGTCTGCTTGCAGAAATGTTAAGACAGGTGCTGCACGGCTGTCGTCAGCTCGTGTCGTGAGATGTTGGGTTAAGTCCCGCAACGAGCGCAACCCACGTCATTAGTTGCTAACGGTTCGGCCGAGCACTCTAATGAGACTGCCTTCGCAAGGAGGAGGAAGGTGTGGACGACGTCAAGTCATCATGGCCCTTATGTCCGGGGCGACACACGTGCTACAATGGCATATACAATGAGACGCAATATCGCGAGATGGAGCAAATCTATAAAATATGTCCCAGTTCGGATTGGAGTCTGCAACTCGACTCCATGAAGCCGGAATCGCTAGTAATCGTAGATCAGCCATGCTACGGTGAATACGTTCCCGGGTCTTGTACTCACCGCCCGTCACACCATGGGAGTTGATTTCACTCGAAGCCCAAATACCAAACCGGTTATGGTCCACAGTGGAATCAGCGACTGGGGTGAAGTCGTAACAAGGTAACCGTAGGAGAACCTGCGGTTGGATCACCTCCTTTCTAGAGTACAACGAATATTCTCTCACAAGATATTCGTCAAAGGAAAATTTAGGTTATCGCTATAGATAATCTACTCAATCGACCTTGTTTAGTTTTGAAAGATTGACACAAACCTTTAGGGGCCTATAGCTCAGCTGGTTAGAGTGCACCCCTGATAAGGGTGAGGTCACAAGTTCAAGTCTTGTTAGGCCCACCAGAGAATTTAATTGGGGAATTAGCTCAGCTGGGAGAGCGCCTGCTTTGCACGCAGGAGGTCAGCGGTTCGATCCCGCTATTCTCCACCATGATTAGTTTAACATAATAGATAAAGTTTAATTAGAGGACTTTTTACTCAAGCTTTCTAATTAGACTTTAGGAAACGACTATTCTTCTAAATTTACGAAATTGCGTAAGCAATTTTGTGCTTTAGGTGGGTCAAGGGAGCGAAGCTCCTTGTCGCAAGCTTGGCTTTACCAAGCTGAGAAGTCTAAACGTTATTTAGTTTATCATTGTTAAAAGTCACAATCAAGTTTTAATAAATAAAACAATTTTACAGGACTTGTTAAAGATTTAAAGATCTTGCTTATTTGCTTAATGCAGAAGTTTGACGTCACAAGATATCATAGGATTTAAAACTTACCTAGGTATTAGTCAATGCTTTCCGTCTTAAAAGCCAGAGATTTAAATTTCGTAATAGATATTGGGTTTGAGACTTCGTTTTTGAAATCTTAAATTTACAAGTTACCTTTAACAAGGAAGTGATGCGAATTAGAATATATTATATACTAATAAAAGGTAAGCTACTAAGAGTAAGTGGTGGATGCCTTGGCTAGTAGAGGCGATGAAAGACGTGCCAGGCTGCGATAAGTCTCGGGGAGCCGTCAAGGGGCTTTGATCCGGGAATTTCTGAATGGGGCAACCCAGTTAAGCGCGAGCTTAACTACCTATTATGGAGCGAACGAGGGGAATTGAAACATCTTAGTACCCTCAGGAAAAGAAATCAAAAGAGATTACGCTAGTAGCGGCGAGCGAACGCGTAAGAGGGCAAACCGTTAGTTTACTAACGGGGTTGTAGGACTGCGATATAGACTAAACTTAGCTAATAGAATAATCTGGAAAGATTAAGCACAGAGGGTGATACTCCCGTATATGAAAGCTTTGTTTTGCTTAGCAGTATCCTGAGTAGGGCGGAACACGTGATATTCTGTCTGAAGCTGGGTCGACCACGATCCAACCCTAAATACTACTACTAGACCGATAGTGCACAAGTACCGTGAGGGAAAGGTGAAAAGAACTGAGGTGATCAGAGTGAAATAGAACCTGAAACCATTTACTTACAATCATTCAGAGCACGATTCTTTATGACGTGTGATGGACTGCCTTTTGCATAATGAGCCTGCGAGTTGTGGTGTCTGGCGAGGTTAAGGAAACCCGGAGCCGTAGCGAAAGCGAGTCTTAATAGGGCGTTTAGTCAGATGCTGCAGACCCGAAACGATGTGATCTATCCATGAGCAGGTTGAAGCCGGTGTAAGAGCCGGTGGAGGACCCAACCCGCTGGCGTTGAAAAGCCATGGGATGACTTGTGGATAGGGGTGAAAGGTCAATCAAACATCGTGATAGCTGGTTCTCTCCGAAATATATTTAGGTATAGCGTCATGTAGTAACACTGGGGGGTAGAGCACTGAATGGGCTAGGGCATACACCAATGTACCAAACCCTATCAAACTCCGAATACCTAGTGTGTAATCATGGCAGTCAGGCGGCGAGTGATAAAATCCGTCGTCGAGAGGGGAACAACCCAGACTAACAGCTAAGGTCCCTAAATCTCATTTAAGTGGAAAACGATGTGGAGTTACTTAAACAACCAGGAGGTTGGCTTAGAAGCAGCCATCCTTTAAAGAAAGCGTAATAGCTCACTGGTCTAGTGATTCTGCGCGGAAAATATAACGGGGCTAAAATGAGTACCGAAGCTTTAGACTTAGTTTTACTAAGTGGTAGGAGAGCGTTGCATTCAGCGTCGAAGGTGTACCGGTAAGGAGCGCTGGAGCGAATGCAAGTGAGCATGCAGGCATGAGTAGCGATAATTGGGGTGAGAATCCCCAACGCCGTAAACCCAAGGTTTCCTACGCGATGCTCGTCATCGTAGGGTTAGCCGGGTCCTAAGCAAAGTCCGAAAGGGGTATGCGATGGAAAATTGGTTAATATTCCAATGCCAACTATAATGTGCGATGGAAGGACGCTTAGAGTTAAGCAAGCTAGCGGATGGTAGTGCTAGTCGAAAGGTGTAGGTTAAGATCCAGGCAAATCCGGATCTTTTTAAGCCGAGACCCCACAGGCGTTTGAAGTTCTTCGGAATGGATAGCGAATTGCTGATACTGTCGAGCCAAGAAAAGTTTCTAAGTTTAGTTATAGTTGCCCGTACCGTAAACCGACACAGGTGGGTGGGATGAGTATTCTAAGGCGCGTGGAAGAACTCTCTTCAAGGAACTCTGCAAAATAGCACCGTATCTTCGGTATAAGGTGTGCCTAACTTTGTGAAGGATTTACTCCGTAAGCATTGAAGGTTACAACAAAGAGTCCCTCCCGACTGTTTACCAAAAACACAGCACTCTGCTAACTCGTAAGAGGATGTATAGGGTGTGACGCCTGCCCGGTGCTCGAAGGTTAATTGATGACGTTAGCTCTGCGAAGCGTTTGATCGAAGCCCGAGTAAACGGCGGCCGTAACTATAACGGTCCTAAGGTAGCGAAATTCCTTGTCGATTAAATATCGACCTGCATGAATGGCGTAACGAGATGGGAGCTGTCTCGAAGAGGGATCCAGTGAAATTGTAGTGGAGGTGAAAATTCCTCCTACCCGCGGCAAGACGGAAAGACCCCGTGGACCTTTACTACAGCTTGACACTGCTATTGGGATAAAAATGTGCAGGATAGGTGGGAGGCTTTGATCCATAGACGCCAGTTTATGGTGAGCCGTTGTTGAGATACCACTCTTTTTTATTCTGATAGCTAACTAGCTTGAGTTATCCTCAAGTAGGACAATGTCTGGTGGGTAGTTTGACTGGGGCGGTCGCCTCCCAAAATGTAACGGAGGCTTACAAAGGTTGGCTCAGAACGGTTGGAAATCGTTCGCAGAGTATAAAGGCAAAAGCCAGCTTAACTGCAAGACATACACGTCAAGCAGGGACGAAAGTCGGTCTTAGTGATCCGGTGGTTCTGTGTGGAAGGGCCATCGCTCAAAGGATAAAAGGTACCCCGGGGATAACAGGCTGATCTCCCCCAAGAGCTCACATCGACGGGGAGGTTTGGCACCTCGATGTCGGCTCATCGCATCCTGGGGCTGGAGCAGGTCCCAAGGGTATGGCTGTTCGCCATTTAAAGCGGTACGCGAGCTGGGTTCAGAACGTCGTGAGACAGTTCGGTCCCTATCTGCCGTGGGCGCAAGAAGATTGAGGAGAGTTGACCCTAGTACGAGAGGACCGGGTTGAACCGACCACTGGTGTACCAGTTATCCTGCCAAGGGTAGCGCTGGGTAGCTATGTCGGGATGTGATAACCGCTGAAAGCATCTAAGCAGGAAGCCAACTCCAAGATGAATCTTCTTTTAAGAGCTCTTATAGACTATAAGTTTGATAGGCTGGGTGTGTAATGGATGAAAGTCCTTTAGCTGACCAGTACTAATAGCTCGTCTGCTTATCTTTTAATAAGCATCACTTCCTTGTTAAGGGTAATTTTATTTCCAAAATTAGAAATAAAATATCTAATCTATACCTTATCAAGATCTTGTTTTAGTTAAAATGAAATTTGACTTTTAACAATTAAATAGCAGTGTTAAAGAAGTAAATTAATATAGTTTATTTCTTTAACACTGCCCGTGACTATACAGACGAGGAAACGCCTTGCTCCATCTCGAACCAAGAAGCTAAGCTCGTCCTGGCTGATGATACTCTCCCTTACTGGGATGTCGGGAAAGTAGGTCGTTGCGGGCTTTGTTTTTTATGCTTTTATACTATTTACTCTCTTATTTTATATTCTGTATTCTTTGCTTTAGTTCTCTTGTAATCTGTTGTATATTTTTATAAATTTGTTTTTAGTTTTTTTGTTTTAACTGGTTTTTTGTATCTCTATCTTGGCTTTATAATTTGTTTTTGGATATTTGTTTTTGACTTTTTAAATTTATATCTTATTCCTTACGTTATGTCTTTCGAATTGCTTTAATCATATTCTTTTTTGAATTGTTTTAGGGTATGTATCACATTAGTCTGTTTTTAGTTTGATATCTTGTGGTATATAGTTGTGTTTGGTGAGTTTGCATTGTCTGGGATAAACTATAATTAATAGCTCAAACCGTTATCTTATTTTTGTTTAGCATTTTTGCCTTTATTCCATAGAGAGTTTTTAGTGTAGTTGGCTGAGTATCCAACTTGGGTGTGTTAAGCTAGGTTTTATGCTTTTTAGACTCAAGATAAGTTAAAAACTTTTAAAGGAGTTTTTCTCAAAGAGTGTGCAAGCACAAGAACTATGATTTTGTAGATGAAAACAAGTATATCTACCGTTCGCGATTTTCTGAGAAGAAATTTAGATAAATTCTCAAGTATTTTGCCGAAGATATATAGAAGTAAAAAATAAGTAAATCTTGCGGTGAGATTTCCAAGCCCGCCTAGAAGCTTTGCTTTGAGATTGGGAAAGCCGCTTTTACTACTTCGCTTCACTCATTACTCCAATCGGAACGGTATGTTTAAAATGGACGGCAAAGTTTATACCAAATAGTCATGAGCTGCTCTGTTAGTGAACCAATGCCGATACTGCAGAAGTTTCTCAATTTGCTTATTTTATTGACTGTTTTTCTGAGACTTTGGAAAATTATGCTATTTTGGAGCTTCTATATCAGATAAAAATGCTATAAGATTTCTATAAATTTAGCTTAGAAATTCTTGAACGGATTATACACTTGGTTTTCATGTTTTTCATAGTAACTTAATACTTCTTATATTTAAATTAAGTTCCATTAAGTCTAATTTAATATTGTATATGGGTGATTGAGAGTTAATTCTTTTTTTGCTTGCTTTTAGAATTTGAGTTTGTGGTTTTTTTCTCTGTATTTTCGGTTGGCGGCGCAGCTTGCTCCGGTGCGGTCAAATTTTCATCGGGTTTTAAAAAACCCTCTTCGACCATCAGCTCCACAGCCGCTCTAAAAGTCGGTAGCGCGCTTTGAGCACCAAAATAATAATACGGTTTCTTCGGCTCTCTGGCTAAAACACCTATCGTATAGCTATTGCCCTGTGAGTCGTTGACGAATCCGAAAAACGAGCCGTTATAGGTATTTGCGTAGCCACCGGTCGTGGCGATGTGTGCGGTGCCTGTTTTGCCGCCGATTTCTAGGCCTTCCACCTTTGCTCTTTTGCCGGTGCCGATCTCGACGGTTTTTATCAGGATGCGCTTCATCCTCTCGGCCACTTCTTGGCTTATGGCTTCGACCGGTTTTGGGTCGTTTACGACGAAAAATTTACCGTCTTTATAGAGCGAGTCTACGACCTTTGGCGTCACCATCACGCCTTTATTATTAAATACGTTATACGCCTTTAAAAGCTGGATAAAAGTCGCTTGCAGGCCGTATCCGTAGCTGATCGTAGCTTTGTAAATTTGTGAATTTAGCTTGGCTACCGGCGGCATGTTTCCGACCTGCTCGTATGGCATATCGATGCCTGTTTTTTGCGTGAAACCGAAATTTAAAAGCCCTGAGTAAATTTGAGAACCGTCTAGTCGCTGGGCGATCTGTATCATGCCGATATTCGAGCTATATACGATGATGTCTTCGGCTGTGAGAAACGGCTCCGGGTGCGTGTCTTTTATCGTGCGTTTTCCTAGCTGATAGACGCCGTTGTAGGTGTTTATCCGCTCGAGCGGATTGATTTTGTCGTTTGCTAAAAGGAGGGCGAAAATAAACGGTTTAAATACCGAACCGACCTCGTATGCATACTCGGTTGCCGAGGAGTTTAGCGATTTGTAGTCTTGTTTTCTGATGTTTGAGGGGCTGTAGCGAGAGGTGCTGGCAAGCGCTAGTAGACCGCCCGTTTTTGAGTCCATGATGCCTACGATTATCTCTTTTGCGTTTAGAAATTCTTTCTTTTCATCGATGATTTGCTCTAGTCTGGTTTGTAGTTTAAGCGAGGCGTTTAGGATGATATCGTATCCATCCACGCGGTTAGCCAAATTTGAATCGCTTGTAAGGATGATGTTGTTTCCGATATCTTTTGGGCCTAGCAGTTTTGCGTCTTGTATCGAGGAGATGTAGTATTCGTAGGCTTTCTCTACGCCCTTTACCCCTTCTGTTTTAGTGATACCGTCTTTTTCGACCTTTTTTACGTAGCCTATCATCGGCGTGAGCGCGTCTGCTGCGACATATTGCCTGCTTTCGCCGCTTTCTATTATGCTCATATTGCGCAGTATCGCAGCCCCGGTATTCGGGTCTTCGTATGGGATAAAGATTTTCTTTTTATACAGCTTTTTTGATAGCTCCTGTAGATACGCTGCACCCTTGGCATCGATCTTATAGGAGAGCGTAACGGCGCCTTTTTGACTGTTGATGATTTTGGTTACGCGCTTTATATCATCACCGCTATATATGCAGTACAGTTTGATAAATAGATCTTTTTTATCGGGATCGATGTTTCTAGTGTCCACCATCACCTTGTAGAGCTTTTGGCTGCCGGTGATACTAAAGCCGTCTTTTGTTATTATGTTGCCGCGTAGAGCCGTGTTTATGTCGCTAGTTTCCAGTTTTGGCAGGCGTCTTTCGATATTTGCTCGGTAAAAGATAACTGCCAAAAATATGCAGATAAAAAAAAGAATAAACGCAAATAAAGCGATTGTTTTTGATTTTCGCTGATTCAAGGCTTAAATTTGCGTTCTTGAGATTTCTTTGTATGCGCTTAGGGCCTTATTTCGGATCTCTAGCATGAGTTTCATCGACGTGTCGGCCTTACCGATAGCGATAGCTGCTTGGTGCAGGTCTTTTACCTCGCCCGTTGCTAGATCGGCGATGGCTTTGTCTGCGTTGATTTGTATTTCGTTTAGCTCTTTTAGCGAGTTATCGAGCATGTCGCCGAAATTTAACTCCCCTTTTTGGTTTTGCAGAGTCTTTGCTTCTTTTTTTTCAAACGGCGAAGCGACCGAGCCGATTTTATCTATATTTGTCATAAAATTTAACCTTGTAATAATTCTAACGCGCTTTGAGCGATCGTTTTAGCCGACTGAAATGCCGAAACATTTGCCTGATAGGCGCGCGTGGCCTCGATCAAGTCCGCCATTTCGATGACTGGATTGATATTTGGGTACGCTACGTAGCCCCTCGCGTCGGCGTCGGGGTGAGACGGATCGTATTTTAGCTTAAAGTCCTTGTCGTCGCGCACTATCTTGTCAACTACGACGCTCATTATAGCAGGTTTTGCGTCTTTTGTATAGAATTTATCGTCTAGCGGATTTTCGTATTCGAGCAAGTTATGTTTTTTCGCCACTTCATCGTTTAGTACACTATCAAAATCAACCGCCTTAAATATCACCTCGCGGCGTCTATATGGGCCGCCTTCCGCCGTTCGTACGGTGTTTGCGTTGGCGATGTTGGAGCTAATGACGTTCATTCTAAAACGCTGGGCGCTTAGTCCGTATCCGCTAATATCAAAGTCGCTTAAATAATTGCTCATAATCTATCCTTAAATTTTACTGCTAGCGTCGATCACGCTTTTAAATATCTGGCCGCTTTGCCTCATAGCTCGGTCGAGTGCGGTTATCATTATCGCGTTTTTGCTAAGCTCGGTCGTTTCGACGTCTAGATCGACGGTGTTTGCGTCGTTTCGCGCCATGTGTCCGTCTCGTAAAAATATTGTCGCCCCGTTTGACGCCGGAAAATCCACGCGAGGAAAGTGCGCGTCGTCCGTTTGCGCGAGTTTTAAAATTTTATTTTCGTCTTTGCCGTAGATTTCTTGCGCCGTTTGCGATAAAGCCGCTTCAAACGCGATGTCGCGGGCTTTGTAAAAAGGCGTGTCGATGTTTGCTATGTTGCTAGAAATCATTTGCTGGCGTAAATTTCTGCTTGCCAGCGCGCTTTCTACGAGCGGTTTTGATTTTGAGGTTTGGATACCTGCGAACATTTTCTTGCCTTTTTTATCTAAATTTTACGAGATAATAAGCAAAAGACGTTCCAAATTTAGAGTAAATTTTTAAATTCGCCAAAGCCGCTAGGCTGATTTTTTAGTTCGTTAAATTTGGCTAAAAACTCGCTTCGTCTCATCGCCTTTGCGCCCATAAACTTTAGATGATCGTTCATAACCTGGCAGTCGATGAGAAAATTAAACGGCCCTAAAGCGCGGCAAAGCGCGATGAGAGCAACCTTTGACGCGCCTGTTTTTAGGCTGATCATACTTTCGCCGCAAAAGACTTTACCGAAAATTTGCCCGTAAAGTCCGCCTGCTAGTTCTCCGTCATCATACACCTCTACGCTATGCGAGATACCTAGACGGTGCAAATTTAGGTAGGCGCGTACGATGTTTTCCGATAGCCACGTTGGTTCGCGTTTTTCGCGCTCGCTTTTGCAGATTTTTAGAAAATTTTCAAAGTCGTAGTCAAACCGTACTTCAAATTTTTTAAGCGCGGATTTTATGCTTTGTTGTACGCGCACTTCGCTTGGAGCTAGCACTGCGCGCGGATCGGGCGACCACCAGTATATGGGCTCGCCGGGTAAAAACCACGGAAAAATGCCTTTGTTGTAAGCTTGCAAAAGCGCCTGCGCGCTTAGGTCGCCGCCGACGGCCAAAGGGGAGTTTGCGGGGGCTTTTGCGGGGTCTGGGAAGTTATAGTTTTTTTCCAAATTTGACCCCGCGCTCGCTTATTTTGTGGCTTCAAATTTAAACGCCAGCTCGCCGTTTTTTAGCGCGATATTTGCTACGCCGCCGTTTTTTAGTGCGCCGAAAAGTATCTCGTCACTAAGCTTGGTCGAGATCTCGTCTTGGACCAGGCGTTTTAGATTTCTGGCGCCGAATTCTTTACTATAGCCCTTTTGCCAGAGGTATTTTTTGGCTTCGGCTGAGGCTTTTATGACGACTTTTTTCTCGGCGAGGCTTGAGTTTATCTCGTTGATGATTTTTTGCGCTATGAGGCTTAGCGCGCCCTCGCTAAGATCGTTAAAATGCACGATTTTATCGATGCGGTTGCGAAACTCGGGGCTGAAAAATCCCTTTACCGCAGAGTCTGCTTTACCGCTTTCATCCTTGCTAAAGCCCAGCGTCGGAGCCTCTTTTGAGCCCAAATTTGAGCTCATTATGATGACGGCGTTGCGAAAATCGCTCTTTGCGCCCGTGTTATCGGTGAGGCTAGCGCCGTCAAAAATTTGCAAAAATACGTTTATCATCTCGTCGCTGGCCTTTTCAATCTCGTCAAACAAAATCACGCTATAAGGGTGTTTTTTAACGGCGTTTGTGAGTATGCCGCCCTCTTCAAACCCGACATATCCTGGAGGCGCGCCGATGAGTCGCGATACGCTATGTTTTTCCATGTATTCGCTCATGTCAAATCGCTCGAAGTGCACGCCCAAATTTCGCGCTAGAGCCGCGCTTAGCTCGCTTTTGCCCACGCCGCTTGATCCAGTAAATAAAAACACACCGACTGGCGCGTTTGGTTGCTTTAGCCCCGCATAAGAGCGTTTGATCGCCGCTACTAGCGTATCTACGGCCTCATCTTGGCCGAAAATTTCGGACTTCAGTCTTTGGGCTAGATTTTTCAAATTTGCCGCGGCGTCCGATTTTAGATTGGTATCGGGGATATTTGCCATCTTGCTCAAAACCGCGCTTAGATCGGAGATTTTTACGGTTTTGCTTCTGTTTTGTAGGGCTAAGGCCGCGCCGACCTCGTCGATGAGATCGATGGCGCTATCTGGCAAAAATCTATCGTTTAGGTATTTTTTGGCTAGCTCTACGCTTTTAGTTAAAATTTCGTCGCTAAATTTGACTCTGTGAAAGCTCTCGTATTTAGCGCGAAGCCCTTTTAGGATCTCGACGCTCTCGTCCGCGCTCGGCTCTACGACGTCGATTTTAGCAAATCGGCGCGAGAGGGCTTTTTCTTTTTCAAAAAAGCTGCGATACTCCGCGTACGTCGTTGCTCCGATGCAGCGAAGCGAGCCGTTAGCAAGCGCGGGCTTTAGTAAATTCGACATATCAAGCCCGCCGCCGTTCGTGGCTCCCGTGCCCACGATCGTGTGGATCTCGTCGATAAAAACTATCGCGTCTTCTTGCTCGGCCACCTCGTCCATCACGTCTTTTAGGCGCTTTTCAAAGTCGCCGCGGTATTTCGTACCGGCTATCATCGCGCCGATGTCTAGTGCGAAAATTTGCGCCTGTTTTAGCCGCTGCGGCACTTCGCCGCTTGCGATTTTTAGCGCGAGCCCTTCGACTACGGCGGTTTTGCCCACGCCCGCTTCGCCAACTAGGATCGGATTATTTTTCTTGCGGCGGCTTAGGGTTTGCATTAGCCTTGCTAGCTCGTTTTCTCGCCCGATGATCGGATCTATTTTACCCTCGGCGGCTAGTTTGGTTAAATTTGACGAGTATTTGGCTAGGTTTTGGAAGTTTTTAGCGCGAGTCTGCTTGTCGTCTTTTGTTGCTTGCTTGATCTTTTGCGGATCGACGTCGTAAAATTCTAAAATTTTAGCCCCGTACGTGTCGCCTCTGGCCGCGATTTTAAAGAGCAAATCCCTGATACCGACATTTTTGTCCTTTAGCTCGGCGTTTAGCTCTTTAAAAATTTGCTCCAAAAGCACCGTCATGCGCGGCTGTTTGTGGTGCGGCACCTGCTCGTTGGTTTGCAGTAGATAGTTTTTTAGATCGCTTTTTAGTCCCTCGACGTCGGTGAGCCCTGCGTCAGCCAGGATATCTCTAGTCTCTTCGTTTAAATTTACCAGCACGAAAAGCACGTGCTCGCTGGTTAGATACTCGTGAAAATTCGAGTAGGCAAACTGCCCGGCCTTTTCCAAAAGATAGCTTAAATCCGAGTCAAACATTATTTCCTCCTCTTTGCGCTTTTTGCGCGCCCGTTTTTACGGGCTACTCTTCCTCGACGACGGCCTTTAGCGGGTAGCCCGCGGCGGCTGCGGCTTTTAGCGTTTGGTTTTGTTTGGTTTGGGCGATCTCTTTATTGTATATACCCGCCACTCCGCTACCTTCGTTGTGTATTTTTAGCATCACGGCTACCGCGCTTTGGGCTGTGTGGTGAAAAATCTCGACCAGCACGCCCACGACGAAATCCATACTCGTAACGTCGTCGTTTAGCAAAATAACCTTAAATTTGCGCGGAAATTCGGGTTTTTCCTTTATCGCGACGTCTCGCTCCCGCTCGGTGGCGGTTTTAGCGGGCATTTTTTATTCTCTCGTAATCTTTCGTCATCGCGTCTAGATGGATGCCGCCTAGGTAGTATTTCACGCCGAATTTTCCGCTATCTACGTCGGTTAGCTCCTGATATACGCCGCCTTTTAGCACCATTTTTATCGGCACGCTCTCGAGTCGCTCGTATTTTATATCCTCTAAAATTTGCGCCGAAAGCCTGTCGTTGGTCTTTATGTCGTTTGAGATAAAGTAAAAGGCGTTGTATTTTTGCGCGAAATTTTCCACGACGTACTCGTTCGTGACGTTTTCAAAGTGCGTGAGCCCCACGATCGTAAAGTCGTTTAGATTGTCGATCTGAAATTTGGTGAGATCGGGCGCTTCTTTTTGACACGGTGGACAAAACGTGCCGAATATATCAAACATCAAAATTTTATCCTCATCGCCTTTGATAACAAAGCCGCCCTCGACGCGCTTTAGCGTGAGATCTTTGCCAAACACGCTCTTTAGCGCGATCTCCTCGCCCGTTTTATAGCCCTCTATCTTTGCAGGAGCCTTTGCCGTCTCGTCCTCGCCGCAACCTGCTAAAAATATCGCGCAGGCCAAAGCCGCAAAAATCGCCTTAATGGTTTTTTTCATATTATTTTCCTTGTTTTGATCTTAGTTCAGTTATGCTTTCGCCGCCAAATCCGTAGTCGTCGGTGCTGACTTCCTCTATCACGACGACGGTTCTGCTCGCGTCGCGCTTTAGCGTATCGCCCAGCAGCTTTGTCACGCCTGCTATGAGTGCGCGCTTTTGCTCTGCGCTTACGGCCTCTTTTTCTTTTGTGATTTTTATATTTACGTAGGGCATCGGTTTTCCTTAAGCGTATTTTTTCATAGCCGCACGCGCCTCTTTGTCGGCTTCTTTGCGTTTTATCGTCTCGCGCTTATCGTGCAAATTTTTACCTTTTGCCAGCGCGACCCGTGCCTTTACGATGTTTTTATCGTTTAGATAGAGCGCTAAAACGACTAGCGTGAGGCCCTCTTGCGTGACTTGACCGAAAATTTTATCTATCTGCTTGCGGTGCATCAGTAGCTTTCTCGGAGCCCGCTCGTCCGGGCGAAACGCCGAGTGCGTCGTGTTTAGGTGGCTGATGTGCGCGTTTAGCAAAAACAGCTCGCCCTTTATCACGCGTGCGAAGCTATCTTTTAGATTGGCTCGGCCTGCCCGTAGAGCCTTTACCTCGCTACCTTTTAGCACGATGCCCGCCTCGAAGGTTTCGATAATGCTAAAGTCAAACAGCGCCTTTTTATTTTTGGCTAAATCCTTACCCATTTTTTACCTTTTTATTTTAAGAAAAACACGCTCGCGCCGCTGCCGCTTAGGAAAAAATCTTTAAATTTATCCATCTGCGGGTAAATTTTAAAACACGGCGCAAAAAGATCGTTTAGTTTATGATTTTCGTATCGCTCCAGCAGCTGCGCCGTCGTCATTTCGCGCATTTTTGCCGCCAAATTTACGTCGATACTATCCATAAAATTTGCTCTAAATTCGCCGTAAACCGCAGGCGTCGAGCAAAAGACGCCGGGCGTTAAAATTTCTACCTCCGGCACTTCGTCGTTAAACTCGCTTATTATCTCGCCGATACCGCTAACGTTTGCCGCGTCAAATCCGCTAGCGAAAAACGCCACGTCCGCGCCGATATGTGCGCCTATTTTCATCAAATTTTCGCGAGTTAGTTTTAAATTTAACTCCTCGTTCGCCATCTTTAAAAACGTAGCCGCGTTTGAGCTGCCTCCGCCAAGGCCCGCGCCTAGCGGGATTTGCTTTTTTATCACGATTTTATGTGAGGCGAAAAACTCGTCCAACTCGTTTTTAAAGCCCGCTTTTTCAAGTTCAAATTTAGCCTTTAAAACGATATTATTTTCGATATTTTCGTTATCGCACTCAAGCGCGAAGCCGTCCGCTTTTTCAAAGAAAATTTCGTCATATATCTCGCGCCTCAAAACAAAGCGAGAGACGATCTCGTGGTAGTTGCCGCGAGTGCCGACGATCTTTAAAAAGGAGTTGATTTTCGCGTAGCTTTTCATTATTTTACGATTTTATCGCTCAGCTCTTTTAGGCTCGCTTCGCCCGCACCGTTTAGGGCTTGTTTATTTTCTGCCGCTACGTCTTCTACTAGCTCCGAGCGCAGGATCATCATATTTTTAGGCGCGTCGATGCCGATTTTTACGCCGCCTTTTGAGATGCCTACGACCGTGATTTTGATATCGTTTCCCAGCATTATGCTTTCGTCTTCTTTTCTTGCGAGTATTAGCATTTTTCGACCTTATTTAGTTTATATGTTACGGTTTCGTCTTTGATTTCAATGATACTAAAAAATTCATCAAAGTTTATTAAATATAGCCCTTCGGCGCCAAATTTTAGCTTTTCTGCGCTCAGTTTTTTGCCCAGCATTACGTCCGCGGGGTCGCCCAGATATTCGTTTCGCGGCAATAAGATAAAATCAAGCGGATTTAAAAATCGCTCGTTTTCGTAAACAAATTTACCCTCGCTCACGCGTTTTAGCGCGCTTAGAGTTGCTTTTACGCCAAGCTTTGCGGCTAAAATTTGAGCGTACGAGCGCACGTACGAGCCCTCGCTAACGCTAATGCGAAAGCTCAAAAACGGATGCATATACGCAGTCAAATTTACGTCAAAAACGCTCATCGTTTGGCTTTTTAGCTCAAACTCTTCGCCCGCTCTTGCTAGCTCGTACGCGCGCTTGCCGTCTACGTGCTTGGCGCTAAATTTAGGCGGTACGTATGTGATCTCGCCTTTTAGCTCGGCTAGCGCCGCTTTTACGTCCGCTAAATTTAATGGCTGGCAAAGCGCGATATCCTCGATATTTTCGTTATCTAGGCTAGCGCTCGTCGCACCCAGCCACATCGTCGCTTTGTAGATTTTGGGCGTTTTATCTATGTAGTTAAAAAGCCGCGTGTGATTGCCTAGAGCTACGATTAGGCAGCCGCTGGCAAAGGGATCTAGCGTGCCCGAAAAGCCAGCTTTTTTGACGCCGTATTTGCGCTTTAGCCTGCTTAAAAAATGATTCGAGCTTATGCCTGCCGGCTTATTTGCGACAAAAAGCGCGTTCATTTAAATTTGACCTTTGGAGGTTGCGTTAAATTTGATCCGCGAGCGTCAAAATTGAGCGCGTAAATTTGATCAAATTTGATGTCGCATTTGCTCAGTAGAGTCTCAAATTTACTCATTTTCATACCGCTTTTTCGACGAAGCTAGACATTATCTCGCGGCTAATTCCGCCGAAATTTATCGTTAGCTTTAGCTCTTTTTTGATCTTCGTTACCGCCGTCACGCGCCCGATACCGAAAATTTTGTGCTTGACGAGATCGCCCTTTTTGTATTCGCCTGCGGTCTGCGTTTGCGTTTGGATGATGAGGCTACCGCTGCAAACGCCAGCTTCGCTTAAAAATCTGCTCTTTTCCAGCCTCGTTCGCTGCCCTTTATAAAAACGCGAATTTACAAAGCTTAGCGTCAGGGTTTTTTTGGCGCGGGTGATGGCGACGTAGGCTAGGCGCCGCTCCTCCTCGATGTCGCTACCGTCGCCAAGAAGCGGGAAAAATCCCTCCTCAAGCCCGATCACGAAAAGATGCTCGAACTCAAGCCCCTTGCTAGCGTGGATACTCATGATCGAGATCGCCTCGCCGCCGATGTTATCCTGCTCGCTTTGTAGCGCGATCTCGTTTAAAAACTCCTCGATAGAAAAGCTTGGATTTTGCCTGATTTGATCCTTGATCGTAGCGTAAAACTCGTCGATGTTCGCCACGCGCTCGGAGCCGTCGGGCAAGCTCTCGTAGTATTTTTTGATGCCGAATTTCGCTTCTAGTTTATCTACTAGCTCGTACGGCGAGTCGCACTCTTTTAGCTCTCTTAAATTTGCCGCAAATTCGCCAAGGCTCGAGACGATCTTTTTGCTTAGATCTTTGTCGTTTTCGTCCAGGCTAGATATCGCTTCAAATAGCGAAAATTTATGCTCGAAGGCGATCTTTTCGATCTTTGCGAGGCTTACCTTGCCAAGGCCGCGTTTTGGGCGGTTGATGACGCGCTTTAGCGAGAAGTCGTCGTTCTCGTTTGCGACCAGCCTTAGGTAGCTGATGACGTCTTTGACCTCGGCGCGCTCGTAGAATTTAACTCCACCGACCATCTTATACGGGATTTTTTCTTTGGTTAGGCCTTCTTCGAGCGAGCGAGAGAGGGCGTTTATGCGGTACAAGATCGCGATATCGCTAGCCTGCGCGCCGCTATCAAGCAGCTTTTTGATGCGTTTGGCTACCTTTAGGCTCTCCATCGTTTCGTCGTCTGATTCCATCAGCGCGACGTCCTCGCCGCCTTCTTTGGTGCTTTTTAGCTCCTTGCCTAGGCGGTTTCTGTTATGGTCGATGAGTTCGTTTGCCGCGCGTAAAATTTGACTCGTCGAGCGGTAGTTTTGCTCTAGTCTTATGACTTTGGCGTCTTTAAACTGATCTTTAAAATTTAATATATTTTCGATTTTCGCGCCGCGCCAGCCGTAGATACTCTGGTCGTCGTCGCCCACGACCGCGATATTTTCGTGCGTTAGGCAGAGTTTGCGCAGGAGTCTGTACTGAAGGTCGTTGGTGTCTTGATACTCGTCCACCATCACGTAGGCATACCTGCGCGAGATCTCGCGCGCTAGAGCCTCGTCCTCGTCTAAAATTTTATAGCTAAGGCAGAGCAGGTCGTCAAAATCCACGAGGTTATTTGCCGCCAGATACTCCTCGTAAAGCTTGTAGATGTTTGCTAGCTTTGCGTGGTAGCCGTCTTTAAAATTATGCCCGTTTGCAAACATACCGCCGTGATTTAGCACCTCTTCTACGCTTAAAAGCGAGTTTTTGAAATTTGAGATCTCGCTAGCTAGCACCGAGGTCGGGATGTCGCCCTCAAAGCCTTTTAAGATACGCTTTTTATCGTCGGTATCGATGATGACGAAGTTGTTTTTGCGCTTTAGTCGGTCGATGTAAAATTTCAAAAACAAAAGCCCGAATTTGTGAAAAGTGCAAAGCAGCGGAGTAAAATTTTTACCTGCGTCGCCCAGCATTTTTAGCGCGCGGGCTCGCATTTCGCTTGCGGCTTTGTTGGTGAAGGTTAGCGTTAGGGTATTTGACGGCGGGATGCCTAGCTCGCTTATGAGATAGGCTAGGCGAGTAGTGATGGTTTTGGTTTTTCCGCTGCCGGCCCCGGCTAAAATCAGCATCGCTCCATCGGTATGCGAGGCCGCCTCGCGCTGGCTTTCGTTGAGTTCGTCTAGTAAATCGGGCATTAAATTTCCTGCTTTATTTATTAAAATGATTAAATTCTAACAAAATAAGCTTAAAAATGGCCGCTGATTTAAATTTGGGTCTGATTAAGAGCGTTTTCAGATATAAATCAATACAATATTAAAAAGATAATTTTATAAGCTGATATAATAATAAGGAGTCCGATATGATCAATGATTTTAGTAAATTTTATACCTTTATGGAGATAGTGAAAGAAAGAAGTTTCTCAAAAGCCTCAAGATCGCTGGGTATCTCGCAGCCCGCAGTTACTTTGCAGATGAAAAAGCTCGAGGAGATGCTGCAAACCACGCTAATAATGCGTAAGAAAAACGGCATCGTCCTAACTCACGAGGGCGAGAAATTTTACAAGCTCTGTACTCAGTTTGAAAGCGCGATGTTTCGCTTTAAAGACGAGCTGTCGCGCATAAAAACCGATAAAGTGCCGCTAGTCATCGCAACCACCCAGCTCATCGCCGAGGCGGTCATCTCGATACTGCTGGATAAAATCTCGCAAAGCGTAGGCAGCGAGCTAGACATCAGGATAAAGGAGCAAAACGAGCTCATAAACTACCTAAAAGACCGCCGCAGCGACATCGCCATCATCCTTGAGCAGTCGCTTGATAGCAGTTTGCTCGTTAAAAAGCTATTTGACTACGAGCTGATTTTGGTTTCAAATAAAAAAATCGCCGAGAGCGTGAAACCCGAGGAGCTTATCAAGTTTAAATTTATCAAAGATAGAACGCGAACCTACCTTGACGATATTTTGCATAAGCACGGCGTGGATGCGCATGCGCTTGACGTGGCGTATTCGCTAGACGGTTCGATAATGGTCTGCCGCGCGTTGGCGTCAAACCATGCCGATACGTACGTGGCGTTTTTACCGAGATTTTTGATCGAAAACGAGCTAAAAAACGGCAGGTTGTTTGAGATAAATATCGCTAAATTTAAGCTCACTCGCTCGGTCTATGCCGCCGCACTAAAAGAAAACGAGGAAGCGCTGCATAAATTTTTAAAGATTAAGACTAGTTTTAATTTTTAATCTGCTTTAGAGAAAGTGTCAAATTTGGCTAAATTTAGCCTTTTCGGCGCGTAAATTTAAATACTCTTGCGAAAATTTGGCGCAAAATATCCTTGCCGAACCTGGAGATGATCTTGGTTTGGCGATTTTATAACTTCCAAATTTACGGTCAAATTTGAATGGAAAGTATATAAGAATAAAAGCAAGGAGACGGGCGAGAGCCCGTCTGAATAAAATGCGGTTTAGAATGTAAATTCCCAGTTTAGCCTGAAATTTCTACCAGCCGAGTAGAAGCGGTTGATACCTAGACCCGTGGTTCTATCGATCATGTTCATAGTACCAAAAGGCCTGATAGAGCGCGCAGCGTCCCAAGTGATATATTTTTCGTTAGTTAGGTTATAAACGCCTAGCCTAAACGTCAAATTTTTAATCGGACGTACATAGGTTACGACGTCTACTAGGGTGTAGGCATTGCTTCGCCATTTTGAGTAGCTGTTTGTATTATACGGGTTGCCGTACGGGTCGGTATCTAGACGCCAGAACATATTATAGGTGTCTTTTTCTTTTTTAGATGCGACGCTAGTGACGTAGATGTCGGCGCCGAATTTATCCGCCGGGCTTGCGTATCCTAGACCATAGATCGCAGTGGTCGGCTGGATGGCATTCATCGGCACTTTACCGTCGTTATCGGTTTGTACTCTGCCTTTTTGCATCGTTAGCTTGTAGCTAGCGTGAAAGCCCTTTAACGAGTCTGAAATTTGACCGAAATGTAACATAGAGTTTATCTCAAAGCCGCGTACGGTTGCTTTGCTGCGGTTTACGTTGCCGTATAGTGCAAAAGGTATGGTGTTGCCGCCGCCGCCCGTGGCATAGCTTTTAGTACCTAGCGAGATTAGATCGATAAAGTTATCGTATTTGGTCTCAAAAAAGCTAGTGGTTATAAAGCTTTTATCCTCATGTAGCGTCAATGCAAGCTCTTTTGTTTTAGCTATCTCGGGTTTTAGATCCGGGTTTGGTTGGATGGTAAAATCAGGATGCTTAAACGCCAAATATAGCTCGTCCGAAGTCGGCGCTCTAAAGCCTTTGGAGTATTTTAGCTGTATCCTAAAGTAATCCAGCGGATCGATATCGGCTCCGATGGCATAAGAGCTATTCGTAAATTTTTTATCCCTAGCGATGTATTTTATATTTGCTAGCGCGTTATTAGGCGCTTCTTGCTTCCATGCATCATGGGCTATTTTCCACTCGTCTCTATCTGCGTAGTCCCACCATTTTGGCTCTGGGCTAGGATTATACGGCACGAAAAGACCTAGCACCATATCGTCCGGGATTTTAGGCGTAGAGCCTGGGACGTAGTTTGGTTTATATTTTATCTTGTCGTAGCGGTAGCCTAAATTTATCCCCAACCAGTCGTTTACGCGCATATCGTCGTTGAGGTATAGCGCGCCTTCTTTTGTTTTAACCGGGATGAGAAAAGACGTGAGAGGCTCGGTTCTAGGGCAAAGCGCGTAAAGTAGCGTTAGCGGCGCGTTTTCGCACGTATACGGCGTGCCGGTAAAATCCGTACCTAGAGTTTTAGGTGCCCACCATTGGTTATTTGTAGTGTCGTAGCCTTGCTTGTTTGTCATGGATTTTTCGGTTTTAGCAAAGCTTAGTCCGTATGCGATATCGTGCTCTACGTCGCCCGTTTTGGCGTATTTATTAAAGTCTAGATTAAATTGCTTAGTATTGGTATCTAGATCGCGCTCTTTCCAGTCGCGGCTTATGTAGCCTTTGCCGTACGGAGTGATTAGATATCCGCTCTGCGAGCTTTGTTTAAAGGTCTTGCCCGTGCTCGCGTCGGTGTAGCTTTTATCTAGCGGGACGGTTGATTTTATGTATTGCTCGGTGGCATAGTCGTATTTTAGCACGTCGATATTTGGCTGAGAGCAGTCAAATATCGAGCAGTCAAGCCAAGTGTTGCTTACGTTTTGATTGATGCTAAATTTATTCTGATCATGGACGGCTCCTTGGCTATCTACGAGTCTGTTTACCCACGTTAGTCCGCCGTACTGGGGGTCAATTTCCTGTGTTCGTTGCAAAGTTACTTCGCCGCCGTACTTATCGACTACTTTGTTGTTCTTAACCTGAAGTCCGATAGGATTTGAAATTTCAGCGCAGTTTTCTCCTGCTTGGCAGTGTTCCTCGGTTCTGGCGCGGGATTTGATTTTTTGGTTGGAGTATGTAAATTTCATCGTATCCCACAACGGAGTTTCGCTAAAATTTTCATAGGCAAAAGCGCGATTTTTCCTATCCATCATATCGTCGTTGTATCTTAGACCGGTATCTATGATCTCGTCCCTGTTGCTAGAAAGCGTAAGCGTGTATGATAGGTCTTTGCCTTGAGATCGGTTTTTGTAGGTATCTGACATAAAGGTAAATCTATGCTCCTCGTGAGGCTGGAAACCTAGCTTGATGAGGCTACTCGTTTTTTTGATATAGTACGGGTCGGCCTTTTCTCTGGTTCTACCTAGCACGCTATCGTCATAACCCTTGTAACCGTAGTTTTCCGTCTCGTGGTGTCTGCGCTTAGTTTGTACGGCTAGGATATCAAACCACTTAAACCTACCGGCTAAGGTATGCGAGTGCATGGTTTGATTATCGGCGGTATTGTAGCCGCCTTTGTAGCCGTAGAAGTAGTCCTTATCTAGCAAAAGATCCCTTGCGTCTTTTGTTTCAAACATCACGGAGCCGCCTAGAGAGCCAGAGCCCGTACGAACGGAGTCTGCGCCTTTTGAAATAGTGGCTTGTTTTAGCGTTTCAAACTCTACGCCGTTGCGGGTGTTGTTAAAGTTTCCGTATCCTTCAAATAGCTCCTTAAAGCCTTGCGAGCTTAGCGTTTGGGCTTGATGCAGGCCGTCTACCGTGATAGCTACTCGGTTTTCTTCCACGCCTCTTATCGCGTAGCCGCTCTGGCCGAAACGCCCAGCCTCTACGGTCGTTACGCCCGTTTCGTATCGCACTAGGTCTTTGTTATCAGAAACCTGCGTTTTGGTTAGTTCTTTGGCGCTTTTTACGCTTTGGCCGACTTTTTTTTGTAGCGGATCGTTCTCAGCGCTTGCTTCGCCGCTAACTGTTACTTCTTTTAGCTCGACTTCAGCCTCTTTTGCATTTAAATTCGACAAAATAAGCAAAGCGGCAAGAGAGAATTTAAGATGGTTCATTTCTGTCCTTATTAACGATAGTTTTGATATTCATTTGCTCTTAAATGCGAAATGATAATAAATATTTGTTTATAGTTTGATTAAAATATTGGAATTTAATTTAAAAATTATAAATCAATTTTTTATATTAAGAAATAAAAGGGTTGCTGTTGGTAAAACCGGCGTAAATAGGATAATATTTTGCTTAAGCAAATTTAGTAAATTTAAGATAAAGCCTGTATCTGATAAAAATCAAACGCAAAGCGCAGTAAGCGCTATAAAGCCGTCTGCTCCTGCAAAACTAATATCGCACGGCTCAAATCAAGGAAATGCGCATAAAATAAATCTATAAAAACAGCGTGAGCAAAACGGCGGGTAAAAGTTTGCTCACTTTTTAAATAAATCTTTATTGTTTGGGTTTGACATTAGCGCCGACATTGATTTTTCGAGCTGGCTTTTTTGAGTTTTGTATACGGAAAAATTTACTAAAATCGGGCTGTTTTCTACTAAAATTTGAACGATAGCTCCAAGCGGGAAACTAACGACGCTAGCAAAATTTTCCTTACCAAAACCCGCCTCGAAGCTCAGCTCCTCCGGCGTGAGTTTGGCGCTGCTAAAAGTATAGCCCGCAAGCGTAAAAACAATAACGGGAGCTGTAAAAGTGCTCTTAATGTACTCCGGCAGCTCGGGGTTAAATTTAACCAGATCAAGGTTGGCCATCGCCGAAAAGGAGCGGTCGTTTTTTAGCAGATACTCCACGCACTCAAAAACGTGCTCCTTCATTATCGCCGCAAATCTCTCGTCGTCTAAAATCTCATCAAGCATTTTGCCTCCTTTTGTGCCTTTTCTCAAATTTACTGTCCGCAGTCGTGCCGAATTTGGCTTCAAATAAACGCAAAATTTAGCTTCAAATTTATTGCTGTCCCTGACTCGGTTCGGCTCGTCAAATTTGCCCACGCTTTTAAATTTACTCCCCAAAACGCGTCAAATTTATGCCCGTTACGCCTCCTGGCAAAACTCCTCCACTAGCTTTCTAACCTCGTTTATACCGATCTGCCAAAACGCAGCGTCCTCGATATCAAAGCCAAACATCCCGACCAGCTCTTTTGGCGATCGCGAGCCGCCCGCGCTTAAAAACTTGGTGTAAATTTGCGTGAAATTTTCGCATTTGCCGCTTTTATAAAGCCCAAAAATCGCCAGCACCAAAAGCTGCGCGTAGGAGTAGGCGTAGCAGTAAAACGGCGTATGGATGAAGTGCGGGATGTAACTCCACCAAATTTTATAGTAGTCGTTTAGCGCGACGCTTTGCCCGAACATCTTAGCACTCTCCTCAAGCCAAATTTTATTTAGCTCCTCGGCGCTGATCTCGCCCTCATGCGCGTGAACTCGGCGCTCAAAGGTAGTGAAGTTTATCTGGCGGTAGAGCGTGGCGAAGATATCCTCGATCTTGCCGGCGAGTAGGGCGGTTTTTTCTCTGCCTTTTAGCGTGCTTTTGACGTGATCAAAAACCAGCATCTCGCAAAAGACCGATGCTGTTTCTGCCGTAGTTAGCGGCGTGTCGGCGTTTAGAAATCCGACGCTTTCATAGGCTAGATTTTGATGCGCGGCGTGACCTAGCTCGTGCGCTAGTGTAAAAAGATCCCGCCTCTCGTCGGTGTGGTTTAAAAGCACGTATGGATGGGCTTTTGCGACGCCTGATTGCGAAAAGGCGCCGCCTCGTTTATTTTCGGCCGGATAAACGTCGATCCAGCCCTCTTTAAACGCGCGAGCGGCTATCTCGCCGAATTTCGGGCTAAATTTAGAAAAAGTCTCAAGCACGATTTTTTTGCATTCGTCAAATTTATAAATGCTCTTGCTCTCGCCCAGCGGCGCGTATCTATCGTAGTCGTAGAGCTTTTTAAAGCCTAAAATTTTGCGCTTTTTTTCGTAAAATTTAATCGGCAGATCAAAGCTCGTCTCGGCGGCCTTTATGAGCGCGTCCACGCTAGCCTTGGTCGTTTGGTTTGAAAAATGCCGAGGACTTTCTGGCAGATCAAATTTCCGCAGTTCGCAGCTAGTTTTTAGGCTGGTTTTGATCATATTATAGATGTAGCTAAGTAGATGCTGCTGGGGCGCTAAGCCGCCAGAGAGGCTCTTTGCGGCTGCTTTTCGCTCGGCTCGGTCTGGGCTGTGAAGCTTGGATAAGATCTCCTCTTCGCCCAGCATTTTGCCTTTAAATTTAAACTTAAGCGCGCTTAGTGTCTCGTCAAAAAGCCGCGAAAAACCTTCCGCGCCCGTGTTTGCCGTGCGCAGTAAAATTTGCTCCTCTTTTAGGCTTAGCTGGTGGGCTTTTTCTTTTGCGATACTATCTAGATAGTAGCCAAGCCTAGCACTTTTGGCGATGATTTTGTTTTGTCTGGCTTCGTCAAATTCGTTAAATTTAAGCTCAAAAAATAACAGATGATTTTGCGCTTTTGAGCTAAGCTCGTCAAATTTGGCGTAAAACGCGCCCTTTGAGGTGTCTTTTGAGAAAACTAGGCTCACGTAAATTTGTACGCGAGCGATGTTTTCTAACAAATTTTCATACTCGTTAAGCGCGGAAAAAAACTCCTCGTCGCTTAAATTTAAGAACTTATCCGAGTATTTCGCCTCAAATTTTTCGCACTCTTTTTGTAACGAAAGAGCCGAAATCTCCAGCTCTTTTTCGTTTTTAAAAAGCGGGGTCAAGTCCCAAACGTTCATTTTGCGACCTTAAATTTACTCTACGGTTTCTGAGGCTACGGCGGTGAAAAGTACGTCAGACGCGCTGTTTACGGCTGTTTCTACCGAGTCTTGTATCACACCGATGATAAATCCTACGCCGACAACTTGCATCGCGATGTCGTTACCGATACCAAATAGCGCGCAAGCAAGCGGCACGAGTAGTAGCGAACCGCCCGCGACGCCTGAAGCTCCGCACGCGCCAAGGGCTGAGATAAAGCAAAGCAGTAGCGCGTCGCCAAAATCAACCGTGATAGACGGGATCGAGTTTACCGCCGCAAGCGCCAAGATACCGATAGTTACGGCTGCGCCGCCCATGTTTATAGTAGCTCCTAATGGGATAGAGATCGAGTAGAGCTCTTCTTTTAGCCCTAGTTTTTTGCAAAGCGCCATATTTACGGGGATATTTGCCGCCGACGAACGAGTGAAAAACGCCGTAACCGCGCTCTCTCTAACGCAAGTCATAACAAGCGGATAAGGGTTTTTCTTGGTGACTACAAACACCATCGCAGGGTAAACGACGAAGGAAACGAAAGCCATCGCGCCTACTAGAACTAGGATCAGTTTTAGGTAGCCCGCAAGCGCCTCAAAGCCCGTCTCGTGGATACTGATAGTAACTAGACCAAAGATACCAAACGGCGCAAGGCGGATGATAAATCTAACGATTTTAGTCACGCCGTCGCTAACGTCTTGGAATACTTTTTTAGTTTCTTGCGTGCAAAATCTCATCGCGATACCGCCGCCCACGGCCCAAGTGATGATGCCGATGTAGTTGCCCGTAGATAGCGCGGTGATAGGGTTTTGAACCATTTTAAAGATGAGGTCTTTTAAGACGTCCACGATGCCTTGCGGAGCGCTCATATTTGCGCTCTCGACGCCTTTTAGCACGAGCTCCATCGGGAAAAGAAAGCTAGCTACGACCGCTACCACGGCAGCCAAAAACGTGCCGACTAGGTAAAGCGTAACTACCTTTTGCATGCCTTTTGCGTGGCCGAATTCTTTTACGATGATAGATGTCGCAACTAGTACGAAAACAAGGATAGGCGCGATAGCTTTAAGCGCGCCGACAAATAGATTTCCCAAGACCGCGATAGAGTTTGCGACCGAATTTGCCACATCGGTTAGGTCTTTTTTTGCTGCGGCTAATTGCGCTGCGTCGCTCACGCCTTTTGCGATTAGTTCGTTATAGGGAGCCGCCTGATAGTGCGTCCAAAAGCCGATAACGGCGCCTAGAGCTATGCCGATCAAAATTTGAACGATCAAATTTCCGTCGGCGAACCTTTTTGCCAGTTTGCTAAACATTCTAGTGTCCTTGCCTTAAAATTTAATATTAGTTTAGGATTATAGCCGAATTTACGCGGAATTTACAAGCTTTGAGCGAGATTAATTTGAATTTTATTATGAAATGTTACAATTGCGAGATTAATTTTCATAAAGGAAAAGCATGTATTTATTTACTTCAGAGGTTGTGAGCCCGGGTCACCCGGATAAATGCGCCGACATCATCGCCGATAGTATCGTCGATACGATCTTGATGCAAGACCCAAACGGTCGCGTCGCCAGCGAAGTTTTTGTCGCTGGTAAAAACATTATAATAGGCGGCGAAATAAACTCAAAGGTTAAGTTAAGTTTCAAAGACTACGAAGGTATCGTTAAAAACGCACTGGCTAAAATCGGCTACGACGGCAAGTCTAAATTTACGAAAGAGCAGTGCCTACACCCAGACGACGTCGAGATAAAAGTCTGCATAAATCAGCAAAGTGCCGATATAAACCAAGGCGTCGATCAAGAAGGCGGCGAGATAGGCGCCGGGGATCAGGGCATAATGTTTGGCTTTGCTAGCTGCGAAGCGAACGAATATATGCCAGCAGCCATAACCTACGCCAGAATGCTTTGCGATAAGGTTTATAAATTTGCCAAGGCTAATCCCGATAAACTGGGCGTCGATATCAAAACTCAGGTCACCGTAGACTACGGTACCAAAGACAACTTTGAAAACTGCAAACCTCAAAGCATCCATACTATCGTTGTTTCGGCCCCTTGCGTCGAGACGATGAAGATAGAGGAGCTACGCGCTCTAGTGCAAACTCTCATAGACGATGCGGGCTTGCCAAAGGGGCTTTATGATAAAAGCAAAACTCTTATCTACATCAACCCGACCGGCCGATATGTAAATCACAGCTCGCTTCACGACAGCGGACTAACGGGCCGCAAGCTCATCGTAGATAGCTTTGGCGGATATAGCCCGATAGGCGGCGGCGCGCAAAGCAGTAAAGACTACACGAAAGTCGATCGCAGCGGTCTTTACGCGGCGCGCTGGATAGCTAAAAACATCGTAGCTGCAGGCCTTGCTAAAAAATGTATCGTCCAGCTAAGCTACGCTATCGGTATGGCAAAGCCAACCTCTGTGAGCGTCGATACGATGGGCACGCAGATCGTGGGCGTAAACGACGATATGCTGTCAAACTTCGTTAGCGAAAATTTCGCCCTCACTCCGCGCTGGATCACGAATAAATTCGGCCTGGATAAACCTGGCAAGGATACGTTTTTATACGCTAAAGTAGCGGCCAAAGGTCAAGTCGGAAACGCCAAATATCCGTGGGAAAAGCTTGACGCGGTTGATACTTTTAAAGCTTTGATTAAATAAATCCTCAAGCCCGCTAAATTTAACGCGGGCTTAAATTTGCCCTCAAATTTAAGGCTTCGTATGAAATTTCGTCCCGCTTTATGTCTTAAATTTGCTTCAAAAACGCGCGACAAAATTTAAAGAGAGTTAAAATGCAAACGGCGACAAACCAAAACGGCAAAAACAAGATGCTTGGACTCGTTTTGCTCGGGCTTTGCGCTTTTTATTTTCTTTGCGCGCTAGGCATTTTTGTATTGCCTTTTAACGTGCCGGCGCGCTCCTCTTTGGCAAGAGATTTCGTGGAAGCTATGCTTAAAATTTACCCCGCAGTAGAGAGAGCCTTTACTCACGCTGATTTTACGCAAAAGGCAGCATTTTATATCGCTTATATGGGGATTATCAAGGTCGTCACGCTTGTCGGTTTCGTCGCGGCTTGCTTGCTATGCGGCAGTAAAGAAAATAAAGCTTACGCCTTAAAGATGATAATAAAAGAAAATCCTGTAAAAAGATTTTTTCTTTCTATTTTTATCATTTTTGTGAGCAGCTTTTTTGTGTATTGGGATTTTAGCGGTTACCACATCGGCTATCGTCATCCAAGATACTCGCCTGAATACGAATGGGTGTTGAGGTCTACCAGCGAGCTGTTTTGGCAGATGTGTATTGATTTTATGTTTGTAGTTTTTGTTGCAGCTTGTATATTTTACGTATCATTGCAAATTCGGTTGCTATTTCACAAGCGCAAAAACGCCTAAATTTAGCAAATTTATCTGAAAAATTTATCGAGCAAGCCTTGCTTTGGCGTTATTATCTCAGACGGCGAGCCGTTTACGCTGTGATAGATTACTTTGCCGTATTTCGTAGCGTAGTATTTGAGCAAATTTCGCTGCAAATTGGGCTCGGTGCTAGGCACGAACCAGCCGTTATTGGTCACTGCGATCATAACGTCAAATTTGCCCTCAAATAGCTCGTCTCGCGTCGCTTCGTAGCAGATCGCGTTTCTGATTTTTACGCCGTCTATCTCGTAGTCGCTCGGAGCGCTCGCCGTCTCAAAATCCTTCGCGCCGCCAAAAAATATTTTATTTATCAAATCACGCGCAAACGCCGGTAGCGGAATCTCCTCGCCAAAGGGCACTAGGATAAATTTATCCAGCCGCCGCATCTTGCCGCGGTCAAAGAAAAACGCCGAGTTGTAGTTTGTTCCGTTTTCGCGAGCTAGCGCGCCAGCGACGATAGCGATCTTTTGCGATTTTTCCAGCAGCTCGGAGATGAGATTTCGCTCGTGCGTCATATAAACGGGAAAGGCGCTCTCGGGTAAAATAACCGCTCTAAATCCCGCGCTTATCGCCTCATCAATGATATCTAAATTTTGATTTATAAACTCGTTTTTTAGCTGCTTTTGCCACTTTAGCTCTTGTGCGACTTCGGTGTTTGCAAGCTTCACTTCAAAAGGTAGAGTTTTAAAATTTGGCGTATCGTACTGAACGGTGCATGCTAAAAGCGCAACAAAAGCGATAAATTTGAGGCGGTTTTTGACGTAAAACAGGCACAAAATCGCAGCGAAAATAAACGCAAGGGCGAGCAAATTCGGCGCAAAAATTCCCGGCACGAAAATAGCCTCCAAATTTAGCCAATTAAAGCCGAATGGATGGATGTTTGAAACCAAGATAAGCAGCAAAGCCTTTAGCCAAATTTGAGCCGGGATGCCCGCTATCAAAAAAAGCGCGCCGTAAATCAGCCCGATAGCTAAAATCTCAAGCGGGATGAGGTAGCTAAGCTCGTAATAAACGAGACTAAAGTTAATCCAGTAAAACCAAATGATCCCGATAAAAAATCCCGTCCAAAAAAAGCCGCGGCGGTCAAATTTTAGTAGCAAATAAAAGCCCGCGATCGCAAAAAACGGCGAGATGAAATTTAAAATTTCGCCGCCTAAAAGATCGGCTAGTATAAAATTTGAGATTAAAATCGCGCCGACAAAGGCTTTTATTATAATTTTAGTGCTAAAATAAGGGCTTAAAATTTTTTTTATCAAGGAACCCCATGCAAGAAGGAAATTTCGTAGCTTCATTACTGCCTCTAGTCGTGCTTTTCGCGATATTTTATTTTTTGGTTATCAGACCGCAGCAAAAACAGCAAAAAGCTCATGCCGCGATGATAGCCGCACTCGAAAAAGGCGACAAGATCATAACTAGCGGCGGACTAATCTGCGAGGTGATAAAACCGGAAGATGATTTTATCAGAGTTAAGCTTAACGACGACGTAATCGTGCGCGTTTCACGCGAATTTATCGCGAGAAAAATAGAAAAAACAGAGACGAAAGCAAATGCGTAACGGCAAAATAACGTATAGGCTGATTATCTTTGCTTTGGCTTTGATTTTGGGCATTATATTTTCCGCGCCGTCGTTTACGGACAAGCTAGGCGGCTCTAAAATCAGTCTAGGACTTGATTTGCAGGGCGGACTTCATATGCTCCTTGGCGTCGAGACCGAGGAGGCCGTGCACTCAAAGATCAAATCTATAGCCGCTAGCGTGAACTATTTTGCGAAAAAAGAGGACGTTTTGATCGATAGCTTTAAGATCCGCGAAGACAAGGTGGACTTTGAGCTGCTTGATGCGGACGAAGCCGCTAAAATCGACGGTATGCTAAAGGATATCAAGGGTCTTAACGTACAAAAAGACGGTCTAAAATACTCTATCGGTTTAACCGACGCCGAGAAGGCCGAAACTATCGAATACGCGATAAATCAAGCGGTCGAAACGATCAGAAACCGTCTCGATCAGTTCGGTCTAGCCGAGCCTACGGTAGCAAGGCAGGGCAAGGATAATATCCTAGTCGAGCTTCCCGGTATCAAAACGGCAGCCGATGAGCAGCGCGCTCGCGATCTCATCGCAAAAGCCGCACACCTCCAGCTAATGGCCGTCGATGAAAAGCGCCAGTCGCAGGCAAACTCGATGAGCGAAGCCGAGGCTGAGAGTTACGGCGACATCATCTATCCGGACGTCAAAAACGAGCAAATAAAATACGTCGTAAAAAACATCCCCGTCCTTGACGGCGCGATGCTAACGGACGCTAGGGTTGCCTTTGATCAGCGCACAAACTCGCCTATCATCAGCTTTACTCTAAACGCCGAGGGAGCTAGAATTTTTGGCGATTTTACGGGCGCAAATGTGGGAAAACGTCTAGCTATCGTGCTTGACGGTAGGGTTTACTCTGCGCCGTCGATAAATGAGCGAATCGGCGGCGGAAGCGGTCAGATAAGCGGCGGATTTAGCGTTGAGGAGGCTCACGACGTAGCTATCGCGCTTAGAAGCGGCGCTCTTTTGGCTCCGGTAAAAATGCTAGAAAAGCGAAGCGTAGGACCGAGCCTGGGTGCAGATAGCATAAGACAATCTATGATCGCGCTAGCCTCGGCTTCGGTTTTGGTTGTGCTATTTATGATAGCTTATTACGGTTTTAGCGGCATTTTGGCAAATATCGCGCTTGTCGCAAATATCTTGATACTAGTCGCTGTGATGGCGATGTTCGGTGCCGCTCTAACGCTACCTGGAATGGCCGGTATAGTGCTAACTATCGGTATGGCGGTCGATGCTAACGTCATCATAAACGAGCGTATCAGGGAGCTGCTGCGCGACGGAGCTAGTATCGCAACAAGCGTGAAAAAAGGTTATGAGAACGCGATGAGCGCGATTATAGACGCAAATTTGACCACGCTTATTACCTCGGTAGTGCTTTACGCCTACGGTACGGGACCTGTTAAGGGCTTTGCCGTTACTATGGGTATAGGCATCATCGCTTCGATGATAACGGCGATCTTGGGTACTCACGGTATGTTTGATACGATTATAAATAAAATAGAAAAAAGCGGCAACACGCGGTTTTGGTTCGGTTATAAAAGGGTATAAATGCAATTTTTCTCAAAGGCACATGTTTATGATTTTATGAGCAAGCGCTACATCGCGCTCGGCATATCTGCTGTACTATTTTTTGGTTCGCTTTTTTTGATGGCGACGAAGGGCTTTAACTACGGCATCGACTTTTCTGGCGGTACGCTCATCCAGGTGAAATACGATAGTGCAGTCTCTTTAGATAAAATTCGCGCAGCTTTGGCAAAAAACGAAGCCTATAAAAACGCGAGCGTTACGGAATTTGGCTCGGCGGAGGAAGTTACGATTAGATTTTCGGGAGCAAGCTCAAATTTAGGTAGCGACGTCGGAGCTAGCGTAGCTGAGCTTTTAAAAGATACGGGCAAATTTGAGATCCGCCGTACGGACGTGGTCGGGCCTAAAGTCGGCGACGAGCTACGCGAAAAGGGAGTGATGGCGCTTGCGATCTCGCTCGTGGGTATTTTGATCTACATCGCGTTTAGATTCGAGTGGAGATTTGCGATGGCGGCGGTTGCTTCGGAGATTCACGACGTCGTGATCACGATGGGCGCGATCAGTTTTTTTGCTATCGACGTAAATTTGGACACTCTCGCGGCGATCCTTACGGTCGTGGGCTACTCGCTAAACGATACGATTATCGTCTTTGACCGCATTAGAGAGAATATAAAAACCAGCAAGAGTACGCATCTTGATACGATAATAAACGAATCAGTCTCCGCGACGCTAACTAGAACGATACTCACATCGGGCACCACGCTCATCACGGTCGTCGTGCTATTTTTGTTCGGCGGAGATATGATACACGGATTTTCTTTGGCATTGATAGTGGGCATAGTCATCGGTACGCTTAGTTCGATATTCGTCGCTGCGCCTATGCTTTTGTGGTTTAAATTTAGCGTGGAGAAATACCGCGCGATGGAAGCGGAAAAGGCGCGCGTACAAAGAGAGAAAGACAAGCAACGCGCGATGTTTGAAAAAGGCACTATATAAGGAGATGCGATGAACTGGGGCAAGGTTGTTTATATATTTTTCGCGCTTATGAGCCTGACGACGACAGCGGGGTTTTTATACGATAAAAACGAGATTGCGCTATTTGTAGCGGCGAGCGTAAACGTGATCTCAACGCTGCTAAAAATCGGCGTCAAAAATGTCTTTGCCGCAGAGCTTTTTGCTAGCTCGCTGGTGGCCGACTTGCATCTTATTCCGGCTTTTGTGCTGCTTCAGGTAAACGGTAACGCGCATATGGCGTATTCGCTATCGATCGGCGCCGCGATAGCAAACGTCTTTTCTTTGGCGCTTGTTCTGGTCGAGTCCGGTAAGACGCAAGAAGAATTTTAGGAGTAAAAATGAGTGAAAATTTAAAATACGAGCCGGCGAAAATAGAAAAAAAATGGCAAGAAATTTGGAGTAAAAACGGCGAATTTGAGCCCAAAGACGACTATAGCCTGCCTAAAAAATATATCCTAAGCATGTTTCCGTATCCTAGCGGACGTATCCATATGGGGCACGTTAGAAACTACACCATCGGCGATGCCTTGGCTCGCTACTACCGCAAGCACGGCTACAACGTCCTTCATCCGATCGGCTTTGATAGCTTTGGTATGCCTGCAGAAAATGCAGCGATAAAGCACAAAATCCATCCTAAAATTTGGACTTACGAAAATATAGACTATATGCGCGGCGAGCTTGAGACGCTAGGACTTAGCTTTTCTAAAAAGCGCGAATTTGCGACTTCTGATCCGCTTTATACTAAATTTGAGCAAGAATTTTTCATCAAAATGTATGAAAAAGGGCTGGTTTACCGCAAAAGCGCGGTCGTAAACTGGTGCGAATACGACCAGACCGTGCTTGCCAACGAGCAGGTTGAAGACGGATGCTGCTGGAGATGCGGAAACGCCGTCATCCAGCGCGAGCTACCTGGCTACTACTTAAAGATCACCGATTATGCGCAGGAGCTACTGGACGACCTAAAGTGCCTTGAAGGCAAATGGCCGTCCCAAGTGCTCACGATGCAGGAAAACTGGATCGGCAAGAGCTTTGGCTTAGAGTTTAAATTTGAGCTTGACGAGGAGTCGAAGCAAATTTTAGAAGACGGCGAGCAGATAGAGGGGTTTGGGGTATTTACTACCCGCCCGGATACGATTTACGGCGTTAGCTATGCAGCTCTAGCGCCTGAGCATAAGATCGTAAAGAGGCTACTTGACGGCGGTAAGCTTGAGGTGGCCAAAGCCGAGAGAATCAGAAAAATTTTAAACCAAAGTCCGCGCGAACGCCAAGCTAGCGAAAAAGACGGCCTGTTTTTAGGTATAAACGTCGTGCACCCGCTAACCGGAGAAAAAGTTCCGGTTTGGGTGGCAAATTTCGTCCTAGCAGACTACGGTAGCGGCGCGGTTATGGCGGTGCCGGCTCACGACGAGAGAGACTACGAGTTTGCGAGTAAATTTGACCTGCCGATAAAGTGGGTGGTTAAGCCTGCGCAGGGCGAATTTGAGGGCGGCAAGGCGCTAACGGAATACGGAATATCTATAAATTCGCCGCTCATAAATGGTCTTAGCAGTGAAGAGGCAAAGCTAAAAATCATAGAAAAATTTGAAGCGGATAAGATCGGCAAACGGGTCGTAAATTTTAAAATCCGCGACTGGGGTATCTCTAGGCAGCGCTATTGGGGCGCGCCGATACCGATGGTGCACTGCAAGTGTTGCGGCGTCGTGCCTGAAAAGATCGAAAATCTGCCAGTGACGCTACCTGATGACGTGCAGATAACAGGCGAGGGAAATCCGCTCGATAAACACGAGAGCTGGAAACACGTCAAATGCCCAAAATGCGGCGGCGAGGCCGTTCGCGAGACCGATACGATGGATACGTTTTTTGAGAGCAGCTGGTATTTTGCTAGATACGCGAGCGACGAAAAAACGTGGCAGGAACGCGCATTTGACGCTAAAAGCGTGAATTATTGGATGAATGTGGATCAGTACATCGGTGGTATCGAGCACGCGATCTTGCACCTGCTTTACGCGAGATTTTTCCAAAAGGCCTTACGAGATCTAGGCTACCTCAGAGACGACGAGCCGTTTGAGCGCCTGCTCACTCAAGGCATGGTGCTAAAAGACGGCAAAAAAATGAGCAAAAGCAAGGGCAACGTGGTTGATCCAGATGACATCATACATAAATACGGCGCCGATACGGCGAGGCTTTTTATCCTATTTGCCGCGCCTCCGCAAAAAGAACTTGAGTGGAACGACAGCGCTGTCGAGGGTGCCTTTAGATTTTTAAACCGCTTGTACGAACGAAGCTCGGGCGTAAAAAGATGCATGCAAATCCCGCAGATAGCGCACGCAAATTTGAGTAAAGAAAAAAAATACGCACGTATGAAGGTTTACGAGGCGCTTAAAAAATCAAACGACGTTTATGAGGAAAATTTTACCTTTAATACCCTAATCGCTGCTTGCATGGAAGCTCTAAACGCCGTAAATGCGCAGGATAATCAGGATGTGACGACAGAAGCGTTTTTCATTATCTTAAATTTGCTCGAGCCTATCGTGCCGCACGTTGCAAACGAGCTTAGCGAGAGGTTATTTAGCAGGGCAAATTTTACGAAAATAGAAATTTTAGACGAGGTTTTCGAAAAAGATAGCTTAAATTTGGCTATCACAGTTAACGGCAAGAGACGCGGCGAATTTGAAGCGCCAAGCAGCGCGAGCGATGACGAGATTTTGGCTCTAGCTAGACAAAGCGCGGCTAAATGGCTAGAAAGAAAAGAAATAATCAAACAAATTTACGTGAACGGCAAACTCGTAAATTTCGTAATAAAAGGCTAAATCGTGAAGATAAAATTTTTACTACTTTTGGCGACTTTCATCTTGGTTGGATGCGGCTATAAGCCCGTCTCAAAGATCACGAACGACATAATGGGCGACCGTGTATACGTAAACGTGCTAATAAGCAAAGAAGAGCCTAAAAACAGCGTTTGGATCAAAGATAGCGTACTAGAGGGTATCGTAACAAGGCTAGGTAAACGCATAAGCTACGATAAAAACGAGCCAACCACCATAACCGTCTCGATCAAATCGCTTAACTATCAAGCGTTGTTATACGATGAAAATGGCTATGTAACTTCGTATAAAGCGATACTAGCGCTAAATTTCGACACTAAGTTAAAAGGCGGCAAAACGCTATCGGTGACGACTTCGGGCGAGCACGACTTTACAGTTTCCCAAAAAGTAAGGGATACTAGATTTGCCGACGGCGTTATCAGCGAGAGCGAAAAATATAACGCTATAAAAGAGGCTTCGCAGGAGGCTTTTGACGAATATATCGCCGTGCTTGCGGTAAAAGGGCTAAAAAATGGCGACTAGCGTCAGCCAAGTCATAAAAGAATCAATCCAGACCATGAAAGAGCGAGGGCTCATGTTAACTCCGGATAACTACGCCGAGGTTTTTTGCGAGATAGCGAAAAAAAACGGCGTAATAGTGCCTGATTGTCAGAAGCTTGAAAAATACTCGGCTCGCCTAAACGATGAGCTTAAAGCGCAGCTAAAACAAAAAAACGTAAGAAACTTGGACGAGCTTTTTGCTTTTATGGCGGCTAGGCTAAATTCGCCCGGCCTAGCCGAGTATCCAAAACTAATAAATGCACTCGTAGCTATGAATAAAAAGGTTTTTCAGGCCGTAGCTTCGTTGCACAATAAAAATGCTAAAAATTTAGCCGAAGCAAGCTCGGAAGCCCTAAATAGAAGACTAGATGCGCAAGCCATAGATAGAATAAAAGACAAATGGTTCGATTTTTTAACCGATTACGACGATAGTTTTTTGAAAAGGTTAGGCGTTTACGGCGTTAAAAATTTTAGTGACCTGAGAGATATCGTTAGCGAGCTTGAAGATGTTTTGACGAAAGAGCAGGCTTGCGAAAAACTAGTTCCGCTCGTATCGGATATGCTAAGACCTTCTATTACCGATAAAATCGACGGCGAAATAGAAAAAGTAAATAAAATTTTAAAAAGCGATCCAAAGCTTTTAGAAGATTTCTCGGTTAGAAAAAATATAGAAAATTTGACCAAAAAGCGTATCGAGCTTGATAGGGCCGAGGTTTCTACGAAAGTCGGATCGCTAGATAAGGTTTTGGATGGCATAAACGAGCAAATAGCAAGCCTAATCAGCAGTTCTTCTAAGAGCTCGAGCCAGATGCAGTTTATCAAAAACGATCTGAATTCGATAAATTTAAACGAAGATAGTTTTGAGGGGATCAGGGATAAGTTAAAAAATATCGCCGATACCTTGGACGTTGAGGTTAAGCAATTGGGCGAGCAGATGCTAAGCGATCAGCAAACTATAAAAGAGTTACAAGCAAAAGTGAGCAAGCTGGAAGTAGAGCTAGAAAGCGCGAAAGCCGAGAGTAAAGAGGATTTTTTAACTAAAACAGCGACTAAAAAAGCGTTAATGGAAGAGCTTGGGCGTTTAGAGATTGATTTTTTACAACAAAATGCCGACTATGCCGTGTGTTTTTTTGACATAGATCATTTTAAAAATATAAACGATATATACGGGCACGACGCCGGCGACGTAATAATAGCAAGCGTAGGAAAAACTCTTAGGGGTAACTCTAGGGAAGTCGATTTCGTAGCTAGATACGGCGGCGAGGAGTTTGTGGTTTTGTTGCCGGGGTTTGATATAGCACAGAGTATAGAGTTTGCGGACAAGGTGCGCGATGTGCTCAAAAACTCCAAATTTTTATACAAAGACGAGCGCATTAGCGTTACGGTGAGTTGCGGCGTTGCTATACGCAGCCAAAATCAAAGTCAAGCAGCCGTATTAGAAGCTTCGGATAAAATGCTATATCAGGCCAAGCAAAACGGCAGAGATCAGGTAATGCCTAAAATTTAATGAAACTAGAAGATTTTTTAGAAAACAAACCCCTTTTTTATAAGGAAATCAACCGCGCGCGCATGCCAAACACCTTTAAATTCGTACAAGGCGCATTTAAAATACCAAAAATCATCCATATTATCGGCACGAACGGCAAGGGCAGCACGGGGCGATTTTTAGCGCAGATGCTCGCTCGCAGCCATAGCGTCGGACACTATACTAGCCCGCATATTTTCGAGTTTCGCGAGAGATTTTGGATGAACGGCGCCGTAGCTAGCGCGGACGCGCTCGAGACGGCTCATGAGAAGCTGATTAAAATTTTGCCTGCCGAGGTCGCGCGCTCGCTTTCGTATTTTGAGTACGCGACGATGCTTTGCGCTACGCTTTTTGAGGGGTGCGACTTTTTCGTCTGCGAGGCTGGCGTAGGCGGCGAATTTGACGCTACGAACGTATTTGACAAGCACCTTAGCCTCTTTACTCCGATCGGCTTTGATCACACGGCGCTGCTTGGTGACACGCTAGAGCAGATCGCGACTACCAAATTTAACGCAATGGCGGACGTTGCTTTGATGAACGACGATATGAGCGAGCTTTGCGTCGGTATCGCGCGAAAAATCGCCGCTAAAAAAGGCGCGACGCTTAAATTTGCGTCTGAAAATTTAAGCGACGATGATAAAAACGAGATTAAAATTTATGCGGAAAAATTCGGCTTGCCCGAGTTTTTACGTTCAAATTTAACCCTTAGCTCTTCGGCGTTTAAGGAGCTTGGATTTAGCTTAAATTTATCAAATTTAGGTGCGCTAGATCTTAGCGGACGCTGCGAAAAGATCGCGCCAAACGTCACGATCGACGTCGGGCATAACGAGATGGCGGCGCAGGCTCTAGCTAAAAAATTTGAGGACAAAAAGCTAAATTTGATCTTTAACGCCTTTGCCGATAAGGACATAAAAGCCGTCCTAAAGGCGATCAAGCCGATCGTCAAAAAGACCTACATCATCGAGTACGAGACGCCGGGCCGCGAGCTTGCGACGGCGCAGGTGAAAGAGGCTTTGCGCCAGCTAGATATTGAGTTTGCGGACTTTACGGACGTGCGTGCGGACGAGGAGTATCTGGCGTTCGGGTCTTTTTACCTCGTGGAAGCCTTCCTAAAAAGGTACCGCGGTGCAAAGTGAGGTTTTTGAGTATTTTTTAAACGGAGGCGATGCGCAGCTACTCGTCTGCGAGGACGACAAGGAGGCCATCGCGGCTCTTAGCGCGGCGGAATTTGCCGGGCTTAAGGTATTTAGATTGCCTGATTTTAGAGCGCGCGAGGGCGATGATCTGCGCAGCTTTAGCGCCGAGCTTTTCGAGTTATCATCCGAGCTGGCCAAATTTTACGAATTTGAGGGCAAAAAGCTCCTCATCAGTCCCGTTTGCACGGTTCTAAACAAACTTCCCGGCAAAAAACACCTACAAAAACTTACTCTAAATTTCGGCGATAAAATCGATCCAAAAGAGCTAGCCCAAAAGCTACTGCGCTTTGGCTACGAGGCGGTGGGTATCGTGGAGAGCGAGGGCGAGTTTTGCGTTCGCGGCGAGATTATCGATATTTTTTGCGTCGGCGCGCAGGAGCCAAACCGTATTTTGCTTTTTGACGATGAGATAGAGAGCATCAGGCACTACAGCACGCAAACGCAAATTTCAAACAAAACCGAGCTAAAAAGCGTTGAAATTTCGCCTTTTATCGCGGCTCTGGGCGAAGCCGAATTTGAAAAAACCTTCGAAAAAATAAAAGAGATCGAGACCGACGCGCTAATCAGCGACCTAAAGACGCTCGGATTTTGGGCGATAGACGGCTTTATAGACTATACGCGCGAATTTAAAACGGTTTTGACGAAAAAATTTGACGGCTTTGAGCGGGGTCTAGGCGAGGTGGCAAATTTGCCCGTATTGCCCGCGGCTAAGGTTTATAAAGACCTAAGCGTAACTTTAAACGCCGATTTTTTCGAGCTTAATAAAAATAAAAAAATCAAGGTTTTAGCGCGTAACGAGGGGCTTTTTAACGCATTAAATTTAAGCGAATATAAAAACGTAGAGTTTGTGCAAACCCAGGCCGCGTTAAATTTGGTTTCACCGAGCGAGATCATCGTCTCGCTAAATAAATTTGAAAAGAAAAAGCGCGCCAAAAAACCGAGTCTAGCGATCGACGAACTAAAGGCGGGCGACTACGTCGTGCACGAGGAGTACGGCATCGGCAAATTTACGGGGCTTGAAAAGCTAACGGTGCTAGGCAGGACGCGCGAGTTTGTCGTCATCGTTTACCAAAACGAGGACAAGCTGCTTTTGCCCGTCGAGCATCTAAATTTGATCGACAGATACGTCGCGGGCAGTGGCAGTATCGCGGTTTTAGACCGCCTAGGCAAGGCAAATTTCGCCAAGATAAAAGAAAAAGTTAGAGCCAAGCTTTTCGTAATCGCGTCAAAGATTATTTCACTAGCCGCCCAGCGCGAGCTAATCCGCGGCGAAATCATCGAAAAAGAGGACGCAGAGTATCTAAATTTCTTGCAAAACGCGGGCTTTGCCTACACGAGAGATCAGGAGCGCGCATCAAGCGACATCGCAAACGACCTAAAAAGCGGCAAGGTGATGGACAGGTTGCTTAGCGGCGACGTGGGATTCGGTAAAACGGAAGTTGCGATGAACGCGATATTTAAGTGCGTAAAATCGGGCTTTCAGGCGCTATTTTTCGTGCCGACGACGCTTCTTAGCTCGCAGCATTTTAAGAGCCTAAAAGAGAGGCTGGGCAAATTTGACGTTAGCGTCTTTAAACTCGATCGCTTCACGAGCGCGAAGGAAAAAGCGGCCGCGGTAAAGGCGCTGGAGGCAGGGCAGCCTTGCGTTTGCGTGGGTACGCACTCGCTTTTATCGGTAAAGCCATCAAATTTAGGCCTCATCATCATTGATGAGGAGCATAAATTCGGCGTCAAGCAAAAAGAAAAACTAAAAGAAATTTCAAGCGCCTCGCACGTGCTATCTATGAGCGCGACCCCGATACCGCGTAGCCTAAACATGGCGCTTTCAAGCGTCAAGGGCTACTCGGTGCTACAAACTCCGCCAAGCTCGCGCCTAGACGTGCGAACCAGCGTGCGCGAGTGGGACGAAAAGGCGGTAAAAGAGGCAGTGATGCGCGAACTGCGCCGCGGCGGGCAAATTTTTTACATACACAACCACATCGCCACGATGCCTCAGGCAAAAAAGCAAATTTTAGACATCATGCCAAATTTACGCATCCTCACGCTGCACTCCAAGATCGACGCCAAGACGACCGAAGAGGAGATGATGAAGTTTGAAAACGGCGAATACGACGTGCTGCTAAGCACTAGTATCGTAGAAAGCGGCATACATCTGCCAAACGTAAACACCATCATCATCGAGGGCGCGAATAAATTCGGTATCGCAGACCTACATCAGCTACGCGGACGCGTTGGCAGGAGCGACAAGCAGGCGTATTGCTACTTCCTGGTCGAAGACAAAAACGCCCTAAGCGCAGACGCTCTAAAACGCCTAGTCGCGCTTGAGAGTAATTCGTTTTTGGGCTCGGGCAGCGTGCTAGCCTACCACGATCTAGAAATCAGAGGTGGCGGCAACCTAGTGGGCGAAGCTCAAAGCGGCCATATCGAGGCGATCGGCTACTCGCTCTATATAAAAATGCTTGAAGAAGAGATAAATAAACTACTAAATAAAGAGAGCTTTGAAAGTGCAAAAATCGATCTTAAACTCAGCATAAACGCGTTTTTAAACTCGGAGTTTATCGGCGAGGATAGGCTGCGCTTGGAGCTATATAGACGGCTTAGCAAGTGCAAAGAGGTTGCCGAGGTTTACGAGATAGAGGGCGAGATCGAGGATAGATTCGGCAAACCGGATATCTACACAAAGCAGTTTTTAAGCCTCATTATAATTAAAATTTTAGCGATAAAAGTAGGCTTTAAAGCCATCTCAAACGCCGAGCAAAATATCGTGCTAACCGCGCAAAACGGCGAACAAACCAGGCTAAAATCAAAGAGCAAAGACGATGATGACGTGATAGAGGAGATCTTGATCTATCTTAGAAAACTAAACAAAGGACGGGCGGAAAAATGATAGACTGGAATACGACTGCCGCAGCGATTTATAGGCGTAAATTTGGAGCATTAAAAGGTGTGATAGACGTTGATTTTACCCAGCTTGACGGGCTTATCGGGATCGAAAAGCAAAAAGAAGAGCTCGTGGAAAATACGCGCAAATTTTTAGAAGGCAAGGGTGCAAATCACGCGATACTGTGGGGCGCGCGAGGCTGCGGTAAAAGTAGCCTGGTTAAGGCCGTTTTTACTAAATTTTACCCGGAGGGCTTGCGGCTAATCGAGCTAAAAAACGACGAGCTGGAGATGATCCCCGAGATTATTTACGAGATTAGGGATAGCAGCTTTAAATTTATCATTTTTTGCGACGATCTTAGCTTTGAGGCGGGAGATATGAGCTACAAATTTTTAAAACCCGTGCTTGAGGGCTCGATCGAAAAAGCGCCTAAAAACGTGCTTGTTTATGCGACCTCAAACCGCCGCCACCTGATCAGCGAACTAAAAAGCGACAACGAGGGCGCGAAGGTCGGCGAGACGGAGCTGCACTATAGTGACGCGGTCGAGGAAAAGATCGCGCTTAGCGATAGATTCGGGCTTTGGCTCAGCTTTTATCAGGGCAGCTTTACGGACTATCTAAAGATCGTGGATTTTTATTTTAAAGATTTCGTTGGCGATAGAGCGATGCTTCACGAGCTAGCAAAGCAATACGCCCAGCTTCGCGCGAGCCGCTCGGGACGCACTGCGAGGCAGTTTTATCTAAGCTATAAAGATAAAATTTGATGGCAAATTTAACTAGAGTGGGCTTTGTGGGCGATATCGTCGGACGCGCGGGACGAAGCGCCGTGATGCAAAATTTGCCCAAATTTAAGCGCGAATTTGAGCTCGACTTTATCGTCGCAAATGCCGAAAACGCAAGCGGAGGCTTTGGTCTAACCGCCACAAACGCGCACGAGCTGCTAGGCTGCGGTATCGACGCGATCACGGGCGGAAACCATAGCTTTGATAAAAAAGACGTGGTTGCGCTGATGGACGCTCTGCCTATCATCCGCCCGTATAATCACTTCGCGGGAACTGCGGGGCGCGGAGCGATAAATTTTAGCAAAGATGGCAAGAGCCTAAGCGTGGTAAATTTGATGGGGCACTACGGCTTGCCGCATACGAACAACGCCTTTTTAGAAGCCGAGCGCGCGCTAGATGAGTGCGAGAGCGAAAATATCCTCATGGACTTTCACGCCGAGGCTACGAGCGAGAAAAATGCGTTTTTTAGGCTGTTTTGCGGGCGTGTGGGAGCCATAGCCGGCACCCACACGCACGTTGGCACCGATGATTTGCAAATAGTTAGCGGCACCGCATACGTGAGCGACGTCGGGCTTAGCGGGGCGTTTGACGGCGTCATCGGCATGGACGCGGAAGCGCCGGTGAAGAGCTTTTTAACGGGCCTTAAGCACTCGTTTAAGGTAAATGAAAAATGCAGACGGATTTTTCAAATGGTCGTGTTTGAATTTGACGGCGGGCGCTGCACGGACGCCTTTAAGATCCGCGTGATAGACGGCGTTGGCGAGCCTTTGGTACAGCGAGCGGTTAAATTTATATAAACGAGTTCAAATTTGAGCCACGCAAGGCTAGCGACGGCTTTTACTCAAATTTAAGCGCGGCGGCGTTTTGGACGATAAATTTGAGCAAGAGCCGGACGTAAAATTTGCTAATAAACAAAGAAAAAAGGAAAAACGATGGATAGCACGCAGCTTTTTTTGGCGCTAAAAAACGCGGGCGTAAAGGCTGACGCAGACGGCCCTCTTTGGTGGCCAAGTGCAGGCACCTTTGAGGTCGTGGTCGGCGCCGTTTTGATACAAAATACCAACTGGAAAAACGCCGATAAAGCGCTAAATAATCTAAAAAACGCAAATTTGATGAGCCTGGAAGGTATCGTAAAAACTCCCGCGGCCGAGCTTGCCTTACTCATAAAACCAAGCGGCTTTTACAACACCAAAGCAAAACGCCTAAAAACGCTTTGCGAGGCGATTTTTAAAAAATTCGGCGATTTTGAAAATTTCAAAGAAAACGTGAGCCGCGAGTGGTTGCTGGGCGTCAAAGGCATCGGCGCGGAGAGCTGCGACGCGGTGCTTTGCTACGCGTGCGGGCGCGAGGTGATGGTCGTAGATAGCTACGCTTTACGGATTTTGAGCTTTTTGGGATATGAGTTTGAAAACTACGAAGAGGCGCGCGAATGGCTAGAGGCCGTAAATAGCGAGCAAATTTGTAAAGCATACGGACGCGAGCTAGATATGAATGAAATTTACGCCAAATTTCACGGCAAGATAGTGGAGTTTTGCAAGGCGCACTTTAACGGAAAGAGGCTAGACGAAGCGGGTGAAGAGATACTAAAATCCATAAAATAGGAGTAAAGATGAAGATAAATTTTATAAATTTACAAGCTCAGTATCAAAAATACAAAAACGAAATCGACGAACAGATCAAAGAGGTGCTAGATAGCTCGGTCTATATCGGCGGCAAGGTCGGCGAGCTGGAGGAAAATCTGGCTAAATTTAGCGGCGCAAAGCATGCTATAGCTTGCAGTAGCGGCACGGACGCGCTGCTGTTAGCCTTTATGGCGCTTGATATAAAGCCCGGCGACGAGGTCATCACGACGCCTTTTACCTTTATCGCAACGGCCGAGATGATAGCGTTTTTGGGCGCAAAGCCCATGTTCGTCGATATCGACGAGAAGACGTATAACATCGATCCAAATTTGATCGAGGCAAAGATCACTCCAAGGACCAAGGCTATCGTGCCGGTGTCGCTTTTTGGGCAGGCGGCGGATATGACGGCGATAAATGCCATCGCGCAAAAGCGCGGCCTAACCGTCATCGAGGACGCCGCGCAAAGCTTTGGCGCGAGCCAAAACGGCGTAAAATCCTGCAACCTCTCGCGCATCGCTACGACCTCGTTTTTTCCGGCTAAGCCGCTTGGCTGCTATGGCGACGGCGGAGCGATATTTACGGACGACGACGCCCTAAACGAAAAAATACGCATCCTGCTAAACCACGGCCAGTCCGAGCGCTACATCCACAAATACGTCGGCATAAACGGCAGACTCGACGCCATCCAGGCGGGCATTTTAAACGTCAAGCTAAAGTACCTTGACGCGGAAATCACAAAACGCCAAGAGATCGCGGCGCGGTATTTTTGCGAGCTAAAGGGCGTCGTAGCGCCTTTTGTCGCGGAGGGTAACGTCTCGGCGTGGGCGCAGTACTGCATCCGCGTAAAAGATAGGGCAAAGATGCTAGAAATCTGCGCGCAAAAAGGCGTGCCGACGGGAGTTTATTACCCCGTGCCGCTGCATTTGCAAGAGGTGTTCAAAGGTCTTGGCTACAAGCTTGGGGATTTTGCCGTGAGCGAAGCGGTGGCGCAGGATATAATGGCGCTGCCGATGTCTGCGTTTGTGACCAAAGAGGAGCAAGACTACGTCATCGAGGTTATAAATAATGCTTAAATTTGCGCTCATAGGTCTTGGCGTCATGGGCAAAAACCACTACCGCGCGCTGCAAAACGTCGCTGGCGTGCAGATAGCAGCGCTTTGCGATCCGTTTTGCAAGGAGAATTTCGCGCAAAAAATTTATACTGAACTTGACGAGATGCTAGAGAACGAAAATTTAGACGCCGCCATCATCGCTACGCCAACCTCGCTACATAAAGAAGCGGCGCTAAAATGCATGCAAAAGGGGCTAAATTTACTCATCGAAAAGCCCGTTTGCGCAAATGCCGCGGACGCTCAAATTTTACTAGGGGAAGCGCAAAATAGAAATTTAAAAGTAGCCGTCGGGCACGTAGAGCGCTTTAACCCAGCGATCGCGGCGCTAAAAAAAGAGTTTGAAAACGAGGAAATTTACAGCGTGCAAATAACTAGAAACGCGCCATTTCCGCAGCGAATCACAGATGTTGGGATACTGGCCGATCTAGCCGTGCACGATATAGATCTGATTAGATTTTTAAGCGGCAAAGAGATAAAAATCGCGGATATAAAAAGCTCGCGCAAAATCCACGCTAAATTTGAAGACAACGCGGTTTTGTCGTTTGAGCTTGAGGGCGAGATAACGGCTCTCATCGCTACTAGCTGGCTAGCGCATAGACGCAAAAGAACGGTCGAGGTCGCGTGCAAAGGGGCGGTTTATGAGGCTGATTTACTAAATCAGAGTCTCGTTAAATTTAGCGAATTTGACGCAAGCGCGTACAAAATGCAAAATATATTCGTCAAAAGAACCGATCCGCTAACAAGCGAGCTAGAGGACTTCGTGCGTCTTTTAGGCGGCGAGCAAAGCGCGGGAGCTAGCATAGAAGACAGCCTAAAAACGCTAAAAATCATAGAGAATGCGAGCTAAATTTTAGGCTGAAATATAAAAGAAAATTTATTTTTTTATATTTTATTTATATTTATGGAAAAAGAAGTTATTATTACACGATTTTTTCAAAAGGAGTCTAAATGATATATGAAAACATCGTTCAAACCATCGGTCAAACCCCGATCGTAAGGATAAACAGCGTGCACGAAGAGGGCATGGCTGAAATTTACGCTAAGCTTGAGTTTTTTAACCCGGGTGGCTCGGTAAAAGATAGAATCGCCGCAAATATGATCCTAGGTATGCAAAAAGAGGGCATGCTAAAAAAAGGCGACGTCATCGTGGAGCCAACTAGCGGCAACACCGGCATAGGCGCGGCTATGGTCGGCGCAGCGCTGGGATACAAGGTCGTGCTAGTGATGCCTGAAACCATGAGTATAGAAAGACGCAAGCTACAAAAGGCGTACGGCGCTGAGCTAGTACTAACCGAGGGCGCAAAGGGTATGAAAGGCGCGATCGAAAAAGCGACCGAGCTCGTGCGAGAAAAAGGCTACGTGATGCTAAGCCAGTTTGAAAATAAATTTAACCCGCAGGCTCACGAGCTAACTACGGCAAAAGAGATCATGGATGATTTTAAAGAGCTTGACGCGTTTGTAGCCGGCGTAGGCACTGGCGGTACGCTAAGCGGTACGGCTAGAGCGCTAAAAGCAAACGGCTATAAGACTAAAATCGTAGCCGTCGAGCCAAACGACTCCGCCGTGATCTCTGGCGAAAAACCGGGTCCGCATAAGATCCAAGGCATAGGAGCGGGCTTTATCCCGGCTACGCTTGATACCGCCTATATCGACGAGATAGAGCGCGTGGATAACGATGAGGCCTTTGAGACGGCTAGAAAGCTGGCTAAAGAGGAAGGCATCCTGTTAGGTATCTCGGGCGGCGCGGCTCTGACGGCTGCAGTGAAGGTCGCAAAGAGGCTAGGTAAGGGCAAAAAGGTGCTTTTCATAGCTCCAGATAACGGCGAGAGATATCTCAGCACTCCGCTTTACGAGGCGTGATTTGGGACTGATAGCCGAACTAAACGAGCTGGTAGCGACCGTGCGAGAAAAGGACCCGTCGGTAGCCTCGTGCTGCTATGTGGCGATCCTCGTCAACACCCCAGGCATCCATGCCGTCTTTTTTCATAGATTCGCGCACTTTTTGCATGTTAAAAACTGGCGATTTACGGCGCGCTTCGTTTCGCAGATGTCGCGCTTTTTAACGGGCATCGAGATACATCCGGGCGCCAAGATCGGCAGGCGGCTTTTTATCGATCACGGCATGGGCGTGGTTATCGGCGAGACGGCCGAGGTGGGCGACGATGTGCTAATCTATCATCAAGTAACTCTGGGCGGCACGGGCAAAGAGTGCTGCAAGCGCCACCCGACCGTAAAAAACGGCGTCACGATAGCAGCCGGCGCAAAGGTGCTGGGAAATATCCTAATCGGCGAAAACGCCAAAATAGGCGCAAACTCGGTAGTGCTAAAAGACGTGCCCGATAACGCCACGGTTGTAGGCATCCCCGCTAGGATCGTGCGTATAAACGGCGAGCGAGTCGGCGAGTAGGTCAAATTTGCGCCGGCTCAAACTTTTTTATTTCATCAAATTTTAAAATTTAATAAACGGCGAGAGTTAAATTCAGCAAATTTAAAAGGCTAATTTTTTAGTTTTTGAGCAGTAGAATTTACGGCAAATTTGAGCTAAATTTACTCATCAAATATTGGGAGTTTAGGCTCTTTTACTTTTTGTGTTTTACTGCCGATGTTTAAATTTCGCGCAACATTCGCGGCGCTCAAATTTTTATTATCGTCAAATTTATCAGCCTGCACAGCGTCGTCAAATTTGACTGACTCGCCAGCTTCATTCGTCGTGGTCTTGAGTCGTTTCATCGTCTTGGCTGATTTGCTAAACTCTATCAGATCCTCAGTCGTTCTTACTTCGCTTGGGAGTTTTTGCAGTGAGTATTTAAAGATTTCAGCAGCCGCGATAGCGTCGCTTAGGGCTCTATGATGGGTATTGTCGATGCCTAAAATTTCTTTTAGTGTGCCTAAGCCGTATTTTGGCGAGGCTATGGTGCGGCGGGCTAGGTCTATGGTGCAGAGCTTACGGTTTAGTAGCTCGCCGTATCCTAGCGCTTCTAATGTCGCGCTGATAAATCCGTAGTCGAAACGAACGTTGTGTGCCACAAAAACGCTCTGGCCTAGAAAAACCTTAAACTGCTCCATGACGAAGGCTAGGCTAGGTGCGTTTTTTAGGTGCTCTGCTGTGATTCCCGTTAGCTCGCTGATATTTTCAGGAACGTATGGCGCGTACACGAAGGTTTCAAATTTGCCGATTATTTCGCCGTTTTGTAGCTTTAGCGCGCCGATTTCGATGATCTGGCCGCTATTTATACCGCCGCTAGTTTCTATATCCACGACGCAAAAAATTTGATCTTTTATCTCATTGCGCCGCGTTTTTAGCTCGATTTGGTTTTTTGCGGTGCGGGTTATGTCAAGCCCAAGTGCGCGCCACATCTGCACGTCGCGAACGTCGAAAAGCTCGGAGTATTCGTCCATTTGCTTGGTCGCGGCGACAAAGTCCGCGTAGGCTATGTTTCGTTTGGCGATGACGGCGAGTAGGGCTTCGAAATCTTGGTTCAAAACTCGAGCTTTAGCGAGCGGATAGAGTGCTCGTATGAATTTGACGAAAATATATAACTGCCCGCCACGACGATATCTACGCCCGCTTCGTCTAGCTGCGCGACGTTTAGTCCCGTCACGCCGCCGTCGACTTCGATCATACATTTGGCGTTTTTGCGCTCGATCATTTCGCGTAAGCTGAGGGCTTTTTCGAGCACCGAAGGGATAAATTTTTGCCCGCCGAATCCCGGATTTACGCTCATTAGCAGAACCATATCGACCTCGTTTACGATGTGTTCGATCGCCGATACCGGCGTGTGCGGGTTCAGTACTATCGCGGGTCCTACGCCGTGGCTACGGATGTGATCGATTAGGCGTAGCGGGTGCTTTTCCTCCTCGATGTGAAAGCTTAAAAATTTAGGCTTCAGAGGTAAAAAAAGATCGGCGAAAAAAGTGTTATTTTGCACCATTAGGTGTATATCTAGCGGCTTTGTAGCGGCTTTTGCGACGGCATTTACTACCACTGGTCCGATGGTTAAATTTGGCACGAAATGCCCGTCCATCACGTCAACATGCACTAGATCGGCTCCAGCCTCGCAGATGGCCTCGATCTCGGCTTTTAAATTTCCAAAATCAGCCGATAAAATACTCGGTGCTATATACATTTTATTGTCCTTTTATTTACTTAGAAAAAATATCGCGTCCATGCCGTCTATATCGAGTCGTACGAGGGCGCCTTTGTTTTTTTTGTCTTCCTCTTTGATCTCTTCAAAAACATGCGGCAAGGTGAAATTCGCCTCTATCTTTCGGCTCTTTAGCCATGCCTCGATGCGGTCTGAGATGACGCTAAGCAGGTCTGCATATGCTTCGGTTATGCTTGCTTCACCGCCTTCTTGGAGTAAAATTTTGCAGATACTACTAACGGCGTTTTTTTCGATGCAGAGGATAAATTTGGCGTTTATCTCGCCGTAAAACGCTACCGAGCCCATGCAAAATTTCTCCTCGTCGCAACTAAAATTTGTTATTTCGGTGCTATTACGAGAAATAGGTAAATTTGATAAAGAGGCTAGCGTGTCCATCACTACTTTTAAGATATCCGGTAAAAGATCTATTAATTCTTTTGTTATATTTTTAGGTTTTTCGTCTTCTATGCTACCGCCGCCTTCTATTGTCGCGTCGTCATTGAAAAAATCCTGGATCGTATCGTAAAGTAGTATCCCGCAGTCCTCTAAATCATGAAGTAGCGCTTTTGAGACGTTAGGCTTTTTTAGTCCGCACATAGCTATGGTTGCACCGCTATCGGCACACTCCATCGCAAGTTTAGCCAAAAAGGATACGCCGTGAATATTTATAAAACTTGATTTTTTCATATCAAAAACAAAAAATTTAAAGCCGATTTTTAGCGATTGCAGGAAACTTTTATAAGCGAATTTGTCTGCAAATTCCGAGTCTATAAAGCCGTTTATCTCGTAAACGACGACGTTTTCTTTAAGGGTAGTGGATAATTCTTTTTTGTTTGATTTGATGTCGGTCAGGCGGATGGCACATTCGAAATCTTTATGTAAACGGTTAAATTCATCCTCGTCTTTTGCGATAACCGGTTTGTATCCGCGCCCCGATAATGTTAGCGCAATCTGGCGTTTTTGCTCGGTATCGGCGTTAAAAACGATGATTTGTTTGTTTTCCGATTCAAACTTCCCCCAAAATAAAAGCGCAACGCTGAGCGTCTCAAAAAAAGATAAATTTAAAACGTCTTTAGACATTCTTTTTAGGGCTTTAAATTTTATCTCATTGTAGTCGCAAAAGCCTATGTCCGCATCGCTTTCCTTTGTTATTCTTGAGACGGATTCAAGGATTAGATTAAAGCCTACCTTATTAAAATAAACGGTATTTTTAAGCGATATTAGGATATGACGCGGAGCTTTTTGGCGTAGATATTTTATATTTGCGTCGCTGATTTCGTATTTATCGATATCGCCGTCTAAAAAGCCGGAAGGATAAAATATAGCTACGTCGTCTTTAAAATCTAATCTCATAAGATAAAAGAATTTCCTAAAAAAAATGATATTTTTTACGTAAATCGAGCCGGTAATTTTTTAAAATTTAACCGTGTTTAAATTTTGTTATTTTAGCTTTTTTATCCATAAATTCAGTTTAAAAACTAACGCGTTTGTAAAAGCGGCTTTAAGCTTTTATTTTGTTTATTTTGGATAAAATCAGCAGAAATTTTTATTTTTAAGGAAACAAATATGTCAAGAGTATGCGCAATAACAGGTAAAGGTCCGATGGTAGGCAACAACGTCAGCCACGCCAAAAACAGAACAAAAAGAAGGTTTTTACCAAACCTAAGAACCATCCGCGTTACGCTAGAGGACGGCACTACGAGAAAGATCAAAGTAGCTGCTTCTACGCTAAGAACAATGAGAAAACAGTCACGCTAAATTTACCGCAAATTTGAGGAGTTGTCTTTGTTTAGAAAGATTTTAAAATTCCTCAACTGGTCAAGTTCCGCCAAACCTCAAATTAGTCTTAATACCGAACTTTACGAACAACTTCGCCCGTTTCGCTTACCGCTCATCTTAGTCGTTTTGATGATGATGATCGGAGCGATGGGTTACGTCACGATCGATGGTTTTAGCCTGATAGACGCGATTTATCAGGCCGGTATGACTTTTACGACCGTCGGATTTACCGAGGTCGCTCCTATTTCTCCGGCCGGCCGGATTTTTACTATCACTTTTATTTTGCTAGGCTTTGCCGTTTTTACGTTTTCTACGGGTTTGATGCTCGAAGTTTTAAAAAAAGGCGCGCTCGTAGCGATCATAAAGGAAAGACGAATGCTATACAAGATCGCAAGACTAAAAAACCACTTTGTTATCTGCTATCACAACCAATACACAATGGAATTAAGCCGCGAATTTAGGGAAAATCATATTCCTTTCATCGTTATCGATCCGCGCGAGGATCTGCCGGAAATCGCGGAAAAATACAAGTATCCATACTATATCGTCTCTCAGCCGCACACGCAAACTGCGCTTTTAAAGACGCATTTTTCAAGCGCAAAAGGCATGATCACGCTAAGTTCAAACATCGCAGATAACATCGCCCTTATCGCCACCGTGAGGCTATATGAAAAAGAGATCGGGCGCAAAAAGCCTTATTTTATAATGACAAACTCCGACAACCAAGACGATACCGAGCGCCTAAAAAAGCTCGGCGCAAACAGCGTCGTGAGCCCATCAAAGCTCGTAGCTCAGCGCCTTAGCGCGATGAGCGTACGTCCGGATATGGAAAATTTGCTCGAACAGTTTTTGTATAAGCAAGACTCGCCGATCGACATAGAGGAGATATTGGTGCCTGATTATTCGTGGGTGCGCTTTAAACGCCTAAAAGAAACTAACCTGCGAAACATAACAAACGCCGATGTCGTTGGCATCAAAGACGTAAATAACAAATTTATTCCGATGCCAAAGGGCGATACGCTAATCGGCACTGGCACGAAGCTACTAGTTATCGGCACTGGCGAGTCGATACGCCTAACCAAACGCGTCATAAAAAGCAAGCATAAGCCAGAAGAGCTAAAGTACGTTTAAATTTGAGCTTTTTGTGTGACTTGTTCTGCTTAAATTTGTATCAAGCAATCACTTCAAATTTGACGCAAAATAATTCGTCGGCGCAATAAAATTTGATAAATTTAAGTTTGACGTAGGCTAGGTAAATTTTGCCAAATCACCCAGATACGGCGCCTTTTTAACCCGCTCTTAAAATAATATTCGCTAAAATTAAATTAAAATTTAATCTATCAAAGGAGCAAATATGTTTCATGAAGACAGAGAGCTTATAACTAAGCTAAAAGGCACGAATGCGAGATTTACGTCGCTTTTCGACAAACACAACGACTTAGACGAAAAGATCGCCGAGATGCAAAAAGGCAATGTCTATAACGATGCCGAAGTGGATGCTCTAAAACGCGAAAAACTCAGATTAAAAGACGAAATTTACGCCTTTTTAGCCGAATATAAAAAGGAAAATAATCTTTGACTTATCCGCGGCGGACGATTTGCGCCGCCGTTTTTACTTAAAATTTCATCTTTTTAATTAGTTAAAAATACTTCTAAAAACTTTGTCAAATTTTACTCAGAACCAAAATAAAAAATCACTGCAATAACATTAAATTTATTCGTCAAATTTAAAACGCGATCACATCGAAATTTTCTTTAAAACCCAAAAAACCGCCATTCCAACGCATAAAATAATAACCGCCCAAATATAATCCATCTTTTTTCCCTTGCCTATTTTTGCCGAAGTTTAATTTATTTGGCTCAAGATAAGTTAAGTGGATTTTTTCTTATCATCTTTAGTAAAATATGATAGAAGGTTTTTGTATCTTTACTGTTATTATATCTAAATTCGCATTCCTTTAGATGAAGCAAAAATTCTCTTTCTTTATCCCTTTAAATTTAGCTAGTCTATGTTTAGCGTATCCTCAGAAATTCTCAATGCCATTTATATGATTTTTACCGTTAGCGAATTCATTCTTAGAATTCTTTACTCTATAATGAGCTAAAGCTGCATAATCCACCAAACCGTCATAGGTCTTCCAACAATCAGAATAGATAGTAGAGCTATCAAGCTCGCTATATTGAGATAATATAGGGATCAACTCACTAGCAGAACAGTTTTTAACTATTTGGGTATAGACTTTACCGTCACGCTTTAGCATACCGAATACTGGAGTTTTATTTGCTGCGCCTCTACCTCTTTTCTCAAAGAGAGTGCAAGCACAAGACCTCTTACTCTTTTAGATCCAAAGTAACTTTCGTCTATTTCAAAGCGAAGCTTCTAGGCAGGCTTGGAAATCTCGCCGCTAAATTTGCTTATCTTTTCACACTCTTTAGCCATTAAAATTCTGATATTTTTTAGAATTTTATTAATGGAAATTCTAGAAATTCCGGTTAAATTTGCTATTTTAGTAGCCTCTATATCTTGTGCAAAATACTTTAAAATTTCTCTAAATTTCTTCTCTGAAATTCGGGAACGATAGATATACTTATTTTTCATTGACAAAATCATAGTTAAAAACTCCTTTGAAGGTTTTTAACTTATCTTGAGCTATTTATTTTTTGTTTATTATAACACAAACTTACGGCTTTTCGGAAAGACCGTGATTTAAGATAAAATTCGCTAAAATTTATGAAAGTTTAAAAAGGATGGAAAATGGATGAGAAAAAGAGCGTTTTTATCAACCGCGAGCTTAGCTGGCTACGCTTTAACTCGCGCGTTTTAGCCCAGTGCGAAAAGGCGTTACCGCCGCTTGAAAAGCTAAAATTTATCGCGATTTATATGACGAATTTGGACGAGTTTTACATGATCCGTATCGCGGGGCTTAAGCAGCTTTTTGCCGCCGGAGTCGCAGCTAGCGGTAGCGACGGCATGAGTCCGCTCGATCAGCTAAGAGAGATCAGAAAATACATCAAAGACGAGCTATCTATCGTAGAAAGGCACTACAAAGACGCGCTAAAAGAACTCGCGCAAAACGGGCTTTTTATGAAAAATTACGACGAAATCTCGCCCGAACTTCGCGCCAAATGCGACGAGTATTTTTTCTCAAATATCCTGCCCGTCATCGTGCCTATCGCGGTTGACGCCACGCACCCGTATCCTCATCTAAACAACCTTAGCTTTAGCCTAGCCGTCAAGCTTGCCGACGCGGATAGTCCTGAGATCATAAAATTTGGCATGATACGCATCTCGCGCGTTTTGCCGAGATTTTTTCAGGCTAGCGACAACGTCTACGTGCCGATAGAAACGATCGTGCACCGCCACGCAGAGGAGATTTTTCCTGGTTACAAGCTGCTTAGTTCGGCGGCGTTTAGAGTTACGCGAAACGCCGACATCGTCATCGAGGAGGAAGAGGCGGATGATTTCATGATGATCCTCGAGCAAGGGCTCAAGCTACGCCGAAAAGGCGCGTTTGTCCGCATGCAGATACAAAAGGACGCCGACGCCGAGATAGTCGAGTTTCTAAACTCGCATATGAAGATTTTTTACAAAGACATCTATGAGTACACCGTACCGCTGACGCTAAATTCGCTCTGGCAGATCGTGGGAAATAAAGAATTCTCGCACCTTTGCCTGCCGCCGTACGCGCCAAAGACTCTGCCGCCTTTTAGCAGCCACCTCTCGATGTTTGACGTCATCGACAAAGAAGACGTGCTAGTCGTGCATCCCTACGAGAGCTTTGATCCCGTCGTGCAGTTTATCAGGGAGGCGAGCAAGGATCCGCGCGTGATCTCGATCCGCATGACGCTCTACCGCGTCGATAAAAACTCGCCTATCATCCAGGCCCTCATCGACGCCGCAAACGACGGCAAGCAAGTAACCGTGATGGTCGAGTTAAAGGCGAGGTTCGACGAGGAAAACAACCTACACTGGGCAAAGGCTCTAGAGGATGCCGGCGCGCACGTGATATACGGCATCACGGGCTTTAAGGTGCACGCAAAAGTAAGTCAAGTCATCCGTCAAGAGGGCGGCAAGCTCAAATTTTACATGCACCTTTCTACCGGCAACTACAACGGCGGTTCGGCGAAAATTTACACCGACGTGAGCTATTTTACGAGTAGGGCGGAGTTTGCGAGCGATACGACGACGTTTTTTCATATACTTTCGGGTTTTTCTAAAAACCGCCGCCTGCAGACGCTTTCTATGTCGCCGATGCAGATAAAAGAGCGCGTGCTAGAGATGATAAAGACCGAGACCGCGCACGGAGAGCAGGGCAGGATCGTGGCCAAGATGAACGCGCTAGTAGATAGCGATATCGTGGATGCGCTGGTAAAGGCCAGTAGTGCGGGCGTAAAGATCGATCTCATCGTACGTGGCATCTGCTGCGTGCGCCCGGGCGTGAAGGGCCTCAGCGAAAATATCCGCGTGAGATCGCTCATCGGCAAATACCTTGAGCACGCGAGGATATTTTATTTCAGGCACGCCGAGCCTCAAATTTACATCGCTTCCGCCGACTGGATGCCGCGAAATCTCGAGCGCCGCCTAGAGCTCATGACGCCGATAATCGATAAAAATTTGCAAGAGCGCTTGCTTGAGTTTTTGCGATTGCAGCTTAGCGATAACGAGCTGGCGTTTGAGCTGCAAAATAGCGGCGAATACGCCAAAGTAAGGCCGAAAGATGGCGACGCGCGCATAAACTCGCAAGAGGTGCTCGAGGAGTACGTGAGCGGGATATATAAGGCGACGAAAAAGGATACCGATAAGGGGAAGAGCGAGCAGATGGTGGCGAAACTGCTAAAAGAAAGTTGAGCGGCTCGTCTTTTTGCTCTATACTTCGTTACTTGTAAATTCGGCTCGGTCATTACCTATATGGTAACTCCCGTCGCCAAATTTAAAAGCACCTCGTCTAGAACAAAAATATTTCACCTTGTCGTTTTATATTCAAATTTGAAGTCAATTTGTAAATTTCGGCTTCAAATTTTACTTGCCCAGACCCGCATCTTGAAACTTCTAAATTCGGCGAGCAAATTTGTAAAAATATACGCGTGCGGCAAATTTTACTTCGCCGAGTTTTTGGTTACACGCATTTCGGTCAAAAAATTAAAAAACAAAATATAAGTGATAAAATGATTTCTTTCAACGCCTTTTTCTCTGGTTTTTCGCTCGGGCTCTCGCTGATTTTACCCATCGGAGCTCAAAATGCCTTCGTGCTAAAACAAGGCATCAAAAAACAGTATGTTTTTCTAGTTTGCGCTATCTGCGCGCTTAGCGACGCCACGCTGATTTTTGCGGGAGTGTCGGGGTTTGGCTACGTGGTTGAGCGCTATCCCATCATCAAAACCGCCGCGCTTTGGGGCGGATTTGTATTTTTGAGCATTTACGGAATTCGTAGCCTTTATAGCGCGTTTAGCGCCTCTCATGCGCTAACGGCAGGCGGCGAGGAGGCGCGCAGTACGGTAAAAACGGCGCTTCTTACGCTAGCTTTTACGTGGCTAAACCCGCACGTTTATCTTGACACGGTCGTACTTTTGGGCTCGGTTTCTACGAAATTTAGCGAGAGTGCGGGACTCTTTGGCACGGGCGCGATGTGCGCGTCGTTTGTGTTTTTCTTTTCGCTCGGATACGGAGCTAGATTTTTAGCGCCGTTGTTTCAAAAGCCCGTCGCATGGAAAATTTTGGAGTTTTTCGTCGGCGTAATGATGATAGCGCTTGGTGTGATGTTAGTTGTCGGCAAGTGAGGGCGCTCAAATTTGATGCGAAATTTAGCTTGCGCGTATTTTGCAAGTAAAATTTAATGCTTGCGGTAGTAAAATTTCGCAAAATTATGTTAACAGGAGAAGCGATGAAAAAGCTGATTATTTTTATGATTGTGCTGATATTTTGCGGGTGCAGCATAGCATCAAAAGGCGACGGAAGCTCAACTAGCGAAAATTTATATATAGCTAGAAAGGTTGCGATAGATGTTGCAGGCGGGCAGATTAAATTTAGCCAGGAGGCTCACGAAAAATTTTGGCGAAATTTAAACGCGTCAAAAATGCGTTTGCCGAGCAAATTTAACCCATATATCAACGCTGATAAGGATGCGCTGGACTGGATAAAGGTCGATTCCTATGCTATGATAAATTTGAATATAGAGTTTTTAAAATCTGTCCTTGAAACTTCAAGAAATGGGACGGTAACTAAGACCGATAAATTTAAGGCCTATGAGAAAAGCATTGAAAAACTAGCTCCGAGCGTGGCTACTTATGCGACTGAGCAGCAGTATAAATCAAAAATGATTATAAAGGATATAATTGCTAAATATGCCGACGAGCTAATAAATTGCGTAGGTGTAGATAAATTTAGTCTTTCTCAATATGCTATGCGGATTATTAAAATCAGCGATAACGGGATGACGGTGTATTTTGATTTTGAGGGCGTCAAATTCCGCGATCTAACTAGAGATGGCGTGGAGGCGATCTTGAAGGGCTTGGAATACAGAAAAGACAGTCTAGATAAGCTTTTCGACAAAGATTATCGTCAGTAACCGCTAAAATTTAGTAAAATAAAGGATTAAATTTACTTCATTGGCGACGTTCACGGCTGCTGTAAAACCCTTTGCCTATGATAGATTGTTTTTCATATGATGCCGATTCTAAAATTTGCTTTATGGGTGATCTGATAAACCGCGGAGATAGTAACATTCAAAAACGGCGGAGCCTAAACCCCGCCTCAAATTTAAGCACCTATGATTTTTGGTTTAGAAAACGCTCTGATAGGTCTTATCGCGCCTTTATATTTTTCGACTTGGACTAAATTCGTATGCGCGATGTTGCTTTGCGCTAGCTTGCTCGTGCCTTTGTCTTTTGTGAGCACGTTTACGCATCCGTGCTGGCACAGGCTCTTTTTGCCGTAGACTTCAGGGTCGTACCATGCGCCCTCACATACGATTACGACGTCGTCTTGGGTTATATCGCTCACTATCGCCCCGCATAAAATTTCGCCCCTGTCGTTAAACACCCTAACCACGTCTCCCGTTGCGATGCCGCGTTTTTTGGCCGCGCTTTGGCTGATAAATATCGGCTCTCTACCGTTTACTTCGGCGTACTTTCTAACTATGGAGTTATCCAGCTGAGAGTGCAGCCTAAAGCGAGAGTGCGGAGTATTTAGCGCGAGTGGATATTTCTTGGTTTTTTCTTTATCGCCGAGCCACTCGGTAGGCTCAAACCACGCCGGATGCCCTAGGCAGTCGTCGTATTTCATTTTTGCGATGACTGGCGAATAAATCTCGATCTTTCCCGACGGCGTTCCGAGTCTAAATTTGTTTGGATTTTCTCTAAAATTCGCAAATCTAGTATAGTATTTTTTCTCTTCGTCTTTTTTGTCGAATTTTACGTATCCTTTTTCCCAAAACTCATCGAACGTAGGCAAATTATCGTATCCGAGCGCTTTGGCTTGATCCATGGCGTCGGCGAAAATTTCTTTTATCCACTCCATCTCGGTCTTGCCCTCGTTAAATACCTCTTCCATGCCCCATCTCTTGCAAATTCCTTTGCAAATTTCAAAATCGCTCCTGCTCTCGCCCATAGGCTGGACGGCTTGTTTTATGGCAAATATATACTCGCCCGTAGCGTTTGACTGCTCTATATCGTTTCTCTCAGGCTCGATAGCTGCAGGCAGGACTATGTCGCTAAGCTTAGCCCCGCTAGTCCAATAAGGCTCTATGGTTATCACGGTATCAAGCTTTTTCCATGCTTGTACCGCGCGGTTTATATCCTGATGTCTCGTAAATATCGATCCGCTAGCGCTTACGGAAACTCTCATATGCGGGAGTTTATAAATTTCGCCGTTTCTTTGCATCTCTTGGCCCGGATTTAGGAGTGCGTCTATTATTCTGCTGTTTGGCATGACGTAGCCTTTGTTTTTTACCCAAGGGCTATTTTCTGTGGTATATTTTTCGCTAGGAACCGAGCTTAGGCCTTTTAGAGCCGGTGCGATAAAGCTATCCGTGCTGGTTTTATGCCCCTGATCGCAAGTCATAAAGCCGCAGCCCTCCTTGCCTATGTGTCCTAGCATCGAGGCTAGCGTGATGAGAGCCCAATATGACTGCTCTCCGTGATCTTGCCTTTGGATGGCAAAACCGCTTATTATCAAAGACTCGTTTTTAACTAGCGACGCGCAAAGTTCCTCTAGCTTTTTGACGCTTACGCCGCAAATTTTGCTAGCCCAGTCTAAATTTTTAACCACATTGTCGTTAGTGCCTAGGAAATAATCTTTAAATTTATTAAATCCAACGGTGTATTTGCCTATAAAGGCTTCGTCGTATAGTTTATTTTCGTATAGATAGTGGCACATGCCTATCATCATGGCCGTATCTGTCCCCGGCACCACTCCTATAAAGTCCGAGTTTAGATACCTGATCGTATCGTTTTTATAGGTGTCTACGGCGTAAATTTTCTTTTCGCCTTTTGCGTTCATATCTTTTAGCTTGGCATACACTTCGTAGCCCTCGTGAGTAGGAGCGCCTACGCCTATTTCATTGGTTACTACTGGATTGCTTCCCCAAAAAACTATCGTTTTAGCAGACTTTAGTACCGCTTCCCATTTCGTAGGAACTTCGTTTGGCTCGATAGTTCCGATAACGTGAGGCATGATAACGTGACCAGCACCATAGGAGTAGTTGCCGTCCTCTGAGACGAAGCCGCCTAGTATCGTTAGCATCCTTCTGGCCGTAGCTCTACCCCAGCTGACTTTACCGCTGCCGCCCCACCAGTAGCACTCTCCGTAGATACTCTCGGAGCCGTATTTTTCAAAATTTTCTTTTAGAGCTTTTGCTGCTAGATCAAGCGCCGTATCCCAGCTAACTCTTACAAATTCCTCCTCACCTCTAAGTTCGGGTTTATTTGGTCCTTTTTTCTCCAAATAACTCTTTCTAACGCAAGGATACAGTACTCTGCTCTCGTTTTGGACGCAGTCTGCGACGGCGTTGTTTAAAGTGCTCGGGAATTTATCCGCCTCAAAAGGATCTATGCTGGTTATCTGTCCGCTGACTACGTTTGCGTAAAACGGACCGAATCTATTTACGCAAAAAACCTTTTTCTGATCAAAAAGCGTTTGAGTGACGCCCTCTATTCTATTGGCTTGCAGGCTGACGCCGGCTAATGCGCTAAGCTTTAAGAAATTTCGTCTTTTCATTTTTTCTCCCTTGAAATGAAATTTGGTTATCTCGTCTTTGGTGTTGGGTTAAATGTACTCTCGACTAAGCCTACGACTAAATTTAAGGTCGTCGGCGCTATTTATTAAACCCCCTTGAAGTATGAAAATTAATTTTATAGTTATATGATATTATAAGAGATAAAGAATAAAAACTGTATAAAAATATGATTTTAGGTAAAGATTATTTGGATTTAGGCGTATGCAGATGTGAAAGCGACTGTAATATTTATAAAAAACGGCTAAAATTTGAGCCAAATTTAAGATAGGCAATTAAAAATGTTAGATGATTATGGCGACCAAATTTACCTCATTGGCGACGTTCACGGCTGTTATAAAACCCTTTGCACCTTGATAGATCGCTTGCCGCGCGGTGCTGATTCTAAAATTTGCTTCGTGGGCGATCTGATAGACCGCGGCGAGGGGAGTTTTGAGGTCGTGCAGTTAGTGATGCAGCGCGGTTACGCGGCTGTGATGGGCAATCACGAATACCGCCTTTTGCAACACAAGGACGCATTTTTGCGTGGCGAAATGCCTAGCGATCCGCGCTGGTTTTTCCTCAACGGCGGCGCGCAGACTTTTGCATCCTACGCCAAAGCCAGCCGTACCCAGAAGCTCGCGCACATAGAGTTTTTATCAAATTTGCCGCTTTATTTGGAATTTGACGAGTTTAAAAACACGCAGGGCAGGCGGCTCGTGGTATCGCACTCGGCGGCCGGGCGGATGTGGCCGCTGCGTAACTCGGACGGCGATAGTGCGGCGGAGTTTAGGCGACACGTGCTTTGCGGTAGAGGCGATTTTAGCCAAAACGATGGCGTCTTTAACGTCTACGGCCATACGCCAATCGCTGAGCCTGATATCACGGAATTTGGCGCAAATATCGACACAGGCTGCGTCTATAAGCATAAATTTGGCCATCTTTGCGCGCTCGAGTTTCCGAGCATGCGAGTCTTTTTGCAGGAAAATATCGAAGAGGGCGGGTGATTTTAGTTAAATTTTGAGGCTAAATTTGACTAAAATTTAAAATTTACGCGCCGAGACCTATACCGCGAAAATGCTAAATTTGGGTTGATTAAATTTGACGCCATGCGTTAAAAACCCCCTTAGCAAAAAAGATTGTTTCAGGTCGTTTTGCTTCTTTGTTAAGGAGGAAGGGGCTTAAATGGCGAAGTCGCCCCCCCCCCCCTTTTTTTTTAATCCCCCTCTCCCCCCCCTACGACGCTTTTAATGTGGCGACACAGCTTTTCTGACGCAAAGCGTCGCAAATATGATTCAAATTTGACGTTTTAAAGATGCGGATCTCGGTGAGTAAAATTTGAAGCCAAATTTACAAATTTAGCCAAATTGGACCCCAAATTTGAACGCAAAACGATAAGGCGAAGCATTTTTCGTCAGATGAGGCAGCGGCGAGCGAGGCGAGGGAGCGGACTAGCCGTCCGTGACCGAAGCCGACTGAGCCGGTAACGAAGTATGGCGAAAAAAGACAAGCCGTTAAATTTAAAGCTTGCGTATCTTGGCGATCTCGTCGCGCAATGCCGCCGCCTTCTCAAACTCCAGCTGCTCCGCGGCTTCTAGCATCTGTTTTCTTAACTCTTTGATTATGCTCGCTCGCTCGCTGGCGGGCATTTTTTCCAGATTTGCGCCTTTTCTTAAGATCTCCGTGCCGTCCTCGACGTGCAGGCTCTCCTCGATATTTCGGCTGGCTGAGCGCGGCGTGATGCCGTGGGCGCGGTTGTACTCCTCTTGCATCTTGCGGCGTGCCAGCGTCGTATCCATCGCTTCTTGCATTGATTTGGTGATCTTTTTGGCAAACATCAGCACCCGGCCGTTTACGTTTCTAGCCGCACGCCCCATCGTTTGTATGAGGCTCGTCGTCGAGCGCAAAAAGCCCTCCTTGTCGGCGTCCATGATGGCAATGAGGCTAACCTCGGGCAGATCAAGCCCCTCTCGGAGCAAATTTATACCGATGAGCATATCAAACTCGCCGCTACGCAGTCCGCGGATGATCTCGTTTCGCTCGACGGCGTCGATATCTGAGTGCATGTATTTGACCTTGATGCCTAGCTCGGTGTAGTAGCGGCTAAGCTCCTCGGCCATCTTTTTGGTGAGCACGGTGACTAGCACGCGCTCGTTTCTCTCGATGGTTTTTTTAGCCTCGTCAAATAAAATCTCCACCTGATTTTCGCTGTCTTTTATCTCGATCAAGGGATCGAGCAGTCCCGTCGGACGTAAAATTTGCTCATAGACGTGGCCGCAGCTTAAATTTATCTCGTATTCATTTGGGGTTGCCGAGACGAAAAGAAATTTGGCGCGTTTGTTTATAAACTCGTCAAATTTGAGCGGACGGTTATCCAGTGCGGACGGCAGACGAAAGCCGTACTCCACCAGCACCTCTTTGCGGCTGCGGTCGCCTGCGTACATACCGCGAAACTGCGGCAGACTCACGTGACTCTCGTCCACGATGACTAGATAGTCCTTGCCGCCAAGCTCGAAGTAATCAAACATCGAGTATGGCGTCTCTCCGGGCTTTTGCCCGGTTAGGTGGCGCGCGTAGTTTTCGATACCCTTGCACATGCCTGTGCTGCTCATCATCTCTAGGTCAAATTCCACTCGCTGTTTTAGGCGCTGCGCCTCGACGAGCTTGCCTTGCTCGTTAAATTCTTTTAGCCGCTCTTCTAGCTCCTCTTCGATCTGTTTGATGGCGATTTTTAGGCGGTCTGCGCCCACGATAAACTGACTCGTGGCATAAAGCGTAAATTTACCCACGTCTTTTAGCTTTTTGTTTTCAAGCACGTCAAAGTGATACATCGCGTCTATCTCGTCGCCAAAAAACTCGATACGAAGAGCCTCGTCGCCCCAGTATGCGGGATAGACGTCCACGACGTCGCCGTTTACGCGAAAGTCGCCTCGGTCGAAGTAGTTATCGTTTCGCTTGTAGCCCATATCGACGAGCTTTTGCAGCAGCGCACGCTGATTGATATTTTCGCCAACGCCCAGATACGCGACCATGCCTTGGTATTCGCTAGGATTACCCAGGCCGTAGTTGGCCGACACCGACGCCACGCACACGACGTCGTCAAAGCTAAGTAAACTAGCCGTCGCAGAGAGGCGCAGGCGTTCGAGTTCTTCGTTTACGGAACTGTCCTTTTCGATGAAAAGGTCTTGACGCGGGATGTAGGCTTCGGGCTGATAGTAGTCGTAGTAGCTGATAAAGTACTCCACGTGATTTTTAGGAAAAAAGCCCTTAAATTCGCTATAAAGCTGCGCGGCGAGAGATTTGTTGTGCGTCATGATTAGCGTGGGCATATTTAGCTCTTTTATCACGTTTGCCATCGTAAAGGTCTTGCCCGAGCCCGTGACGCCTAGAAGCGTTTGATATTTGTTGCCAGATCTTACGGAGGCTACGATGTTAGCGACTGCGCGGGCCTGATCCTCGCTCGGGCTAAATTTGGACGAAATTTCAAAATTTTTCATTTTTTACCTTAAAAATCAGCTTTTTTTGTTACAATTACATAAAATTATACCAAAACTAAGGAAAAAGATGTTTGATAACGATAAAGTACTAAACACCCTAACCGACAAGGTAAACGACCTGCTGGCTAGATATAACGAAATCTGCGAAGAAAACGAGTCTCTACGCAACGAACTAATCAGCGTCAAAGCCCAAAACGAAGCAAAAACAAACCAAATCGCCCGCCTAGAAGAAGACCTAAGAACCAAAAATACCGAGAGCGACGACGTTATCCGCAAGATCGAAGCGGTACTGGGAAAATAAGTAAACGATGAAAAAAATAACGGTAAAAATAGCTTCCACATTCTACAACATCAGCCTCGAGGACGACTTTGCCCAAAATTTTGAAAAAGAGTGGGAGACCTTTACCGGAGGCAAAAAGTATCTCGACGTCAAAGAGCTACTAAGCGCCTTTGTCCAAAAATGCTATGAAAACTATCAGCAGGAGCGCGATCTGCGCTCTTTAGCCCAAAAAGTAAGTAAAGAAATAAGTTAAATTTTATCCTAGATTACTTTTCTACACGCGGCTATATAAAAATATTTCTTTTTAATATATTTTTAAGTTAATTATCTATATAATTCCGCCAACTGCATAAGTGTATGCAGAAATAAACACAAGGAGTCTCATATGAGAAAAGGTTTTACAATGATTGAGTTGATCTTCGTGATTGTTATTTTAGGTATTTTAGCTGCTGTAGCAGTACCAAGACTAACTGCAACTCGTGATGACGCTGAGATAGCAAAAGCTGCAACAAACGTAAGTACTTTAATAAGCGATATCGGAGCTTACTATACTTCACAAGGAAGATTTGGTACAAAGGCACAAATGAGTAACGTTGTTATTAGTGGCGGTACTGATCTTAATATAGCTGCAAATGGAACAGCGACTGGAACAGCGACTGGAAGCCTACAATCAGCCGGCAAAAACTGCCTAGCGTTCACGCTTAATCCAGAGGTAAATAACGCAACCACTAGAACACCTGCGTTTGTAACTATAGCGGCTGGTGCTGATGCTGCTGCGCCTATTTGTGTAAAAGTCATAGCTGATCCAGAGATTCAAAAATATATAAATGCACAATTTGTAGGTCAAACATTTAATACTGTTACAAACCAATGGGAAGCTGCTGCTCCTGCCGCTGGTGTACAGATTACAGGACTATCTGTAGTTAGATAATACCTTTGGTCTATTTGTTTAGAAATGTTGGGCTCGACTAGATCGAGCCCTTTTTAAATTTTACCTACCCATTTTTACTTATTTTTAATAATCCTTTATATCAAGAAAGGGCCTCAATGAGACGCGCTTTTACGTTAATTGAACTTGTTTTTGTAATAGTTATTATAGGTATCTTGGCTGGAGTTGCAGTGCCTAGACTGTTTGTTAATAGGGACGATGCGATAATCACGCGAGCAAAATCTGACATAGCATCTATAAGAAGCGCGATAATAAACTCATACAATACCAATATGTTATCCGGTAGATTCGCGTATCCAGCTCTTGAGGGTACAAATAATGATGTACTTTTTGAAGGGGTTTTACAAAACGGTATAGTTCCTAGTAGGCAAAGTGGTTGGACTAGCAGCGCGGCTAATGTCTATGTTTTTACATTGAGGAACAGAGCGGCTACTTTTACATACACTCAAAATACTGGAACTTTTGTGTGTGCCGATAACGAGGCCGGTCGATTTTGTCAAGAATTGGAGTAATGCTCTACTACCAAATAATTCCGAGCGGCTTAAATCTTAAGCCGCTTACATATTGTTCAGATTTTAAAATACCCAATTTTACCCAAGTCTTAATCAATATAAAAAATAAAAAAACTATCGGCTACGTCCTCCAAAGCGTAGCCGAGCCGAATTTTAAAACGCTTGAAATTTTAGAAATTTTACCCGCCACGCTTACACCGATACAAATTTCGCTTTTGAAATTTATCTCGCATTACTATGTCGTAAATTTATCTATCGCGGCCGGACTTTTTACTCCGCTTGAGATTGAAGCGCCTTGCTTGCAAAATTTGACGCAAGCGCAAATTCTGAGCGATAAAAACGAGACAAATGCAAAATTTGACGATAGCAAAGAGTTAAATTTGACTACGGAATTAAACGAAACATGGCAGTCAAATTTGCCTGAAAATTTAAATAGCGGCGACTATCAGGAAAATTTGAAATTAAATGAGAATGTTGGTGCCAAATTAAATTTTAATAATCCCACACAGTCGCCCAAAATAGGCACCAACCAATCAGTTGCAATCGAGTTTTTCCCAAAAATCCCAAGTTTAAACCAAGATCAACAAGTGGCGCTAAATTTTGCTAAAAGCCATAAAACGAGTTTGATTTTCGGCGATACGGGAAGCGGCAAAAGCGAGATTTATTTTTCCCTTATCCGCGAATATCTACTCGCGGGCAAACAGGTTTTGCTTTTGATGCCTGAAATCTCGCTAACGCCTCAGATGACGAAGCGGCTAAAGAGCTATTTTGGCGAGAAATTTGGTGTCTGGCACTCCAAAATAACTCCAAAAAAGCGCGGCGAAATCCTACAAAAATTTCAGAGTCGCGAGATAAATTTGATCGCTGGCGCGCGCTCGGCGCTATTTTTGCCTTTTAGCGAGCTTGGACTCATCATCGTCGACGAGGAGCACGACGACAGCTACAAATCCGCGCAAAATCCACACTATAACGCCCGCGATCTCGCGCTTTTTTTGGCAAGCAAATTTGACATCAAAGTCGTACTTGGCTCGGCGACCCCGAGCGTCGTGAGCTTCAAAAAGCAGCCTCATTTTAGGTTAAGGGGAACGTTTTTTAAAAGCGAGAAAAAATTTATCTACGACGAGAGCGAGACGGGGCTAAGCGATGTGATTTTAGGTGAGCTCGCGGCGAGTTTTGCGAGCGGTAAGCAGGCGGTCGTATTTTTGCCCACGCGCGCGAACTTCCGCTATCTGTCGTGCCGTGAGTGCGGCAGCACGATAAAGTGCCCATTTTGCAGCGTAGGAATGAGCTTTTACAAAAAGCGAAATCTGCTAAAGTGCCAGTATTGCGGCTTTACGACGGTTGCGACATGCTCGTGCGAGAAGTGCGGTAGCGAGATGATCGAGGCGAAAAAAATCGGCACCGACGAGCTGACGGACGCCCTGCACTTGGCGTTTCCAGCTGCTAGGATCGAGAAATTCGACCGAGATGAGATCACGACGCAAAACAAGCTCGAAAAAACGCTAAAAGCCTTTAATGCGGGCGAGATAGACGCGCTCGTCGGCACGCAGATGTTGAGCAAGGGGCACGACTACCACAATGTGGATCTTGCGGTCATCATGGGTGTAGATGAGCTACTAAATTTTCCTGATTTTCGCGCTCGCGAGCGAACGTTGGCGCTGGCGATGCAGGTGGCGGGCAGGGCAGGACGCTCGGGTGAGGGGCGCGTGGTCGTGCAGAGTAGGCAGCGGGAGTTTTTTGAAAATTTTATCTCGGATTACGATGCGTTTTTGGCTGAGGAGATTCTTGCTAGAGAGCCGATATATCCGCCGTTTGCTAGGCTTTTGCGGGTTGTCGTTTCTGAAAAAAGCGAGCATGCGGCAAAACAAAGGCTAGAAATTTGCGTAGCCGAGCTTGAAAATTTGCGCATGGCCGAATCTTCGCTAGAGATCGTCGGACACGGCAAGTGCGCGATCGAAATCATGGGCGGAAAATACCGTTTTGAGATTTTGCTGCGTTGCACCTCGCACGCTCCGCTCATAAAAGCCGCTCGTATCTGCGCCGTGCAAGGCTTTGACGTCGATATGGATCCGATAAATTTCTCGTAAATTTGATTTCTTTTCATTTGATTTTCGATGTTTAATTTAGGTGGCTAGAAAGCGTCTTAAATGTTTTGCAAGGTTTGTAAAATCAAATTTCACATTCGGCTTGGTATCAAAATTTAAGCTAAAACGAGCTTGTTTTGGTTTTGGTGGCTATAGATCAAGTCTTAAATTTAACGTAAGTTTTGCTATTAATCCGCTCACATATACCAGCCAAATCTACTAAATAGTCTTTAGTGTGTTTTGATTGCTATTTGCAGATAAAGATATTATGAATTTAAAATCTTACTTAAATCAAAACTAAAATGTAATTAAAGTTTCTATTTATGATAATGCTTATCTTTTTAAGCCGAATTTTATATGATTTATATATAATCCCGTTATAATTTTATCTAGCTTTAAATATGCAGTCTAATTAAAATTATAAAAATCACCCTAAAGGAACTTAATGCAAAAATTTTTACAAGCCCTAGCAGGCTCGCAAAAATATTTCGTAAACTACGTTAGCGTCGCGATTTTTATCGTGATGGCGTGGATAGGCGGACTCAAAGTCGTGCAATACGAGGCTGACGGTATTGTGCCGTTTGTAACCAACAGCCCGTTTTTTAGCTACATGTATAGCAAAAAAGATATCGTAGATAACGGTAAGGGCAAAATGGTAGCCGAGTACAACCTACACAAAAATCCGGAAGGCTTGGTCGTGCCTAAAAACATCGAGTGGCATAAACAAAACGGTACTTATGCGGTTTCGTACCTGATCGGCGCGATGATCTGCACTATCGGCACGCTCGTACTGCTTGGCATTTGGTTCCCTAAACTAGGGCTTATCGGCGGGCTGCTGACGTTTGGTATGTCTATCGTAACGCTTAGCTTTTTGATAACGACGCCTGAGACTTGGGTGCCAAATCTAGGCAACCCGGCACTCGGCATAACCGAAAGCCCTAATCACGGCTTCCCGTATCTATCGGGTGCGGGACGACTGGTGCTAAAAGATATAATAATGTCTGCTGCGGGACTAATCGTAGCCTCAAACGCGGCTCGCAGGATTTTGGAGTGCTGCAAAAGCTGCTCGGCTAAGTAAAATTTGCAGATTTTAGCGAGCGATACGCCTAAAATTATATTTTTGGGCGACTCGCCGCTCGCGGCCGTTTTTCTCATCTCTACTTTTTACTATTTCGTTACAAAATTACTTTGCTTTTTCAATATATACCAAATCAATTTTATCCGTTTGCTTGCTCGTTAAATTTAGCAAACCGTGTACGCGTAAAATGCTGCTATAAGCGGAGATTAGGTAAAATGCAGCCCTAAATTTAAAGGAGAAAATATGGCATTTTTCGATTTTTTCAAAAGAGGCGGCAAAAATAGCGCAAACGCCGCAAAGATCGGCAAGACCGCGCAGGAGCGCAAGGATATAAGCATCGAAATCTTAAAATCGCAAGGCGTGCCTTTTATAGACCATTTGCCGCTACGATACGAGACGAGCGAGGTCACTCCGCGCGAAAAGGACGAGGTTATCGCCCGTGCGATCTGCTCGTTTGCCGCAATAATGTGCGCTTGCACTATCAGAGATAACGGCGAGCTAACCGACGAAGACAAGCAGGGCACGAAGGACTTTCTAAACAACCGCTTTGGGTGCATAGATAAGCTCACGCGCATGGAGCGCCGCGTCATAGAGGGCGAAGCGAGCTACGACGAGGCCGTAAATATGGGCTGGAAATACGAGTCGCTGTGGGCGCTGATGTGGGCCATGGGTCTCGTAGATGAGCTAAATTTCCCAAACGAGATCTGCGACTGCAAATTTGTGATGGACACCTTTATCGGCGGTGATTTTTCGGAGCGCGTGAAAATGCGGGGTACTGATGAAATCCTGCAGGCGCTCGATCTCGTCTACCGCTACCACTGGGCGTGCGTCAATGCCCGCGTGCACGGCACCAAGAGCGCAGGCCTTGATGAAGAGGTCGCGATGGAGAGGCGCGGCGGGCTAGAGTGGCTATGCTGCAAGGGGGCTGAGAACGATAATCTGACAGATGAATATAACGCGTGGGATTATCCTGATCTGAACACTTAGCGGCTTGTCTTTTTCTACTTATACTTCGTTGAAATTTAATTTTCAAGCTCGGCAGGCTATCTGCCTGGCCTACGCTTAAAAATTAAATTTCGCCTCGTTTAAGCGAAAAATACTTCGCCTTAATTCCCGCGTTGTTTTTCTTTGCTATACGTCGTTGCGTTTAAAATTTGCTTTATTACATATCAAGCATACGCTCCGCCCGCAAATTTTATCCGCGCCCAGTCTAGATTCGCGATACCGCCACTTGCGTCATTTCGCTCAAATTTAAATTGTAACTTTGGCAGACTATTTTTACGTCCTTGCTTGAAATTTGACCGCTTGCGCGTTTAGTTTTTGCTCTGTAGCAATTAATTAATTTTTATTTTGTTTAAATATTAAATAATGTTTATTATAATTGCGTTAAAAATCAATGGATGGATAATGCTTTTTAACTCTTACGAATTTATATTTTTATTTTTGCCCATAACTTTTTTCGTATATTTTTTCTTAAATAAAAAGCGCCTTAGCGAAGCGGCGAAGGGCTTTTTGGTGCTATCGTCGCTATTGTTTTATAGCTGGTGGAATATCGCTTATCTGCCTTTGATAGTAGCTTCCATGATATTTAACTACTCTTTTGGGCTAGAGCTTTGTAAAAATAATCCCAAAATTTCCAAAAAGCTCCTTCTTGCTCTTGGTATCGCGGCAAATTTGGCCTTGCTCGGATATTTTAAATACTCCGATTTTTTAATCGGCAACCTAAATTTCGCCTTCGGTACGCAGATATCGCACCTAAATTTACTCCTGCCGCTTGCGATTTCGTTTTTTACATTTCAGCAGATCGCGTATCTGGTAGATAGCGTGGCAGAAGAGGGCACAAAGCGGTATGATTTTTTAAATTACTGCTTGTTTGTTACGTTTTTTCCGCAGCTAATCGCCGGCCCGATCGTGCATCACGAGGAGATGATGCCGCAGTTTGCAAAAGCTAAAAATAAAATAATCAACTACAAAAATATCGCTCTTGGGCTTTTTATATTTTCTATCGGGCTTTTTAAAAAGGTCGTTATCGCCGATACTTTCGCCGTTTGGGCGACCGAGGGCTTTGACATGGCCGCGAGCTTAAATTTGATCGAGGCTTGGGCGACTAGCCTTAGCTACACGTTTCAACTTTATTTTGATTTTAGCGGATACTGCGATATGGCGATCGGCTCGGCGCTATTTTTTAACATCAAACTCCCGATAAATTTTAACTCGCCCTACAAGGCTTTAAATATTCAGGATTTTTGGCGCAGGTGGCATATCACGCTAAGCCGTTTTTTAAGAGATTACGTCTATATCCCGCTAGGAGGCAACCGTAGCGGCAAGGGGAGAACGTACGTAAATTTGGCCGCAACCTTCGTGATAGGGGGCATCTGGCACGGTGCGGGCTGGACGTTTGTATTTTGGGGATTTTTACACGGCGCGGCTTTGATCGTCCAAAGGATTTGGAGCGAGCTGGGCTTTGGACTAAATAAATTCGTAGCTTGGTTTATAACCTTTAACTTCGTAAATATCGCCTGGGTGTTTTTTAGAGCCAAGGAGTGGGACGACGCGCTAAAGGTGCTAAAGGGGATGTTTGGGCTGGGCGGAGGACTAACTCTAAATTCGCGGCTAGAGAAAAAGGTCGGTTTTTTGAGGGAGTACGGCGTAAAATTTGGCGAGTGGAATCCAAATATACAAATAGACAGCACAAATACCTTGTTCTACTACCTTATCGCGGGTTTTGCGATCTCGTTACTGTTTAAAAACTCCGCGCAAAAACTACAAGGATTTAAGCTCGGCGGGCTAAATTTGGCCCTAGCCGTGCTTTGTTTTACGCTGGGCGTTTTAAATTTGCACAAAATGTCTCAATTTTTATATTTTAATTTTTAGGAAAGTCGTATGAAATTTAAAAAATGGACGTTTGGCTTTTTGGCCGCGGCGGCTTTGATTTTCGCGTTCGTAGCGGTTTTTAACTATCTGGTCGATCCATATAGGATTTACGATACGGATATCTTTAAAAATAAACCTAGAGAGGACTTGCAGTCGCGCTTTATGAAGGTTGTAAAGATCCAAAAAATCAGGCCTGCCTCGATATTTTTAGGCAACTCCCGCCCGCAAACCGCGCTAAACTCGGCGCATAGATACTTTACTCAGCCGGCCTTTAACGCGGCCGTATCAGGAGGCAATCTAAACGAAGCTAAAGCCTATCTAAAATGGGCTATAAAGCAGGGAAATTTAAAGCAGGCGTTGCTCATTTTTGACGATAAGACGATGCTAGGCGGCGGTAGCAAGGCGGATGATTTCGAGGAGTATTTTAAAAACCCTAGCGCGTATAAAATTTTATTTAGCTCTCAATCGTTTCGCGACTCGGTAGCGACCATCCTAAAATACGGCAAAACTCCGCTTTTTTTACCTGACGGCAGACGGACCGAGGCGTCGCTGTTAGAAGAGGTGCAAAGAAACGGCGGATTCCGCGAATACTCCGTAAAAAAGATAGAAAGCGGATATATGGCTGAACGAAAAAGAGACGAGGTATCAAGGCTATCTTATGAAAATTTTATCGAGATTTTAACGGACGCTCACGAAAATAACGTAACCCTAGATATCGCTATAAGTCCGTTACACGTAAGGTTGCTTGAAACTATGGACTACCGAGTCGGGCTTGACGCGGCGTGGTACGAGTGGAAAAAGCAGGTAACGGCCATAAATGAAGAGGTTGCCAAGCGTCTAGGGGAAAAGCCGTTTAGGATAGTGGATTTTGGCCTTTATAACGAGATAACGGCACAGGAGCTACCTAAAGACGCAGACCAAATCTCGCCGTACTACTGGGAGGCTAGCCACTATAACGCAAGGCTCGGCGATATGATGCTGGATTTCTTAACAAAGCAGGGCGAGCACGCAGGGCTAGGCGTAGAGATAACTAGCAAAAACATAGACGCACACATAGAAAAGCAAAAGAGCCTGAGAGCTAAATTTATAGATATGCGGGAGTACAGGCGCGAGGTTTTGGGCGAGTAGGTTTTGGAGCGGTAAATTTATTTAAAAGCCAAGATTTTATATAATCGCACAATAAAATTTAAAGGCCAAATTTGCAAAGATACCCCACAAAACAAATAAAAATCAGGGACGTAAAAATAGGCGGAGACGCGCCCATATCGGTGCAGTCGATGACGTTTAGCAAAACAAAAGACGTAAAAGGCACGCTAGAGCAGATACAGCGGCTCTATTTTGCCGGCTGCGATATCGTGCGCTGCGCCGTGTTTGACAAGGAGGACACCGCCGCATTGCGCGAAGTCGTCAAAGCTAGCCCGCTACCAGTCGTAGCCGATATCCACTTTAATCACAACTACGCCGTGATAGTTAGCGAGTTCGTCGACGCTATCCGCATAAATCCGGGCAACATCGGCTCAAAAAAGAACATCAAAGCCGTCGTGGACGCGTGCAAGCAGCGAAATCTGCCTATCCGCATCGGCGTAAACTCGGGCTCGCTCGAAAAGCAGTTTGAGGACAAATACGGCCGCAGCGTCGAAGCGATGGTGCAAAGCGCGCTTTATAACATAAATTTGCTCGAGGATTTTGACTTTACCGATATCAAAATCTCGCTAAAATCAAGCGACGTCGAGCGCACGATGGCCGCTTACCGCGCGCTTCGGCCGCTGGTAAATTATCCGTTTCATCTGGGCGTGACGGAGGCCGGCACTAGCTTTCACGCGACGATAAAGTCTGCGATCGCGCTAGGCGGACTGCTACTGGAGGGCATCGGCGATACGATGCGAGTTAGCATCACGGGCGAGCTTGAGGAGGAGATCAAGGTCGCAAAAGCGATCCTAAAAGACAGCGGCCGCCAAAAAGAGGGGCTAAATATCATCTCGTGCCCGACCTGCGGGCGTTTGCAGGCTGATCTCATGGCTGCGGTAAAGCTCGTCGAAGAAAAAACCAAACACATCAAAGAGCCTCTAAACGTCTCGGTGATGGGCTGCGTCGTAAATGCGATCGGCGAGGCTAAGGGTGCGGACGTAGCGATAGCATTTGGCAAAGGAAACGGCATGATAATGCGCAAAGGCGAGGTGGTCGCGAGGCTGCCCGAGAGCGAGCTAGTCGATAGATTTTTACTCGAGATCGACGACGAGATAAAGTCTCGCGAAGCGCATTAAACCAAAGGAAAAATATGCAAACTACTACGACATTTCACATTGAAATACCAAGCGACAGAAGCGATCTGATAGCGATCGCGACTACGCTGTCAAACGAAGTAAAAAAGCTAATTGCGGCCGATAAATTAAAAAGCAAAAAGAGCGTGCCAAGTCTTGAAATCATGCGATTTGCAGGCATAGTAAAGGGTAAGGCTGGTCAAAATTTAGACGATATAAAAGAGCTAAAAATCGCCGATAAAAAATATATGAAAAAAAGATACGGCATAGATGGCTAAAATTTTCCTTGATAGCAATATTTTGATTGATTTTTTAGTCGAAGAAAGAGGCGCTCTAAATTTGGCGGCCGTTAAACTTTTTGAAAATTTTAGTGCTAGTGACACTATTTGTTACTCATTCGGTAGTATAAGCGATGTGGCTTACGTGCTAAAAAAATGTTATAAAATTTCAGATGAAATTATTTTGGATTTTTTTAGCGCATTATCGTGGACGTCAAATTTTAAATGTCTACCGCTATCTAATGATGGGCTATCGCTGGCGTGCGAATACGCAAAGAGCGAGTTAAAATCTGGGCGCAAGATAGACTTTGAGGATGTTTTGCAGTATTTTTGCGCGCTAGAGGGCGGCTGTGAGGCGATCGTCACAAACGACAAAACCTTTCCAAAACTACAAATAGCCTTAAAGCGCACGGATGCTAATCTTGAAGATTACGCGCCGAAACAAAAAATTTAAACGGATAAAAAATGGCAAAAGAAAACATCGATATGCACAATCTCTATGATCTAGATATGGAGCGCGCGATCCTCGCGTCCATAATCTATAGCGCGGATAATCTAAGCGAGATTTTCGATATCCTAAGTCCGTTTGACTTTTATCTGCGCGCTCACGGCGACGTTTACGACGCGATGGTAAAGTGCCTCAATGAAAATTTGCCCGTCGAAACGGGATTTTTAAAAACCAAGCTGGGAAATAAATTTGACGAGAACGTGATGAACGAGATCATCGGCACGAACTCGATCCTGGATGTGAAAAAATACGCCAACGAAATCAAAGAAAAATCTATCAAGCGAAGCTTAGTAAAAATCGCGCACCAGATACCTAGCAAAGTGAGCGAGGATAAGCCTAGCCGTGATATGGTGGACGAGCTGAGCCAGAGTTTTTATTCGCTAGTGGACGGGCAGAGCGCGGGCGCCATCAAGGACGCTGCTGTCATCATCGCAGACGTCATCGCGCACCTAGAAAAGCAAAAACTGCTCGAAGATAAGGATATCGTGGGCATCGACACCGGCTTTCGCCAGCTAAACGAGATGACCAAGGGCTTTAAGCACGGCGATCTCATCATCATCGCGGCGCGCCCGGGCATGGGAAAAACGACGATTTGTCTAAATTTGATGAACCACGTGCTAATGCGCGGCGGCGGAGTCGTATTTTTCTCTCTTGAGATGCCAGCTGAGCAGATCATGCTGCGTATGCTAAGCGCCAAAACCTCGATCCCGCTGCAAAACATAATGACTGCTAAAATGGATGACGAGGAGTGGTCGCGTCTAAGCGACGCGTGCGACGATATGGCTAACCGCAAGCTTTTTGTCTATGATAGCGGCTACGTAAACATCCACCAGATCCGCACGCAGATGCGCAAGCTCAAGTCCTCGAACCCAGAGATCGCGCTGTGCGTCATCGACTACATCGGCCTCATGATGGCGACGTCAAATTTCTCCGACCGCCACTTACAGATCGCCGAAATCTCGCGCGGACTAAAGCTGTTAGCGCGCGAGCTAGACATGCCTATCATCGCGCTTAGCCAGCTAAACCGCAGCCTAGAATCTCGCGCCAACAAACGCCCGATGCTAAGCGACCTGCGCGAATCAGGCGCCATCGAGCAGGACGCCGACATGATACTTTTTGTCTACCGCGACGAGGTTTACCGCGAGCAGGAGGAGAAGGAGGCCGAGAAAAAGGCGCACGCCGAGGGCAAGGAGTACGTGCGTAAATTTGTTCCTAATAAGATCGAAGAAGACGCCGAAATCATCGTGGGCAAGAACCGAAACGGCCCGGTCGGCACGGTAGAAGTAATATTTCAGAAGGAATTTACGCGCTTTGTCGACAAGAGCTTTGGCGCCGCGCACGTGGCGGAGTTTAACCCAAACGCCTAAAATGCGCCCTTTAAGCTCAAATTTTGCAAAAGCCGCAACGTAAATCTATCTTTGAAAACGCGCGCGAGGTTTATATATTTTGCCTTGCCTGCGCGCTTGTTTTTGCACTAAATTTGGGCTTTGGCTACTATAAATTTCGCGAATTTAAAGCTCAAAACGGCGTCATCTTACAAGCTAAAATTTCACAAAACTACGAAAAAGCGAACGCAAAAGGTAAAATTTACCGCGTTTTAAAGCTAAAAACGCAGGATTTTAGCTTTTATACGACGACGCTGGCGGACTTTGACGCGGGAGCCAACGATCAAATTTTAATCGGCACCGAAAACAAAAACGTTAAATTTAAAGAGTATCTAAGCGGCTCTTTTTATATGCCTAGTTACGGCGTGACGCAGCTTAGGTACGCCGCGAGCGAGGAGCGAATTTACGATAAAATTTTCGAGTTTATCGCCGAGCAGCATGAAAGCGAAAAAATGACCGAGCTTTTTACCGCGCTGTTTTTGGCCGCGCCCGTAGGCAAGGAGCTGCGGCAAGACGTAAATTTCTACGGCGTAGCGCACCTCATCGCGATTTCTGGTTATCATTTGGGACTAATTTTTGGGGCGTTATATTTTATTTTTCGCCCGATCTACCGCTATTTTCAGGCGCGATATTTTCCGTATCGAAACGCCAAATTTGACCTCTCGGCCGCGATCTTTGCGGTTTTGTTTTGTTATCTTGCGCTGATCGGCTTCGTGCCGTCGTTTTTGCGGGCGTTTTTGATGAGCTTGCTGGCTCTGTTTTTACTCGCTAGAAACGTGCGCGTCGTGAGCTTTGAGCTTCTTTTTACAGTGATTTGCGCCGCCGTAGCGCTGATGCCGAGCCTGCTTTTTAGCGTCGGATTTTACTTCTCAAGCATGGGCGTGTTTTATATTTATCTGTATTTGCGGCATTTTGGCGAGCGGTTTTCAAATTTGACGCACGCTATCTTGCTAAATTTTTGGGTATTTTCGGCGATGATTTTGCCCGTGCTCTACTTTTTTCCGCTCGTTAGCGCCCAGCAGCTAGCCGTCTTGCCGCTCACGCCGCTTTTTAGCTTGTTTTATCCGATAAGTGCGCTTTTGCACGCATTTGGCGCAGGCGGCGCGCTTGATGAGTATTTGCTAGAATTTCTCTCGTGGCGCGCAAAGGGGGTAAATTTGAGCGTCCCGTTTTGGCTGTTTTTGCTCTATAACGCTCTGAGCTTAGCAAGCGTCAAAAGTAAAATTTTAGCCGCCGTTATCGTGCCGCTAAATTTACTCTGCTTTGCCGCGCTTGTTTAAGCTTCTTTGTCGCTCTCGCCCGCTTTTTCCAGATACGCGCACAGCTTCACACCGTAGAGAAATATGATCCACGACACGTAAATCCACACGAAAAAGAGCAGCACCACCGAAAACGAGCCGTAGATGCTGAGGTAGGTTTTGTTATTTGCGGCGTAAAAGACGAAGATGTTTTTGCCCAGATACCAGATGAGCGAGGCCACAAACGAGCTAAAAAGCGCGTTTTTTAGGGTGATTTGGCGGTTTATCGAGATGAGATAGGTCACGCAAAATATCGCCCAAATGATGAGGTACGGGAATATGCTGAGAAAATTTATCCACTTCGTGTAGGCGCTGGAGTTTAGCATATCTTGAAATAAATTTGAGAGATAAAAACTAAGCCCAAGCCCCAAGGGAGCCAGCGTAATGAGCGTCCAATATGCGCTTAGCGAGTTCCAAAATTTGCGGCTTTGCGTGTGCATGATGCGGTTGATGACGTACTCGTAATCGGCAAAAAACATGATCGAAGTAAAGATAATCGCGCCAAGGCCTAGGATGCCAAGGCTCGAGCTGTTTTGTAAAAAGGTCTCGATGTAGTTTGAGATCGCGTCTTGGTTTGAGGGTAGCAGCTGGGCGAATATAAATTCCTTAATCTTGGCGTAATAGACGCTAAAGCTAGGCATCTGCGTAAAGAGCGAGAGTGAGATGAGTAGCACGGGGATGATGGAAAGCATCGTGTGAAAGCTCAGGCTAGATGCGTAGTGCAGTAGCTGCTTGTCCTTGATCTTTAGCATCGCCGTGAGCCAAATTTTAAGCGTTTGTTTTATCTTTTCAAATTTTTGCGGGTTCATCTTAAATCCTTAAATTTGAGGTATTTTACTTTAAAATTTTTGAAATTTCGGTTAGATAAAATTTTATTTATTTTGCGTTTTGCGATACGGCGGCTTTTGATACGGTAGGATTAAATTTGATGACAGTAATGGTGTCAAATTTGACGTGGTCGGCGTTTTTAAAATTTGGATTTAAGGCAACGAAGTTAAATTTGGCTAAATTTGGCGTGATAATTTCGTCAAATTCGAGGTGATAAGGGTTAAATTTAGCTTTGCGGCAAGGCTTCTTTTATCATCTTTCTTATCTCAGAGAGGCTTTGTTCTTCGTCAGCCACGAGTTCACGCATTTTAAAACCGGCTTCAATGATGGCGTAGAGCTCGGGCTTTGTGGTCTTCCATCTTTGTAGCGTTCTGGTCGTTATCTTTAAAATTCTAGCTTTGTCTTGTTGGCTGTATTTCATAGCGCAAGTTTAGCTTTTATAAATTTAATAGCAAATTGCGACATATATTCGTAAATTTATAATAAATTTAGAAATAATGTCGTAAAATCATAAAATTTAATTTTTTAAAATAACACAAAAAGGGACTTAGGTTGAATTACTCGGAGATTGGTTTTAGTTTTATAGCATCTGTTTTTGGCGGCGGAGTTGTTTGGTTTTTAGCCGGTGTTTTTGGAGTTGAGGGCGAGACAATAAAATGGATAGTAGCGACTGTTGGATTTATAGTCGCTTTTTGCATTTTTGCTCTCGGTTCAAAGTGCGAATCTTGCGGAAAGCTATTTTCAACATTTGAGATCGGTAGGGAAATTTTAGATCAAAAGATTATGCAAGGCACCAAAAAAGGTAAATACAAAAACGGCAATACAAGAACGCTAAAGGCTATATACGAGGTGACAAAAGTTAAGGTGTTTAAAGAATGCGCCAATTGCGGATTTAAAAGCACTGAAATACAAACAGATAAAAAAGAAATTTAACTAAAAGGAGAAAAAATGAGTAAAATAAAAATGTGCGCTGTTTTGGCTGTTGGATTATTTGTCGTCGGATGCGGCGATGATAGCTATAACTGTGATAATGATGCGGCTACCATTGAAGCCATAAAGCTTGAATCTTACGATAAAATGTATAATAAATTTGATCCTAGACTGGATAAAATTTTAGATGACTCTATTTCCTTAATCAAAATTAATTCAAGAGAAATTGTGAGCATTAATGACAGAGCTAAACGCTCCACTTGCAAGGCTAAATATACTATAGAAAATCCAAAAAATGAAAACGAATTTAAAATTATGGCTAGAGTCGTGCTCGTAATGGAAAAACTCTTTAAGACAAACGGAATGTTTTTATCCATAAAAGATCAAAATATGAAAAATGATATTTTTAAAGAAATAGAAAGCGATCTGCAAAGACGCAAAGCCGAGCTTAGTAAGAGTATCTATGATAATCCCGATACCGGACAAGAAACGATAATCTATGATGTGTATGATAATGGGCGAGGTGATAGCTTTGTTGAGGTGGCGCAGTGAAGGCAATAGCGATAGTGATGTCTATCCATGAGCCAAGCTCCGGGATGCTGGTGTCGGGCGAGAAAAATATCATACATCGAAAGCATAAATTTTCAAAGGAATTTAAGAAAATATATGTGTATTGTCCAAATACGGCCAAAATAGTCGGAGAGCTTGAAGTGGGTGGAATTCTATACTCCGATAGGGATAGTATATGGGAAGCCACAAGTGATGGCTCTTGTATAAGTAAAAGCCGGTTTTATGACTATTATGATAACGAAATGGTATATGCTATAAAGATTAAAAGAGCAATCAAATACGAACCGCCAAAAGAACCGCTTGAAATCGATCCAAATTTTAGAGCACCGCGGCAATTTTATTATATAAATTAAAAAGTAAATTTAAGCGGCAGTATCATGAGATGGTTTTAAATGTTCTACTTAGCTTCCCTGCAGTCGCTACTGTCGCTACGCTTGAGACCGCTCTGCTCGTAGTTGCAAAGCAGGAGTTGAAGTTTTTGCGACCGAGGCTAACCAAACAAGTTGCCTCGGAAGCAAAAACGAAACTTATTTCTCAAAGAGAGCGCCTAGTGTAAGAAAAACGCTCACGAGATAACGCTTTTTACAGCCCCATTTTAAACGGGTTTAGGATGTTATTCGGATCAAATGCCTTTTTGATACTTCTAAAAAGCTCCATCTCGGCATCCGTAAAGGCGAGCGGCATAAACTCGGCCTTGCTGATGCCGATGCCGTGCTCGCCGCTGAGCGTACCGCCAAGCTCCACTGCGATCTTAAAAATTTCCTCGATCGCCTTGTGTCCGCTCTCCACCTGCGCAGGATCGGCTCTATCTACGACCATGACGTTGGTGTGCACGTTGCCATCGCCCGTGTGGCCAAAGCACGGCACCTGCACGCCGTATTTTTCAGCGATACCGCCGATGCGTTCGAGCAGTTCGGGCAGCTTTGAGCGCGGCACCGTGATGTCCTCGTTTAGTTTTAAATTTCCGTAGATATTTATCGCCTGCGAGCAGTTGCGCCTGGCAAACCAGATGTCGTTTCGCTCGCTCTCATCTTTGGCGCGTCTAAATTCGCTAGCACCGTTTTCTCTAAACACTCGCTCTATCGTGGCTAGATCCTGCTCTAGCCCGTCTAAAACGTCGCCGTCTACGTCGGTGATGAGCAGCGCGCCCGCATCTTGCGGCAGGCCTTTGTTAAATTTAGTCTCGACCGCGCGTATGCAAAGCGCGTCCAAAAACTCCATGGCCACCGGCGTCACGCCTGCTGCCATCGTCTTATAAACGGCGTTCATCGCGGCGTTTACGCTAGGGAAAATTCCCATCGCCGTTTTTCTAAATTTAGGCTTTGCGATGAGTTTTAGCGTGATCTCGGTTATTACTGCTAGCGTGCCCTCGCTGGCGATGAGGATGCCTGCGATATTGTATCCCGCGACGTCTTTTATCGTGCGTTTGCCGGCGCGGATCACCTCGCCGTTAGGCAGCACGGCTCGCAGCGCCATGACGTAGTCTTTGGTGATGCCGTATTTTGCCGCGCGCATGCCGCCCGCGTTTTCGCTCACGTTGCCGCCTAGCGTCGAGTACTCCTGGCTGGCGGGATCTGGCGGGTAGAAAAGGCCTGGCTTCTCGGCTTCGCGCTGTAAATTTATATTTATACAGCCCGGTTGCACGACGGCGACCATGTTCTGCATGTCGATTTCTAGGATTTTGTTCATGTGCTTTTCAAAAGCAAGCACCACGCCGCCCTCGTGCGCTAGCGCCCCGCCTGTAAAGCCGCTGCCCGCACCCCTAGGCACGATGATGATTTTATTTTCGTTGCAGTATTTTAAAATCTCGCTAATGTCGCTCTCGTCTCTAGGGAAAAGCACGCCGTCAGGCAAATGGCGCTTTCTAGTAGCGTCGTAGCAGTAGGCTATCCTGTGCGCGTCGTCGAAGTAGGCGTTATCGGCGCCTAGTAAATTTGCAAAAAATTTAGCGTGTTTTTCGTGCATCATTTCTCTTTCAAAAGAGCTTTGTAGTGGCGGTCAAAGTCGCTGATCTGCTCCGAGCCCCATTTCCAAAATACCGTATCAATGTCCTTGACGCGAGTGTAGAAAGGCAGCTGGTAGTATTTGACCGCGCCGCTTTGGAAGCGTTTTAACGGCTCGAAACTCTGGCAGTCGGCAAAAAGCGCTTCGTTGTTCATAGCGATGAAAATAAGCCCGGCAGCGCTTTGAGAGCACATTTTGCGAAAGTCGTCGCGGCTAGGGTTTGGTTTATACTCGTAGCTTAGATATGAGCCCACGATATCGGGGTGGATAAAGGTGATGTCTTTAAACGCGTTCGTTACTTCGGCGTAAATTTCTTTGTTCGGTACGACGATGAGCGAGCGGTTGTAGAGGTAGTTTAGGATGATCTCGTCGCCGCTTTTAGGCAAAATTCCCGGTATTGGTAGGGCTTTTTGCGCTAACGTGTCAAATACCTCAAATCGTACCTTTGCAAAGCCGCCGCCTTTTTGCGTGACGACCGCGCGAGCGATGATTGAGCTTTGAGCGCCGTCAAATTTGTGCATCACGACGCCGCTACTACCTACGACGATATCTGAGTTGTCTATGATTGTGCCTACGCCCTCATCCACGCTTATTAGCGGGGCCTTGTACTCTCTCATCGAAAACTCCGCCGCAAAGCTAAGGCAAGCCGCCGCTAAAAATAAAAGAAATTTTTTCAAAATTTATCTCCTGAAAGTTTGAAATTTTAGCGCTCATTATATCTGAAACTGGCTTAGTTTTGCAAAATGTAAGTAATTTTCGAGTAAAATACGGCTTTTAAATCAAGGGATTTTATGAAGAAATTTTCATTAGCTTTACTGCTGGCGGTAAATTTATTCGCCGCCTCGCCTATACAATCTACCGTCCAGGAGCTTAGCTGGCCTAGCGGAGATACTTTTTTAACTTTTTTGGAGAAAAATTCCATCCCCCTTTCTCTTTATTATGATATGGATTCGGACGATAAGGAGTTTGTAAGCGAGATAAAAGCGGGCATATCGTATCAAATTTTAAGAGACGAAAAAGGCGGGATAAGCCAGGTGCTAATCCCCGTAAACGAAGAGCTCCAAGCGCAAATTTATAAAGATAACGACGGAAAGTATAATTTTCAGCTTTCCTCGATCTCGTATCAGACGCATAGGCGCGTGCTTAGTATGCCGATCGTATCGAATCCTTCGCAAGATATACTAGAAGCTACGGGTAGCGCGGCGCTAGCGCATGGATTTTATCTAGCTATGAGGAGCGAAGTGGGCGCTAAAGAGTTTACGAAGCTAAAAAAAGGCGACAGGCTCGCGATGGAGTATACGCAAAAGATGAGGCTCGGACGCACGTTCGGCGCTCCCGAGATATACTGGGCGACGATCGAAATCGGTGGCAAAAAATACACGGTTTATAAATACGAAAACAAATACTACGACAAAAGCGGCAAGAAAAACGATAAATTTTTGCTAACTAGACCGATCGCAAACGCTCGTATTACCTCGCCTTTTACGCCCAAGCGCTATCATCCGATACTAAAGCGCTATAAGGCCCATCTAGGCGTGGACTACGGCGCTCCTAAAGGCACTCCGATAAAGGCCGCAGGCGAGGGTACGGTAAAATTCGTCGGTACTAAAAGCGGCTACGGCAAGGTAGTAATACTAGGTCACACTAGCGGTTACGAGACGCTATATGCGCACACTAGCGGCTTTGCTAAAGGTATAAAAAGTGGAGTAAAAGTTAAGCAAGGTCAGCTCATCGCATATGTCGGAAACACGGGTATGAGTACGGGTTCGCACCTGCATTTCGGCGTTTATAAAAACGGTAACGCTATAAACCCGGAGACCGAGATAAAGGTAGCTAAAAGCGTATTTGCCTTAAATGAAAGCGCTAAATTTCAAAAATATATAAAACAGTTTGAAAACAAGATAAAAGAGTATGCCAACAAGGATGAAATCCCTGAAAAAGAGCAGAAATTTGACGCGGCGATGGACTGGGAGCATCCTATAACCGAGCCAAAAGCAGACGTAAATTTGACGATGACGGATGCAAATTCTACCTTTTCTAGCGGAGATTTAAATTTAACTACGGAGACGAAAAGGGCAGAGGAAAATTTAACTAACATCGGCTCTTTAAAAACCGATATAAATTTGACAAAAGAGACAAAGGGTGACAACAAGGAAGACAATGCGACCAAAACCGAAGCAAATTTGACGAGCGAGCTTACAAGCAGCGCCGATGATGTAAATTTGACGGACTCAAATTTAACTACGCCCGAGTCAAATTTGACCGTGCAGCCTAAAGCCGAAAACAACTCCTCTGGGACCAAAACGGACGCAAACGAAACGGCAAATTTAGCCGCAGCAAAATCAGCAAAACCGGAGTCAAATTTAACCTCCGCAAAAGCGTCAAACAAGGCGGCGAGTAAGACTGAGCCAAAAAAATCAAGCAAAGAGGCGAAAAAGTCAGAGTCAAATTCGTCCGCTAAAAATAAAGACAAAACAAAACAGACCGATAAGAAAAAGGACAAAAAAAATCAAGAAACCAAAACCGAGTCCAAAAAGAAAAAAGACGTAAACGCCAGCAAAGATAAGTCTAAAAAGCAAAAAGATGCCGCCGATAAAAAGGCAAAATCAAAAGGCAAAACCGCCGAGTCAAGCGACAAAAAGAAGTAAATGATGGAAGAAAACGAGCAATTAAACGAAGCCAAAGAGCTGCTAGACTCGCACCTAAACGAGACGATCGATAAGGAACTAAGCCCCGCCGACCTCGCCCAGCACCTAAAAACGCTTAAAAAGCACGATGAGGAGCTATTTGGCGAATACCTCGAAAAGCTCGACCCAGAGATCCTGGGCGACGTAGCGATGGAGATGCCAGATCACATGCTAAAGGACGTGATCGAGCAGATACCTAGCGACAAGATCATCGAGGCGATCGAGGAGCTAGAGAGTGACGACGCGGCCGAGCTTTTGGAGTATATCGAGGAGATCGACGAGCAAAAGGCTAAAGAGCTCTTTGACGGCCTGGACAAGGACGATCAGGAGGAGATTTTACGTATCCGCAGCTACGACGAGGGCCAAGCGGGCGCGTTCATGCAGACGGAGCTTTTTAGTGCGCATATCGACGAGCAGCTAAAAACGGCGGTCGAGCGGCTAAGGCGCGAGAAGGAAGAGGGCAAACTAGAAAACGTCTCGCAGCTTTTTATCACCGATAAAAAAGGCGTTTTGCTCCATGCGGTGCCGCTTGAGGATCTGATACTATTTGATTTTAACCAAACCTTAAGAGAGATCATCGCAAAGAGCGAAGAGGATAAATATAAACCCAACGTGGCCGTTGATAACGAGCCTATCGAGACGGTCGTAGAAACGGTCGAAAACTACGATATGAACTCGATCGCGGTCGTCGATAGCAAGGGCTATTTGCTAGGTCGTATCACCACTGACGACATCCACGACTTTATAAAAGAAAGCGCCACGGAGCAAATTTATAACCTAGCCGGCGTCGACGACGAGGCCGAGGAAGAGGATACGAGCCTGGTTAAGGCCACTCGCGCGCGCGCCGTTTGGCTGCTTATAAATTTATTTACCGCGCTTATTAGCTCCTCGATCATCGGGCTTTTTGACGAGACGATAGCTAGCTACGTAGCGCTTGCGGTACTGATGCCAATCGTAGCATCCATGGGCGGAAACACCGGCACCCAGGCGCTTACGGTTACCGTGCGCCGACTAACTTTGGGAGAAATAGAGTTTAAAAACGCCGCAAACGCGCTAAAACGCGAGGTCGGCATCGCGCTTATAAACGGACTAACCTTTGCATTTTTGATGGGCATTATCGCTGCGCTATGGTTTAACCGCCCGATGCTAGGCGTAGTTATCGGCGCTTCGATGTTGATAAATTTGTTTTTCGCCGGATTTTTCGGTACTTTGATACCGCTAAGCTTAAAGAAATTTGACATCGATCCTGCCGTCGGCTCTGCTGTACTGCTTACCACAGTTACCGATACGGTCGGCTTTTTTAGCTTTTTAGGACTGGCAAAATGGATACTTCTGTAAAAAATATCAAGATAGAAAATTTAACCGCCCCGCGCTACGTAAAGCCGTATCAAATTTCCTTTGATCTGTGCGAAAAGTCCGTCAGATGGGAGTGTATCAAGGCCCACGACAGCGTCTCGGCACTGCTTTATCACGAGGATAAGGACGCGTTTTTGCTGGTTAAGCAGTTTCGTCCCGCCGTTTGGTTTAATCTGCAAGAAGGACGCGAGCTAAATTTGACGCAAAAGGGCGACGAGGGCTACACATACGAGCTTTGCGCGGGTCTGATGGATAAAGGCAAGAGCGAGGAGCAGACCGTCATCGAGGAGATCGCCGAGGAAACGGGCTTTGCCGTGAGCAAGGTTGAGCGCATAACATCCACCCGTGGCGCGCTGGGGTTTGGCGGAGCGAAGCAGACGATGTTTTTTGCCGTGATAAACGACGCGATGAAGATCGGCGAGGGCGGCGGCATAGACGGCGAAAATATCGAGCCTGTTTACGTGCCGCTTGAGCGAGCGCGGGAGTTTATGTTTGACGAAACCAAAACCAAGGCCACGGGGCTGATGTTTGCTTTTATGTGGTTTTTTGCCAAATTTAACCGTTAGTTCGTGTCAAATTTCACGAAAAATAATCAAATTTAAGGAAAACAAATGCTAAAGAAAATCGTTTGCGCCGCTTTTTTGGCGTCCGCGGCTTTTGCCGCCGTGCCTACTTTCGAGGAGGCGAGCGCGGAGCTAGCTCAAAACAACTACGACAACGCCTTAAAGCTTTTTGAAAAGTCTTGCTACGAGGAGAAAAATATCGCAGGTTGCTATGCTGCGGGCTTTATAAACATTAACGCCTATTCGCAAAACTCTAGCGAGGCAAAAGGCTTCGAGCAGTTTTCAAAGGCTTGCGATGCTGGAGATATGGACGGATGCAAATCTCTGGGCGACATCTACGAAAACGGACTGGCCGGGCAGGAAACCGACTATAAAAAAGCGATGAAATTTCACGAAAAAGCTTGCGAGGGCAAAGTAGGCGCCGCGTGCGCGAGAGTGGCCGGATACTACGACGAGGGCAGGGGCACCGAGCAAAATTTAGCCAAAGCGTCTAAATTTTACGAAACGGCTTGCAAGTACGAGGACGCGAGCGGCTGCCACGCGATAGCTGATATGTACGAAAGGGGCGAGGGCGTAAAAAAAGACGCGACAAAGGCGATGGATTTTTACGGGTTAGCTTGCGACTATGGTTCTACGGGAGCTTGCGCCGATTTTAGAAAACTTTATAAAAACAAAAAATAAGGAGCCGCTATGTTTAGGAAAATTTATCTTGTTTTGATTTTAGCCGGATTGGCGGCCGCGCAGACGAATTTTGAAATCGCTACTAAAAAATACCTGCAAGATATGGGCGATAAAAACGTGCCCAAACTCTACGAAAAGTCGTGCCGCGAGGATAAAAACGCCGTAGGTTGCTACATAGCCGCGCAGCTAAAAGCCTATCAAACATACGACCTAAAAGACGATGAGGAGCATATGCGAATAAACAGCGAAGTTTTTGAGCTTTATAAAAGCGCTTGTGATATTGGCTACGCTAAAGCTTGCTTGGCGGCGGGCGATTTTTACGACTCTACGCCGTCAAATGATAATTTTGTCGTAGAGCAGGACGATACGGAAAAATCAGCCGAATTTTACGAAAAAGCATGCGAGAGCAAAGACGGGGAGGCTTGCCTAATGATAGCTAAGAAGCACGATAGCGGCTCAAAATTCGCCGATGCGCTAAAATATTATAAACTAGCCTGCGAGGCTGGAGAGAGCGAGGGCTGCTACAACGCGGCGGACATCTACGAGTCAGGCGACGGAACGCCTAAAAATAGCGTCGAAGCGGCTAAATATTACGGCCTTGCTTGTGAAAACGGTCTTGGTCGCGGCTGCGCCAAATCTAAAAAATTTAGCAAATAGGAGGGTGTGTTGAGAAAGATTATTTTAGCTGCGATCTTAGCGGCGGCGGCTTTTGGCGGGAACTTTGAACAAGCCACGAAAATTTATCTAAAAAAATCGGACTTCGAAAACGGCGCGCGACTGTTTGAAAAATCTTGCAACGACGATAAAAATGCCGCCGGTTGCTATATGGCGGCGTTTTTGGGCGAGCAGGGGCTCTCATACAACGACGATGACGGCGGCGAAAAGACCTTTGCGCTATATAAAAAGGCGTGCGATATGGGCGACATGGACGGCTGCACGGCTGTAGCTGCGGTGTACGAGGGCACCATACTGTGGCAAATCTCTCAGATAGACTACGAAAAGGCGGCGGCACTTTATGAAAAGGCCTGCGAGGGCGGAGTCGGCGAGGCATGCTATAGAGCGGCTGCTCATCATAGCGGCGAATACGGCGGTACTAAAGACCCGCAAAAAGTCCGCAAATACTACTCGCTAGCCTGCGACCACAAAGACTCGCAAGGCTGCTATATGCTCGCACAAGGATACGAAAAGGGCGAGCAGGATATAAAAAAAGCGATGGATATTTACGGGACCTCTTGCGACTACGGATATACGGAAGGCTGCGTTAAATTTAGAGAGCTCGTTAAAAAAACGAAATAAAATTTCGCGCCTCGCTAGATTTTGATTGTCTGGCGGGGTGTAGATGCGGAGAGCGAGCTCTGTTCGCCGTTGTTTTTGATTTATGGGCGAGCTTGATTTGGCTCCAGGCTTTGCGGAGCGCCCGCTTCTAAAACTTCTATCATTTAAAATTTACTATTTTGGCTTTGCTCGGGCGCCTTTTTAAGCACACCGCGTATCTGCCGCCAAAAATATCTCCCTTGAATCTGTCTTGGTTAAATTTGCCGCCGTTTCGCTCGGTAAAATCAAATTTGACCAAATTTAACTCTCCGCAGTTTAAATTTAACGGCGAAATAGCGTGTAAAATTTGACGTTAAGCTAAATTTTTCAGCCTCTAAATCCAAGCCGTAAATTTAAGCAACAAAGTCCAAAATCAAATCAGGCAACGTTGTCGTCAAAATTTGGCGACCGCAAATCAGCTTCCAAATTTACCGCCCGGCAAATCGTAAATTTAACCGTAGAGCCGAGCGGTCAAATTTGCCTAAAATAGCCCCTTTATAAGCCCTTTTATCGCGTCTTTTTTAGCGTCACTCGTGGTGCCGTTTTCGTCGTCCTTGCCGAATTTCTTATCCAAAAATCTATCGAGCTCCTTAACCGCCTTGCCCTTTAGGTAGTCCGAGCCGATCGTGTATTTCGGTTTGTCGCTGGTGCCCGTGACGGTGATGTCGATGTCGGTTTTTTCGTAGTTCATCTTGATCGGCACGTTTACGGCCTTGGTTGCCATGTCGTATTTGCCGCCGATTACCGAGACGTGGCTTCTAGTCGCGTTCATATCGGCGTTAAAGTCGATGAGGTTTTTGTTTATCGTACCTTTTATTTTGCTGTTTTTATAGATTTCGCTCGTGATGTCGCGTCCGGTGAAGGTCCTTACCTGCTCGGTAAAATCGGTCTTTGCAAGCTTGCCGTCATTTACGGTGACATCAAATTTACCTTTTTGCGAGGCGAGATTATAATCCATCGTCATATCACCGGTGCCGTCGTAGACGTGCGAGAGACCCAAAAAGTCTGTGAGGCCTTTGGCGGTGAAGCTTTTTAAATTTGCGTTTAGGATATCGTCTTTTAAGACCGCCTTAAGATCGCCGTTAAAGAGCCGCGAATTTACGTTCGCGCTTAGCTTTTCGCCCGTTTTCTTCGCGTCGCCGATAACTAGCAAAGGCCCGTAAAGAGGTCGTCCGACCAAAAACTCGATCTCTTTTAGTTCTCTTATGCTAAGCTCAAAATCCGCCTTCGCCGAGCCGCTTTCAAGCTCGTAGTCGCCTTTTAGATTTTTTAGCGCGATTAGGTTCTTGTTTGAGTTTGAGACGAGGTTTGCTACCGCGTCAAATTTAGCCTTGCCGCCGTTTATAGCGACGTCCGCATTCGCGTCAAATTTGGTGCCGTTTGGGAAGCGCTTATCCAGCTCTTTTGCTACGGCGGCGCTGTTTACGATACCGTTTTTGACGTTAAATTTAGCCGTACCGCTGAGATTTTTGGGATCCAGTCCGCTTAGATTGACGGATCCGTCGATCACGGCGTCGGCGTAGTTTGGCAGCGCAGCCAGCGTAAATGCGTCTTTAAGCGAAAGCGCGCTTAAATTTGCCGCGAGTTTTTCGTTTTTGAGGTTCGCATCTATCTTGCCGCCTAGAGCGTTTGCGTTTAGAACTAGCTCGCTAAGTGCGTTATTTACGAGTTTTGCCGCGCCTTTGACGTCCACTTTGCCGGATAGTTTTTTGCCGATCAGCTCTTCAAATTTACCCAGATCATCGATGCCCGCGTCAAATTTGACGTCCGCGTTTTTGTCGTCTAGTCCGTAAACGCCGCTTAGGCTTTTTAGCTTTAAAAGCTCGGAGTTTAGAGCGGCATCAAATTTGGCTTTCGAGCTTACCACGTCGGCGTTTGCGTTTAGTTCAAAGGATAGAGGTTTGCTTAAATTTATCTCTTTTGCGACCTGTTTTAGCTCGGCCGGATTTAGCCGCGCGTTTTTGGTGGCGAGCTTAACCGAGCCCGAGATATTTTGCGTATTATGCACGTCGTTTAGCACCGCTTCGCCGCTAATCGTTCCGCCGACAAACGCCGGGAAAGCGGCGATTTTAACTAGCTCGTCAAGCTTTAGCGAGCTGATTTTGGCTATGAGTTTGCCGCCGTTTAGCACCGCATCGACGTTACCGCCAAATCCCTCGATCTTGACGTCGAAGTTTTTTAGCTCGCCGGCGGTGGCGATGACGTTGCCGTTTGCTTTAAACGCGCCGCTAAGCTTTTGCTTGATGACGGGCTCAAATTTGGCTAGATCGTCCACGATGAGTTTTACGTCGCTGCTTAGGGTGTTTGAGTTTGGATCGTAGATCGTCTTGTCGCTGCCGATCGTCGCTAGCGGCGTGATCACCGCGCTTTTGGCGTTTACGATGCCGTCTTTGACGTCGGCTACGATTTTGCCGTTTGCGGCGAAATTTGACGGCAGAGTGACGTTAAAATCCTTTGCGATGAGCGCGTTGTCTGTTTTGACGTCCAAGATATCGATGTTTGCGGTGCCGTTTGGCTTGCCGCCGCTTTCTACGATATTTGCGACGGCGGAGATTTTACCGTGCGCATAGATAGGCTGACCTGCTAGCGCTAGAGCTTTTTCGACCTGTAAATTTTTAGCGTCGAGCTTTAAAGAAAGCGGCTTGTAGTCCTTTAAATTTGCGTCGAAGCTGACGTTTGAGCCTAGTATTTGTCCTACTCCGCTAGCGGCGAAATCGCTAAATTTGCCCTTTGCGATGCCTGAGATTTTCATAGCTTCGCTTAGCTTGACGCCCAGGCTTTTTAGATCGCTAACGGCGACGTCGTATTTTAGATCGAGGCTTTGCGAGAAAATCGAAAGCTCGCCGTTTACGTTCGCTACGATCTCTCCGTTTACGTTAGCTACGATATCTACGCTCGTCGGACGGATCTGAAATTTGTCAAATTTCACATCAAATCCGCTTTTTTCTTTGATCAAATTTTGGGCATACGGCTTAACCAAGCCGTTGCCAAAATCCGTAAAGGCCGCAACGTAAGCCGCGATAAGCAAAGCAAAAACCAGTCCGAGCAGGGCGCCTAATATTTTCATCGTCTATCCTTTAGATTTAGTTTAATTTTATTATGAAACTTGAGCCGATTATACTAAGACTTGTTAAGAATTTTAGCTAAATTATTGACAAATTCTAAAAATTTGACTATAATTTCATCACTCAAAACAAAAGAGTGCTAAAAAAGTAAAAATCAAACCATAAAGGATGAATCATGAATTTTCAACCGTTAGGCAAACGAGTCTTAGTCGAGCGTCTTGAAGACGTCAAAACGACCGCTTCGGGCATCATTATACCCGATAATGCAAAAGAAAAACCTTTAAGCGGCAAGGTTTTGGCGGTATCAAGCGAGGTAGAAGGCGTGAGCGTGGGCGATAGCGTGGTTTTCGCTAAATACGGCGGCACCGAGGTCGTGCTTGATGGTAAAACATATTTGGTTCTAAAAATCGAAGATGTTTTAGGCGTTTTAAAATAATCTAAATTTAAAGGAAAAAAAGATGGCAAAAGAGATATTTTTTTCAGACGAGGCTAGAAATAGACTATACGAAGGCGTTAGAAAACTAAACGACGCGGTAAAAGTAACGATGGGGCCTCGCGGTAGAAACGTACTAGTGCAAAAGAGTTTCGGCGCTCCTGCGATCACCAAAGACGGCGTGAGCGTAGCTAAAGAGGTCGAGCTAAAAGATGCTCTAGAAAACATGGGCGCAGGCCTAGTAAAAGAAGTCGCTAGCAAAACAAACGACGAGGCTGGCGACGGTACGACTACAGCTACGGTTTTGGCGCACTCTATCTTTAAAGAGGGCTTAAGAAACATTACCGCAGGAGCAAATCCGGTCGAAGTAAAACGCGGTATGGATAAAGAGGCCGCAGCTATAATCGCTGAGCTAAAAAATTTATCGCGCAAAGTAACCGATAAAAAAGAGATCGCGCAAGTAGCCACTATCTCGGCAAATTCAGACTCTGCTATCGGCGGACTGATCGCTGACGCGATGGAAAAAGTCGGCAAAGACGGCGTCATCACCGTCGAGGAAGCAAAATCTATCCACGACGAGCTAAACGTGGTCGAGGGCATGCAGTTTGACCGAGGATATCTAAGCCCGTACTTCATCACGAACGCCGAAAAGATGCAGGTCGAGCTAAGCAATCCGTTTATCTTACTATTTGACAAGAAGATTACAAATTTAAAAGACCTACTACCTGTACTTGAGCAGATTCAAAAAACAGGCAAACCGCTGCTAATCATCGCTGAAGATATCGAGGGTGAGGCGCTTGCGACACTAGTAGTAAACAAGCTTCGCGGCGTACTAAACATCTCTGCGGTTAAGGCTCCTGGCTTTGGCGATCGCAGAAAAGCGATGCTTGAAGATATCGCGATATTAACAGGCGGCGAAGTAGTGAGCGAAGAGCTAGGCAGAACCCTAGAAAGCGCCACTCTAAGCGACCTAGGTCAAGCTTCAAGCGTCATCATCGACAAGGATAACACGACTATCGTAAACGGTGCAGGCGAGAAATCGGCAATCGACGCTAGAATCATCCAAATAAAAGCTCAAATCGCAGAAACCACAAGCGACTACGACAAAGAAAAACTACAAGAGCGCCTAGCTAAGCTGAGCGGCGGCGTAGCAGTTATCAAGGTCGGCGCTGCTACCGAGACTGAAATGAAAGAGAAAAAAGACCGCGTGGACGATGCTCTAAGCGCGACTAAAGCGGCCGTAGAAGAGGGTATAGTTATCGGCGGCGGCGCTGCGTTTATCAAAGCAAGCGCGAAAGTAGATCTAAAACTAAGCGGCGACGAAGCTATAGGTGCTGATATCGTAAGACGCGCGCTAACTGCTCCACTGCGCCAGATCGCTGAAAACGCGGGCTTTGACGCTGGCGTAGTGGCAAACTCCGTAAGCGTAAGCAAAGACGATAACTACGGCTTTAACGCAGCTACGGGCGAGTACGTGGATATGTTTAAAGCCGGTATCATCGACCCGGTTAAGGTTGAGCGCGTGGCTCTACAAAACGCGGTTAGCGTGGCGAGCTTGCTCTTAACCACTGAAGCTACCATAAGCGAGCTAAAAGAGGACAAACCGATGCCTGCGATGCCTGATATGAGCGGAATGGGCGGCATGGGCGGAATGATGTAATACGCCTTTATCTGCGGAAGGCTTCGGCTTTCCGCAGGTTTTATTTTAAACTTTCTTTGTAATTTTTACAAAAAATCCACAAAATTATCCTTTCTAATAATTAAAAAAAATCCTTGAACTCTATAGCGATTAAAATTTACAAACTTTGATATGTGAGCTTAAATTTGACGGTTCATTTATTGTATTTTTCGGATCAAATTTGCTTTAATAATAAGCAAGCGTAAAATTTTAGTCGTATTTAAAATATCGCAACGGTGGGTTGTGTGCGGGTGGTAAATTTACCTAATGCTTTAAATTCTAAAATGTATAGAATTAAAAAGTCGGAATTTCTTCCGACTTTGGGCTTTACAGTTTCCCACCTTCGACGACGAGAGATTCTGGATTTACGCTATCGCCGTAGATCGGTTTTAGAGTAGCGTCGTAGTTTTTGTGGAAGAAATTTTCCTTGCCAAGCTCAGTGATTTCGTTATTTAGCCATTCAAGCAGCGCTTTGTTGCCTTTTTTTACAGCAGGCGCGATGACGTCGACCTCGCCTAGAGCCTCGATACCGACGGTAAAGCCAGGATTTTCTTTAGCCCATGCAAAAAGCAGCGCGTTATCGTGCGCTAGCGCCACACCTCTTTTATCGACCAGAGCGGCGAAGGTTTCGGTATTTTGGTCGTATTTTATAAGCTCGATGTCAGGGTGATTTTTCGTGAAATACGCATCCGCAGTCGTGCCTTTATTGACGATTAGTTTTTTGCCTTTTAGCTCGTCCACGCTTTTTATGACCGCACCGTCCGGGCTAACTACGCCTAAGGATACTTTCATATACGGAAGCGCGAAATCAACGACTCTAGCACGCTCAGGGGTTTTGGTGAAATTTGCCAAAGTGATATCGACCTTATCGGCTACTAGCACTTCTACGCGGCCTGCCGCTTCTACGAGCTCAAATTTTACCTTGCTCTCGTCGCCCAGCAGATCCTTTGCGATGCGTTTGGCGAAGTATATGTCGTAGCCTTGGTTTTTGCCCTCTTTATCGACGTAGCCAAACGGCGGTTTGTCGCTAAAGACGCCCACGCGCACGTATCCGCGCTCTTTTATTTTAGCCAAAGCGTCCGCTTCGGCAGCCTGCAAATTAGCCTGACCCGTTAGAAAGACGGCGGCGAATGTTGCCAAAAATGAAAACAGAAGTTTCCTCATTCTTTCTCCTTTAAAATAAAGTGCGCAAAATATACAAAAGCTTGACTAAAATGCGACTAAATTTGTATTTTTTCGGACGACGAGCACAGAGAATAATCAAATTTTGTATAAAAATGTAACGCTAGATTTAAAATAGAGTGTAAAATTTACTCAATATAAATTTACAAATTTAATTTTAAATTTAAGAAATGGCTAGCGGATTAAATTTGAGCGTGTTATTTTGAGTAAATTTGAGTTAAAGCGGGGCGGTAAATTTAAGTTATTTAAATTTGACGAAAAGCTTTCAAATTTAGCCCCAAAAGGTCAAATTTAAAACCCCTAAAACGAAAATAAATTTAAAAACTTCTTCGCGCGTTCGCTTTTTGGATGCGTAAAAAATGCCTCGGGCTCGCTCTCTTCGACGATTTTGCCCTCATCCATAAAGACGATATGATTCGCTACCGAGCGAGCAAAGCCCATCTCGTGAGTCACGATTAGCATCGTCATACCGTCTTTTGCGAGGTTTATGACGACGTCTAGCACCTCGCGCACGATCTCTGGATCCAGAGAGGCCGTTATCTCGTCAAATAGCATGATCTCGGGCCTCATGCAAAGCGCGCGCACGATGGCGATACGCTGCTTTTGCCCGCCGCTAAGCTCTTTTGGATAGGCGTATTTTTTATGTTTTAGGCCAACTTTTTCCAGCCACGCCTCGGCCTCTTTTTCGACCTCTTCGCGGCTTCTTTTTTGCGCTTTTACCGGGCCTAGCACGATATTTTCGATGACGTTCATATGGTCAAACAGCTCATAGTTTTGAAAAACCATGCCAACTTTTTGGCGGATTTTGATCCAGTCTTTGTAGTTTTTATCTATCTTTTCGCCGGCTATCTCTATCTGTCCGCCGTCAAAGGGCTCAAGGCCGTTTATGCAGCGCAGAGTCGTGCTTTTGCCGCAGCCCGAGGGCCCTAGGATCACGACTACTTCGCCGTTTTTGACGCTAAGGTCGATGCCTTTTAACACCTGCAAGTCGCCGTAAGATTTGCTTAAATTTGAGAGTTTTAAAATTTCGCTCATTTGATTCCTTATGCCCATCTGTTTTCAAGTATCTTGGATAGTTTTGAGATAGGATAGCAGACGAGAAAATATAATAAAAATATAAAGCCGTATATCCAAAACGGCACGGTTGGGTTGGCGGTTAGGCTGACTGCCTCGATCGTTTGCTGGCCGACTTTTAGCAGGTCGGGTACGCCGATGAGGGCGACGATCGGAGTGGTTTTGATGATACGGCTTAGCAAATTTACGCCCGCGGGCACTAGGCGGCGCGTGGCTAGCGGGATCACGACGTAAAGATAAATTTGAGCCTTGCTAAGCGCTAGAGCCGCCGCGCTTTCAAACTGATGCCTCGGTATCGAGACGATCGCGCCGCGGACGATATCCATCATCTCAAACACGCCCCACAGGCTAAAGACGATGAGCGAGGCGTTAAATTTGGAGATATCAAGCCCAAAAGCCTTGCTCGCGCCGTAGTAAAACAAAAATAGCCAGACGATTTGAGGCATGATACGAACGATTTCTAGGCAAATTTTTAGCGTGAAAAAGATAAATTTGTTTTTTGAGCTCATAGCCACGCCCAAAAACGTGCCTAAAACAAGAGAGATGGCGATCGATATGGCTGAGATCTGCACGCTCATCCACAGCCCCTCGAAAATCAGCCGCTTTAAGACCAGCGGGTCGAATAAAATACTAACTCCGTCCAACTCTCATCCTTTTTTCTAGCCAAAATAAGACCAAAGATATCGGCAAAATGATAATCAAATAGCTAACTACCAGCATAAAAAGCGCCTCGTCGGTCATGTAGTAAAGCCCGATGATATCCTTGGTCGCATAGACCAGGTCGGGTAGGGCGATGATGCTGATAACCGAGGTTTCTTTGATGAGAAAGATGACGTTAGCGGCAATCGAGGGAATCGAAACGCTAAAGGCCTGAGGCAAGATAACGTAGCGTAAAATTTGCCCCTGCGTGAGAGCGACGCTAAGCGCGGCCTCTATCTGCGTCTTTTTTACCGCTTCAAATCCGAGCCTAAAACTCTCAGCCATATAGCTGCCGCCTAGAAACGCAAGTCCCGCGACCGCGCAGGTAAAAGCGCTCAAATTTAGCCCGAATTTACTAAGTCCGTAGTAGAGGAAAAAAAGCTGTATAAGTAGCGGCGTGTTTCTAGAAACCTCGATGTAGCCGTTTACGATAGGCATCAGGATCTTGACCTTGTAAAATTTAACCAGCGTGCAAAATATGCCGATAACAAGCGATAGCAAGATGCCATAAAGCGAGAGCTTGACTGTGAAAATGCCCGCTTTTACGAACATCGGCGTAAATTCTTTTATAAACTCAAAATCCATAAATTTTTTAGCTTCTTTTTGATAATTTCGCGAGATTGTAGCGAAAGCAAACTAAATTTAAAACTAATTTTGTATGATTTATTTTAAAATTTAAGCTTGCAAAAGGTATCATAACCCCTAAATTCTGATAGAAATTATTTAAATAAAGGACGAATTTGAGAGCGTTTGCAGAGTGGGAAAAACAGGAGCTGATATTTTTATCGCTACCGCACGAAAACACCGACTGGAAGCCGTATCTGGACGAAATTTTGGACGCCTACGAGAGGCTGGTTGCAGCTATCGTGCCGTTTCAAAAGGTCGTTTTGATCTGCCCCGATGAGAGGATTTTTCGGGAGCGATTTGCTAAATTTGATAACGTGGAGTTCGTAAAAATCGACACTGATGATACGTGGATACGCGACTACGGCATGATAGACGTGCAGGACGGCGCTAAAATCGTCAGCTATGATTTCAAATTTAACGCTTGGGGCGGTAAATTTGAAAGCTCGAAGGATAATGCCGTAAATTTAGAGCTTGCCAAGCGCTTTAAAAGCGATTTGCGAAGTATCGATCTCGTGCTTGAGGGCGGTAGTATCGATTTTAACGGCCACGGCACGCTGCTAACAACCGAAAAGTGCCTGCTAAACGACAACCGCAACTCTCATCTAAACAAAGAGCAGATCGAGGCGCGGCTTAAGGAGCTTTTTGGCCTTCGGCGCGTGATATGGCTAAAAAACGGCTTTATAAAGGGTGACGACACCGACAGCCACGTCGATACTCTGGCGCGTTTTATCGCTCCTGATACCATCGCATACGCCTCCTGCGACGATCCAACCGACGAGCATTTTGAGGAGCTCGTTGCAATGAAAAAGGAGCTTGAAAATACGGGCTTTAAGCTCGTGCCGTTGCCGCTTCCGAAGGCCAAATTTTATGGCGGCAAAAGGCTTGGCTGCACGTATGCGAATTTTATCTTTATAAACGGTGCCGTCATCGTGCCGACGTATGGCGACGATAACGATAAAATCGTGCTTGAGCGACTGGCGCAGGAGCTACCGAACCATAAGATAATCGGCGTGGATTCGCTAGTTTTCGTACGTCAAAACGGCTCGCTACACTGTTCTAGTCAAAACAAGTATAGCGGTGTGAGCGAAGCCGAAAGCGAAATCTAAATGCAATTAAACAATGCCGACATAAAAAGGGAAAATGAAATTTTAGGTCGCAGAGCCGTGATAGTCGCGGGCGCGACGGCGTTTGCACTAGCTGTGGTTAAATTTGCCGCGGGTTTGATCGGCGGTTCGGTGGCGGTGCTTAGTTCGGCGATCGATTCGATGCTTGACCTGCTAGTTTCCGCGCTAAATTTCTTCGCCATCCGTAAATCTCAAGCTGCGCCTAATGCTAAATTTAACTTCGGCTACGCCAAGCTAGAAGCGCTTGCGGCGATGTTTGAGGGTGTTTTGATCGTGGGTGCCGGCGCGTTTATATTTTACGAGAGCGTGCGTAAGCTACAAACGGAGCAAGCGCCCGTAGATACGGCTTTTTCGCTCTATGCGATGGCGCTATCGGTAGCGGTTACGGGGCTGCTGGTCGCCTACCTCTCTCGCGTCGCTCGCCGCACGAGAAATTTGATCGTTAGAGCCGACGCGCTACACTATAAAAGCGACCTTTTTAGCAACCTAGCCGTTATCGCCTCGCTTATCTTGGTCGAATTTACGGGATTTGCCGCGATAGACGCCGTTTTTGGCATAGTGATTAGCGGCTACATCGCCGTTAGCGCGATAAATTTGATGAAAGAAAGCGTAGGCGTGCTGCTAGACCGAGCGCTAGATCCCGAGATAACGGCGCAAATCGAAGAGATAATCCGCTCGCGCCCTCAGATAGCAAGCTATCACGGCCTAGCTACCAGAAAGAGCGCAAACATCTGCTACGTCGCGGTTCATCTAGTCTTTAACCGCGAAATTTCGCTTTATGACGCGCACAAAATTTCAGACGAGATAGAGGCCGCTATCAGGGCTAAATACGGCGAGTTTGAATGGCAGATCACGACGCACCTTGATCCGTGCGACGATCAAAACGGCTCGTGCGAATGCTAAATCAAAGGAAAAATATGAAAATTTTATTCGTCTGCCACGGAAATATCTGCCGCTCGACTATGGCGCAGTCGGTTATGCAAAATTTAGCCGAGAATGCCGGTCTAGCCGGGCGCCTCAGTATCGACTCGCGCGCCACGCACGAGGACGAGATAGGCGAGCCGCCGTACTACGAAACCGTGCGGGTTTTGAAACAAAACGGTGTGCCCGTAGCGCCACATAAAGCCACTTTGATAACGCAAAAGGATTTTGATAGCAGCGAGCTTATTTTGATAATGGACGATGAAAATTTAAAGACATTGAGGCGAAAATTCGGCGCTGAGGCAAAATTTGACGAAAAAGTAAAATTCCTACTCGAATTTAGCGAGGTCTCAAGCGGTAAAATAATCGCCGATCCATACTATACCCGCGATTTTGAGCGTTGCTACGACGACGTTTCACGCTCTTGTGTGGGCCTACTTGAGAGGCTAAAGCAAATTTTATAAGCTGGCTGGAGCGGCAAAATTTATCTTGCCGGCCAGCCGTTCAAGTCCTAATTTATCCCCGCTTTGATATAATTTTGAAATTTTAAATCGTAAGGAAAAATATGAAAGTAGCGCTAATCCAACAAAAATTTCACGGCACCAAAGACGCGACCGTGCAAAGGACGCTCGAGCTCGTGCGCGAGGCTAGCGGCGGCGGAGCCCAGCTTGTCGTGCTGCAGGAGCTGCACCAGACGCAGTATTTTTGCCAGAGCGAGGAGACGAGGTTTTTTGATCTTGCCGAGGGCTGGGAAAACGACGTAAAATTTTGGGGCGAGGTAGCGCGTCAAAACGGCGTCGTGCTCGTTACTTCGCTATTTGAGAAGCGCGCGGACGGACTGTATCACAACACCGCGTTCGTTTTCGAAAAAGACGGCAGCGTCGCGGGCAAATACCGCAAAATGCACATCCCCGACGACCCGGGCTTTTACGAGAAATTTTACTTCACTCAGGGCGACATCGGTTTTGAGCCCATCGATACGAGCGTGGGTAGGCTCGGACTTTTAGTATGCTGGGATCAGTGGTATCCCGAGGCTGCGCGTCTCATGGCTCTGCGCGGCGCGAAGCTGCTCATCTATCCGACCGCGATCGGCTGGTTCGAGGGCGATGAGGAGGCCGAGAAATCGCGCCAACTAGAGGCCTGGGTCGCCGTGCAGCGCGGACATGCGGTCGCAAACGGCCTACCCGTGATAGCCGTAAACCGCGTGGGCTTTGAAGCTGACGAAAGCGGCGTGATGGAGGGGATCAAATTTTGGGGCAACAGTTTTGTTTTCGGCGCGCAGGGCGAGGAGCTTTTCCGCGCCGATAGCCAGAGCGAGCTGTGCCGCATCGTCGAGATCGATATGACCAGGAGCGAGGAAGTGCGCAGGATTTGGCCGTTTTTGAGAGACCGAAGGATAGATGCGTACGCAAATTTAACAAAAAGATTTGTCGACTAAGGCTTGTCTTTTTGCCCTATACTTCGTTGGAATCAAATTTTACTCAGTCACTACCGAGGAGGTAGCTCCTGTCGTAAAATTTAATTCCGCCTCGTCTAGAACAAAAATCCTACGCCTTATCTTTTTCTATTCAAATTTGAAGTCAAATTTGCAAATGTGAGTCGCCGGGACCCGCATCTTGAAAACATAAATTTAAAACCCAGCGACGCTTCGTAAGTAGACCCCTCCCCTTCCTCTCCCGAAGAAAAGAGAAAAGCAGCTCTTTAGTTTTGCTTGTAATTGCAAATATGGCGCAACCTAAATATCCTCATAACACTAAATTTAACCAAACCAAATTTAGCACTTTTGAGGTGCAGGTCTCGGCCCGTAAAATTTAAGCAACTATCCAAATTTGACCACGCCCAAACGGTACGCGAAACACCCCTATTTAAAGCCAAATTTAGCCTTTCTTAGTAAAATACCGCCCAAGAGTTGCGGGGCAACTATTATTTATACAAGGCATTTCATGCAAAGACGCGATTTTTTAAGAAACACTGCGATTTTAGGCGCTGTTATGGCAACTCCGAGCACCGTTTTGGGCGAGGGCAAGGCTATGGGCAACAAGAGAGTTTTTGACCTAACTTTAAATCACGAAATTTTAGAGGTGGGCAAGAAAACCAGGCTGTGGATACCGCTGCCGTTTGTTAGAGAGTATCAGAGCGTGAGCGACATCAAATTTGACGGCAATTTCGCCAATCCGTCGGTAAACTACGACGCGATCCCGACGCTTTACGTCGACTACTCAGAGGTTGCAAAGCCGACGCTTAGCGTTAAATTTAGAGTCGAGACCTTCGAGCGAAACACCGACTTTAGCAAGGTTAAATTTAACCCGAACGAAAAGCTAAGCCCTGAGACGGAATTTTATCTAAAACCTACTCAGCACATCCCAAATGACGGCATCGTAAAGCAAAAAGCAGGGGAGATCACTAAGGGAATCAAAGGCGATCTGGAGCGCGCCAAGGCGATCTACACGTGGGTGGCAAACACCATGCAGCGCGACAACAGCATCCTGGGCTGCGGCACGGGCGACGTAAAAGCGATACTTGAAAGCGGCAAGCTAGTGGGCAAATGCACCGACATAAACTCCGTGTTTGTGGGGCTTTGCAGAGCCGTAGGCATCCCTGCGCGCGAGATTTTTGGTATCAGAGTAGGGCAGAGCAGATTTTCAAACGAGATGGGAAAGGCCGATGAAAAGGGCCTTGCGGCGATCTCTGGCGGTCAGCACTGCAGAGCGGAATTTTACCTAAAAGGTTACGGCTGGATACCGGTCGATCCCGCAGACGTCGCGAAGGTGCGCCTAGGCGAGAAGCTAAGCAACGACGACGGCAAGCTCGCCAAAGTACGCGAGTTTTTATTCGGCAACTGGGAGATGTGCTGGATCGGCTTTAACGATGCGCGCGACTTTGTCCTATCGCCAAAACCTGCAGAATTTCCGCTAAATAACTTCGGCTATCCTTACGGCGAAGTGGATGACAACGTGCTAAATTACTATTCGCCAAAAGATTTTAGCTACGACTACAAGTCGCAAGAGATCAAATGAAGGGCTTTTGGCTAGCTCTGGCGTCGGTTGCGAGCGCGCTGGCGGCGACTCTTTGCTGCCTGCCCGCGCTTTTGTTTTTGATTTTCGGCGCCTCGTTTAGCCTGCTTAGCTCGGAGGCGATAGAGAGCTTAACCGAGCTAAGGCCCTATTTTACTGCACTTGCCGCGATCTGTTTTGCGGCGAGCGCGTTTTATTTTTTCAAAAAGCCAAAATCCTGCGACCTCGCAAATCGCCGCAAAAAGTGGATATTCATCTACGTTTTTTTAGCTGTTTTTGTTATTATTCTGCTATCATATCCCGAAGTTTTAGGAAAAATTTATGAATAAAATTCTATCTATTTTACTGCTTGCAAGCATGGCGTTTGCAAATCAAAATTTCATCATCAAAGTCGAGGGGATGCACTGTCCGCTGTGTACGGCGATGGTGCGAAAAGCCCTGCTGAAGGTGGACGGCGTCATCAGCGCCAAGGCTAGCCTGCACGATAAAACCGCCCGCGTCGAGACGAAAGACGGCGTGAGCGAGAAGCAGCTGCTAGATGCGGTGGCGACGACGGGCTACACGGGCGAGATAGTTAAGTAAATTTAAGGAGCAAACATGCAAAAAAACGAGGTTATGAACGATTTTAAGAAGCTGTGTGAAATTCCTCACTGTAGCTGCGAAACGGAGCAGATGAGGGAGTTTTTGGCGGATTTTGCGCTCTCTCAGGGCTTTAGCGTAAACATCGACGAGGCGGGTAACATCCACGCCGTAAAGGGCGAGCCTAAAATATGCCTACAAAGCCACTACGACATGGTTTGCGTGGGTGCGGCGCCGAATTTGCAGCTCATTGAAGAGGACGGCATACTAAGGGCGAAAAACTCTACTCTAGGCGCTGACGACGGTATCGGTGTGGCGATGATGATGGGCGCGATGCGGGAGTTTGCAAATTTAGAGTGCCTATTTACCAACGACGAAGAGGTCGGGCTCGTGGGCGCAAACGCCTTTAAGGGTAAAATTCTATCGCCGAATCTTCTAAATTTAGACAGCGAAGAGGATGACCGCGTAACGCTGGGATGCGCCGGCGGTATAAACGTAAGCGCAAAAATCGGCGCGCAGACCGTCAAAAAGAGCGGTAAAATTTACGAGATCGGCGTCACGGGGCTTAGCGGCGGACACTCGGGCAACGAGATACATAAAAATATCCCAAATGCAACGAAGCTGCTAGCGAAATTCCTCGCCGAGGAGGGCTGTGAGCTCATTGGCCTGGATTTTGGCGAGAGGAGCAACTCGATCCCCGCAAACGCCGTGTGTAAGGCGCTGTGCGCGCATGAGCCAAAGCAGCGCGGCCTCGCGTGGGTAAAGAGCCTGGGCGATGGTGAAGCGGACGTGCTGGTAAACAGCGGCAAAATTTTAGCGCTCATCAACTCATTCGCCCAGGGCGTGCGCAGCTACGACACGCAGCTTGGCATGGTAAATGAAAGCATAAATCTCTCGACCGTCAAGCAGAAGGGTGAAGTGATCGAGTTTGACTTTTTTGGACGCGCGATGAAGCGAGAGGGGCTCGAAAATCTGGGTTTTGAAACCGCTACGCTGGCTAGCGTGCTGGGCTTTGATGTGAGAGTAGCCGACCGCTCGGCGAACTGGGCGCCGTGCATCAGCGACTTCGCGCATCTGGTGCTTGAGGAGCTGCAAAAACAAAAGCCGCAAGCGAAATTTGCCGCCGTGCATGCTGGCCTTGAGTGTGGCGTACTGGTCGCAAAACAGCCCGAGCTGCAAGCCTGCTCCATAGGCCCAAACATCCACTCGCCTCACTCCGTGAACGAGCACTGCGAGATAGCGTCGGTGGAGATGATGGCGGAAGTGGTAAGAAACATAATCGCTAGACTTCAGTAGCTTGGAAAGGCTTGTCTTTTGAGCGTCTTTGAATGAGTTTGAAATTTTAAGTCTGCGACAGACTACCTGTCTAGCCTTGACTTAAAATTTCTGCACAGCATTCAAATCCATCTCAAAAATACTTCGCCTTAAAATTTTTGCGGTGGTTTGTCTTTTTCCTTTATACGTCGTTGGAAACTCGGTCGGCTTCGGTCACGTATTGCGTATATACGCTCCCTCGCCTCCGTCGTTTCCGCCTAGTCTGAAGAAAAAATACTTTGTCTTTAAATTTACGGTGATTTGCCTCGAGAGTGATTTTAAATGAATTTTTGCTTCACTTTGCTCGCAACTGCTTCTTGAAAAGTTACGAATGCAAAGAATGAAGCGGAGCGGACGCTAAAATTTGCTCAGCGGGATTACTTACCGAAATAGAAATTTAAAAGGATATAAAAATGGAAAACCAGGTCAGAAATTTTCTAGAAAAATGCGAGCAAATTACCAAATCGCAGGTAAAGCAATACGAAAATCGTAGCTCTTTTGCGACGAAAATTCCACCCGTTTTTATACTGCCTTATGATGAATTTGAGCAAAAATTCGGCTCAAATTTACATTTGGATAGTAGTTCCTGCGTGCTGGTGTTTGACGGCGATCTTAGCCTGTCTGAAGGCGCGATAAATTCCGCTTGGCTTAAGGATAAATTTAGCGAAGCGGGCGGCAAAAATAACGCACGAGCGATGTTTGTTAATGGAAATTTATTCATCAGCGGCGATATCGTCGATGATGATTATCTGTTTTTACAGGTCGCCAAAGATACGGCGTGCGATTATCTGCATTCACAGGACGGCGTTATCGCGATCGGCGGCAATCTAACGGCGCTTTGGGGCATAAGCGGCGAATACAACGACGGAATGTTGTAGGTTTTTGGAGAAACGCAAGCACCGTATATCGTCTCAAACGACCACGCGATGCCTGATCATAGCGCTAGCGAATGCGTCTATATCCTAGACGGACGGATCGGTCAAAGCTACCCGGGCGCGCTTGATGGTTGGGAATTTTTTGAAAATAGCGAGCTAATGTTTAAGGATGGAATTTGCGTAGATGAGTATCAGATCGATATTTCTGCCTTTTTTAAATTTGTAAAAAAGGGCGTTAATCCGCTGGTGGATTTTAAAACTTTTGAAGCTAGAAAAGCCGCCTGGGACGAAGAAAATGAAGAGCAGGAGCCCGAATACGCGGGCGATCTGCCCAAAAATTCCGAGACTATCACCGAGACGATATATTTAGAAAATTTCAGCGGCAGCGATGAGGAGCTATACGAGTACATAGTGAGCGAATTCGGGGCTATAGAAAAAATCGGCGACGAAAGCGAAAAATACGCTTATGGCGGCAGAGCTTTCAAGCTGTCTATCATTGCGGCGAGGATGGCGGAAAATTGGCAGCTGATTACCCAGCGTTACTCTGCGCAGCAGATAGATGACCTACGCAAAATCATCATTAAGAGTGCGACTAATTTGGCTGATTATTTTTTAAAAATCGGCGATAAAAAACAGCTTGCGTTCATCTATGAATTTTTAAACGACGATGCGGTGAGCATCGAAAAGGACGAGCCGTTTTTATACGAAACGCTGGTGCGCGCGGGCTTGGAGCTGCAAGATTACGATAGCACTTACGCGCTAGTGTCCGTCATCGATAAAAAGTCCGAATTTTTGCCGCAGGAGATGGCAAAAAGCATCGCGGACGTGATTAAAAGCGAAGGATACCGGGCTTGGCTGGCAAAACAGTAAGCTCCGAAAGCAAAATTTTAAATTTTTCTAAAAGATAAAAATCAAAAGAGGCGTTTATAAAATTTCAATCTAAATTTTTCGCGCCATAAAGCCGAACGTCTGCCGTAAAGCGGCTTTAAGCAAGGCGTCAAAATTTTAAAATTCCGTCAAATTTAAGTGCGTAAATTTAAACCCGCATTTGCAGGCTAAAATTTTACGGAAAATTCTTATCCTTGCTGTGGCACAGCTCGTTTAAAAAGCACTCTTTGCAGTTTGGCTTTATCGCTTTACAGGTGTAGCGGCCGAAAAGCACCATCGCTTGATGAAGCGTATTTAGCTCGGTTTTAAAGGCTTTAGTTAGATCAAGTTCGACGGCTTCGGGCGTCTTGCCCTTACTAAGACCAAGCCTGTGAGCCACGCGAAAGACGTGCGTATCCACTGCCATCAAATTTGATCCGAAATGCTCGATCAGCACGACGTGAGCGGTCTTTTGGCCTACACCGGCTAGACTCATCAGCTCTTTTTCGGTCGTAGGTATTTCGCCGTCAAATTCGCTCATCACGCTCTTTGCCATTTTGATCAAATTTTCTGCTTTGTTATTAAAAAAGCTACAGGAATTTATGAGCGTTTTGACGCTTCCGAGATTTGCCTGTGCTAGGCTCGCGACGTCCGGGTAAGCCTCAAAAAGCGATGGCGTGATCAAATTTACGCGCTTATCGGTACACTGAGCGCTTAGCATCACGCACACGAGCAGCTCGTAGAGGCTGCGAAATTTAAGCTCGCTGCCCGCGTCTTTGAAATTTTCCAAAAATAAATTTTTGATAGCGTTTATATCTTTTTTCGTTCTCATAGCGCCGATTTTAGCCGTTTTTATTTAAATTTTCGATGAATTATAACTTATATTTAATGACTTTCCTGCTATAATCACCCTCGCAAAAATCTAAATTTAAGGAACAAAGATGAATAAAATTTTATTCGCATCTCTTAGTTTGGCTGCGGCTCTAAGCCTAAACGCGGCGGAGTACGCCACTGTAAACGGAACTGCTATAACCGATAAGGACGTAGCTTTCACGCTTGCTGCTATGCCTGGCGTAACACTAGAGCAACTACCTAAAGACACTCAAAAAAAGGTGATCGACGAAACTATCAACAGAAAACTACTTCTAGACGAGGCTAAAAAGAGCGGACTAGATAAGAGCGACGAATACAAAGCTGCGCTTGAAGAGCTAAAAAACAACCTCGCGCTTGATCTTTGGATGAAGAGAATTTTCGATAATATCAAAGTTAGCGAAGGCGAAATCAGCGACTTTTATAACAAAAATAAAGCCGAATTTGCCGTGCCTGCACAAGTAAGAGCCAAACATATCCTAGTGGCTACTGAAAAAGACGCAAACGACATAATAGCCGCGCTAAAAGGTCTGAAAGGAGACGAGTTGGTTAAAAAATTCGAAGAGCTAGCAAAATCTAAATCTACCGATCAAGGCTCTGCGGCTAACGGCGGCGAACTAGGATGGTTTGGTCAATCTCAAATGGTAAAACCTTTCGCGGACGCTGCATTCGCGCTTAAAAAAGGCGAAGTAACTCAAAAACCCGTTAAATCAAATTTCGGCTACCACGTAATCCTAAAAGAGGATAGCAAGGCTGCCGGCACCGTAGGTCTAAACGAGGTTAAACCTCAAATCGAGGGCAACATAAAGATGGAGAAATTTAGAAACGATATCAGAAAAAGAGGCGACGAGCTTCGCTCAAAAGCTAAAGTAGAATATAAATAAGGTCGATAAAATGGGTGTTTTAGACGTAGTAAAAGCCGGCGTTTTAAGCGGCGATGACGTAACTAGGCTGTATAAATACGCAAAGGAGCAGGGCTTTGCCATACCTGCGGTAAACGTGGTCGGAAGCGACTCGGTAAATGCCGTTTTAGAGGCGGCGAAGACGGCTAACTCACCCGTTATCATCCAGTTTAGTAACGGCGGAGCCGGCTTTTATGCCGGCAAAGCTTGCGGGAATGCCGATGTGCTAGGCGCAGTAGCAGGCGCGCAGCACGTTCATCTGCTGGCCAAAGCTTACGGCGTACCGGTGATCCTACACACCGATCATGCGGCTAGAAAGCTACTGCCGTGGATCGACGAGCTGGTTAAATTTAGCCGCGAATACAAAAAGGCTCACGGAGTGCCGCTTTTTAGCTCGCATATGCTTGATCTTAGCGAAGAGAGCTTGGAGGAAAATTTAAGCACTTGCGAGAAGTATCTAAAAGAGCTTAGCGAGCTTGGCATCAGCCTAGAAATCGAGCTTGGCGTAACCGGCGGCGAAGAGGACGGCGTGGATAACACGGGTGTTGATAATGCGCTTCTTTATACGCAGCCTGAAGACGTCGCGCGGGCATATGAGCGACTAAGTAAAATCAGCGATAGATTTAGCATAGCGGCCAGCTTTGGTAACGTTCACGGCGTGTATAAGCCTGGCAACGTCGTGCTTCGACCGGAAATTTTGAAAAACTCGCAAGCATACGTTGCGGATAAATTTCAAACCCTAACCGATAAACCCGTAAATTTCGTCTTTCACGGCGGTAGCGGTAGCGAGCTAAAGGATATCAAAGATGCCGTCAGCTACGGCGTAGTAAAGATGAACATCGACACCGATACGCAGTGGGCGTTTTGGGACGGCGTGAGAGCGTACGAGCTAAAAAACAGAGCCTACTTGCAAGGTCAAATCGGCAACCCTGAAGACGACGACAAACCGAACAAAAAGTACTACGATCCGCGCAAATGGCTACGAAGCGGCGAGGAGTCGATGGTAAAACGCCTGCTAACTGCATTTGAAGATTTAAACTGCTTAAATAGAAATTAAGGCTTACAATGGAACCCAAAAAAGAAGCGAGAAACGATAATTTCACCGATTTGGCGTTGCCTGAGGTAAAAGGCAGGCAATCTTTTTTCGTATATACGAAAATTATATTTTTGCCGACGGCGATATATCTCGTCGCGCTTCTTGGGTTTTTTGGGTATATAGATTTTCAAATCGGCCTACACACGGTTATTATGATGGGTATTATTTGGGTGATTTCGCTAATCTTTGCTAAAAATAGCGCCGAACTTGCTTGCTGCTATTTTGAGCAAAGCGGGGCTGATTTTAAGCGAAATCTAAAAGAATACATCATCAAACATCTTTTAGTTATAGGCAAAGATACGAAGTCAAACGCAGGATTTGACGAATTTGTCGCCTATTACACCAGGAATTTACGTAACGAAAATTTTGCTTCCGTGGGTGCTGGCATCTTTCCAATGCTGGGTATCTTGGGAACGTTTATCAGTATCGCGGTTTCTATGCCGGAGTTTAACTCATCAAATACTACCGAACTTGAAACCGAAATTTCAACCCTTCTTAGCGGTGTAGCGACTGCGTTTTACGTCTCTATTTATGGTATTTTTCTAGCGCTTTGGTGGATATTTTTTGAAAAATACGGAACGAGTAAATTTGAAACGCTGGTGCGAAGACAAAAAAATGCTACTAGCGGCTTTTTCTGGACGAAAGAGGAGCTTGATAGAAGGTATTTGCAAGAGAATTTAAGGCACTTTGAGAAGATCGGAGTGATATTTGAGCACGTTAGTAACGCCGAGTTCTTTGAGGAGCTGGATAAGACTATCGAGGCTAAATTTAAAACTTTTACAAATATCTTGAAAAACGAAGAAGAGGCCGTCAAACTAAGCGGCGAGCACATCAAACAAACGATGAATACGCTGCTAAAATCCTCAAAAGATCAAAAAGATCTAATCAAAGTTCACGCTGAAATCTTAAACGTTATCAATAAATTTAACGGCAACATCAAAGATATGCAACTAAAATTTGCCGAGCAGTACAACCGTCTCTATGATGTGGGCGGCGAGCGTATCTCAAGGCTCGAAAAGAGCGTGGGCGAGCTAGAGTATAATGTTAAAAATTTCAGTGAGTCTCTTTCTAAATTTAGTAGTGAAATCTTAGAAAAACAAAAACTTGCAATGGATGGCTTTAAAGAGAGCTTGATTGACGGCGTACAGGCATTTAAAAAGGCTTTTGACGACGAAGCAATCGAGGCTTATGATGATAATAGCGCGCTCATTGAAGGGCTAAAGCAAGACATCGACGAGCTTGATAAAGAGGCGAATGAGATCTTGCAAACCATCGAAAAGGCGAGTATGCTAGATGAAAACGCGTAACGAGAACAAAAGCGGAGACCAGACCTTTTGGATATCGTATGCGGACCTGATGGCCGGGCTGATGTTTGTTTTTATGCTCATCATCGGTGCCGTCGTCGTAAAATACGTCCTTAGCCAAAGCGATCTGGCAAAACTACAAAAAGACTTAAGCGAGCGTGAAAAGCAAATCGCCTCATCACAAAGCGAGCTCGTTCGTAAAGAAAATGTCATAAAAGAAATTTTTTCAAATTTGGACCGCGCAAAGAGCGAAAATAAAGAGCTTGCTGACATAAACAGGCTTGTAAACGAGATGCTTGAAGGCGTCAAAAAAGAGAAAAACGAACTCACGAATCTAACCCAAACCTACGAGATAAATCTAAACGATGCGAATAAAACTATCGCGGATTTGCAGGATAGAGTGCTACAGCTGGGGCAAATTTTAGCGCAAAAAGACGAGGCGCTAAATGAACTAAGCGCAAAATACGGCGATGAAGTCTCAAGATATGCCGCGCTGGAAGAGGATTTTAACAAAACAAAAGACAAGATCAAAGACATCAGCTCGCTTCGCTCAAATGTCATATCAAATTTACGCGCCAAGCTCGGAAACAAGGTCAGCATAGACCCAAGCTCGGGCGTCGTGTCGCTACCCGAGTCTATACTTTTTGACACGGGTTCATACGAGCTAAGAGACGAGGCGAAGGCGCGTCTAAAGGAAATTTTGCAGACTTATTTCGAGGCGATTTTAAATAACGAAGAGATCGCAAAACACATCGATAGGATCGTGATCGAGGGGCATACGAACTCTATTGGTAGCTACATGTACAACCTTGATCTGTCGCAAAAGCGCGCGTATTCGGTGCTAGACTTTATCTACTCGTGGAACAAAGACAAGCGCCTAGAGCACTATCTCATCGCTAGCGGGCGCAGTTTTAGCGATCTGGTGATGAAAAACGGCAAAGAAGACCCCGACGCCTCCAAGCGTATTGAGATCAAATTTTCGATCTCAGACAAAGAGTCGATGAAAGAGATGCAAGATCTCTTGGAGCGGCAAAATCAAAAGTATTCAAAAGACTAAATTTAACAGACTCGAGTTTTACGTACTTCGCGACGACCTGATGGATGGCGAATTTAACGGCAATAAAGCTAGAAAGCTAGAGTATTTCCTGCATGCTGGTCTAGGCGGTATAAAGCGTGTCGTTAGCTACGGCTCTAGCCAGTCAAACGCTATGTATAGCCTAAGCGTCTTTGCCAAGATGAAGGGCTTAGAGTTTCACTACGTAGTTTCAAATTTAAGCTCAAATTTGGCAGAAAATCCGATCGGAAATTTTAAATTTGCCCTTGAAAACGGGATGAAAATCTATATAGATAAAGATAGACGGGCGCGGGCTAGGGCTCTAGCTTACGAACTAGCCGGCTTAAAAGAGGGCGAGATTTACGGCGGCGAGGCAGTAAATTTGACGGACGGTTCTGATAGAAGCGGGTTAAATTTAAGTAAATTTAATGAACGACTAGGTTTTACGGATACGAATTTAAGCGCGAAAAATATGCCGAATTCGCAAGCCGAGATCGCGCCGAATTTACAAAATCAAGACAGAGAAAATTTGATCAAATTTGACGGATCGGCAAAGCTCTCAAGCACAAATTCTGGCGAATTCGTAAGTCATAAAAACTCAAATTTAAAAAAATCCGCGAACCCACCGAGCTCAAATTTGCCCGACGAGCAGGATTGCTTCATCGGCGATTCGCTTTTTATAAACGAGGGTGTTTGGCAGCCGCAGGCTGAGGCGGGCTTTATCTTGCAGGCTAGGCAGATAGAGCGCTGGGCAGAGGCGGAGGGCAAGACCGTTGATATATTTTTGCCCTCGGGTACGGGCACGTCGGCGGCGTTTTTGGCTAAGCATATCAAATTTGACGTTTTTACCTGTCCTTGTGTGGGCGACGCAAACTACCTAAAAAGAGAGATCGAGGCGCTGACGCCAAACTCAAGGGCGCGCATTTTGCCACCGCCTAAGAAATATCATTTCGGCGATTTAAAACCTGAGCTTTATCAAATTTGGCGCGAAGTATGCGAGCAAACGGGGATAGAATTTGAACTCATTTACGATCCGGTGGGCTTTTTAACGATGATGGCAAACCTGGGCGCGTTTAAAAACGAGATTTTATACATCCACCAAGGCGGCGCGCTCGGAAATATCAGTCAAAAACTAAGATACGAAAGAAAATTTAAGGAGACGAGATGAAGTTTTTACTCACTAGCAATGAAAATTTTAAGGACTATTTTGCGGCTTTGGTAAACCGCTCAAACGGCGATATGAGCGCGGTTATGCCCACCGTTTCGCAGATACTGGACGACGTGCGTGCTAGAGGCGACGAGGCGCTTTTTGAGCAGATAGAGAAATTTGACCGCTGGAAACCCGACGCAAATAGCCTAAAAATAGGCACCGACGAGATGCAAAAGGCCTACGACGGTATAGATAGCTGCCTGCGAAACGCTCTAAATTTAGCCTTTGATCGCATCAAAAGCTACCACGAAAAAAGCCTACCAAAAACCTGGATGGAGCACGACGAGCACGGCGTTTTGCTAGGTGCGAAATACACTCCGCTAGACCGCGCGGGACTATATATCCCAGGAGGTAAAGCCGCCTATCCTAGCTCGCTTCTCATGAACGCCGTGCCGGCTCTGGTCGCGGGAGTTGGGGAGATAGTAGTCTGCACGCCTGCCGTCGGAGGCAAGGTAAACGCGCTGCTTCTAGCCGCCATGCATGTCTGCGGTATCAAGGAGGCCTATAAAGTTGGCGGCGCGTCTGCGGTAGCGGCGATGGCCTACGGCACGCAAACGATCAAAAAAACCGACGTCATCACTGGTCCTGGCAACATATACGTCGCGACGGCTAAAAAGCTCGTCTACGGCGAGGTAAATATCGATATGATCGCCGGTCCTAGCGAGATCTGCGTCATAGCAGACGAGAGCGCCGACCCTCGCCACATCGCCGTGGATCTGCTCTCGCAGGCCGAGCACGACGAGATGGCTAGCGCCGTACTCATCACGCCAAATCAAGCTTTCGGCGCAGCGGTACAAAGGCATATCAACGAGGAGATCAAGACTCTAGCTAGGCAGCCGATCGCGCAGGTTAGTATCGATAAAAAGGGTGCTATCATCGTAGCTAGCGACCTTGATGAGTGCGTGAGGCTGGCTAACGAGCTAGCGCCCGAGCACCTAGAAATCGCGACAAACGACGCGATGGAGCTGGCCAGGCAGATCAGGCATGCCGGAGCGATATTTATCGGACACTTTACGCCTGAAGCGATGGGCGACTATCTAGCCGGACCGAATCATACGCTCCCGACGGGCGGTAGCGCGAGATTTTACTCGCCTTTAGGGGTCGAAAATTTTATGAAGCGCACTTCGCTCATCTCGCTAAATGCAAAAGGCATAAGTGAGCTAGGAAATGCGTGCATGAAGCTAGCCGATGCCGAGGGACTGGGGGCACATAGAAGGTCTGTCGCGGTTAGACTTGAGGCTTTGAAATAGATATCATCTCTTGGGAGCTTTTAACGGAACTCGCGAAAAATCGGCTTGACGGACCGGCTCGTCCAGTCTGCGCCTATTTTTTGCTTCGTAACCCTTAAAATCTCTCCAAGATATAATGTCTCTTGCATTTTTTAGATAAATTTTAAATTCGCCGTGACTTTTGAGTAGTTTTTGAGCGCTTTTTGAAGGGCTAGTAAAAATAAATACTTACGGACGACCGATCCGCTCCGTTTTATTTTTACGTCGTAACTTCAAAAATCATCTCAAGATATAACGCCTTTTTGTTTAAATTTACGGTTTTTGCGAATTCTTTGCCGCAAGCTTTGCACTTGAAATTTACAAAATAAACATACGAGTGGCTTGCTAAAATTTACGTTTTTATAAAATTTACGGCAATCTCGCAAAAGGAGACAAATGAGTCCGAAAAATCCCGTTTCAAATTTTATTTCAGTGGGTGATGAGATGCTCGCTTTTTTGTCAAATTTGGGCCAAAAGTGGCGTATTAGCGACGACGGAGCGGAGTTTATAGAGCGAAATTTTACTTTTATCGGCTCAAAGCCGGTTTTGCAAAATTTAAAAGACTACAAAACGGCTGATTACAAAAATTTTACCGATATCAAAAATTTTATAAGCTCAAATCCAAACATCCAAAGTAAAATTTTAAGCGCAGATATAAGCTACATCGGCGACAATCTGACTAATGCCGAAGTCAAATTTGCGCCCGAGTATTTTTACGATTTTTTAAAATTTATGGTAGAAAATATCCCCGAACATCACTATTTTTACGCTTCCGAGGCGGGCTGGATTTTACTCGTCGCGATGGAGGGATACGTAGAATTTGGCGTTTTGGACTAACGGAGCCGCTAAATTTACCCTTTACAAGCTTGCGTAATCGCCGCAAGCCAGCCTTGCTCGGGGTGCTTAAATTGTGCAAATTTGCAAAATACGCTACCGTTTCCTATCTTTAGTTGCCTGTGTTAAAGTTTCTAAACCCTGCCTCAAATCAGGCGGAGTTTAGAAGGTTGTAAATAAGTCAAATTTAGGCGATTTTTGCACTCTTGTTGCTAAAAATTTCTAAAAACTTAACCGCTAGTTTTTGAAATATATTTTCTTTTTTACGTTTGCTAAGTAAAAATTTTGCGGTCTCGCTTCTACCAAACATCACCGCAAAGGTGCATGGCGTCATGCCTAGTCCATTATTTGCTTCGATATCGGCTCCGGCGTTAGCTAACGCTTTTACTACATCTAAGTGCCCCTTAAACGCAGCGCCCGCAAGCGGAGTTTGCCCGCGATCGTTGCGTTCATCTACTCTAGCGCCGTTTGAGAGCAGCATATTTACGGTATTTAGAGCATTGTTATAACTAGCCAGCATCAAAAGCGTATCGCCTTTGGCTGATTTTAAATTTACGCTAAGCCCCGCCTTTATCATCTTTTCTAGCTCGTCTGCTTCGTCTTGTCTGGCAAAATCAAGCGCCATGGCGCAAAGTTCGCTATATCTTTGCTCTTCAGCCTGCGTTAAATTTGTCAAATTTTAGCCTTTAGCGCTGCTTTGACGCCGTTTGCGTACTCTGGCGAGATTTGCTCAAAATGCCCTATCGCGCGCTCTTTTATCGCTTCGCTCACACCAGCCATGCTCTCTGCGATATTGCTAAAAAGCTGTGATTTTTGGCTATCGTTCATTAGTGCAAAAAGCGCTCTAGGTTGCGAGTAATAATCCTGATCCTCGGCTCTATGGTCGTATCTTTGCATTGCGCCTTCTAAATTTATATCAGGCTCTAGCAGGCTTCTATCTTCTTTGCCGCCGCCAAAGCTGTTTGGCTCATAGTAGGCCTTGTCGTCGAGTTCATACATTCCGTTATTCATCGCACCGCCCACGACGTAGGTGTTTATTTCGCTTATCGGACGATTTACGCTTAGCTGCGCGTAGTGCGTGCCTATGCGGTATCTTTGAGCGTCTGGATAGCTAAAGATTCTGGCTTGAAGCATTTTATCGGGGCTAAAGCTGATACCAGGGACTATATTTGACGGACTAAATGCGGCTTGCTCTACTTCGTTAAAGTAATTTTTAGGGTTTTCATTTAGCGTCATGACGCCAACGTCGATAAGCGGAAATTCCTTATGCGACCATGTTTTGGTTAGATCAAACGGGTTAAATTTGACGCTTTTTGCTTGATCTTGGGTCATTATTTGGATTTTAAAATCCCAACTTGGAAAATCTCCTTTTTCTATGCTTTCAAAGAGGTCTCTTTGGTTGCTCTCCCTGTCTTTTGCGATTATTTGCGCGGCTTCATCGTTGGTTAAATTTTTAATGCCTTGACGAGTTTTGAAGTGAAATTTGACCCAAAATCTCTCATTTTTGTCATTTATAAAGCTATAGGTGTGGCTGCCAAATCCATGCATATGGCGGTAGCTAGCAGGTATGCCGCGGTCGCTCATTAAAATCGTAACTTGGTGCATAGTTTCAGGGCTTAAGCTCCAAAAATCCCAAGCGGCTTCGTTTGAGCGTAGATGCGTGCGCGGGTCGCGTTTTTGAGTATGGATGAAATCTGGGAATTTATACGGGTCTTTGATGAAAAAAATCGGAGTGTTGTTTCCGACTAAGTCCCAGTTGCCCTCTTTTGTGTAAAATTTAATCGCAAAGCCCCTTACATCGCGCTCGGCATCGGCCGCTCCGGCCTCTCCGGCTACGGTAGAAAATCTCAGAAACAGTCTTGTTTTCTCGCCTTTTTGCAAGACACTTGCTTTCGTATAGCGCGAGATATCGTGCGTGATCTCTAGCGTACCGTACGCAGCGCTACCTTTTGCATGGACAGCTCTTTCCGGGATGCGTTCTCTGTTTTGGTGGGCTAGTTTTTCAAGTAGTTGATAATCTTGCAGCATTATGCCGCCGCGGCTGCCCGCAGTAAGCGAGTTTTGATTGTCGGCTATCGGATTGCCTGAAGTGGTGGTTAGTTTTTTCATATTTTCCCTTTCTAATAAAAATTATTATTTCGGAATTATACTTATTTAGAATAAAATTTTTCTTAAATAATAAAAATTATTAGTAGAAAAATTTATAAAATTACGGATATTGAAAAATTAACTGCATTTTGGCGATAAATTTGCTATTCAATATTTTAAAATTTGACTTATTCGCTTTTTTGGATAGGTTGAGAGAGGCTTATAGATATCGGCAAAAAAGAAATATGATAAAATCACAAAAGTCTAAATTTAATCCTAGTGATTTTAAAAGTATACATAGCAGCGCTATTGTGCAGGTTGATGGCTAGCCCGTAGCGAAGGCAATTAGCTGTTTTGGGTGATCTTGCTAGCTATCGGGCTTATCGCCTCTTGTTGGGAGGGTAAAGAGATATGAGAAATATTATGGTAAAAAATAAAAAAATATGGATCATAGCGATCATTTTGGCCTTGATAATACCAGAGTTGATACTCGCTTTTTTCTACTACGCGGCTGCAACTCAAGACAAATTTAAAAATATCGACAAGAGCAACTTTTACCGCTCGCCTGATGGCGAAATTTACGCTGCTATCGCACACAGCGGCAGGTATTTGCTAAAGGGCGCGGATAAAGATAGCTTTCGCGTCTTAAATTTACCCCATCATTACTACTACTCAAACGTGGCGGCCGATAAAAACAACGTCTACTGCTCAACAAAGATCTTGCAAGGGCTCGATCCTAAAAGCACTCACCTACTTGGCAACGGCTATCTAACCGATGGCAAAACAAGCTACTTTTGTAGCCCAAAAGGCGAGAAACAGCCGGGATTTAACGAGTTTGTCGCCGTTATGAAAAGCGTTGCTAATCTTTTTATAAAAAGCTACGAGGATAGCTCTTATTTTTATAAAAACGTACGAGTCGGTAGCGTAAATTTAGAGCCTATTTTTGACACGGGCTTTGCAAAAGACGGTAGTACGCTCTACTACATGGGCGAAAAGCTAGATGCCGACCCTAAGGGGTTACAATTTATCAAGACTCTAAACGGTCAAAAAAGCGATTATTTCACAGACGGTAGGAGCGTCTTTTTAGACGGGGTAAAGCTTGACGTGAGCTACACGGAGGAGATGAGAGAGATAGCGACCGATCCTTATCAAGAAACGCGCTATCTTTTTGAGCCAAAGACGGGCGCGATTTTTGCCAATGGGCATAAATTTAGCGAGCAGGCGATGCCGTTTACGCCTATTTTTAACGAGGGCGACTCGTATATCTTTTGGCCTATTTTTGTTGGTAAAGATGGAGTTTATTTTTGGGACAAGAGTAAACCGGGGCTTGAAAAGATCTCAAATTTTAAGCCCAAAGGCAAAATTTACAGATTTTACTCCGATCTCTTTGCTGATGATGAGAGCATCTACTTCTTGCAAAATAGTGAGGAGTGGCAGCACTCTAGACACGGTAGGCAAGTTAGCGCGCGTTTGGTCGGGCTTTATAGGCTAACTAGCAAAGCCGCACTTCGTCAAGTCGGCCTCGTAAAGGGCGGCGAGTATGGCACGGTCTTTGCGGACGATAAAAAGAGCTATTTTGTTAGCAGCTACTATGACAGATTTTACGCAAAAGATGGCATTTACGAGATAGCTGATCTTAGAGCGGTTGAAATTTTAACCAGACCGCCGCACTTTCAGGGCAAAGAGTTGGAGGCAAAGGATATCTACGAGATGATAAAAACCGGCGCGCTCGTGCCTGCTAGCGGCGAGGAGGTGGCGATATCTCGCATCGAGGTAGAAAAGCCGACCATCATACTTTATATCACATTTGGCATCGCTTTTATCGTTGCGGTCATTTTTGGAGTGACAAAAGCTAGAAGCGCAAAAAGAGACTACATATAAATTTGATGTAAATTTTTTCAAAACGCCTTTTTGCAGTGGTTTACTCCTTAAATTTAGCCAAAAACTTAAGGAGTAAATTTGACCTATTTACTCTTTTTTGTTATTTTAAAAGGAAGATGAAATTTACAAAAAAGGAGAAAAATGATCAAATTTCAAAAGTCGAAATTTAACAATTCGGTATTTATCCCATCGCTTGTTGTTATATTTTTAATAACGGCATTTGCAGCAATATTTCCAAATTTCTCAAATGAGTTTTTTAAAGGTATGCAAAACTACATCGCGGCCAAATTTGGCTGGTTTTACATCCTGACCGTCGCCGTCATACTTCTAAGCATCATTATCCTTGGCTTTAGCAAGCTTGGCGAGATCAAACTAGGAGCCGATCACGTAAAGCCGGAGCACAAAAATATCTCGTGGTTTTCTATGCTTTTTGCCGCCGGCATGGGCATTGGACTTGTGTTTTTTGGCGTGGCCGAGCCGCTCATGCACTATCTAAATCCGCCGCTCGGCGACGCGCAAACTATCGCAGCGCAAAAGCTTGCGATGAATATCACCTTCTTTCACTGGGGTATGGGCGCATGGTCGGTCTATGCTATCGTGGCGTTAATTCTCGCCTTTTTCTCGTATAGACACGGCTTGCCGCTCACGCTTAGATCGGCGTTTTATCCGATAATCGGCGATAAAATTTACGGCAAGATCGGCAACGCCATCGACACATTTGCCGTCGTAGCGACGCTTTTTGGCGTAGCGACCTCGCTAGGATACGGCGTACTTCAGGTAAATGCCGGCCTTACGCACGTTTTTGGCCTGCCGACCATGCATATTACGCTTCTAATAGTGCTTTGTTTTGCAGCGACCATCTCGGCGGCAAGCGGCGTTGATAAGGGGATTAAAATTTTATCAAACTCAAATATCGCGCTAGCTATATGTTTTATGTTTTTGATACTATTTTTGGGCGATACGACACAGCTTTTAAAGTCGTTTGTGCAAAACAGCGGCGACTACGTATCGACGCTTATTTCAAACACCTTTAACCTCTACGCCTACGAGAGGCAAAACGAGAGCTGGCTTGGCGGTTGGACGCTGCTATACTGGGCTTGGTGGCTATCTTGGTCGCCGTTTGTGGGGCTGTTTATCGCCAAAATTTCAAAGGGCAGGACGATAAGAGAATTTGTGATCGGCGTGCTTTTAGTGCCGACGGGTTTTACCTTTGCTTGGATGAGCTTTTTTGGCAACTCGGCGATTGCGCTTGTTCAAAATGGCTTTAGCGAGCTAGCGACCACGGTAAATTCTGACTCGGCTTCGGCGCTTTTTATGTTTTTAGAAAAATTTAGCTTTTCAGGCGTGCTAAGCACGATCGCGGTCTTTATGATCGTCATATTTTTCGTCACTTCGGCCGACTCAGCGGCGATAGTTATGAACATGCTTTGCTCAAATGGTAAGGACGATACGCCGGTTTGGCAAAAGGTCTTTTGGGGCGTTACAGTGGGCGTCGTAGCGGCATTTTTGATGCTAGCCGGCGGTCTTGGCTCGCTTCAAGCTCTCACGATCACTACGGCGTTACCGTTTGCTATCGTGCTACTTGGCGCCATTTACGGGCTATTTAAGGCGCTGCGCGTGGATGTAACCAAAAAAGAGACAAATAACTTTAATAACATGCCTATTAGTGATCTTTCAAAGCCGTGGCAAGAGCGCCTAAGTGCGATCATTACGCTGCCAGGCAAGAAAGATGGCAAGAAATTTTTAAACGAGGTTGTACTAAAAGCGTTTAACGAGCTAAAAGAGGAATTTGCCAAAAACGGCCTTGAAGCAAAGGTCACAAATGGTGAAAATTTTGTAAATTTAAATGTCGGACTTGGCGACGAGATGGACTTTAGATATGGCGTCTATCTCACCAAAAGCCAGAGCCCAGACTACACTAGAGAGCTTGAGGGCGACGATCTTTATTACAGAGCCGAGGTATATCTAAAAGAGGGCGGTCAAGACTACGACGTGCTTGGTTGGAGCGAGGCCACGCTGATAAATGACGTAATCGAGCAATACCGCAAACATATGCAGTTTTTACATGTCGTTAGAAAATAATAATTTGGCGTAAATTTGCATAAATTTACGCCTTTAAATTTATGCCAAGCAGCCTTTTTCTAATAATATTTACCGATTTTAATCCAGATTTGTTTTAAATTTCAAAGATGCTTCTAAAAACTTTAAATAAAATTTTTATATAATCTCTCTTTTTCACAAAGGTATACAGATGGATAGAAAAACTTGGAGTTCGAAGGTAACGTATATTTTGGCGGTTGCGGGTGCTACCGTGGGCTTTGGCGCGACGTGGCGTTTCCCGTATCTAGTCGGGCAAAACGGCGGCGGAGCCTACGTACTCGTGTTTTGTATCGCGATGATCGTGATCGGTATACCGATGATTTTGGCTGAAAATGCGATCGGTAGACGCCTAAAATGCAACGCCGTGGATGCATTCGGCGGTAAAAATATAAATCCCGCGTGGAAAATCGTGGGCTGGATGGGGCTGCTTGGCGCATTTGGCATCATGGCTTATTACATGGTCATCGGCGGCTGGGTGCTAAACTATATCGCGCAGATCGCATTTGGCATGCTTGATCTCTCGCAGGTGCTTAGTTTTGAGGTTACGAGCGCGTTTTATGAGCAAAATATCGTGAGCGATCCGCTAGCTATCAGCTTTGCGACGCTCGTGTTCGTACTCGTAAACTACGCGATCTTGGTGCAGGGCGCGGTCGGCGGCATCGAGCGCTCGGCGAAGTATCTCATGCCGCTACTTTTCGTGCTGATGATCGTTATGATCGTAAAAAACTTGACCTTAGATGGCGTGGCGCAGGGGGTTAAATTTTATCTCACGCCCGATTTTTCAAAGATAAGTATCAAGCTTTTCGTCGATGTTTTGGGACAGGTATTTTTCGCGCTTTCGCTTGGTTTTGGCGTGATGATCACGCTTTCAAGCTTTGTTAAAAAAGATGAAGGGCTGGTTAAAATCTCGATCATCACGGGCATTCTAAATACTGTCATCGCCGTGCTTGCGGGCTTTATGATATTTCCGTCGCTCTTTAGCTATGGCGTCTCGCCGGATAGCGGCCCAAGCCTCGTGTTTAAGAGCTTGCCGATCGTTTTTTCGCATATGCCTTTTGGCGGATTCTTTGCGGTGGCGTTTTTTGCACTACTGATGATTGCCGCGCTCACGACCTCGTTACCGATCTACGAGGTTATCATCACGACCCTTCAGGAGAAATTTAAAATAAAACGCAAAAGCGCGATCTTACTTGTGCTTGGCACGATATTTATATTTGGAAATTTGCCGTCCTTGATGGCTACGAACCTGCTTGCGGACGTTAAAATTTTTGGTAAAAATATATTTGACGCATACGACGCCATCAGCGCTACGATATTTTTCGTGCTGACCTCGCTAGGATGCGCGATATTTGTGGGCTGGGTGCTAAAAGACGAAGCCAAACGCGAGATAATGCAGGGCAGCGAAAAATACGCAAAACTCGTAAATATCTGGTTTTGGTATATCAAATTTGTCGTTCCGTTTATCATTTTGGTGCTTTTTATTAGCTCATTTTACGATAACTTTTTAAAGTAAATTTGATGGCAAATCTCGTAAATTTAGCTAACGGCGATCGCTTAAATTTGCGCGTAGAGGATCAAATTTTACTCAGTGAGAGCGTCAAAAACGGCAAAACCAGGCAGACGCAAAAGGAGTTTGCTAGCATAGACGAGGCGCAAAAAGCCTGCGCGAAAAAGGAGTGGGAAAGTCTGAAAAAAGGCTATGTCCTACAAAACGCGGGCGCGAAAGCGGGCGAAGCGAGTTTGCACGTCTACATCGGCGGCGGATACACGGGCGCGCTCGCCTTTGCGGGCGCGAAAGGTGAGCTTTTCGTCTATAAATGCGGCGGCTACAAAGAGGACGGCGCGCTGGATGATTTTCTCATCAGGCTGGACGTAAGCGGCGCCGTAAAGCAGCAGATCGTCCTGCCAAAGCCGCTTGCATGGCAGGCGGAGCGCACGGGCGAAATTTTGCTTTTGGATCTGGATCACTTTATCTTTAAATTTGACCCGGCGAGCGGCGAATTTAGCGATCTCTCTCAATGGTTAAGCTTTAAAAATAGCAAAGAATTTACGAGTTTTGTTTGCTCTGCGAAAGATACGGCGGCGTTTGCGATGTTCGGTCAAATTTTTACTCTGCGCGGCGGCGAGATTTCGCCTCTGGCCGAATACAAATCCGAAATGAAAAGCTACATGCCGATCTTGTGCGCCGCTCTTAACAATGATGGCATGCGGCTAGCGCTTCATTGCAAGCAAAACGAGATTAAAATTTTAAGCACGCTAAACGGAGAAGTTTTAAGCGAGATCAGAGGCGATTTTGGCATTTTTGATAAAATTTGCTTTTTGGCGGACGGTTCGGTGTTAGGCAAGGAGCGCTACGCAGGCAAGTTAGTTTGCCTCGATGCTACAAGCGGCGAACGACTTAAGCCCGCGTGGTTGCAGGGCGAATACGCCGAGGCAGACGAGCTTTGCATTAGCGCGGACGGTTTGCGGCTTGCGCTAGTTGGCTACGACAAAGCCCGCATCATCGATCTAAAAAGCGGAAATTTGCGTCTTAGCTTTGAGCTCTCGCACGTCGTGAAGCGCTGCGAAGCGAAATTTGAGCGCATAAACGGCGAGGAATTTTTAGCCGTGCGCACCGACTACGGCTGCTTTAGCCTTTATAAAATTTAAGGAAAGATATGTTTTATTTTTTGCTTGGGGTTTACTTTTTTTACGTTGCTGTAAAGGCGGCTTTGGCGATTTTACAGATAAACTTCATCCGCGCAGAGGCTAAAAAGCCTGCCGTCGTGCTAGAGCAGAATGAATACGAAACCGCCGCCGCCGCAGCGATAACGAATCAAAAATTTGAGATAGCAAGCCTTTTTTATCACGCCGCGATATTTGTGATGTGGACGTGTTGGGGGCTTGGCGAGATGTATGAAAGCGCCTATAAAACGGGAGAACTGAGAGATCATATCATCTTTGTGATGAGCTTTTTGATCATATCGTCGCTACTGGAGCTACCGCTAAATATCTATGAAACCTTCGTCAAAGATAAAAAGCTCGGCTTTTCAAACGTAACGCCCAAAATTTTCGCGCTTGATCTACTTAAAACGCTCGCGCTAACGCTAGTGTTTGGCACGCTGTTTGTATGGCTGGTGCTGCTTTGCATTAGATTTTTGGGCGATTTTTGGTGGTTTTGGGCGTTTTTGCTGAGCTTTGGCGTCGCGCTCGTGATAAATCTCATCTATCCGACGCTCATCGCGCCTATCTTTAACAAAATGCAGCCGCTAGAAGAGGGCGAGCTAAAAAGCCGTATAGAAGGGCTTTTAGCGCAGTGCGGGTTTAAAAGTAGCGGCGTTTTTACGATAGACGCCAGTAAGCGCGATAACCGTCTAAACGCCTATTTTGGCGGCCTTGGCGCGACTAAGCGCGTGGTGCTTTTCGACACGCTAGTTAAAAAACTAAGTCTTGCCGAGATAATCGCCGTTTTGGGGCATGAACTCGGGCACTTTAAGCACAAAGATATCCTAAAAATGATCGCCCTAAGCGCGATTATGCTTTTTGCGATGTTTTTTATATTCGGCAACATCCCCGACGCGGCGTATCAAGCGCTTGGGCTTCATAGCGGAGGCGGCGGAACGATCGTATTTTTGCTGCTTTTTTCGCCGATTTTCGGATTTTTATTTTCGCCGGTGAGCTCGTATTTTAGCCGCGCGAACGAATTTGGCGCCGATAGATTCGCTGGCGAGGTCTCAAACAAAGCCGACATGATAAGCGCGCTAAAAAAGCTAGGCAGCGAAAACAAGGCCTTCCCGAAGGCTCATCAGCTCTATGCGTTCGTCTATCATTCGCACCCAAGCCTCTTTGAGCGTATAAACGAGCTAGAAAATGAAAATTGAAGAGGCTCTTAAAGAGGCTAGTTTAAGACTAAGCTCACTTTGCCAAAATCCAAGCAGAGTGGCTAAAATTTTGCTTATGAACTATCTTGATGTAAGCATTGAATGGATATTTTTAAATCAAAAAAAAGAATTTGATGAGAGCGGCTATTTTGCCCTAGTTAAAAGGTATGAAAACTACGAGCCGCTAGAATATATCACGGGCGAGGCGGGCTTTTACGGACTTACATTTAACGTAAAAAAGGGCGTCTTGATCCCGCGCCCGGAGACTGAAATTTTAGTCGAAAAATCGCTCGAGATCTTATCAAATTTACCAGCGAGAAACGAACCGCCCCTAGTAGCCGAGATCGGAACCGGAAGCGGGATAATCAGCATCTGCCTCGCTCTAAACTCAAACGCCAAAATCATAGCCTCAGATATCAGCGACGATGCGTTAAATTTAGCTCGCGAGAACGCCGCGAAATTTGGCGTAGAGGGTAGGATTAAGTTCGTAAAATGCGCGTATCTGGATCAAATTTACGGACGGTTTGATCTGCTAGTTTCAAACCCGCCTTATATCGCGCGGGACTACGAGCTTGATAAATTCGTGCTAAACGAGCCGCACGAGGCGCTGTTTGGCGGCGCGGCTGGCGACGAGATCTTAAAAAACATAGTCCTCGTCGCTAAAAATCGCGGCGTAAAATACCTAGCCTGCGAGATGGGCTACGATCAGCGAGAAAGCATGCAAAACGCGCTTAAATTTAATGGCTTTGAGGCGGAGTTTTATAGGGATTTAGCCGGATTTGACCGCGGATTCGTCGCTAAAAATATATTTGTGAATTTTTAAATTTACGCGCGGTTTGGGCTTTTGCGATAAACCAAATTTGACCGAGCTTGCGTCAAATTTTGGGCTAGCAAATTTACGTCCCTCTAACTCAAATTTAGCCAAATTTAAACGCCCTAACCCTAAAATGCGTGCAGTAAATCAAAAAAAGGAAAATCATGAAAAGCGTTTATTTTTTACTTCTTGGCGCGCTCATCGGCGCGGAGCTAACCCTGGGCGCTCTGGTTGCGCCGACGATTTTTTATCCGCAGAGCATACTTGGCGAGGGCGTACTCACGCAGTTTCAAAGCGGCAAACTGATGGCTACGATATTTGTTAAATTTAACTACGCCTTGCTAGCCGTTAGCGTCCTGATCGGGCTTTTTGAGCTTGTTTCGTTTAGATCCAGCGTCAAATTCGCTGCTAAATTTAGCATGGGTATGCTCTGCGCGATAAATTTAGCCCTCGCGCTCTCGTTTGTGTTTTACTTCACGCCTTTCGTCATGGACGCGCAGGCTGCGGGCGAGGCGGCGACGCAGACGGCCGAGTTTGCTCAGATGCACGCGGCTAGCGAGTGGACGATGAAGCTGATGCTGTTTGCGCAGCTTGCTTTGTTTTTTATCAAATTTAAAACCGCCCAAAAATGAGCGCGAAGCCAGACATCCAAATTTTAACTGATTTTCTCTCTGACTACACGAGCGCGATGGTGAGTGCTGGCACCTATACCGCGCGCGTCGAAAAGTGCGTAGACCGCGTGGCTAGGCGCTACGGCTACGACGTTAGCGTGACGATTTTCGTGAAGTATTTTACCATTAGCGTCATGGACTCGGCCGACAACTCCCTGCGCCGAACCTACGTGAAAAAGATCCCGCTAGGGCAGGTGAGCTTTAACCGCATTTCCGAGCTTTCGTCGCTTAGCTGGCGGATCTTGGATGAAAATTTGAGCCTAGACGAGGCCAAAGAGCAGTTTGATGGCGTCATGCGCATAGGCGCAAATAAATTTGCTAGCTCGCTTATTTTGATCAGCCTTGCAAATGCGGCTTTTTGCAAGCTTTTTGGCGGCGATATGGGCTCGGTCGTATGCGTATTTTTCGCGACGCTCGTTGGCTATAGCCTCAAATTTGCGCTTGCTAAAATGGGCGTAAATTTAAAAATCCAGTACGTTTTGGTCTCGTTCGTGGTCTCTTTTATCGCCTATCTTGGCGTATTTTACGGCTTTACGCACACTAGCGACGTCGCGATCGGCTCGTCGATACTCTTTTTGATGCCGGGCGTTTTTCTCATAAACTCGGTCTTTGATATCATAAATGACAACACGCTAGTGGGCATCAGCAGAGCCGTGAGTACGGGCATCTTGATACTTTGCATCGCAGTGGGTGTCTATATCACGCTCTCGCTTAGCAGCGCGGAGATTTTACATGTTTGAGCTTTTGACCGATACGCTCATAGACGGCGCTTTTGCGGCGGTGGCGGGGCTTGGCTTTGCCTATGCTAGCTCTCCGCCTAAAAGGACTCTCGCATTTTGCGCGCTACTTGCGGCATTTGCGCACGCCAGCCGCTTTTGGATCATGCAGATGGGATTTTTTAACATCAGCGTCGCCACTCTCATAGTCTCTTTTTTAAGCGGAATTTTAGGTATGCTCTTTGCCAAACGGCTCAAAGTGCCGGCCGAGATCATCGCGTTTCCCGCGCTTTTGCCGATGGTGCCCGGAGTTTACGCGTATAAAGGCATTTTGGCGCTATTTTCATTTTTAAACGAGCCTGATATCGCTAAGAAAAATGAATACCTAATCATATTTTTCGATAACGCGATCACGACTACGACGGTCTCGCTAGCTCTTGGCGTGGGTGTTTCTGTGGTGCTTATTTTATTTTACGATCAGTCCTTGATGATTACTCGCGGCGCCAAATGCGATCTGGCGACAAAAAAGTCCAGCGAAAAGTAAAATTTGTGCGATATCTTTTAAGCGTCTTTAAATGAGCTAGAAAATTTTGCCCTGTGATAGACTACATGCCAGTCTTGGGATAAAATTTTCGTCGCAGCATTTAAATCTATCTTAAAATACTTCCGCTAATTATTTGTTAAAATTTAGCAATCCGTCAAATTTGGATAAAATTTAGCTCTTGAAACGGGGTTAAATTTGATAGCCTTTCTTATCTTTACCCTAAATTTTTTCTCAAATTTACCGATATAGTTTAAAACTCGTTTTAAAGGATTAATATGATAAACGCTCTTAACAACTATTCCGCTTTTTCTAGACAAAGTTTTTCCCTAAACGTAAATGTTAAGCATGGCTCAAAAACTGAGATTTTAAAACAAAATGAAATCTCGCAGCCGGATACGGTCGAGCACAAATTTAACGAAGTTTTAGGCTATAAAGTCGATGAGAACGGATATTTTACGTCCGAATTTAACGAAGCCGCAGGTATCCCAAAGGATTACAAAATCCACTCAGATACCTTAAAATCGCTCGTGAACGTAAATACTAACTCGGGCATTTTAAAAGCCGATTTTAAAAACATAGATATAGCCAAAACAGTCGGCAATGCATATAAAATTCTCTCCCAAGTAGTCGGTGAGGACGTTTTAAATTCCAAAGAAAGTTTTAACAAAGAAGACCTTGCCAAATTGCCTCAAGGATACGAATACGATAATAAAACGCTCAAGGTATTAAAGCTTCATAGCAAAATATCAGACTATATGGGAGCCGATAGTAGCTTTCAAAGAAATGAACGAACTAGCATAACGACTACTTTTTATAATAGCTCCACTATAGGTTACTACTCAGAGCATAAGAGCTTAAAACCATCTACCGACATATTAAACAGCAACAGTGGCGGCAAAGAGGATATAAACAGTGGTATGTATTTTGATACTACAAAAGACAAATATACCGATAAAGACGGCAATATAACCAAAGGCGGGCTTTTGGTCGGCATTTTAAACAAAAATAGTCACGCCATAGAAGGTGAAACCACCTATCACGGCAAGATTAACGGGCTAGATAAAAACATATCCTCACAAGAGTACCAAGCAAAAATTAAAGCCTTTACCGACTTGCATGGACATAAATACGATAAATACTCGCAATCTTTAGTGGATTCATTGCCTCAAGATTTAAAAGATTTCGTAGATTTTGCAAGGAGTTTAAAATTTGTCGGTGAGATAAACGTCAGTGACGACGGCAAAGAATCAAAAAGCCTCTTTGAGATAATGCAAGAGGATATGAAAGAGGCGCAAAAACGCCTAGAAAAGCTAATCGAGCAAGAAAAGCGAACGCAAAAGATGCTGGGTAAAAACAGAAAATACAACAAAGAGCTAAAGCAAAATACTAGAAAAAATTTAGAAGAACTTGAGACGATGATGAAATTTAGCGCTAAGAGCGTGGATATAAAGGCTTAAAAGGATTAATATGATAAGCGGCGTAAACGGACTTAACGCAAACGTAAATTATGATTTTAGTAGCTCTCATGGGCAAAATTTAAAGACGCATGAGGAAAAAGAGACGGCAAATCAAGCTTTAAATTTGACGATCGCACAGCCGAATTTAACAGCACATATTGATTATGACGCTCTTGATCCAGAAAAACTAGACCGAGATCAGCTCAAAATTTGGGCGGAAAATGTCGATCCAGGGAAGCTAACGGGTAAAAACTTAAGCAAATGGCTGGGAATAAAAATGGGGTTTGAAAAGTTTGAAGATAGCTGGCGTAAAGAGCTTGGTCTAAATCCAAACGAGCCGGTAGCCATAAGGAGGATATTTTCGCTAAGCGGCTACACTAAGGACGATAAAATCAGCGTCTGGGGCAAAATAAACGGACTTGATCCCAGTATCGACAAAGAAAAAGCTACCGAGCTAAAAAAATTTATAGACAGTACTAAAGCTTTAGCGGCGAACGAGGGGCTAGCTGGATATAAAAACTTAAACGTTGACGATGTTCGCACGGATTTGGGTGGCGTAGGAACCGGATTTATGCCGGGATTTGTTATGCTGCGAGAGGTCACCGACTTGCTCGACTCCGATATGGACATAGATAAATTTAAAGATAAATGGCTCGAATTTGCCGCCGAAAAGATACTGGGAGATCACGCAAGCGTCAAGATCTCACTCAAGGATGGAAAGCTAAATTTTGATCAAACGCCCGAAAAAGTCAGACTAAGGTCTCTTAATCAGTCGCTTGAAAAAAGAGTAAGTTACGCAGACGAAGCAACTAAAAAAGAGTTTTTAAATTTCTTAAAAGATGCGTTTAACAAAGGCGAGAGTATCGGAGATGTGCTGCAAAATATAGCTCTAAAAGAAAGTGCAGTAAGCGATCAAACTCCTAAAGAAACGCCCGAAGAGAATAAATTTAAACCTATCCAAGCCGTTAGCAAAAGCCAAACCTATGTTTATAAGGATATAAAGCGCGAGTTTTTCGAGAATTTCTTGACAGCTGAACGAGAAAAGGGGACGGATATAACTGAAATTTTAAATCAACTAGCAAAGCTAGGTAAATTTGATGTAAAAGCATAAAAGGAATTTAAATGGATATTCTGTTAAGAAACGGCTATGACGTAAATTTATCATTATTAAGACAAGGCCAAATGCAAGCTTCTGCATCTAGACTCGCCGGACAAGAGCTAGTCAAGGTGGGCAATGAGGCAATAAGTAAGGATGAATATATCAGTAGGCAATACGATCTTTTAGAAACGGCCAACGATATACTAATGCAAAATTCGCAAGCCTATCTATATAAAGGCGGAACTGATAATGTAAATGGATATTCTACCGGGTTTGGAGGATCAAGCGCTCATAGGGCAAGTCTGCCTATGTGGTCCAATATGGACAACTCGGATAGGGTTACTCAAGACGGATATAATGGATTTCAAGGACCGCAGGTGAATAACGGATATTGTTTTTCTATCGGTTTGCCAGATTCCGGGGCGCCCGTAATAGAAGAATTTGCCGGCGGCGGATATTTTAAAGGCAGCAAATCAAATACCATCCTAAGTCAAGACAGAAGCAATCTAAACGACTATGCAAGCGAAAATATACTAAAAACTAAATACGGCGACGTAGAGGTATTTTTAGATCTATACGGCGATAACGACAAGCTAGGTATCGGCAAATTTAGCTCAAATGCAATACTTTTTAACTTTGATAGCAACGGCGACGGAATTTTAAATAGCTCCGACAAGCTATTCTCAAAGCTCAAGGTCAGAGGATACGATAAGGACGGCAACGAAAAGATAGCAAATTTAAGCGACGTAACCAGCGGTATAGATCTGACGCAGTTTATTAAAAAAGATATAGATATAAACCATAGGCGGAAGCAAATAGAGGATCTAAATGCTAAACTGAAAGAAAAAGGCAAGACTCAAATCGACATCTCAAAGATCGATAATCGCATTTTTTACTACAAGGAAAACCCATACACCGTATTTGCACCAGAAAGCAGATACAAAAAGGCGGAAACTGATAGTATTAAGAACTTCTTTGATGCATACGCCGATAAAGACGGCTGGGTAGACCTAAGAAACAATAACGTATTTAATAAAAATAGCCTATTTAACAACTTTGCTTACGCTAAGGCTGGATTTGACGGCAACCTTAAGCTTAGTGAATTTAATCCGATCATATCAAGCAAAAAGACGAGCGACGACTTCTCGTATGAAAACTATCAAAGAGATAGTTTTATGAAATTTTATAGAGACTACGAAAAAGAATCCACCGCCCATGCAAAAGACGTAGAGTGGCTATCAAAAAATCTAAAAGAGTATAACGTAGAAAATGCGGACGAATATATAAGCAGGCTAAACGGTAGCAAGTCGTCATACATGATCGCCATGGAAAATGAATTCCAAAAGGCTACAAGGCTAGAATTTAGCCCAGAAAACTTAGAGAAAGTAAAAAGAGCCTTTGAGGCTAACCCGAATAAAGCGGCCTTAATGATGAGCGACAGCGATAGCGTAATAGCTATGAAGCTAAACGATAACGGATCTATAACCTTAAAATTTGATAGCGGTAGAGAGATAGAGGTAACAGAGCTATACTCAGATACTGGTAAGCTTTTAGGAGATAAAACCAGAAGGGCAAGCCTAAATTTAGAAACTAAAGCCATGAGCGACATCGAGCTTGGCTCTATAAGCTTTAATAATATAGGCATCCTAGATACCGACGGTAAATATAAGACGCTCCAGGAAATAGGAGCTAGCGCTATAAAATCCTTTTCTACTAAGCATGGAAAACAGTTTTTGATATATCTGGGGGATAATAAAACCTTAACGGCGAAGGATCTATACAATATTTCGTTTTTAAATAACGAGCTTGGCGATGGTATAGAAGTAAGCAAGAGGGGTAAATTTTACAGAAAGCTTGACTTAAGAGCGTGATTAAATTTTGACGGCGACGCTTTTATAATCAATCTTTTAAGAAAAACGGGTAAAATTCGTGAGACTTTAAGCATAAAGGCAAGCGATGAAAATACGAATCTACTACGAAGATACCGACGCGGGTGGTATAGTCTATCACGCAAACTATATAAAATACTGCGAAAGGGCGCGCAGTGAGATGTTTTTCGGCTCAAATGTTAAGCCTTTTAGCAAGGACGGGCATTTCGTCGTGAGCGAGATTCGGGCGAAATTTAAAAAACCGGCCGTTCTTGGCGATCTGCTCGAGGTAAAAACGAGCGTGACGAACCTAAAAAAAGCCTCCGCACTCATAAATCAGAAAATTTATAAAATCGCAAATTTAAGCGGCGAATGCCAGCCTGAGCTCGTCTTTGAAGCGGACGTCGAGGTTGCGTTTGTTAGCAACATGAAGCCCGCTAAGATGAGCGAGGAGATAGTGGATTTTCTCTCCTCTTATTGCTCGTAAAAGCCGTATTCGCCGGCTTTTAAAACCTTTGTATCGTATATGACCTGCGAGTCCTCGACGCTCTCGCTAAAAAGCCTCTGCGCGCCGCGGTTTAGGTAGGTCGCGTAGATGTAGTCAAGCCCGGCGCTAGCGGAGTAACCAACCCAGTTAAAGTTTAAATTTTGCCCCAAAATTTCGTTGTTTGAGTCCAGCGCGCCGTCAGTTTTGGAGATCGAGTTTGCTATGTAGAGCTTTTCTCTATCTTGCGGTTGCATGAGTTTAAAGATGCTCGGCGCATAGTTGATCTGCGTGCTTAAAAGGGCGTTAAATTTGACGTCGTAAAGGCGCATTTGGGAGCTCACCATCGAAGCTTTTACTAGCGGAACGTTTAGGAAAACGGTCGCGCCGCTTAGCCTTGAGTTGCCAGATAGCATCGGCTTTAGATCGGTCGCGCCGCTTTCGATCTCGTTTTCGTAGGCTAGCCCGCCGCTAAGCTCGTCCGCATAGCGATTTAGCGCCGCTCCTAGCGCGCTGCCGTCAGAAAACGCCGCGACTTGGCCGTTTGAGAAATTTAGCAGCTTTTCAACCTGCCCTTTGTAGTCTATACCGCCAAATATCAGATTCTCCTGCGGCGAATCAACGCTAGAGATGTGCAGAGTCGGCACAAAAGCCGTCATGGACGGATCTAAAACCTCGTTTAGATATTTTGCGCCCACAGGCGTAAACGGCGCGATGATATATGCGATGTTTTCGCCTCTAGCGCGAGATATAGCGCCGTCGATAGCGCTTGGGGCTTCGTTGCCGATGTTGTAAAATTTAACGTCGATGGCGGCATTTTGCCTTATGGCGTAGGCGATAACCGCGTTTGAAACGACGCCGGCGTAGCTTTTTATGCTATCTTGCGGGATGATGACGGCGATCTTAAATTCGGCGTTTGAGCTTGGCGTCAGGCTCTCGGTGCCGGCGTTTACGTATGAGCCGTTTAGTGCGTTAAAGGCTTGTAAAATTTCTTGATTGGAGCTACCTTCATAGCGAGCTAAAAAACTGTGCAAAAGACCTTCTCTAACGAGTTCTAGTAAACATGCGTCGCTGCATTTAACGGGTTCTAAATTTATATAAATTTCGCTCGCAGGTGGGATATCGGAGGGTTTGTCGCTCCTGGCAAATAGCGCTGAACAGATCAATAAAACGGTTAAAATTTTTCTCATAGGTACTCTTTTATCTTTTTTAGATCGCTGAAAAACAGCTCTTTTTTACTTGGATTTTTCGCTACGACGGTCGGCGAATAGGTCGCCAGCAAGGCCGAGTGCTTAAATTTCATTATGTTTCCCCTTATGGTTTCAAAGCTTTGCGCGCTTTGTTTTATCATTTTGTAAAAAACCTCTTCGCCAAGCGCTACGATGAGCTTTGGCGCGACTAGGCGGGCTTCCGCGCTAAAATACGGCTCGCAAAGCTCGTAAGCGTTTGTCGGAACTTTGGCGGCGGGTTTGCATTTTAGCAGGCTCGTGACGTAAATTTCGTCCTTTTTAAGCCCCGCTAGCTCGTTTAAATTTTGCAAAAATTTATCGTCGCCGGCTAGAAACTCTCCGCTCGCATCCTCGGCGGTGTTTGGCGCGTCAAATACGAAAACTACTTTGGCGCTTTTATCGCCAAGGCCCGTTAGAGCGTGATTTGCGCTCTTGCAAAGGTCGCATAGATTGCACTCTTTGATGCTTGCGTTTAGCTCAGCAAGACTTCTCGGCAAGGCCGCGAGCGAAGGCGAAAAATCGGCAAACTTATATCCGAACGCCCTAAGATAGTAAAGTTCTCTTAAAATTTCGTTTGCGTAACTCATCGCGCGATAATATCCAAAAGGGCGTTAAAAACAGATAAATCAAAGCGCGAGTTTGCTTAAATTTTCGCCGTTCAGGCGGTAGTTTCGCCACTGCTCGGACTGGTTTTTCGCGCCCATTTTTTCGTAAAATTTGATGCCGGGCTCGTTCCAGTGCAGGCACGCCCACTCGAGGCGTTGCAGATTTTCATCCTTGCAAATTTGAGCTAGATGCCTAAAAAACTCTTTTCCTATGCCTTTGTTGCGATACTCTTTTTGGACGTACAAATCCTCCAAATACATCCCGCCAAGTCCCAAAAACGTGGAAAAGGTGTAAAAATATATCGCGTAGGCGACGATTTTGCCCTCGCTTTCGCAGACTAAAATCCTGGCATAGTCTTTCTCAAAAACAGACTCCGCAAAAATTTCGGGCGTAAATTTTACTTCATCGCACATTTTTTCGTACGCGGCCAGCTCTTTAACCAGCTCGCAAACGGCCGGGACGTCGGCTCTGGATGCTTTTCTAATAACGTAAGGCAAATTTGCTCCTAAATTTTAATAAGCGATTATATTTTTATTATTTTAAAACGAAGTTTAAAAATTTATTAAAAGGATTTTAAGCGATTTGTTGATAAAATCACCGACTTATATCAAAATCACCATAAGGAAAAATTTATGAAAAGAACATACCAACCTCATAAAACCCCTAGAAAACGCACTCATGGGTTTCGCGTCCGCATGAAAACTAAAAACGGCCGCAAAGTGCTAAACGCAAGACGCGCAAAAGGCAGAGCAAGATTGGCCGTTTAAGCAAATTTAGCCCTATAAGCAGCCAAAAGGAGTTTTCAAGCGTCTACAAAGAGGCCATCAAATGGCACTGCGAGGAGGCGATAGTCTTTTTTAAGCCTTGCAATGAAAACAAATTAGCCGTCGTAGCTAGCAAAAAGGTAGGCAAAGCCGTCGTTCGCAACCGATGTAAAAGACTTTTGCGAGCGGTCGTCGTCGAGATTTCAAATGAGCTTGCGGACGGCATTTACGTGATAGTCGTTAAAAACGGGCTAGAGAAAAGCTCGTTTTTAAAGCTCAAAAAAAATATCTCTTGGGCTATGAAAAAACTCGGATGTATAAAATCAGGCATATGAAAATGATAAAACAAGCTATTTTATTTTTGATAAAAGCATATCAAGATTATATCTCCAAATTTACTCCGAAGTCTTGCAGATACTATCCCTCATGCTCGGAATTTGCCGTTTGGCAGTTCAAATTTAACGGCTTTTTCTCGGCGCTCTTTGCGGTTATTTTTAGAATTCTACGCTGTAATCAACTCTTTAAGGGCGGCATCGACTACCCCGTCATCAGTAAAAATTTCAACTCTTTTTTTATATCCAATCAAAATTTAAAATCACATATCGCATTTTGGTTCGTCCCGTATAAAAAAAATAAATTCTATGTTATTAAAAATTTAGACTTTCAAAAGGAAAAATAGTGTTAGACAATATGTCAGTTCAAAAACGCGTGTTATTAGCGACCGTTTTATCTTTTATCTTTTTTATCGCTTACGATTATTTTTTTATTCCTAAAAATTTGCCGACAGATCAAAACCAAACCGTAGCTGTGCAGCAATCAAGCCAAGCAAACGCCGCTCCGAGCGCAAATACCGCATCGGCTACTGGCGCTCCGCAGGCTGTAACTACGCAAAGTCGCGAGATCGCCGTGATAAAGGGCGAGCACTTTGAGGCGCGTATCGACGAGCTAGGCAGAATTTCTAAATTTTATCTAAACGACGAAAAATATAAAAACGCTGAAGGCAATCGCATCGAGCTAGCAGGCGCTCAGCCGCTACCGCTTGAAGTACGCTTTAGCGACAAAGCTTTAAATGAGCAAGCTTTTAAAGTGGCTTACACGAGCGACGTTGGCGAGATAAATTTGGCCAGCGAGCCAAAAAGCATAGTTTTAACGCAAAATTTGGAAGGCTCTAGCGTAACCAAGAAAATCACGTTTTATCCAAACGGAAGCTATGATCTAGACCTTAGCGTGAGCGCGGGCGAATACTACGTGACTCCAGGCTTTCGTCCAAGCGTCGCTATCGACAGCTACACCGTCCACGGTGCGCTACTTAAGCATAATGATGGCAAGCTAACTATCATCGAGGACGGCGACGTAGACGCGACCGAGAGCTTTAATAACGTAAACATAGCCGCGGCTAGCGACAGATACTACACGGCTTTATTTTTTAAATTTGACGGACTTTTAAATCCCGTAGTTTCAAAAGACGGCGCGGGCAATGCGGTGATATTCGTAAAAGGCGAGCAAAATTTTAAAGCCAAAGGCTACATTGGCGCTAAAGACCACGCGACTTTAAGCCAGATAAACGAGGAGCTCGTGGACGTCATAGAGTACGGCTGGTTTACCTTTATCGCAAAACCGATGTTTGCGTTTTTAAATTGGCTTTACGGTTACATCGGTAACTGGGGCTGGGCGATCGTCGTACTAACGCTGACTGTTAGGATTGCGCTTTCCTGGTTCACTTACAAGGGTATGTTATCAATGAATAAGCTCAAAGATCTAGCGCCGAAGGTAAAAGAGCTGCAAGCCAAATACAAAGGCGATCCGCAAAAGCTAAATATGCACATGATGGAGCTATATAAGAAAAACGGCGCGAATCCTATGGGCGGCTGCTTGCCGATACTTATGCAGATTCCGATTTTCTTTGCGATTTACCGCGTACTACTAAACGCGATCGAGCTAAAAGCGGCGCCGTGGATACTCTGGATACACGACCTTTCGGTGATGGATCCGTATTTTGTACTGCCTATTTTGATGGGTGCGACAATGTTTCTTCAGCAAAAGCTCACGCCGACCACGTTTAGCGACCCGATGCAAGAAAAGATAATGAAATTTTTACCGCTTATCTTTACGTTTTTCTTCGTGACTTTCCCTGCGGGACTTACGCTTTACTGGTTTGTAAACAACGTTTGTTCGGTCATCCAGCAAGTTTTCGTAAACAAGCTCTTTGAAAAGCATAAAAAAGCGGAGGTAAAGGCCTAATGCGAATAGAAGCCGAAAATTTACAAGAGGCTTTTCAAAAGGCCGCCGAGGAGCTAAACTGCTCTGTCACGGAGCTTGATATCAAAATTTTACAAAATCCGAACTCCGGTTTTTTGGGTTTTTTCAAAAAAACGGCGATCATCGAGGCAGTAAAAGAGGGCGCGCACAAGGAAGCAAAAAAAGCCCCTCAAGCCGCTCGCGAAAACGGTCATAAAGAAAACGGCGGCGAGAAAAAGAAGGAATTTAAGAAAAAAGAGAGCTCCGGCGAAGAGCAAAATCACAAAAGCGAAAAGAAAAAAAATCATAAAAATCGCCACGAACATCACAAAAATCATGCGTCAAAGCAAAACGAAATGTGTGCGACAAACGAGCCTAAAGTCGAAGAAGCACAACCGCAAAAAGAGCCCCAGGTAAAAGAAAAAGAGCAGCACAAAAAAGAACAATCTAAAAAAGATAGCGGCAAAAGTATCCTCGATCACTCGATCATCGATACCTTTAACAAAAACGACTTTTACGAAGGCGATGAAAAAACCGCAGCTAGCGAAAATTTGGGCTCGCAAGTTTCCACTGGCGAGGCAAATTTGACGCAAGCCGCGCCAAATTTAGCTAAAAAAGAAAAACAAGACTCCCGAGCCGATCGAGCGCAGGCTCAAAAACAAAAAGATCAAAAACCAAAAGCCGACATCGATAAAGTATTGCCTGAGATAAAGCAGGGCGTAGAGAAGCTTTTTGGCGGAAATTTCTTTACTATAAACAAGATAGACGTGCGTAAATTTGACGACGAGACCGTGATAGTCGAGCTTGACGGCGAGGATGCGGCGCTACTCATCGGCAAGGAGGGCTATCGCTACAAGGCGATCTCATATCTGCTCTATAACTGGATCAGCTCGAAATACGGCCTTGCGGTGCGCCTTGAGATCGCTCAGTTTTTGCAAAATCAAGAAGCCGCGATCGATCAGTATCTAAAGGGAATAATCGAGCGCGTGGAGGAAACGGGCAAGGCTAAAACCAAGTCTTTAGACGGCGTTTTGGTTAAGATCGCTCTTGAAAAGCTGCGCGAAAAATTCCCCGACAAATATGTAAGCGTAAAGTCAAATAGCGACGGGCAGTTCGTAGTCGTGAACGACTTTATCAAAAAATGAACGAGACCATAGCCGCCGTCGCCACCGCACACGGCGTAGGCTCGATCTCCATCATCAGGCTAAGTGGCTCAGGCGCCCTTGGCCTGGCCCTAAAACTCACCAAAATCACCTCTCTTATCCCGCGTTATGCTACTCTAACTAAAATTTACGCCGAAGGCGAGCTCATCGACGAAGCCTTGCTTATTTACTTTAAGGCCCCACACAGCTTCACGGGCGAGGACGTGGTGGAGTTTCAGCTCCACGGCGGACTAGTGGTGGCAAATTTGATCTTGGGCGAGCTTATAAAAAACGGCGCTAGACTCGCGCGCGCAGGAGAGTTTAGCAAGCGAGCACTCATAAACGGCAAGATGGATTTTAGCAAGATCGAGGCGATAAACTCGCTCATAAACGCAAAAAGCGAGGATAGCGTCAAAATCATCGCTCGCACGATGAGAGGCGATCTGGCTAAATTTGCGAATGAAATCCGCTCCGAACTCGTAAAAACTCTGGCATTTGTGGAGACTAGCATCGACTACGCCGACGATGATCTGCCCGCCGACTTGCTAGAGAGCATTAGCCAAATGCTAAAGCAAAACAGCGCCAAACTAGATAAAATCGTCGCCATAAGTCAGAGTAGAAAAGGGCTGCTCGAGGGCTTTAAAATAGCTATAGTAGGCAAGCCAAACGTCGGCAAAAGCTCGATCTTAAACTCGCTTTTATCCTACGAGCGTGCGATCATCAGCGACGAAGCGGGCACGACTAGAGACAGTATCGAAGAAGCCCTAAAAATCGGCACTCACCTCGTGCGCATCATCGACACGGCAGGCATCCGCAAAAACGCGGGCAAGATCGAGCAGATCGGCATTTCGTATTCGCTACGAGCTATCAAGGAGGCCGACGTCATCCTGGCTATTTTTGACGCATCGCAGGAGGCCGACGAGCAGGATAACGAGATCCTGGAGCTTTTAAAAAGGTCGCAAAAAAAGATTTTTTACGTTCTAAATAAATGCGACCTCGGCGTTAAATTTATAAGCCCCGAAAATCCGATAAAAATCTGCGCAAAGCAAGGAACGGACGAGATAATAAGCAATCTAAAAACCTATCTCGACGCGCAGGAGACGAGCGAGATACTACTAAATTCCACTCGTCAAATTTCAAGCTGCGAGGCAGCGAGCGAGGCGATAAAAAGAGCGTTAAATTTGCTAGCGGGGTCCGAGCTTGAGCTTTTTGCTTATGAGCTAAACACGGCAATAGAGCAAATCTCGTCAATCACGAAGCCGTTTGAGAGAAGTGAAATTTTAGACGAAATGTTTAGCAACTTTTGCCTCGGCAAATAACGAAATTTACTCCGTAAAAAAGGAAAAAAATAGTGAAAAAATCTTATCTATAGCTGCTCTAGCTGCGTTGTTAGGCGGTTGCATGCCTTCGCAGGATCATCTAACTGCTAGCGTAGTATCGCCTGAACCGGACTGGATCAAATATCTAGAAAATGACGGCACCGTCGGCGATGTCGCATTTTTCTCAGAAAATTTGAGCGCAATTTACGCGCAAAAAAACGGCGATATCATCGGTATGGCACCCATAAAAAAAGACGGTCAAAACCTGAAGCTTGGCGATATGTACGCGCAAAACGGGGTTTCGTTTATAGTCTTGGAGCTTAACGATAAGGAAAAATTTGGCTACCAGTACATAAATATGCGCGATAAAAACGAGCTTGCGACTCTAAGAAATGCTAAAAAGGTCAAGTTTTATCAGTTTGGCGGCGGCATATTGGAGAGCGTAGTTTTTAGCGCGGACTCGGGCGCCGTGTGTGAGAGTTTTGCGGCGGGCAAGACGGTAAAAGCTCATGCCATTACTAATTATTACGATAAAGAAAACCCCGACAATAGCGAATTTTTCGCGACCCTGATGGATATCGGAGTGAAAAAAGGCAAAAGCGCCGAGATCAAAAATCTAGACTTTAAATTTTTCGTTAGCGACGGCAAGCTAGCCAGCACGCAAACGCGGGCTCGATCTGCGGAATTTAGGAGTAAAGTCATAGACGCCGACGCTAAAAAACAGGAGCGAATCCTATCAAACATCGTTTGTGCTGCGCCTAAAAACTGATCACTTTTATCAAATTTAAACGCGAGCGCGAGATGAAAAACTTATTTCTAGCGGCTATTGCGGCCCTGGCTTTTTATGGTTGCGCCGGCATCACTAGCAGCGCGAACAAAGCAGAGCGCGACATCTCAAATATCGGCGTTCCGGAGGATAACTGGACGAGATATCTGGGTACTGACGGCATCGTTAGAGAGGTCGCCTTTTTGACGGCGTTTTTCTCGCGTGATTTTCGCACTCAGCCTGAGGACGGCGAGGCTGCAGGCTTTGCACTCACTAAAACAGACGGCGCCAGGCTGCCTTTTAGACTCGGAGCCGTCTATAAAAGCGGCGATAGTGCGTTTATGCTAAAAGACGCCGATACTGAGGCGGAGTTTGATCTAAAAGATGAAGCGAGTGCGACCCGGCTTCGTGGTGCTCGGCGGATCAAATTTTACGAATTTAGCTCAAATTTGACGACTGTAGCGGTTTTTGAGGCGCCGATTTTGGTTTGCGAGGCGTTTCAAAAAGGCGGTAATGTGAGCGTGAAATCAGCATCTAGCTACTATGATACGCAAAATTTAGAAAAACGGTATTTTACGGCCGTAATAACGCAGGCAAAAATTTCCTCCAAAAGCGGCACGCTACTTTTAAAATCTCAGATAAAAAATTTTACAAATTTGAACGGTCTGCAAGAAGCCGCCGAAAAAACGCATAAATTTGAGGAAAAAATCCAAAACGAGTTGCGAGGGTATGAGCTGAGGCTGAATCAAATTTGCGCTTTTGGCGCGAAAGAAAGAGAGCAAAAATGAAAAACACGATGATTTTTAAGGCGGCGACAGCGGCCGCTATGGCATTAGCGTTTTGCGGTTGCGCGGCCATCACAGGCGAGATGGGCGGCGAGAGAGCGCGGCGTACGTATATGGAAAACGACGCTAGTATACAGCAGATCGGGTTTATAACCGAGACTACGGTCTATGAGGCGAGCGGCGGCAAAACCGTGGAAAAATTTGGTGACTACATGGGTAGGGCCGAGGTGAAATCGCCGGGCGAGAGCGACTCGGCGAGCCAAAATCTAGGCTGGGTTTACGCAAGCGGCAACGGCGTAAAAACTCTAATAGTGATTGATCTTGATAGTGGTAAAAATGTAGATTTGAGCGATAAAGATGAGATAAAAAAGCTGCAAAACTCAAAGAAATTTAAGTTTTACGAATTTGGCGGCGGGATCCTTGAGAGCGTGATTTATAGCGCGCAAAAATCTCCCGTTTGTAAGGCGTTTTTTAGCGGCGAACCTATAAACGCTAGAAGCGTGACGAACTACTACGTGGGCGCGTCTGACGAGTTTTTCGCTACCGTGATCGACGCGAAAATAGTCGGTAATAAGGGCTTTAAGATAAAAAATTTGGACTTTAAATTTAACCTGCTGAGTAGCAAACTAGCCGAAGCTAAAGAGCAGGCAACCTCTGCTAAATTTAGACAAGACGTCATCGAGCAAGACGTCAAAAAGCAAGGACGTATCCTGCTAAACATACTTTGCTACGATAGCATGCCGAGCAAGTAGGCGTTTGCGGCGGGTAGTCGCCCGCTAAATTTTACGTAGTATCGGACGCTCTTGCGTCGAACTGACGATATAAAAGGAAAAATATGAATCCGTTTAAAATTTTGATTTTTGCGGTTGTCGTAAATTCTGTTTTTGCCGGCGACGCGTCAGAGGATGTAAATTTGACCGCAGATGCCGCTCGCAACCAAAAAGAGGTAAAAATGCTAGAGGCGTTTTGCGAATCGATTTTGCCATTTAGTATGGCTTCATGCATGCAGCTAGTAGACAAGCGTTTGGACGAAAACAGCGCATTTTACGACAGACAAAAGGGGCTAGCGGCGCTACAAAAAGTCTGCGACTCGAAGGACGAGCGCGGAGGGACGGACTGCTTGTATGCTAAGTTTTTTGATAAAGCTCGGGACGGGATGACGGACGAGTATGTGCGAAAGATGAAAAAGTATCTCAAAAAGGTGTGCGATGCGGACGAAAAAGAGGGCTACAAGGAGTTTGAAAAACTGCGCAAGCTTTGAGTTGCCGAAAAGCGGCTTGCCTTGCGAGCGCTTTTGAGAGATTTGAAATTTTCACCCTGCGTCAGACTATTTGTCTTAACCTTGAGATAAAAATTTCTGCACAACTCTCAAATTCATCTCGCGATATTTCTCCTTATTTTTTTACGTTCAAATTTGAAGTCAAATTTAGCTAAATTTGTAAACTTTGACTTCAAATTTTACGCACCGAGACCCGCATCTTTAAGGCGCTAAATTCGGCTCGGTCGAATTTTAGTAAAATCAAGTTGCTCCACATTTAACCTTTTATGCAAACAACAACCTTTTGCACAATAAATTTAAATTTTTATCCAAATTTGACTAAAATCGTATTTAAAATTTTTAAGGTGCGGGTTAGGAGGGTAAAATTTGAATACGAAAGACAAACAAAACTTAAATTTGACAAATTCGGGTTCGGGCAAATTTGCGAGAGACTACGACAAAGAACCACTAGTTTTGCGGGATTATTCCGGTTTTCCTTTAATTTTACACTATTTGATTATTTTAATATTTTGGATTACTGCTTCTGAGTTTTGCATTAGTTGCTTAGACGATTTTGAAAGCGGTATTTTAGATTTTGACAACACAACACAAACGATAATAAAATTTGGCTTTGCAATAGTTGTATTTTTGATATTTAATTGTTTTAATATTATAAATTCAAAGAAAAAATATACCTATTTTTATAATTCAAAAGTTGCATATTATGATCAAAATTTTAAAGAAACCAGCAGTGAAGATATAATATTTAACAACGACACAACTTTTAAGGCAATCTGGTTTTTAGATATGATATTTTCAAGTATTTTTGGTAAGGTATTTTTGGTTAGTTTTTTCATAATTAGCTTTATTAAAGGAGCTTTTGGCATATCTTTAATATGTGTATTACTTTTAATATTTATATTATTGTTTGCGGAATTTTTAGAAATTATAGTTTTTTTGGTAATTTATAGATATGAAAATAAAAGTTTTAAAAATTTTTGGAAAATATTTCCAAAATTTCAAATAAATCTTGAATATATAGAAGAAATACACTGGTATGATTATAGGTGGGAGAATCAAGGACTTTATTCTATACATATATTTTCTTTCAATGAAGAAAATTACAATAAGGTAAGGGATTATATTTTTACGGTCTTTAATATAGATATAAATAAAAATTTAAGTAAATAATAATTTTTTGAAATGATAAAAAATGAGTAATTCAAGCAGAATTAACAAGATAGTAAGTGGGTTGAATAAGGCAAAAGAAAAACTATTGAATTCTCTTAGATTAAGTTATAAGAAGGATAAAATGTGAATAATGATGTTTTTAATAAAAGCAAGGATTTAAGGGATTAGGTAAAGATATAGATAAAATTAAACCAGAGATTTTTGTATGAATATTACTGGCTTTCTTTCGCCGTTGCCCCTTTGGTTTATCAAGTTTTTATGCGAATTTAAGTAAAATCAACCAAAATTTTTTAAAGGCTAAAAATGGACAAAGCTACCGTAAAAGCGCACAAAATCAGCGATCAAGAGTACGAGGAGATCCTAAAGATCCTAGGCAGAGAGCCCAATTTGCTCGAGCTTGGGATATTTTCCGCGATGTGGAGCGAGCACTGCAGCTACAAGTCGAGTAAAAAGTACCTAAACGGCTTCCCGACCAAGGCGCCGTGGGTGATCCAGGGTCCGGGCGAGAACGCGGGCGTCATCGACGTCGGAGGCGGCGTCGCGGCGGTGTTTAAGATGGAGAGCCACAATCACCCAAGCTTCATCGAGCCATTTCAGGGCGCGGCGACGGGCGTGGGCGGGATACTGCGCGACGTATTTACGATGGGCGCGCGGGTCGTGGCGAATATGAACTCGCTGCGATTCGGCGAGGTGAGAGGTGAGAGCGAAAACGCGAAAAAACAGCGCTATCTACTAAAAGGCGCGGTCGCGGGCATCGCTCACTACGGCAACTGCATGGGCATCCCTACCATCGGCGGCGAGACGACGTTTGATCCTAGTTTTAACGGCAATATCCTAGTAAACGCATTTGCGCTTGGGCTTTGCAAGAGCGACGAGATATTTTACGGAAGGGCCGAAGGTATCGGCAATCCAGTGATCTACGTGGGCTCAAAGACCGGTCGCGACGGGCTTGGGGGCGCTGTGATGGCTAGCGATAGCTTTAACGACGCGAACAAATCTCTGCGTCCGACCGTGCAGGTGGGTGATCCGTTTGCCGAAAAGCTGCTGATGGAGGCGTGCTTGGAGCTGTTTAAAACCGACTACGTCGTGGGTATCCAGGATATGGGCGCAGCGGGGCTAACATCTAGCAGCTTTGAGATGGCAGGACGCAGCGGCAGCGGCATGAAGATATATCTAGACCGCGTGCCTATGCGCGAAACAGGCATGACGCCGTACGAGCTAATGCTCAGCGAATCTCAGGAGCGCATGCTCATCTGCGCCAAAAAAGGCTGCGAGCAAAAGATACTTGAGATATTTAAAAAATGGGATCTGGACGCCGAGATCATCGGCGAGGTAACCGATAGCGGCGTGATGGAGCTTTATTGGCACGGCGAGCTAGCGGGCGAGATACCCATAGCGCCGCTTAGCGAAGCCTCTCCGGTACTTGACCGGCCGACTGCGCGCCCAAAATACCTAGACGAAATCAAAAATTTACAAATCCCTGAAAACGCGGATAACAAAACGGCGTTTTGGAAGCTACTTGGCGAGCCTGAGGTGCTAAACAAGTCGCTAATCTACGATCAATACGACGCAAATATCCAAACAAACACGATCAAACAACCGGGACTCCTCGGAGCTGCGGTTATACGCGTGAAAGAAACGGGCAGGGCGATCGCGATGGCGGCGCAGTGCGACCCGCGGGCGAATTTCGTTGGTCCCAAAATCGGCGCGGCTAGAGCGGTCGCGGCGGCAGGACGAAAGGTCGCGATGAGCGGAGCGACGCCACTAGCCATCACCGACTGCCTAAACTACGGCAATCCGCAAAATCCCGAAGTTATGTGGCAGTTCGCGCAGGGCTGCGAGGGCATCAAAGAGGCTTGCCGCGAGCTAAATACGCCAGTCGTCAGCGGCAACGTGAGCCTGTATAACGACACCGAGGGCGTGAGTGTATATCCGACGCCGGCGATCGTGACGGTGGGCGTGAACGAGGACGCAAACGCGAGCCTTCCGAGCGTCTTTGCTCGCGCTGGCACGGCGATATACGTGCTTGGCGAGACGAAGGGCGAATTTGCCGCATCGCTTTACGCTAAGGCGCTATTTGACGCGGTGGGCGGCGAGCTATCCGCAGTGGACTATAAAAAAGAGCGCGCGCTGTGGGATCTGGTTATCGAGGCAAATAAATCGGGCGCGCTAGAGTTTGCAAACAGCGTAGGCGTAGGCGGAGTAGCCATAACGCTAGTAAAAATGGCGTGCCTAAGCGGGCTTGGCGCGGAGTGTAAATTTGACGTTAAAAAGCCGAATTTCATCTTTGACGAGAGCTTTTCGCGCGCGATCGTCGGCGTAAAAGACGAGGCCAAATTTGAATCCCTAGCCGCTAAGCACGGCGTCAAATTTGAAAAAATCGGCAGCGTGGGCGGAGATAAATTTAAGCTAAACGATATCGATGAAAAGCTAAGCGACGTGAGCGAGGTTTATTTTAATAAATTTGCCGCAATCATCCGCCAAGAGGACTAAAATTTAACGCCCAATTTTGGCGAGGCGGGTTTGAGCTGGCTAAATTTGAGCGGCGCAAATTTGATGCTTGCTAAATTTGGCTCGTCTCGGCGGCGTTTGGTCAAGCATTTTAGCGCCAAATTTTGCAAGCGATATTAAAAGATCGTAAAAATTTGAATCAAAATTTGAAAGGAAAGTAGATGTCTTGGAAAGACTTTTTAAACAACAAAGAAGAAGAACAGCCGCAAAAGGAGGGCAGAGGAATGGATCAAAAAAGCGTAGCTAAGCCGCCGGTGCTATTTAGCGAGACGCAGCAGGTATTAAAAGAAGTCGAAGCTAAACTAGGCGGCACGCTCATCACCTACTACAACTCAAACGCGGGCAGCGTCTGCGGCAACGACGCGAGCGCGATGTATGAAATTTTAAAGGGTAAAAAGATAGAAAACGCGTTTTTGTTTATCAAAAGCGACGGCGGCAGCGGTATAGCTGCGCTTCGCATCATCAGTACTCTTAGAAACTACTGCAAAAACATCACCGCGCTTATCCCCGCTAACTGCGCGTCGGCAGCGACGATGATGGCGCTTGGCGCAAACGAGATCGTGATGGGGCCGCTAGCGTATCTAACCGCCGTCGATACCTCGCTAAAACACGCGATGAGCCCGATAGATAACGGCAACGAGCGCGTTAGCGTGTCGATGGACGAGCTAAACCGCGTGATAAAACTCTGGAAAATGCACGAAAAAGACAATGACGAAAACCCGTATAAATCGCTATATAACTACATCCATCCGCTAGTTTTTGGCGCAGTAGACCGCGCTAGCTCGCTATCGCTAAAGATTTGCTGCGAACTTTTGCGCTATCACATGAACGACGAGGCAAAGATCCAAAATATCTCCGAGCGCCTAAATAGCGACTATCCGGCGCATGATTATCCGATACTTTTCCGCGAGGCCGAGGAGATCGGACTGCACGTGCAAAAGATGGACAACGAGCTAAACGAGATGCTCCAAGAGCTAACGCTTCTTTACTCCGAGATGGGACAGCGCGCCTTTACCGACTACGACGAGAACAGCTACCACGACAACAACATCGCAAACATCATCGAGGCAAACGGCAAGCAGATTTATTATCAGATCGACAAAGACTGGTTTTATCGCCCCGACGAGCGCCGCTGGAACGTGATGAACGACGAGAGTTCGTGGCGTAAAAACGAGCTAGTAGGCGGCAAACTCAAAAATACGATTTATCATTTATGGTGATATTTTGAGTTTTATTTTTTGGTTTTTGATATTTTACGGGATTTACTATCTGGTTTCAAATTTTAGTCAAAATCCCGTAAATTTAGGCGGCTCGCAAAAAAAGGCGATGTTTGAAGAGGCTAAATTTCTAGTTAGCCTGCTTGCTAAAGTCGCCAAAAGCGACGGCAGGGTAAATGAGCTAGAGGCTCGCCTCATCAGCGAGACGCTAGACGATATCACTCTAAGGCTCGGCAACGACGCTGCGATGAGGGCGGAGCTAAAGCAGATCTATAACCGCGAAAAAGAGACGGTGCATAATGCTTATTTTATCGCGCGGCAGTACAAAGATCGCTTCCGCCTTAGTCAAGACGCCGCGGCCGCGAAGCTATCTTTTTTACTAAATTTGGCCTATATAGACGGCGAATTTAGTAAAAGCGAGCATAATGTCATCGAGCAGATTGCTTTGGGATTTGGGCTTGACGAGGGCATTTTTGAAGCGATACTGGCGAGGTTTGAGGCATTTTACGATCAAAGGCAGACGCGGCGAAATCCGTATGAAATGCGCACGAAAAGCCCGTACGCAGTGCTCGGGCTAAAAGAGGGCGCGCCGTTTGACGAGGTAAAGAAACGCTACCGCGAACTCGTGAAAAAGTATCATCCAGATATCCTTATGGGGCGCGGCGAGAGCGAGGAGATGATAGAAAAGAGTACTCGAAAACTGCAAGAGATAAATGAGGCGTATGAGACTATAAAACAAAGTGCGGCTTAGAGGCTTGTCTTTTTGATTTATACTTTGTTGGTTTTAAATTTTACTCGGTCATTACCCACTCGGTAACTCCCGTCGTAAAATTGAAAACCGCCGCGTCTAAATCAAAAATACTTCGCCTTTAGGTTTTTAAAATTTAGTCAAATTTCTGTAAAAATCAGCCAAATTTCGGTGCGGTATCTTGCGCGCCTTTAAATGAGCTAGAAATTTCCAACCAAAGATAGAACATGTAGTTCATCGAGGGAGGAAATTTCTAGCTCATTTAAAGGCGCGCAAGAGACAAACCAACAAAGAAAGGAATATAAATGAGAGCATTAATCAGCGTCAGCGACAAAGAAGGCATCGTAGAGTTTGCCAAAGGACTCGAGCGACTCGGTTTTGAGATATTAAGTACGGGCGGCACGCACAAACTGCTAAAAGAGCAGGGCGTAAAGGCGGTCGAAGTGAGCGAATACACAGGCTCGCCCGAGATGTTTGAGGGGCGCGTAAAAACCCTGCACCCAAAGATTCACGGCGGGATATTGCACAAGCGAAACGACGCAAATCACGTGAGCCAAGCCGCGCGGCACGGCATCGGCGGCATCGATCTGGTCTGCGTAAATTTATATCCGTTTAAACAAACCACTATCCGCACAGATGATTTTGACGAGATCATCGAAAACATCGACATAGGCGGCCCTGCGATGGTGCGATCGGCGGCTAAAAACTTCGCTAGCGTTTATATCGTCACTAGCCCGCTTGATTACGACGAGGTTTTACGCGTCATAGGTGGCGCGGACGAGAGCAAGAAGGCTATTTTTAGGCGAAATTTGATGATAAAAGCCTACGAGCATACCGCAGCCTACGACTCGATGATCGCAAACTACATGAACGAGCGCTTTAACGACGGTTTTGGCGAGATGAAATTTATCGCCGGCAGCAAGATTTTTGACGCGCGTTACGGCGAAAACCCGCACCAAAAGGGCGCGCTATACGAGTTTGATTACTTTTTCAGCAACAACTTCACCGCGCTAAAAGGCGAAGCTAGCTTTAACAACATCACCGATATAAACGCCGCATTAGCGTTAGCGAGCAGCTTTGACGCCGCGCCTGCGGTCGCCATCGTCAAGCATGCCAACGCTTGCGGCTTTGCCGTAAAATCAAATCTGCTAGAAAGCTACGTCGAAGCGCTAAAATGCGATCCCGTCTCGGCATACGGCGGAGTCGTGGCGATAAACGGCACGCTAGACCGCGCCTTGGCCGAGAAAATCAACGAAATCTACGTCGAGGTCATCATCGCCGCAAACGTGGACGAGGACGCGCTTGCGGTATTTGAATCCAAAAAGCGCATCAAAATTTTCACCCAGGGCAATAAATTTTTACAGCGAGCAAACGACAAATACGACTTCAAGCACGTTGACGGCGGCTTTGTCTATCAGCAAAGCGACGAGGTGAAAGCTAGCGAGCTAGAAAATATGAAACTGCAAACCGCGCGCGCAGCTAGCGAGGCTGAGCTAAAAGACTTAGAAATCGCGTGGAAGGTCGCGGCGCTTACGAAAAGCAACTGCGTCGTCTATGTAAAAAATAGCGCCGTAGTCGCCATCGGTATGGGTATGACGAGCCGCGTAGATGCCGCACGCGCAGCAGTGGCTAAGGCGCGCGATATGGGGCTTGATTTACGCGGTTGCGCGCTTGCCAGCGAGGCGTTTTTCCCGTTCCGCGACAGCATCGATATCGCAAGCGAGGCAGGCGTGAAGGCTGTGATACAGCCTGGCGGCAGCATCCGCGACGACGAGGTCGTGCAGGCGGCAAACGAGCATGGCATGGCGATGTATTTTACGGGCGTGCGCCACTTTTTACACTAAAATTTGATCGTTTAACGGCGAGGCGGCGTAAATTTTACTTCGTCGTTTTGCCACTTTTATTTACTCAGCAGGGCGGACGGCGCTTTTGCCACGCCTTGCTTGTAATCTGCTAAAATTTCTCAAATTTGACTTACCGGCCTTTAAATTTGGACTGCGATTTGCTTGAGTTTTGTAGATTAAATTTAATTGAAAGGTATATATGAAGCAAATTTTGATTTTCTTGGTATTTCTGGCTGGGCTTTATGCGGCTAATATCTACGTAAACGGCGAAAAGGTCGGCGGCAGCGATCAAAACGCTACCTATAACGGCGAGAGTAAAAACGAAATCCTAAAACAAGAGGGCAAAAAACAGCTCTGCAAAAAAGGCTACAAGCAGTACTGCTAGGCGGCTACTTTATGTTTTAATCGGCGGTCAAATTTACGCCGCCAAATTTTATCCCATCTCAAATTTCACATCATCAACGCTCGGGTTTTGTCGCTCAAATTTGATGCCGCGGCCGTCAAATTCAAATTTAATCCCTTAAGCAAGGTCAAGACGCCCGCGCGCAAAATAAGAGTATAATTCTCCAAATTTAAAACAAGGATAAAAAAATGAGCGATTTTTTCAAAAACGCCGAGCAGTTTAACGCCGAGGGTGCGACGGTGCCGTTTTATAGATATAGCGAAGGCGGCGTGGATTTCGTCGGCTTTGACAGCCGTCCGTGCGTGCCGCCCGAGCCTATGGTAAATGCGCTGGTGGCGATCAAATTTGCAAATCAAAACACCAAAATCGTGATGGTAAATCATAAATTTCCAGCCGGACTGATACCTAAAATCCAGGAGCAGTTTGACGTAGAGCGCGAGGATCTGGAGGGCGGGGAGGTTAAGATGACCTTTAGCCTAAAGCAGGGCGCGGACGTCAAGAACGTAGATACAAGCCTTTGCCACTGAGATAAGCTATGCTTTTAAACACCTTTGCGCCGCCTTTTAAACTAGTGGGCGGTTATTTTATCGCGGGCATTTGCTTCTTGATCGCGAGCATTCCCGCCTTTTTTGCGGCAGATTTTGAGACGATCGCGGGGCTTGAGACGGCGGGTTTTTTACACGTGTTTTTCGTCGGATTTGTTATGAGCATCATCATCGGCGCGCTTTATCAGCTCACTTCGGTGATTTTAGAAAAGCCGTTTTCAACGATCAAGGGCGCAGTGGTAAATTTAGCCCTTTACTGCGCGGGCGTAGCGTCGATGAGCTACGGGATGATCAGCGGCAAAACGGGCTTTATACACGGCGGCGGCATGGCGCTTTTTCTGGCGCTACTATTTTTCGGCACGACCTATATCGTTAGCTTTATGGATAATGAAAAAAAGAGCTTCGCAGCGTTTATGCTCTTTGTTTCGGCGATATTTTTGCTTGCGGGCATCTCGCTTGGATTTTGTCTTTTGATGATACTTTCGGGCACTTTGCCGATGGATTTTATGTTCGCGCTTAAATTTCACGTCTATTTCGTGCTCGGGTTTATTTTTTTCATCATCGTCGGCGTAGCAACCGTGCTGCTGCCGATGTTTGCTCTCGCGCACGATCTAAAATTTACTCTTAGCAAATTTGCCTTCGGATTTTATATTTTGGCTGGCGTTTTGCTCTTTTTTAGCGAAATTTACGCGTACTTTGCCTTTGGGGCGGCGATCGTTTGCTTTGTCGCTGAGGCGCTGCACATCCTAAAAAAGCGCGTTCGCAAGGCGTATGATTACTGGAATGTCAATATCGCTCTTTCGCTCGCGGCCTTCGTGCTGTTTTGTGTTTTTATCGCGGCGGATAGATATGATATGGCGGTGTTTATGCTGATTTACGGCTTTTTATTTGCATTTATCGCGGCTCATCTTTATAAGATTGCGCCGTTTCTCATTTGGTACCACTATGTAGCGCCCTTTGTGGGCAAGACAAAAGTGCCGCTGTTAGATCAGATGATCCTCAAAAAGCCCGCATATATCGGCATCGGTTTTAATGCTCTTGGACTCGCGCTCTACGAGCTTGGAGTCTGGCTGGAGATAAAATCGCTCGCGCACTGCGGCGTGGCTAGCCTGCTCGTTAGCATCGTTTTGGTCGCGATAAATATGATAAATGTTTTTAAATTTACGAAATTTGGAATAAAGGAAGAAAAATGAAAGAAAAAATCTACGCCGCGCTCTCAAACATCGTCGATCCCGAGGTGGGCTTTGATATCGTATCCTTGGGGCTCATTTACGACGCGGCTTGCGACGAGAACGGCAAGGCAAAGGTCACGATGACGCTATCTACGCGCTCATGCCCGCTGCACGAGATGATACTAAGCTGGGTCGAGACGGCGGTGCTGAATGTCGACGGCGTAAAAGAGTGCGAGATAGACCTCGTGTGGGAGCCTGCATGGAGTATCGAGATGGCGAGCGACGAGGTGAGGGCGGCGCTAGGAGCGTGATTTTGGCGTTAGGCGAGGTCAAATTTAGCCGACAGCTCGGCAAAATTTGACCTCGGTTTTAATCTGTTTATAAGCTTGTTCGGGGCGCGATTGTCTTGTCTAGACAAGCTCGCCCCAGTGCCTAAATACGAATGATGAGTTAGATGGTGTTGCCTTTGCCTCCGATCCTAATTTTTACCCCAAATGGATAGTGGTATCATGTAGCGCAAATTTGACCGGCTGCGTAAGAATCAGACTTATAATGTATGGAATATTATGCGAGCGAAAAACTCGTTATAGTCGTTAGTCTAAACTTACGCAAATTCTATCGCAGTTGAGATCGATTTTAAAATATGTCGCTAGTGCTTATTCAAATCATCTGCTTTTCTTGTCTTTGCTAGCGCGACGACAACCCTAGCCACTTCTAAAGATATCCTTTAATGACAAATTTCTATTGCCGCACGGATATCTTAAATAGTTCTGTTATTTTACTAAATTTGCTCTCACTTGATGATTGTATATAGGCGTAATCTTTTGTTGTGATCGCTTTGAATCGTCCTTATTGCGAGTGATTTAAGCTTCTCGTTGCCGTCATAGCTTAGCCAAAATTTAGCTCGCTTAATAGCGTGTAAAATGTTCAATATTTTTTGACTCATAATATATTTGCAAAGGTTTGCCTATGTCATTTTTATTTGCTTAAGCACTCGTTAGATCTCAAATTTTAAAACCGTTGTCCACTCGCAAACCTATGCTTTAGCGAAAATTGATGAACTATCAGATCTTTATTTTTAAAGCTCTTGTCGTCCGTTTTGAAGCGGACGGCTAGGGCGTTTTTGAAAACAAATTTAAAATTTCTATCTTGATATGGCGATAAAAATTTCATCGTCAGTCTATCTTCATTTTTTAAAATGCCAAATTAAATTCAGTCAAAACGGCGTCGTGAAGAGTTTCTTTCGTATTAAACAGATACCTTTTTCGGATCCAAGACAAACCTCCTAATAGGCTTTCTATTTCGTTTTCATTCTTGTGAAGCGACTTAAAATAATCGTCAAAATACCAGATATTGCCCCTTCTTTTTATTTTCGCCGTGATCATCCGTCCGTCCATTTGCGCATTTTTCTTAAATTTTACTCACGTACACTGCATAAAAAACCCGCTCACCCGCGTCTGCTCACACCAAAACACGTATAAAATCCCGCCGCTACCGAACATCACCTCGCCGCCTTGCTCGCAGCTTGGAAGCTCGCTATCAAGCTGCATCAAAAACTCCATCTTTTCGCCGCATATCGGGCACGTCGGCACCAAGGCGCCCTGTATCCACGAAGGCTCGCCGCCGATGCGCGCGAGGTTTTGCCTGCTGTTTGACATCCCCCAGTCCTGAGCCGCCCAGCGCGCCGGCGTAGGCGCCAGTGCTACTTCGCACTCCTTTATCGGTTCGTCAAAGGCGTATTCGACCTGCGTCCTATTTCCGATACGCCACGGCATACCCTGCGCGTCGTGCTCGTAAAAGACTATCTCGCCTTCGTTTACCTCTCTAACGTGAGCGGCGAGGATTAGGCGCGGCAGCGATCGCACGGGCAAGTCGCGGGGCAGCGGATCAAGCGTGATAAGATGAAATAGCGGATTTTGCACATCGCCGTCCACCTCGTCCAAGACCCCGCCGAGCTTATATCCTGCCTCGCCACTCTCAAACCGCCAGGTCGGATGGTGCTTCGCCAGATGCGTTGCATATGGTGCGCCGAAATAGCCGCGCGGAAAGCTTATGTGATACACGCGCTGTCTGCAGTATCTTTTGAGCCTAAATTTCTCGCCGTCAAAGCAAATTTCATCGTTCGGCGCTTTTTGTGATTTATCGGAGTCGGATTCGTTTGAGTTAAATTTAGAGCCGTGTTCGGCCGCGCACGCTTTAAAATTTTCGCTCGCTTCTGGCTTGAATACGCCTGCATTAAATTCGGCGCCGCTTGCGGTATCGCATGCTTTATTTAAATTTACGTTAGATAGTGATACATCACACTCATACGTTTGCGGCGACACCGAAGCGAGGCTGCCGAGTACGTTTGGCATACGCGATACGTCGCACTCGCTAGGTTGAGTTTGCTTTTGGTATAGTGTTTTTGAGACAGTATAAAATCTAAAAACTATGTTTTTGAAATTATTTTTAGTGGAATAATTTTATTGTAAAATAAGAATACCCTGAATATATTGTGACTAACGAAATATAGTATAATTTGTTAAAAAATCAATTTATTACTTGCAACTTAATTTTTAGCCAAATTTAGAATAATATAAAATTTAACTTACCACCTGATTATTGTGCTTTAAATTTTAAAGGATTGGAAGACCAATCCTTATTCATTAATCCATTTGGTTTCTGATATACGATGGCGTTTCTAGCATATTAGTTACTTCTTCGCTATTGTATCCGCCACTAACCTTTAGTCTGCTGATTCTTTCATCTAAAATCGGATTTCTTGACTTTTTAAATGCAGCATCTGGTGTAGAGGCTACAGGTGTAGGCCTTTCTTCCTCTTTATCTCTAAAGCCGGTGGCTATTATAGTAACTTGAATTTTGTTATTTTCAAAACTTTCGTCGCTTGTGGTACCGAATATAATATCTGCATCATCATCGACAGCATTTTGTACTAAGCACATAGCTTCCTCTATATCATTGAAAGGAGAGTCTGGGTGATATTTGAAGTGTACCAGAACGCCCACTGCGCCGTTTATGGTAATGTCGCTTAGCAATGGAGATTGTATTGCATTTTTTATTGCTTCCTGGGCTGCGCCTTCACCTTCTGATTCGCCTATACCAAGTAGCGCCATACCACGGTGTTCCATGACTTTTTTGACGTCGGCAAAGTCAGAATTTATATCGCTATTTCCCGAATCAAGAACTATGGTACACATACCGCTGACGGCTCGAGCTAAAACGTTATCAACTATTTTAAAACTTTCTTTTATACCAGCTTTTTTGTCTATCAGGGATTTTAGTCTTTGGTTTGGTATCACAACTATAGAGTCGGACTCTTTTTTTAGCTCGTTAAGACCTTTTAGGGCTAGATTGTAGCGCTTTTTACCCTCAAAATCAAACGGCATCGTAACAACTGAGATAGTTAAAGCACCAATTTCTTTAGCTGCCTGTGCTACTACCGGAGCTGCGCCTGTACCGGTACCGCCTCCTAGACCTGATGCTATAAATACGATATCTGAGTACTCAAGTGTAGATTTGATCTCTTCGTAACTTTCCTGGGCGGCTTTAGTTCCTACGTCCGGATTCATACCAGCACCAAGACCTTTTGTGATCTTTTCTCCAAGCTGCAGTTTTGTAAAGGCCAAAGAGCTATCAAGTGCTTTTACATCGGTATTGGCAACTATTAGATCGATATCCATTTCATCGCCTTTTTCTCTAATAATATGATTTATCATATTTCCACCACCACCGCCTACGCCTACTACTTTTATCTTTGCGCCGTATGAAGGCTTTTTCTCTTCTACCATAAAGTTACCCATAGTTGATCCAATCTCCTTTTAAAATAGTTGTGTTATTTTATTCCAAATCACAGAAAAAATATTTGGTTTTTTTTCTTTTTTATTTAAATCTTCATTTAGTTCGTCTTGTAAAGTTCTGTCGTCATCGATTCTTAAATCATCTATATAGTTATCATCTAGAGTACTTCCTCTAAAGATTTTATTATCGACTTCTTCGATATTTTTTTTATCTTCGATTTTTACTCCATTGTCGTAGACTATATCTTTTAAAATCTTATTTTTTACTACAATCTCGTCTTTATATCGCATTTTCTTTTCAGAGTCGATTTCATAAGGCGTAAAGTAGCCTGCACCGTACATACAAAGTCCGATCGCACAAGAATTTGCCGGATCTCTTAAAATTTCATATAGCCCTTCCATTTCCTTTGGTCTTGCTATTCGCACCGGCATATTATCAAATACTGCTATAGCAAGCTCTCTGATGCCTTCAAGTTTAGTCATGCCGCCGGTAAGAACTACGCCTGCGGCTATTGAATTTTTATATCCGCTATCTTCGAGCATTTTTGCAAGTATCATTAGCGTCTCTTCGGCTCTTGCATATATGACGTTTGAAATAACGTCAAGAGATACTTCCTGAACCTTGCCATCTTCGTTAATAGGCGGGATCTCAACTAGTTCGTTGGCATTATTTAGCAAAATTCCGTAATTTAATTTTATATCTTCAGCTTTTAAAATAGGCGTATGAAGCGCTGCTGATAGATCATTGGTTATATTTGACGAACCTATGCCTAAAAATTCGTTATATCTTATCGAATTTCCAGAGTGAATTATCATATTGCAAGTTGCGCCACCCATATCTATAAATGCTACACCCAAATCTTTTTCATCTTGATTTAGCGTCGCGATAGCCGAAGCGTAGCTGGAAAGTACGATATTATCAGGCTCGACTCCAGCCAAATTTAACGCTTTTCTTAGGTTACTAAGAGATGATTTTTGCGCCATTATGATGTGCGTTTGCACCTCAAGCCTGCTACCGTTCATACCCAAAGGATCTTCTATATGCTCTTGATCGTCTACTTTAAAATTATAAGGAAGTATATGTAGCTTCTCGTAGTCGCTATGTATCTGCGCTCTTCGCTCAGACTCAGACATCGAGCGTTGTATCTCTTTTATGCCTATTTCATACGTGGGAACGTTTACCACGCCGTTACTGTCAACGCTTTTTGTATAGGCTCCCGAGATTGAAACCACTACTTTTTCGTATCTTGTGCCCGCCACTCTTTGAGCGTCTATTAAAGCGCTTTTTATTGATTTTGATGCGAGCTCGATATTTGTTATTACGCCCTTTTTTATACCCTGAGTTTTTGCAGTTCCTATTCCGATTATTTTAAGTCCTGTTTCATCGTGCTGGCCTATCACAGCGCAAATTTGAACAGAGCCTACGTCAATACCTAAAATTTTAGTACTCAAAACAGATGCCTTCTTATTTTTTTGTATAATAATTTGTTACTTGGTAACGCTTGGACAACATGGCTGTTAAATCCCTAATGAGCTCGTTATTTTTCAAGAAGCCTACATTTTGCGTTATTATCTCTTTATACTCTTTCTCTTTTTCGCTATTTGTTAGTTTCTGTTCCGTTATCTCGTAAACTACGGCTTTATCGCCGAGTACAACATAGCCTTTTTTGCCACCCTTTTCAAAAAGGCGATTGACGAAGATATTAAACTCACCCTCGCTTAACCCACCTTCGGCCTTCACGGTATCTCTACTAACAAATCCTATATCGGTACCTTGAAATCCTTTTTCAAGCAACTCTTTTGCTTTTGCTTCTACGATTTCTTTCGTTTTTTGCTCTTTGTAAAGTTCTAAAATTTGCTCTTTCGCCTCGTCAAAACTCATTACTCTAGGCGCTACGATCTCTTTTACCTTCACTATCATATAGCCGTCTTCGTATTCAAACGGCTTTAGGGTATCGCCCTTTTTTGCTAGTTTTAGCTCATCCATCGGCAAGCTCGCATTATCTTCAAATGTAGATACCGAGACATCTGCTTGCTTCTCGTCTTTCTTGATTTTTAGATACTCTTCAAGGGCGACTTTTTTAGTTTGTTTGAGATTGTAGTCTTTTAGTACTTCATCTTTAACAGCTTCAAATTCTTTTATCTTATCGTCGCTACCTTTATATTCGTTTTTGTTTTCGTTGTAAAATTCTGTTAGCTCGTTAGTATTTGCATCGCTTGATATAGCTGGGATAAATTTGGTATCAAGCTTAAATTCGGTCATGGTTTTATATTCGTTCTTATGCTCTTCCCAGAGTTTTTTTAGCGCATCTTCATCTATTTTTATTTCGTCTGCGTTAGCCTCTACGACCTTAATGGAGATTTTATCCTGCATCAAAAAGCTAGCCGTTAGCATATCTATATCTTGAGCATTTGCGGGTAAATTTAGAGCATGTCTTAGCTTATCTAAAAGTATTACGTTTTTTAGGCTTTCTTCGTATTCGCTTTCGGTAGTTCTAGCTCTTTTTAAAGTATTTTTGTAAAGCTCTTTATCAAATTTGCCGTTTGAGTGGAAATTTTGGTCTGCAATAATGTATTTGACTATATCTTCGTCATTTACGCCAAGCCCCAAGTCATCTGCGAAATTTAAAAGCATAGCATCGTTTACTAACGCCTCTAAAGCTAAATTTTCAATGCCTAGCTCGCTTGCATTTTCGTCACTTAGCTGTCCGTCAAAAAGCTGACTATAGTATGCGTGAAGCTGACCGTATCTGTTTTGAAACTCTTGGATACTTATATTTCGATGTCCGACCTTAGCTACCGAGCTAGCTCTACTCGCATTTAGATCGTATGCTCCCCATCCGACGAAGCCTGCTCCGACGAAGGCTATCGTGCTTACCCAGATCGTTACGACGAGGTATTTTCTATGCTTTTGCATCCAAGTTATCATCTAATTCCTTCAAATTTATAAAAATTTTATGCATTATTTTACTGAAATATCGTAAATATCACCTTAAAAACGCGCTTTTTATCGATAAAATTTCAAAAAAATTAACATTTTTAAAGACGTTAGTTTCGTTCAGATTCGTAAAGGCGAGCTACGCTTAGCAATTTGCACGTATTTTCAAGGATCGCGACGTCTTTTGCCAGCTGATACGGAGTCCTGCTATGCACGTATACTCCGTATCCTTTGATGACCATTATGTTAGTTTTATTCTCTAACATATAGCGATAAATTTCCGTATCCGCGCGCTCATACCAATCGTCAAACTGTTTTGGATCATAGATCGGGATCTCGTGGTGTTTGATATAACCAAAATAATCCCTCGGACGGATAAAAGAATGCCCCAAAGTATAAGCTGTTAGATAAGGTGGCATGGCATAACAGATATATTTGGCTTCGTTTATATTTTTGTATATATTTAGGTGGATGTCCGCGTCTATGCTCGCATCGTTCCAGCGATAATCCCTTTTTGAGTTTAGCATTATGAGATCTTCTTCTTTAAGATTGTCGAAAATCGTCGTTCTTTTATTTATCAAAAAAGAGTCGTGCTGAATTCTAGCTGAAATAGAGCCGTGAAAGACGCCGAAAAAGTTTTTTCTAAACATCGAAAGAGCGATGTTGCTGATCTCGCTTGCGCAGTATTTTAAGTCCATTTTAACCTTTTATAAACTTTTTTTGTTATTATACACAAAAAATAAAGGCTAAATTTGAACTCCCCACACGTTCCCGTGCTACTTAATGAAGTTTTGCAAGCTTTTGAGGATATAAAAAGCGGCGTGATTGTCGATTGTACGCTCGGATACGGCGGGCATTCTAGCGCGATTTTAGAGCAAAATCAAAACGTAAATTTGATAGCCTGCGATCAAGATGAAGAAGCAATCAAATTTAGCTCCGAAAGACTTAAAAAATTTGGCCAAAGAGCGCAAATTTTTAAGAGCAAATTTTCAGAAATTTTGGGCAAAGTAGAACAATCTCAAATCCGCGGTATCCTAGCCGACATCGGCGTTTCGTCGTTGCAGCTCGATAAAAACGAGCGCGGCTTTGGACTAAAGAGCGAAAATTTAGATATGCGGATGGATGCGCAGGCTAAATTTTCAGCTTACGACATTGTAAATTTTTATAGCGCAAAAGAGCTGGAGCGTATCTTTGCCGATTACGGCGAGCTACCTAGTCCTGCCAAATTTGCCGCCAAAATCATAGAAGCCAGGCAAAGCGGCGAGATAAAAAGCGCCGAACGTCTCGCGCAAATAATCGGGCTAAAGGGCGTAAACGGGCGCAGCGTTAGCGCGGCGACGTTAGCTTTTCAAGCGATCAGAATAGAAGTCAACAACGAGCTAGGTGAACTGCAAAATTTGCTACAAAGCATTGAGGATTCGCAGATCGACGAGTGTATCGTGGCGATAATCAGCTTTCATTCGCTAGAAGATCGTATCGTAAAAAATAAATTTAGGCAGTGGGCGCAAAGCTGCATTTGTCCGCCGCAAGCCCTTAGATGCACGTGCGGAGGAGATAATGCGCTAGGTAAAATAGTCAGTAAAAAGGCAATAACGCCAAGCGCTGCCGAGATCAAGGCAAATCCGCGTTCAAGCTGCGCTAAAATGAGGATTTTTAAAATTTCAAGAGGTAAAAATGCAAGATAAAAACGAGGTTTTAGAGTTTAGCGGCGAGCAGAAAAAGGAGCGAAATTTAGACTACAAAACGTTAGCGACGGCGTATCTGGGGCTTTTTATCGCGCTTGCTTTGTTTTTGCCTAAAATTTACATCACGAATCAAATTTATTACATCAGTCGCGAAATCGGCGATCTAAGCAGCAAACGCGACGTCTTATTGGAAGAAAATAGAGAGCTTCGCCTAAAGCTTGAAAGAATGAAATACAAAAATCAAATTTTAGACCCGCTCACCCTGCAGTAGCTAAATCCCGGCCTCAGACTGCGCGACTAAGCGCTCTAGGACGTACTGCTCCAAATCCTTGCGCGGGATTTCGTTTTTTACCGCTTCGTTGTAGATCATCTCGACTTTCGTGGAGTATTTTTCGTAGCTAAAATACGGAAAATGCACGCTCCAGGCCTTTTTTATGAGCTCCTTGCTCACGGCTTTTCTCGCCCAAATTTTAAACATATCAAAACCGATAAAAACAGCTGAAGTGCCCAACACTGCGCTAACGATCGAGAGGTGAAAATCAAGCTTGGTAAAAATATGATGCGTCAAAATCAGCAAAATAAAAAATACGACGAAGCACAAAAGCCCGTAAACAAGGTAAGTTCTTGCGTAGCGAAATTTAAAATTTAGCTTGGCAGGATCAATCAACATGCCTTCGTTAAAAAGGCAGTTCGCCTCGAGCAGATCGCGAAACAGCACGGGTTGCTTCGAGATAACGAAGATATTTTCTAGGATCAAATTTTTTAACGCGTTATTTTTCATTTTTCTGATTATCCTTAAATTTAGCCCCAATTATATCAAAAACTTCGTAATCCAAACTAAAATTTGGACTTAAGGCAACGCTTTTTAAGAGTATTTGAGCTAAAATTACTTAAATTTTAAGGAGAAAAAATGAACGGAATAGTATATCTAAACGGCGAATTTATAGACGCGGCGGCGGCTAAAGTTAGTGCATTTGACCGCGGATTTATCTTTGGCGACGGCATATACGAGGTCGTGCCGGTGCTAAACGGACGGCTCGTGGATAGAGAGGATTTTTGGGAGAGATTTGAGAGGAGCCTGGCTGCGATCGAGCTGGGCTTGCCGCTTTCAAAGAGCGATTTTCAGGGAGTTTTAGAGGAAGTAGTCTGGCGAAATAACCTAAAAGAAGGTGGTGTTTATATGCAGATCACCCGCGGCGTCGCCGACAGGGATTTTAAATTTATAAAAGGCTTAAAGCCGACTTGTTTCGTCTTTTGTTATGAAAAAGATATCGTCGCAAACCCTGACGCGGCGACCGGTATCGAGGTCGTTAGCGTCGAGGATATCCGCTGGAAGCGCCGCGATATCAAGTCCATCTCGCTTTTGGCGCAGTGCTACGCCAAAGAACAGGCCGTAAAAGCCGGCGCCTACGAGGGCTTTATGGTCGAAAACGGCTTTGTAACCGAGGCGACTAGCTCATCTGCTTTTATCATAAAAGATAACGTCCTGATAACTAAGCCGCTTTCAAATGAGATTTTGCCGGGCATCCGTCGCAAGGTGATTTTAGGTTTTGCCGAAAAGGCGGGGCTTGAGATCAGGCAGCGACCGTTTACGATGCAAGACGTTTACGATGCCGACGAGGTGTTTATCTCGGCTGCGACGCTACCGATACTGCCCGTCGTCAAGGCCGACGGCAAGCCGATAAGCGGCGGTAAAGTCGGCAAATACGTGCTTATGCTAAGGCAGATGTATATAGATAAGATCAAAAAAGAGGCTGGACTTTAGGCTAAATTTGGCGATTAAGCCTGCCTTGTATTTTGCGTGAGGTGGCTTAAATTCGGCTAAATTTGACGGCAAATTTGACGAACGTTTTAAATTTGCCGTCCGAAGCGTTAGTAGATTTAAGCCGAAATAACGATTGCCGGACTATCAAATTTGGAACTAACGATGAAAAATAAACCCAAAATTTTAATCAGCGCCTGTTTGCTCGGCGAAAATTGCAAATATAACGGCAGCAATAACGCAGATGCTATCCCTGCGGACGCGCTCGATAAACTAGATCAAATTTACGAGCTCATCGCCGTTTGTCCGGAGTGCATGGGCGGGCTAACGACTCCGCGTGAGCCTGCCGAAATTTGCGCAAATGGGCGAGTAATAACTAAATTTAGCGGTTGCGACGTGACGGATGAGTTTATTTTAGGCGCTCAAATTTGCGCCGATATCGCCCGTAAAAACGACTGCGAAATCGCGGTTTTAAAAGAGCGAAGCCCAAGCTGCGGAAGCGGCGAAATTTATGACGGAAGCTTTACCGGACGGCTCGTTAGCGGTGACGGCCTAACCGCTGCGGCGCTAAAAAAACTTGGCGTTCGGGTAGTTGGCGAAAGCGCGCTTGCGAAGCTAAATTTAGAAGAAGAAGCGTAAAATGGCCAATTGGATAAACATTAAAGATATAGCGGACAGTGCGAAATTTTATGCTGGAGCGGCGATAAAAATAATGTCCACGGCGCGCGGGCTAGAGGAGGGAAATTTTATCCCCGAAAACGGGCTTGTTTACCTTATATCGGACAACGCTTTGGACAAGATCTATTTTAACTGCGTCTACCTAAGCGCAGGCAAAGAAGGCAACGTGATCTGCCGCCCCTGGCGAAAGGGTAACTGTGTGCTTGGAAGCGAGATCAAGCGGATGTTTGAGAGCGAGCTGCAAGAGGCGTTTATAAGTAAAAGCATCAAGATCGCAGTAATATAAGGCTGGAAAATTAAGCAGCTAGAATCAGGCTGATGGCGAGCGGCGCAAATATCCTTATAAATTTGAATATACAAAATTTCTAGCGCGACTTTGGAAAATTTGCCGCTTGAAATTTTATCTAAATTTTTCGGTAAGATTTTCGGAGCCTTTAGGCTTGGTATAATCAAATCGTAGCCAAATTTGGCAAGCAAAACGTAGCCATAAAACAAACGACAAGAATGGAAGCAAATTTGCAAGCGGCGTAAAATTTGTAAAAACGGTAAAAATATCGACGACGGCAAAACGGCAAATCGCCGCCCTAAATTTAAAAAACGGCAGGTCAAATTTTATCGTCGTCCGTCTGGCTTGCGCAAAATTTACGAACTATAAAACGTAGGCTAAACCAATACCGCGTCGTTTCGGCGTCAAATTTAACCGCCCAGCCCATACCAAAGCTAAATTTAACAAACCGCAAAAAGGGTGGCGAGCCTCTCGCAATCGCTTGCAAATTTTTGCCAAATATCAAAAACACGGAAACGCAGAAATGCCATGCTTACCGAAATCAAACCGCCAAATTTAATCCAGCTTTTACTAAAAATTTAGCCGAACTTGACGGCAAATTTAAGTCCGGTTTAGCTCAAATTTGCCACAGAGGTGATAGATTTTTCATGTCGTCTGCCTTAAATTTTACGCCAAAAAGCGGCAAAGCAAAATTTATTCGCGCCTTCTTGATTGTAGCTTAAATTTACGGTCTGCGACGCCTCTCTACCAGCCAAAAAATAACGATAAATTCAAGCCGAATTTGACCAAATTTATCGTCAAAACCGCATCAAATTTATCTTAGATGCCCAAATTCCGGTCTATACTCGAAGTGCATCGTGTCAAAGCTAACCCAGCGCCCACCCCAGATGAAGCCGTGCTTTTCAAAGACGCGCACGATCTCCTCGGGGATTTGATTGCTGTAGCGGCCGTCTTTACTCCAGCGCCAGTAGTCGCTCTTGTCGGTATTTATATCGATCGCGATGCCGTAGGAGTGGGAGCTCTTGCGCTTTGTACCTTCGATCACTCGCCAGTTAAAGGTGCCAGACGGGTTATCGAGAAATTTTAGCAGCTCCGGTTTTTGCACGACCAGCGCGTCAAGCTCGTTTGAAACAGCTTGCAGAGCAGCTGCCGCACCGTTTTTGGAGTTAAATTTAAGCGTTTTGCCGCCGTGATTTTTTAGCCAAACGACATCGGTTAAATTTGCCTTCACTTCCGCCTCGCTTGCGCCATAAATTTTGTCCAAAAGCTCGTAGTTTCGGTATCTGCCCGCGTCATTGTTAGGTAGCGCCAAAGGCTTAAAGAGCGGATAAGGCTGCGCAAAAGTATCCTCGACGTCGGCAAGATTTAGCAGATGCGCCGTGTCTTTTACCTCACCGTCGTCAAATATAACCTTACTGCCGTCAGCGAAAATCACCTCGTTGCCCACTATTTTCACGCCGTAAGCTTTTTCGATCGCTGATTTTTTCACGCGCGACGCCTCCTCGCCGCTGGCCACTTCAAAGGTATTCATGGAGTTTATCCGCGAAACCAGCAAACGTTTTGGATCGATATCGGAAACGTCCGAGCCGATTTTTAGCGTCGTGATCGCCACTCCGCCGATCATGGCTCTGCCGTTATCTTTCGTGCGGATGCCCCAGACATCGTGCACAGCGAGCGGTTCGTCGCCGCGCATACCCGCATAAAGCATGATATGCCCGTTCATGTGAAACAGCGTTCTATACGGCACTGCCTGCGTTTTGATGACATTTAGTTTTTCTTCCGCGCTTAGATTTGCCAGGCTTACGACCTTGCCGATTTGGCCTTGAGCCTTTGAGTTTCGCGGTAGCCACACGCCAAAGCTGCCTAGAAAATCCTGCAAAAATAGCGAGCAGTCGCGCTTACCGCCAAATCCTCCCCAGCCGTAGCTTTGCCCGAGCAACGATGATGCCAGCGTTCTTACGTTTTCGTCGCTAAATTTAAGCGGAAAGCGGCTCGCGCTTTGCTTTGAGACCTCGTAGTTTCTTAGCCCGCTTTGGGTCTGGATTTTGCCGTAAAATTTAAACTGATCCTCGCTTTGAAACGGCAAAATCGCCCCTATGCGTCCGTAAAATAAAAAGTTGCCGTTTTTGTCGTAGACGGGCTCTTCGTCTTTGACTATGCTTAAAAATTTAGAATTTTTTAGCTCCCTCACGGCGTCTGCGTTTAAAATTTTGATTTCGGTCGATTTCACCCAGGCCCATGCAGCGTCGCTACCCACAAACGCCCACGCGCCGTCGGCCGAAAAGTGCGAAACGTAAAGCGGATAACCGATAGAGATGAAAGATAGCTGGGCATAATCAAACGGCAGCCCCTCGCCCGCGCGCACGGGATTATAAAGCACGGCCTCGTCGGTCGGTATATTTCGTAGGCTAGTATTTGCGGTCGTTACTGCGGGCAAAGAAACCTTGCCGAAGCTCTCTACGCTTGCGTTTTTGCGCACTTTTTCAAACCATTCGTTTGGTATTTTGCGCATATTTGAGAAATAATACTGCCTTTTTGATGTGTTTTTATAGTAATCTAGCGCCCAAAAAGCGTCTTTTGCAGTGGTTGAGGGTGCTTTTAGATCAAGCGAGTTAAAGCGTTTTTGTAGCAGAGCTTCGCCGCTACTTTGCGCTTCAAAAGGCAGTATCGGCAGCGCATTCGCATTTTGATCGACGTCAAATTTTAGATAACTGATGTGGCCTAAATTTTCGTCCGCGCTCTCCTCGGGCATATCGTATGCGGGCGCGGCGTTAGCGCCTTGATCCGGTAAATTTACCGCGCTTGGCACATCTTTTGGCGATGCGCAACCGCCCAGCATCGCTAGCGCCGTCGCTACGGAAAATATAAATTTGTAAAATTTCAATCTCACTCCTTAAAAATAAGCTATAATTTTACAAAAAATTAGGGAAATTTGTGCTAAATCAGCTCTTAGAAATATTAGAAAGATCAAACGTTTTTCTCACTGGGCGCGGCGGCGTGGGCAAAAGCCACCTCACGCAAGCAGTCATTAAGCACTATAAAAGCGAGCTAAAAAATGTCGTCGTACTCGGCAGTACCGGCATCGCGGCGGTAAACGTCGGCGGAGTGAGCGTGCATAGTTTTTTTAAATTCGGTATTTGCTCAAACCTCGAGGAGCTGCGCGGCTACGACCGCAAACAGCGCGGAAAGCTTGGCGAACTAAAAAAGATGCTAGACGTCTGCGATCTCATCGTGATAGACGAAATTTCGATGATCAGCGCGGGGCTCATGGATATGATTTATTACCGCCTGATGAGCTCGCGATTCGTCGGGCGCGTGATGCTCGTAGGCGATTTTTATCAGCTGCCGCCCGTGCGAAAAAACGGCGAAGACGGCAACTCGCTATTTAAATTTCTCTATGCTTTTAACTCTAGCTCGTGGCATGAATTTGAGTTTAAAAATATCGAACTGGTCGTCTCAAAGCGGACAAAAGACAAGAAATTCTACGATATATTGTCTATGCTTCGCGTCGGGCGACTTAGCGAAGAGGTGTTTGGCTACATCGAAAATTTACGCGTGCCAAGCGTGCAGGTAGATGACGGCACTAGCGTGCTTTTTGGGCGAAACTACGAAGCTGACGAGCTAAATAACAAGATGCTCTCTAAACTACCCGCGCCGCTTGAAAGAGCCGAGGCGCTAGTAGAAATTTATGATGAAAATTTAAATGAAAACGTGCTGGATCGCTGGATCGCAAACCTCTACGCGCCTGAAATTTTAAATATAAAAATCGGCGCGAAAGTTATATTTACCGTAAATAAATGGGGCGAGTACTATAACGGCGAGCGCGGGCAGATAATGCAAATTTTAAAAGAAGGCAACGATATAAAAAGCGTCATCGTGCAAAAAGCTAACGGCGAGATCGTCGATGTTGAGCGCGCGAGATTTGATATGAGCGAGTTTGTGATGGCGGGCGAACATCTCGAGGAGCGCGCTAGGGCGTCTTTGACGCAGTTTCCGCTAAAGCTAGCCTACGCGATCACGATCCACAAATCCCAAGGCATGAGTATCGAAAATTTAGTGTGCGACCTAAATCATATCTTTGCCAACGGACAGCTCTACGTCGCGCTCTCGCGGGCGATTGATCCAAAAAAACTGAGGATATTTTACGGCAAAAGTCGGCCGTTTAGAGAGTATTTGCAAAGCGTCGTTAAAATAGACGAAGATGTCGAGAAATTCTATCTTGAAAACAAATTTGAAAACATTAAGGAAGACGTATGAAAAAGATTTTTGCGCTGGCTTTTGCCGCGGTTATGGCCTTTGCCGAGACGTTAAATATCGATAACTTTGAAACCGATCTGTACTCCAGAGACGCCAAAAGCTCGATCAAAAAAGTAAGCGTGAGCCTGCGTCTGGAGGGGCGCGACGTCGTAGATAACGAAGCCTACGTGCTTGACGCGCTAAACGTCGTTATCGGCAGCTTTTACGTCGAGGATCTGCTAACCTCGCTGGGCAAGGAAAAATTTAAAGACACGCTGGTTAAATACACTGCCAAAAAGCACTCGGTCGATATCGACGAGGTGCTCATCATCTCGCTAAAAACCGTGCGCGAACCAAATATCGAAGAGCTACTTGAAGCGCTAAAAAACGTCAAAACTACAGGCTCAAAAAGATCGCAAAAAGAGCAGGTCGAGGATATACTAAGAGGAAATAAAAATCAGCTAAAACCGATGGATTTAAACCAGATAGATGATTTTGGCAAAGACTTCGGAGAGCGGTAAATTTAATAACGGCTTGTCTTTTTCTGCCATACTTCGTTACCGGCTCAGTCGGCTTCGGTTACGGACGACTAGTCCGCTCCCTCGCCTGACAAAAAAACAGTTCGCCTTATCATTTTACGTTCAAATTTAAAGTCAAATTTGTAAATTTTACGCGCCTAGACCCGAGTCTCGGCGGTGCCAAATTTTAGCTTATCTAAAATTTAAGTTTTTTCTTTTTTTGGGAGAAAAAGGGGCTCTACTTACGGTCTGCTTGCAACTACGAGTGCAGCGGTCTCAAGCCCGTAGGGCGACGGTAGCGAACGTAGTGAAGCTAAAGTAGAGGAGCGTCGCCTTCCTTTGCTTCGGCTTTGCCTCGCAACTGCCAAGACCAGCCCCCGTCTTGCTTGCAGCTGCTAGCGTAGCGACGCAGAAGCCCTCTCTAACCCCACTGCATGTGAGAAGTTGCTGCGCTAGGCGCAGGTTAAATTTAACTCTTTCGCGCCTCGCGTTTTCAAATTTACGTTTTCAAGATTCAGGTCTAGGTATATAAAAGGTAAAATTTGAAGTCGAAATTTGAGAATTTAGTCAAATTTGGCTTCAAATTTGAACGTAGCAATGATAAGGCGAAGTATCGTGAGATGATTTTTCGAGTTTTGAAGCAAAATTGAGCGTGCGCTAGGCATATAGCCTGCGGAGCGAAAATTTTGCGAAATCTCGAAAAAGCGCTCACGAGACAAGCCGCTTTTACTAAAAATTTATTGGTTTATGACATCATAATACGACGGTATCACCGGCGTCAGCAAATCATCGCTTATCTTAAAATCCTTTTTCGTGTTGCTTAGCGTGATTTTGATTTTATTGCCGAGTTTATCCTCGTAGTCGATCCTTGTCGGGATGTAGTTTTTGACGGTTATTAGATACTCCACGCCGTCGTATTTGGCTTTGTAGAGAGTGTCGGTGATCTTAACCGCGTTTCTAACGACGTCGATCAAATTCGGCGCCTTTTCAAATTTGGAGATGATCGCTTGTTCGAGCGCATCCTCGATCACGACCACGCGGTTTTTATCAAAGTAGATTTTTTTAGGCGTCGGACGCTCGTAGATCCAGTAGGCGCGGTTGTTACTTTTTGCGTAAAATTTACCAAAATAATCAACCGTTTCGTTCTCGCTCGTGATGGTTTGTACGAAGTCGCTTTGAAGCGTGACGAAATTTAACGTAACTCCGAAAGCCGAGGCGCAAAAGAGCAAAAATGCTAAAATTTTTTTCATATATTTTCCTTTATCGGGCGAAATTCTAGCTAAGTTTAAATAATAAAATGTTAAAATCCAAGCTTTAACAAAATTTAAAAAGGCTAAAAATGATAACGGCGTTTATGCAAAAGATATTCGGTACGAAAAATGACAGGGAAGTAAAAAAATATTTCAAGCGCGTGGCCTACATAAACTCGCTCGAGAGCAAATATCAAGCGATGAGCGACGATGAGCTAAAGGCAAAATTTAACGAATTTAAATCGCAGGTGCAAAACGGCGAAAAGAGCCAGGACGAGCTGCTGGACGATGTATTTGCCATCGTGCGCGAGGTGGGTAAAAGGACGCTAAATATGCGCCATTTCGACGTTCAGCTAATCGGCGGCATGGTGCTAAACGACGGCAAGATCGCCGAGATGAAAACGGGCGAAGGTAAAACCCTCGTGGCAAGCTTGCCCGTCGTGCTAAACGCGATGAGCGGCAAGGGCGTGCACGTCGTGACCGTAAACGACTACCTCGCCAAACGCGACGCGACGCAAATGGGCGAAATTTATAAATTTCTAGGTCTTAGCGTCGGCGTGATACTAGGCGGCGAATACGACGACGCAGCGCGCAAAGCCGCATACGACAGCGACATCACGTATGGCACGAATAACGAATTCGGCTTTGACTACCTGCGCGACAATATGAAAATGGATTTCAAAGATAAGGTGCAAAGAGAGCATAACTTCGTCATCGTGGACGAGGTCGATAGTATCCTCATCGACGAGGCCAGGACTCCGCTCATCATCTCAGGTCCTACAAACCGCACGCTAGACGGCTACATCAAAGCAAACGAGGTCGCGCGCCAGATGAAGCGAGGCGAACCGCCTGCGACTCCGCAAGAAAAGGCAACGGACGACTTTACCGTAGATGAAAAAAACCGCACGATAGCGATCACCGAAGAAGGCATCTCAAAAGCCGAAAAGCTCTTTGGCGTAGCAAATCTCTACGACATGGAAAACGCGATTTTGAGCCATCACCTAGACCAAGCTCTAAAAGCACACAATCTCTTTGAAAAGGACGTACACTACGTCGTTCGCGACGGACAAGTCGTCATCGTCGACGAATTTACTGGGCGTCTGAGCGAAGGTCGAAGATTTAGCGAGGGCTTGCACCAAGCGCTCGAGGCTAAAGAGGGCGTAAAGATCCAAGAAGAGAGCCAAACGCTAGCAGATATTACATTTCAAAACTACTTTAGGCTTTACAAGAAATTATCGGGCATGACGGGTACGGCGCAGACGGAGGCGACTGAGTTTTCGCAAATTTACAAGCTTGACGTCGTATCGATCCCGACAAATGTGCCTGTTATCAGAAAAGACAACAACGATCTCATCTACAAAACAGAAAACGAGAAATTTAAAGCCGTGATCGACGAGATCAAAAAGGCTCACGACCGCGGTCAGCCCGTACTTGTGGGTACCGCCTCGATCGAAAAGAGCGAAAAACTGCATAACCTGCTTGTAAAAGAGAAAATCCCGCACTCCGTGCTAAACGCCAAAAACCACGAAAAAGAGGCCGAGATCATCGCTCAGGCCGGCGCTCGCGGCGCGGTTACGATCGCGACGAATATGGCCGGACGCGGCGTAGATATCCGTATCGACGACGAGGTCCGAAACCTAGGCGGCCTATACATCATCGGTACTGAAAGGCACGAAAGCCGCCGTATCGACAACCAGCTGCGAGGCCGCTCTGGACGTCAGGGCGATCCGGGAGTGAGCCGCTTTTACCTAAGTCTTGAGGATAACTTACTTCGGATATTCGGTAGCGACCGCATAAAAGCGATAATGACGCGCCTTGGTATCGAAGAGGGCGAAAGCATCGACTCAAAAATGGTCACAAGAGCCGTCGAAAACGCGCAAAAAAAGGTCGAGAGCCTTCACTTTGAAGCGCGAAAACATATCCTCGAGTACGACGACGTCGCAAACGAGCAGCGAAAAACGGTATATAAATTTAGAAACGAGCTACTTGATCCAAATTTTGAAGTCGGCGAAAAGATTAAGCAAAATCGCGCCGAATTTGTCGAGCACCTACTAGCTCAAGCTGAAATTTACGCAGGCGAGCCAAAGAGCGAATATAACCTCGAAAAACTAAGCTCCGTGATAATCTCAAATGGCGCGTTTATGCAGCCAGATGAGCTAAAAGATCTCGACTACGCCGAGCTTGCCGAGAAGATAACGGCTAAATTTGAAGCCGACTACGAAGAAAAAATGGGCGTCATAGGCGAGGGTCAGCGCAGATACCTAGAAAAGGTGCTTTGCCTGCAGGTATTAGATACCGCGTGGCGCGAGCATCTATATCAGATGGACATCCTAAAAACCGGCATCGGACTGCGTGGCTACAACCAAAAAGATCCGCTCACCGAGTATAAAAAAGAGAGCTTTAACCTCTTTATGGAGCTCGTTAGCCGCATCAAATTTGAGAGTATCAAGATACTAACGGCCGTGCGCCTAAGCTTCTCCGAGCCTAGTGAGTCTGCGCCGCAAGAAGCGCAAGATAGCGAGACTACCCGCGCATCCGATGGCGAAGAAAAGCCCGGTAAAAAAGTATCGCGAAACGACCCGTGCCCGTGCGGAAGCGGCAAAAAGTACAAAGACTGCCACGGCAAGAGCGGCCCTAAAAAAGGAGCTTTTGCGGAGGATTGGGATAAAATTTAGCTTTGGCGTTTTGGCGGCGACTTGCTAAATTTTGTATTTAAGTTAGCCGCCGTTTTTATAGCGGCGCGAAGTCGTAAATTTAACACCTAGCTTTTGCAAGCGGTTTAAAAATTTGACGTCAAATTTACACGGATGGACAAATTTAACGCACTTGACACAAATTTAAATAAGATCAAGCGACGCAAAAGTAGCGAGCAAGCCAAAGCCCAAATTTAAACAACGGAAAATCAAATGAACCTAACCAAATATCTGCTTTTCAAATATCTACGGTTTGACAAAACCCAGCCCTTTATCATGCTTTCGGCACTTTTGGCGTTTCTAGGTGTGGGCGTCGGACTCATGGTGCTCATCGTCGCGATGGCGATCATGAACGGCTTTGATAAGGAGTTTGAGCGCAAACTTTTTACCATGAACTACCCGATCACGATCCTCTCCGCCATACGCGGCAATATCGACGAGAGCGACGTTAGCGAGCTCAAGCAGAAGTTTCCGAATCTCAAATTTAGCCCATATATCATGAGTCAAGTTATCATAAAGGGGGCAAATAGCTTTGAGGGCGGACTGCTTTTTGGCGTAAATTCAGCCGACGAAAAGCAGATAAACTCGGTCGTGGCGGCAGGCCTTGAGGACCGCGAGCTAGACGGATACAGCCTGCTCGTAGGGCAAGGCGTCAAAAACGAAATTATGATAAACGAAAACGACAAACTCACGCTCATTTTTACTAAAAACGACCCGAGCGGCTTTGCGCTAACGCCAAAAATGAAGCGCTTTGACGTCGTGAGCTCGTTTAGCTCGGGGCTTGTCGCCTACGATAAAAGCTATCTATACACGAGCGTGGAGGCGCTGCGCAAGATACTCGAGTACGACGAGGGTAAATTTGACGGTATACACGTGTTTTCAAACGATCCGTTCGCCGACATCGAAAAGATCTCGCGCGAGCTACGTCTAGGGCAAAAAGCTATCGGCTGGTGGCAACAAAATGGCAACTTTTTCTCCGCCTTGGCGCTCGAAAAGCGCGCGCTTTTCATCGTTTTGATGCTCATCATCCTGGTTGCCTCGCTAAATATCGTAAGCTCGCTACTCATGACCGTCATGAACCGCCGCCAAGAGATCGCGCTACTACTCTCGCTGGGTGCTAGCAAAGCTGAGATAAAAAAGAGCTTTTTTGCTCTCGGGGCCACGATAGGCGGAGGCGGGATAGTGTTTGGGCTCTTGCTCGGGCTCTTTGGCGTGTGGTTGCTCGGTAGCTTTGATATCGTAAATTTGCCGGCTGACGTCTACGGCAGCGCAAAGCTTCCTATGGAGCTATCCTTACTTGATCTTGCCATGATCTTGGTCGGAGCAGTCGTCATCGTGGCGTTTTCGTCGTTTTATCCGGCTAAAAAAGCCGCGCAGATAAACGTGCTTGAGACGCTTAGGAATGAATAAAATTAGGACTTTAACCGATTGCTTAGCGGCGGGAGTTGATTTTAGATAGAGTTGCGGACGATTTAATTGAAAATAAACACGGTCAATTAAAAAGGAGTGTCCAAATGCGCTTTATAGAAGGCATCATTTATTTCGGTATTTATGCTGTTTTTGTCTTGATTTTAACTTCGATATGCGTAGTCTTCTTTGAAAAGATAGTAAAAGCAAAAATGCATAAAAGTGAAAATTTAGAGCGAGAAAAAGTGCGAAATGTTCTCAAAAGGAATACCATTAGAAATTACGACAAAAAGCCGATTGTCGTCAAAAATGACTATAAAATCAAAATCGCTTTTATAACTACGACTGTTTTTGTCGTGCTATCTTTGTTTTTGATTTGCAACAACCTTGAGCCAAAACCCGACTCTTTTGACGAACATATCAGAAAAGCGGCTTTGGCTACCGGTATTATCGGGATGCTCGGGAGTGCGTATTTTTCTGCGGTGCTGTTTTTGAAAACAGAAAAAAGATTTACACGAGGATATACGGCGACTATTTACTCCACGACTCTTACGGGTTAGATTCTAAATTTTTTAAAGCTCAGGCGGATCAAATTCGGCTTGAGTTTAATGATGATTTACAAATCGGCTATGGTTTTTACCCTATCGAAGGCGAGGCAAAAGACTATGTATCAGGCGGTAAAAATTTTAATGAAAAGTATGAAAACGCTCTAGCTTTTCCGATAGTTTTTTGCGCTAAAGCTTGCGTTTACGGCGATGTTTTTCGTGCTGAGCGCATTTAAATTTAAGAAATACTATATCTTTAAAAACGATAAATTCGTAGTTTCGGTTTTGGCAAATAACGAGCTAGAAGATAGGTTTGGTAAGGTTAAATTTGAGATTTTAACCTTAACGCATATTGTATGATTTTATTATGGATTGTTAAATTTAAGGCAATAAAAACTTAATACCAGCAAATTTAAAAACTGAATTTTAAAAAATCTTTTTCCACCTTTTGAAGCTATTTAGGGCATAATGCCTCAAATTTAATCCAAATTTGGGGAGAAAAATGACGATTTTCGAGTACGCGCGCCGCATTGACGAGGCTGCAGGGCTGGATCTTGATTTAGATTGCAAAGAGATAGATCTGCAGGATAAGTTTTACGGACTTTTTCAGTGCTTTATGCCCGATGGCATCGGTATAGAAACGGTGTTTGCGCCGCTGCAAAACGGCACCGAGCTGCAAGCGCGCATAATGCCGATCTACTCAGTCGCGGCGCAGCAAACGCGAGAGGCGTTCGATCAGGACGTGGCGCCGGGGTATTTTTGCCCGCCGCAGGATCCGAAATTTGATGACGAAGGACTTAAGAGCCTAGCTTTAGCGCACGTTCGAAATTTAAAAATTTTTGCCGAGTTTCTCGGTGATGACGAGTTTTTAAAAATGCTTAACGAAATAAAATCCGTGCGCGTGCAGGAGAGCTCTGATCTCGCAGATCACGAAGGTGGGCTTGCGGACGCCGTTTACGGGGCGAGTGGATGATAGATTCGCCTAAGCTTGATGTGAAGCTATGGGTGCTCAGCGAGGCGTACTATTCGATCGACTGCGACTACCTTCTGTCGGCGTATTTGCAGTATCCAAACTACGCGCAAAGGCCACAAGAGGACTTTTTAAAGCCCTATTTTGAGCTGTATCTAGCGGGACGGCAGATCGCGTTTGAGCGCGGCGAGGTTGTCGTTTTTGCGCGTTAAATTTACGCTGGTAAGGAACTAAATGTTTTGGCTGGCTAAAATTTGAGCTCTACGAGTATCTAAAACTATACGATGTGGGCTTAAAAAAGTGGGCAAACGAGCATCTAAAGGGCACTGTAAGTAAATTTAAAAGCGAATTTAGCCAGACGCAGCAGGACCATGCTCTAGGCGAACTTTGCCGCGAAATTTTAGACTAAGACCAAAGCGAGCTCAAAAATCTAAAAAACCGCGGCAACGGCGAGCTGCCGTTTCGGCTAGGCGAGCTAGTCGGCGAGTATCTAAAAGGGCGCTGCGACACAGGTGAGATGCCGCATCTGCGCTGGGCGTACCAGATCTGCACGCGCGGCTTGCGGGAGCTTGATAGGGATGAGCTTTTGCGCCACGCATACCGCCATGAGCATTGCGACGCACGAACCGTGGAGTTATACTTTTGTACGCTATTAGATGCGCTAGACTGGGGCGCACACCACTTTCCAGATGGCTGCCTGATAGAGCGCACATACTATGAGCAACTAACCAGCGAAGCTCGAGACTCAAGAGAAAAACACGAGATAAGCGAGCGGTTAAATTTAGAATTTGAAAACTTAGTAAAGCTTTACGAATGTTATTTTGAGTTTAAATCTAGCGGCGGCGAGGTTGATTTTTACGCGCTGTGCAAAGAGGCCGGGCTAAATTTCGTGCCTGTAAAGTCTTTTTATTATGAGTAGCGAGCGTTCACTAAATTTGACTATAAATTTGAAACGAGCGCCAAATTTGTAGCTCAAAATTTGGCGTTTAGTTGGCCACAAACGATACGCCGAATTTTAAAATTTAAGCAAATACGGCTCTTAAATTTTCTCTGTGTGTCGCAAACTCGACAAAACGCTCAAATTCACGCCTACGCCGCAATATTTTGCAGATTTTCAAAGCTAAACACGTTTAGCCCGTTTTTGTACTCGTAGCTTAGAGTTAGCTTATGGGCTTTGATTATATTTTCGACGATGTAGAGCCCCAGACCAAAGCTCTTTTGCGCGCTTTCGCCCTTGGTAAAAGGCTCGACGTAGTGGCACAGTTCCTTTGACAGCCGCTCGCCTTCGTTGATAAATTTGATCGACTCGCGCGTGATAGTTATATTTACGTGCTTGTTTGGAGAGTATTTTAGAGCGTTATCGATCATATTTTTTGCGGCGATAGCTAGCAGTTTAAAGTCCGCATTTAGGTTCACGTCCTCTAGCTTGCTGATCGTGACTTGCCCCGGATCTACCATCGCGATATCCAGAGCCTCGTCGATGACGTCGTCGATACGGCAAATTTTAGTGTTATTTAGTGCGATGTTTGACGTGACTTGCTCGACGGCGGCAAATTCGTTTATGAGATTTTCGAGTTTTATAAACACAGATACTAGCCGCTCCTGGTTTTTGCTTTTTTCGATCATTTCGGCAGCTAGGCGACCTTTGGTGATCGGGGTTTTTAGTTCGTGCATTATGTTTCTTAAAAACAGCTTGCGCGATGCGTTTAAGCTTTTGATCTGGGACACTGCGTCATAAAACGCCTCCGCAACTTCGGAAATTTCGTCGTTACCGCTACTTACGTTTTGCACTTCTTCGATCTCGCCCGCGGCAAATTTAGCTATCTGGCGCTTTAGTTTTCTTAGCGGTTTTAGCTTTCTGATAACAAAAACGTAAGCGGCAAGAAGTATGATTGCGACTAGCAAAAAGATAATCTTGATGATGTCGTAGCGGTATGGCTGGTAGTCGTTATCCTTTAAAAGCAGGATTTTATCTACGTGCTGGACTTTTAGATAGTGGTGATTTTGATAGATCATGATGGCGCTAGAACCGATGTCTGCGGATATCTCCTCAAGCACGGTTGCGTTTGCTAGGATCTCTTCTTTTTGCTGTTCGTTTGTGATCTCAGGTATCTTAAAGTCGCCCGTTTGACGCTCGTACTCTTTTTCGTTTATGATACCGCTCATCAAAAAGAGCTGGTTTCTAGCGATCGTGGAGTACTTGGCGTTTAGCTCGCGCGCGTAGTTTTGCTTGTCGTAGTCCATCAGCCACAAAAACGCGAGAAAGATGCTCGTAAGCGCAAGCGCGAAGATAAAAGTGATAGTGTAAAAAACCGATGAGCGTTTCATTTGCGGGCTTTATGTTAAATTTACTGCATGAGCTTATAGCCGATGCCGCGGATGGCGTGGATGTATTTTGGCTCTTTGGGGTCGTCGCCTAGCTTGCCTCTGATGCGGCCGATAATGACGTCTATGCTCTTGTTTGTTGAGTCCTCGCTGATGCTCGCGCAGTTGTAGATGAACTCCTCGCGCGTGATGGCGCCGCCTTCTTTTTGCAGCATATATTTTAGGATGTCGTACTCGGCTGCGGTCAAATTTAACGGCTCGCCTTTTAGAGTGATGACGTGTTTAAAATCATCTACTGCGATATCTTTCTCGCGCGCAGGTTCTTTTACGCCGCTTAAATTTGTGCCCGCTACAGTGCTTTGGCGGCGCAGATGGCTTTTGATACGAGCAAGTAGTTCCTGCGGGTCGTAAGGCTTTGGCAGATAGTCGTCTGCGCCGTTATCTAGGGCGTTTACTTTGTCGGTGATGTCGTGGCGCGCGCTTGAGATGATGATGGGCACGTCGTGGCGCTTGCGGATCTCTTTGCATACTTCTAGGCCGTCAAGTCCCGGCAGCGTGAGATCTAAGATCACGAGGTCAAATTTTTCTACGTTTAGCGTCGAGAGCCCGATATACGGCTCCTCCGCCGTCGTTACGCTCATATCGCTTTTTGCTAAAAACTCGGTCAAAATTTCCGCCAGCTCCAGGTCATCTTCTATCATCAGAATTTTTATCATTTTATGTCCTTTTGGGGATTATAGCGAGTTTTGACTAAATTTTTAATGGCGGCCGCGGCTTGTTTTTTGTTGCGCTGCGCTTGCAACCTACATACGAGCGCTTTTGTTAAGCTTGGTAAAATTTGACCAAACTAAGACGCTCAAATTTGAAACTAGAAATTTATTCAGGTCAAATTTAAAATAATAGAGCGTCAAATTTGACTGGTAAAATTTGGAAAATTTAAAAGAAAAGGCGCAGTTGCCCGCGCCTTAAATGTAGAAATTATTTTATAACAAGACCCTGGAAAAGTCCGCCGCGATTAACCCAAACGAGGGTCTTTTTGCCCTTCGTGCTTGCTAGGGCCTTGTTAAAGTCATCCATGTTTTTGATATTTTCCTCGGCAATCTGGATGATGATATCGCCTTTTTCAAAACCGATTTTTTCGGCATTTGAGCCAGTTTTTACATCCGTTACCAGTATACCGGCAGCATCTGGAGCTAGGCGGTATTTGTATCTTGCGTTATCGTCGATAGCCGTAACGCTAAGACCATCGATTGCCGTACCGCCTTTTGTCACAGGGGTGCTTGATTTTGCGTTGGCATTAGCTAGTTTTATCTTGGCGGTTTCGATTTTGCCGGAGCGTTCGTAGGTTAGCGTGATCTCTTTATTTGGAGCTAGCGAGCCGATGATGTTTTTGAGATCATTTGCGTTTTTGATCTCTTTATCGTCGATTTTGATGACCAGATCGCCTCGTTTTAGTCCCGCGACATCCGCAGGAAGGCCACTTTCTACGCTACTAATGAGCGCGCCTTCTTTGTTTTTGTATATCTCTTTTTGCTCTTCGTTTAGATTTGCTATCATCACGCCGATATATCCGCGCTCGATTTTGCCGTCTTCGATGAGTTTTTTGGCGATATCTTTAGTCATATTTGACGGGATGGCAAAGCCGATGCCGTTGTTTCCGCCGCTGCGGCTAAGTATGGCTGAGTTTATGCCTACTAAATAGCCGCGGCTATCTACTAGCGCGCCACCCGAGTTGCCTGGGTTTATCGAGGCGTCTGTCTGGATGAAATTTTCGTATTGATTTAGACCGATATTGTCTTTATTTAGGCCTGAAACTATGCCCTGAGTGATGCTGCCGCCTACGCCGAACGGATTTCCGATGGCAAATACTATATCGCCCTCCATCAGTTTAGCCGAGTCGGCAAACGGTATGGCTTTTAGCTCTTTGGCGTCTATTTTGATGATGGCTAGGTCTGTTTTAGGGTCGGTGCCGATGATTTTAGCCTTGTACTCTTTGTCGCTATCTAGCAGCGTAACTACGATCTCGTCGCTATCTTCTACGACGTGGTTATTTGTCACGATATAGCCGTCGCTAGATATGACGACGCCAGATCCTAGCGAGCTACTTTTTTGTTTTTCTTGAGGGATGTTAAACTGAAATCCGAAAAAGTCCTTAAAAAACGGATCGCTAAACATATCGTTCATATCTGCTACGTTGCTGCTGACGGTTTTTGTGGTGGAGATATTTACGACCGATTTTTTAGCGTCGGCGATAGAGCTGTTGTAGGACAGGACGACGTTTTTGTTAAATTCCGGATTTACTCTAGTAAAATCCTCTGCGGGTTCGTTAAAGTTTATGCTTGCGGCAAAGATCGCGCAAGAAGTAGCCAAAGATAATATCATTATCTTTTTCATTGCTTTTCCTTTTGATAAAATTTTTTCAAAGCGCGATTATAAGGCGTTAAGCTCAACGTAAAGTTAATTATTCTTTAAGTCGTTTAAAATCGTTTCGTTTACTATACTTGATTGACATACGCTAAACCTTTGTGCTATAATCGCTATAAAATTAATTGACCAGAAGGACATAACATGAGCAATAGTCTTTACGAAACGTTAGGGGTGTCGGAAAAAGCCACCGGCGACGAGATCAAAAAGGCCTATCGCAGGCTGGCTCGCAAGTATCATCCAGATATCAACAAAGACCCGGGTGCGGAGGATAAATTTAAAGAGATAAATGCCGCGTATGAAATTTTAAGCGACGAAAAAAAGCGTGCGCAGTACGACAGGCACGGTGACGCGATGTTCGGTGGGCAAAATTTCCATGACTTTGCGAGCAGCTCAGGCATGGGAAATTTGGACGAAATTTTAAAAAATATCTTCGGCGGAGGCGGCTTTAGCGGATTTTCTAGCAGGAGCGGCTTTAGCGGTTTTAGACAGACTGGCGGATTTAGCGGCTTTGAGGACGATGAGGATCTGGACTCGCGAGCGAAGGTAACTATACCGTTTGACGTAGCCGTAAAGGGCGGCGAGCACTCGATAAATTTTAACGGCGAAAACATCAAAATAAAAATCCCAAACGGAATCAATGACGGCGAAAAGCTACGCATAAAAGGCAAAGGTAGCGGCGGTCGCGGAGATCTGATACTAACCGTAAATATCGCGCCTAGCGACGAGTACGAAAGAGACGGAGACGATCTATATAAAGACGTGCTAATCCCGCTAAAAACGATGATGTTTGGCGGTAAGATAGACGTAAAAACGCCTAAAAAAGACGTAACGATAAAAATCGCCGAAAACTCAAAATCGGGGCAAAAAATCAGGCTCAAAGGGTACGGCGTGCAAAATAGAAAAAGCGGGATATTCGGCGATCTGTACTTGAGGGCGCGCGTGTCTTTGCCGGACGTAAATGCCCTAGACGGCGAGCTAGCCGAACTCATGAAGCAAAAACTCCCGGAGGCATAAAATGAAACAATACGAAGAACCGGTCTACCTAATAAGCGTCGTAGCCAAGGTGCTCTCCATACATCCGCAGACGCTTCGCCAATACGAGCGCGAGGGGCTGCTAGAGCCATCAAGAACCGAGGGCAAGATGCGCCTTTATTCCGAAAAAGACATGGACCGTATCAAGATGATACTGCGTCTAACGCGCGATCTGGGCGTAAATTTAGCGGGCGTGGACATAATCTTGCAGTTAAAAGAGCAGATCGAGCAGTCTGAAGTCATGATAAGGCAGATGAAAGAGGATCTAGCCAAAATGGAGCAGGGCGGCGTGCCGTCTAAAAAGGCTCTGGTAAAGCGCAAAAATAGCTTTGATCTCATCTTTTACGATGATAAAAATTAATCCTTTTTATCCGTTAAAAAGGTAAAATCGGGTAAAATTTATTTACAAAACGCGCCAAATTTGAGGCTATTAGGGCACTAAATTTAGCCTTAAATTTGTCCGCTTTGAACCCAAATGAGGGACAATGTTAGAAACTTTTTTACTATTTTTCTCTATCCTGCTTATCGCTTGTATCGTCTCCAGCAAGGTTTCAGATAGATTCGGCGTTCCGTCCTTAGTCGTTTTTTTAGCAGTCGGTATGCTTGCAGGCTCGGACGGGCTGCTCGGACTTGCTTTTGATAATCGCCAAATCGCCCAAGACGTGGGCACTATCGCGCTTATTTTTATACTTTACGCAGGCGGGCTTGATACGAATCTAAAATCTATCCGCCCCGTGATGGTAAACGGCATCATCCTAGCGACTCTTGGCGTCGTGCTTACTGCCGGTATGATAGCCGTGCTGGTAAAATACCTGCTAGGCCTTGACTGGCTGGAGGCTTTGCTTTTTGGCTCTATCATATCCTCGACCGACGCTGCGGCGGTGTTTGCGATACTCGGGGCGAAGGAAATTTCGCTGCGAAACAACATCCGTCCGCTTTTGGAGCTAGAGTCCGGATCAAACGACCCGATGGCGATCTTTTTAACCGTCACGATGCTACAAATCATCTCCATAGCCACGATCCCTAGCGTTCCCGATATTGCGCTAACGCTGGTGAAGCAGTTTTTGCTAGGCGGGCTGATGGGTTATGTATTTGGCGTCGCGCTACCGGGGCTTTTTAACCGCCTAAGGCTTGAGTATTGGGGACTATATCCGGTGTTTTCGATGGCTTGGGTGATGCTTTTATACGTGCTAGCGGGCAAAGTCGGCGGTAACGGCTTTTTGGCCGTTTATATCGCTGGCATGTTTATAAATAAAAAAGAGTTTGCGCATAAGAAAAATTTGATCGGTTTTCACGACGGTATTGCGTGGACGATGCAGATCGTCATATTTTTGACGCTGGGACTTTTGGTAAATCCATCTCAGCTACCAGCCGTCGCGCTTGCGGGCACAGTGATCGCGTTTTGGATCATGTTTATCGCGCGTCCGATGGGTGTTTTTCTCTCGCTTTTGCTCTCTAGATACAATGTCAAAGAAAAGATATTTATCTCGTGGGTCGGGCTTCGAGGCGTCGTTCCTATCGTACTTGCGACCTATCCGTTCGGCGCAAATTTGCCAAATTCCGAGCTTATTTTTAACACGATATTTTTCGTCGTGTTCGTCTCTATCATCATTCAAGGCATGACGCTAGAAAAAGCCGCGCAAAAATGCGGCGTCAAAGAAGAGGTCGTCGTAGAAGAGGTCGAGATGTCGAACTTGCCGATCTTTTACCACACTTTACGCCAGCACACCATACGCTTTGACTCCGAAGTCGTGGGCAAAAACCTAGCCGAGCTCGAGCTTCCTAGCGACTTTTTGGTGCTACTCATCAAGCGCAAGGGCGAATACATCAAACCTACCGGTTCGTCGGTATTTGAAGAGGGCGACTTGCTGCTGATCCAGTGCGAGGACGAAAACAAATACAACGAAACCTTAAAGACGTTTACGGCGTAAATTTGCCGCCGTTTGCGTAAAATTTAAAGAAAGGAAATAGAAATGAAATTTGAGGAAATGACTTTATCTACATTTTCAAGCGCGTTTCGTAGGATAAGAAATAAAAAAGGACTTAAGAAAGATAAAAATGTTAAAGAGGAAAAATAAAAATGAAGTTTGTTAATTTATTTTTAATAGCCGCTTTAAGTGTTACGTTTAGTTATGCAAAAGAAAAAGTAGATTGTAGCGACCCAAAAAATAGACCTAATTATATTGGGGGGGGTAATGATAAGCGGTAAAAAAGAGTGTATGATGAATAGAGGCGGAAAAGAACTTGACGGCACTATTGGCAGAAACCCAGTAACTGGCAAAGTAACTTCAAAGGCGGAGCTAGCCGGGGCGGATAATCCTACAATGAATTTAGAAACCGCGCAGATGAATTTCGGTAAAGCTAAAACCGAGTTAGAGGAAGCCCAAAAGGTTTATACCGATGACGCCAGCGTTAAGAATTCCCGCCGCGTCGATAAGGCGCGTAAGAGCTTTGAAAAAGCGCAGCGCGATCTCGAAGCGGCGGAGGAGATAAAGGAAAAAGCCGATAGGAAAAAGGACAAGTAGCCTGCTCAAATTTGAGTTTGAACGAGCTAAGGATCAAGAGGGAAGCCCTCTTGATCAAATTTAACAATCTGGCGCTTAACCCCAAGGCGGTGAAACCGCCAAAGGGGTATATTTAAATTTAGCTTAAATTTAGCCGAATTTATCTTTCAAATTTAGCCTTATTCTACTCCAAAGCCTGCGCCAGATCGGCGATGAGGTCGTCCGCGTTTTCTAGGCCGACGCTTATTCTGATTAGTTCTTTTGTTATGCCCGCTTTTATTAGCTCTTCGCTCGAGAGCTGCTGGTGCGTGGTGGATGCCGGGTGCGTGATGAGCGACTTGGAGTCGCCGATATTTACGACGATTTTAAAGAGTTTTACTTTGCCCAGCATCTTTACGGCACGTTCATAGCTATCGGTTTCAAAGCACATTAGCCCACTAGCCATGCCGCCAGCAAAGTATTTTTGCGCCTTTTCGTGCTCGGGATCGCTTTTTAGCGCAGGGTAGGTCACGCGCTTGACGTGTTTATGCGAGTTTAAAAACTCGGCGATTTTGCGAGCATTTTGCGAGTGTCTCTCGATACGCACGCTCAAAGTCTCAAGCCCCTGTATGAGCTGCCAGGAGTTAAAAGGCGAGATCGTAGCGCCTATATCGCGCACTAAAGCCACTCTCATGCGCAGCGTATAGATGTCAAATTTATCCGCCATTTGCGCATAAACTAGCCCGTGATAGCTCTCATCAGGCTCGTTAAAATGCGCGTATCTGGCGTTACCGACTAGCTTAGCGTTTAAATTTTTACTAGCTACGACTGCGCCCGCTAGGCTTAGGCCTTGGCCGCAGATATATTTGCTAGCGCTATGTACGACGACGTCGATGCCGTGATTTAGCGGTTGGAAAATGATCGGCGTAGGCACGGTGTTATCTGCGATCGTTACGACGCCGTGCTTGTCCGCGATCTCGACGATTTTTTTAAAATTCGGGATTGCGATTTGCGGATTTGATAGCGTCTCGAAAAATATCGCGCGAGTTTTGTCGTCTATCAAATTTTCAAGATCGTCCGCGCTGTCGCTGTCAAACACTCGCGCCTCGATGCCAAAACGCTTAAGCGTATGTATAAAAAGAACCATCGTGCCGCCGTAAATTTTCTTTGCCACGACGATGTTGTCGCCGACTGCGGCTAAATTTGCGATCGAGTAGAAAATCGCCGACTGACCGCTAGCTGTCACGATAGAGGCCGAGCCCTCCTCGAGCGCGGCTATACGGCTCTCTAGTACGTCCGTAGTCGGGTTGCCCAGCCTCGTGTAGATGTGGCCCGGGTCTTCTAGCGCAAATCTCGCTGCAGCCGCCTCGGCGCTACCGAAATCATAAGCCGTAGTCTGGTAAATCGGCACCGCCATGGCGCCGGGCCCCGTCTTGGTGTCGTAGCCGTAGTGCGTGGCTATCGTCTCTTTTTGCATGTGTCTCTCCTTGTAAAATTTGCGCGCATTATAACCGCTAAAAGTTTAAATTGGTATAATTGGGCTTTTGAAAGGAAAAAATGGCTGAACAAAACGATAAATTTAAGCGCGTAAAGTACCTGCGCGGCCTGGAAAAATTCGCTAAAGCGGCGATTAGCACGCTAAAAAGAGAGGATTTTAACGAGGACGAATTTCGCGCTAGGGTCGGCAAAAATGCCGAAATTTTACGCAAGATCGAGCCGGTTTTTTTAGATAACGCCTACTCGAAGTCTCTTGAAAATTTCGTAAATTTAGTCGTAAAAGGCGGCGAGAGAGGCGAACTAATATCCTGCGCCAACGCTCTAGAAAAGCTAAAAAATCAAAAAACCTATAAAAAAGAAAAACATAGAAAAAAATATAAGGACGAAGAGTGAAATGCGTGATATTTGACATGGACGGCACGCTCATAGATAGCGCAAAAGCGATCTGTGAGACGGTAAACGAGGTGCGGCGCGAGCTGGGGCTCGAGGGCGATCTGGCGGCGGAGTTTATCGTAAAGGCCATAAACGAGCCGGGGCGAAATTTGGGGCTTGACTTTTACGGTATCGATAAACCTGATATGAAGCTGCGGGATAACTTTGAAGCTAAATTTAAGAAAAACTACCGCGAATACGCCGCGGCATACGAGGGCGTCGATGGACTGCTAGCCGGGCTAAAAGAGGCCGGGCATTTCGTCGCTCTAGCTAGCAATGCGCCGCGATATACTTTGGATGAGATTTTGCAAAGAAGCGGAATATTTAAATTTTTCGATCTCATCGTCGGAGCGGATGAAAACATACCTCAAAAACCAGATCCCGCGATGTTAAATTTGATATTAAAATCAGGCGAATTCGATAAAGCGATATTTGTCGGAGATAGTAAAAAAGACGAGCTTGCCGCACGCAATGCAGGTATGAGATATCTAAACGTTTGCTGGGGTTTTGGTAGCAAAAGTCCGAGCTGCGACAATGTCTTTACGGTGGCTGAAGCAGCCCTATATATCGAGAAGTTATAAAAATTTAGCGTATTATAGTGCGTATGATTTTAGGTAGGATTTTACAAAAAATAGTATGTATTTTAAGATTTGCGAAAGGTTTTAAAATTTATGGATTATGATATATTTTCTCAAAGTCCGAGAGAAAAATTCTTTGAAATTTTATTTAACGCGAACAAAAATTTAGTCGAAAACGAGCTTGAAAAAACTTTTGAAAAATTTATCGCAATGAGCGAATTTTGTGAAAAAAACGGCTTTGACGAAACGGCGCAAAATTCGTTCATCTCTCAAAATCAAACCCTGATAAATGAGCGTCTAAACGACATTTACATCGGGCTTAGTGGGGATATTTTAAGTCAAAATGAGTAAAATAGCCGTTATATTTTCGTTGTTTTTATCGTTGGCTTTCGGCGCGGTAAATTTCGAGGAAGAGCACCTTTTTGAGCTCAAAAAAGACGAGTGGGCGCGGGTTTTCGTGACCAAAAAAGGCACGGACGAGCGCGAGAGCTTTGATTTTCGTTGGACGCTTTTTGATAACACGAACATCATCGTGCATTCGCGCTACCGAAACTATCCTCGTCAGCTTGTTATGTCGCTAAGGCGCGGCCTTGAGACTTACAAGCAGACTTTGATACCTGATCTCAAGTATCCGCCTAGCGACCGCGTCGCGCTTTATCTCGTTTTTGAGGATTTTAAGCAAGGCGTAGCGAAATTTCGCGTGCTGATAAACGACGACGAACAGCGCGTAGACGTGGAGTTTTTGAACCCGCCAAGAAAGCAGAGCGGCGCTCAAAATAGCGCGCAAAACGCCAGATAAAAGCAAAATTTAAGTGAGCCTAAATGGAAAAAATAGATCTGATAATGAAAAATTTTATCGCGGAGCTTGGCTACGAGCCTGCAAACGCGATGTTTGCACGGATAAATTCGGGCAAAAAGCTGCGCTCTAAGCTACTTTTAAAAATAGCGGGCGAGAGCGAGCAAAGTCTAAAAATTTGCGCGATTATCGAGCTTATTCACCTGGCTAGTTTGCTTCACGACGACGTGATAGACGACGCCGACACCAGGCGCGGAAGCCCTAGTATAAACGCGAGCTTCGGCACCAAAAACGCCGTGATGCTAGGTGATATCCTCTATTCGAAGGGCTTTTACGAGCTGTCGAAATTCCCGTACGAGATCGCTGGCGAGATATCGGGCGCGGTTAGTAAGCTAAGCGTGGGCGAGATGATGGACGTAGATCTCTCGGCTAAATTTAACGACGATAAGTCTGCGTACGAAACGATGATCTACTATAAAACCGCCGTTTTGATCGAGGCCGCCGCCGCGGTTGGAGCGATGTTGGCTGGACTTGACGCGTCTAATTTTAAAATTTACGGCAAAAACTTAGGCCTAGCCTTTCAGATAATCGACGACATCCTAGACGTCACGCAAGACGCAGCGACGCTTGGAAAGCCAAATTTTAGCGACTTTAAAGAGGGCAAAACGACGCTACCTTACATTTATCTTTACGAAAGCTTAAACGAAACGGACAAAGAGCAGCTAAAAGGCCTGTTTAAAAAAGATCTGAGCGAGGCTGAACGCGGCTGGGTGAGGGCAAATATGAACGAAACGGGCGCGATAAAAAAAAGCATAGAAGCGGCGAAAAATTTAGGCGAGCAGGCGATAAAATCGGTAGAAAAATTTAACGTAGACGGCCTAGAAAGTATTGTAAAATCAATGATAGATAGGGAATTTTGATGCATTACGCAAGCGTGAGCTTTACGCACAAAAACACCGATATATCCGTGCGCGAAAAGCTCTCTTTTTCTAACATCGAGCGCAAAAACGAAATTTTACGCCTCATTAGCTCCAGCCAAAACATCAACGAGTGCATGGTGCTAAGCACCTGCAACCGCGTCGAGATCATCGCTAGCGTAAAGACGGTCGAAGGCGCTAGCAAGCACATCATAGCCTGCATGTCGCTCATCTGCGGCATCCCTTTTGAGGAGCTGCAAAGCAGAGCCGACATCTACGAGGATAACGGCGCCGTGCACCATCTCTTTGCCGTTGCTAGCTCGCTAGATAGCCTTGTTATCGGCGAAACGCAGATCGCGGGGCAGTTAAAAGAGGCGTATAAATTTGCACGCGCTAACGGCAAATGCGGCGCGAAGCTCGGCAGGGCGATGGAGTTTGCCTTTAAGTGCGCGGCGGAGGTACGAAACAAAACCGAAATCTCCAAAAATCCGATCTCCGTTTCAAGCGTCGCGGTGGCGAAGGCAAAGGAGATTTTTGGCACGCTAAACGGCATGGTCGCCGTGATAGTAGGCGCTGGCGAGATGGCGGAGCTAGCCGCAAAGCATCTAATCGCAAGCGGCGCGCGAACGATAATCATCAGCCGAAACAAAGAGCGCGCTAAAAATTTAGCTCTGACGCTGGGGGATAATAACGAATACGACTCGCTTTCAAACGTAGCGCAGTACATAAATAAATATCAAATAATATTTTCCGCGACCGCCGCGCCGCATCCGGTTTTGATCGACGCGATGGTAGAGCCAAAGGAGTTTAAGCGTTACTTTTTTGATATAGCCGTACCGCGCGATATCGCGATCACGGAGAGCGAAAATATCAAAATTTACGCTGTGGACGACTTGCAAGAGATTGTAAATAAAAACCTAGCCCTGCGCGAAGAGCAAGCGCAGATCGCATACGGCATCGTCGGGCGAAATACGGCGGCGTTTTTCCAAATGCTGCGCGAGCTAGCCGTCACGCCGCTAATAAAAGGTATAAGAGAGCAGGCTAAGGAGTGTGCCGAGAGAGAGCTCGCAAAAGCCCTAAAAAAGGGCTATCTAAAACATAGCGACAAAGAGGAAGCGTACCGCCTCATACATCAGGTTTTTAAGGCGTTTTTGCACGCGCCGACGATAAATTTAAAAAACCTCGCGGGCGCTACCGGAAGCGAAGCGCAGCTAAGAGCCGTCGGGGAAATCTTTAACGTCGCGGAGCAAACGCCGCAAGAAGAAAATAATGAATTTGAATGGGAGAACGAATGAAATTTAGCAAACTTTACGCGCCCACGGCAAAAGAAGCGCCAAAAGACGCGAGTCTGGCAAGCCATAAATTTTTGCTCCGAGCGGGCTACGCCGAGCAGGTAGGTAGCGGACTTTATAACTTTTTGCCGCTTGGCAAACGGGTTCTTGAAAATATAAAAAATATCGTCAAAGAGGAGCTTGACGAAGCGGGCGCGCAGGAGATCTCGATGAGCTTCGTCACGTCTGCGGATCTTTGGCGCGAGAGCGGACGCTTTGACGTCTACGGCAAGGAGCTTTTGCGCTTTAAGGACCGCAAGGAAAACGACTTTGTGCTAAGCCCTACCAACGAAGAGAGCGTCGTCGCGCTCGTGCGAGGCAAGGTAACGTCCTATAAGCAACTGCCGCTAAATTTGTATCAGATCAATACCAAATTTAGAGACGAGGCAAGGCCGAGATTTGGGCTACTTAGAGGGCGTGAGTTTTTGATGAAGGACGGATATAGCTTCCACGCAAACGCCGAGGATTTGGACCGCGAATTTGACCTGATGGAAAAAACTTATAGCAAAATTTTTACTCGCCTCGGGTTAAATTTCCGCGCGGTTAGAGCCGATAGCGGCGCGATAGGCGGCAGCGGAAGCAAAGAGTTTATGGTGCTAGCAAATAGCGGCGAGGACGATATCATCGTCTGCGAGAACTGCGACTACGCCGCAAACATAGAGGCCGCAACCCGCGCAAAACGAACGACGCAGGCTGAGCGGCCGGAGGCTGACGCGGCTAAATTTTTAACTCCAAACGCCAAAACCATCAAAGACGTGGCGGAGTTTTTTAGAGTCGATGAGTTTTACTGCATAAAAGCGGTGATAAAAAAGGCGATTTTTATTGACGCCAAAGGCGAAAAGAGCGAGAAAATCGTAGTATTTTTCGTGCGCGGCGAGGACGAACTACAAGAGGTCAAGGCCCAAAACGCATGCGCGGCGCTCGAGCTAGCGGACGCGACCGAAGCCGAGATCGCGGCGGCCGGGTTAGTAGGCGGATTTTGCGGGCCGGTTGGGCTAAGGGGCGTGGAGTTTTATATCGATAAGGAGCTTCGCGGCGAGTCGCAGATGATCTGCGGCGCAAACGAGCGGGATTATCACTTCGTCGGCGTTAGCGTTAGCAGCTTTAACGCCGAGCGCTTCAAAGACCTAACCGCGGTCAAAGCCGGCGATAAATGCCCTTGCTGCGGCGGAAATTTAAGCGTTAGTAAAGGTATCGAGGTCGGGCATATATTTAAGCTAGGCACCAAGTACTCAGAGCCGATGGGTGCTACGTTTTTGGATGAAAACGGCAAGGCAAAACCGTTTATCATGGGATGCTACGGTATCGGCGTTAGCCGCCTGGTCGCCGTCGCCGTCGAGGCTAGCCACGATGAAAAAGGCATAATCTGGAACGAAACCCTAGCTCCGTTTAAATTTGAAATCATCGTCTCAAATTTAAAAGACGAAGAGGGCGTTAAATTTGCGCAGGGGCTTTACGAAGACCTACGTGGGGCGGGCGTTTCGGTACTACTTGACGATAGAAACGAGCGTTTCGGCGTTAAAATGAGCGAATTTGAGCTGATGGGATTTCCTTATGCCGTGATCGTAGGAAAGGGGCTGGCAGAAGGCACGGTCGAGCTCGTTACGCGTGACGGACTGGCCAAAGAAACCGTCAAAGCGAGCGAAATTTTAGCGCGACTAAAGAGCCTATGATAAAGCATTTTTTTACGCCCTACGTCGTTTTGGAGATCGCGGCGGCGTATTTTTTTATCCACGCGTACGGATTTTTAAATTTAGTCCTAGAGGTTATCGCGACGGCTGTTTTGGGGCTGTTTTTTATGTTTCGCGTCGGATTTTTTCAGCTAACTAGCAATATCGCGTTTTTTAAGCCCTCAGACGTCTTTAGTAGCGTAGGTATGGCGATCGGGGGCTTTTTTATGTTTATCCCGGGGCTTATCACCGACGTTTTGGGTGCGGCGATCGTAACGGTCGCGTTTTTTGCAAATTTAAAAAACGGTGGCGAACGTAAGAGTGGGAGCGAATATTATTACGAAAAATTTGAAAGCGGGCAGAGCAAACCGCGCGACGACGGCGAGATCATCGACGTCGAAGTCGTAGAAGAAAAGAGGCAAATATGGAAAAACTAAAAATCGCAACGAGAAAAAGTGTGCTGGCGATGTGGCAAAGCGAGCATATCAGGGATAAAATTTTATCACGCTATCCACAAATCGCGGTCGAGCTAACGGGCATGAAAACCAAAGGCGACGTGATACTCGACACGCCGCTGGCTAAAATCGGAGGCAAGGGGCTATTTACAAAAGAGCTGGAAGATAGCATGCTAAGCGGCGAAACGCACATCGCCGTGCATAGTCTAAAAGACGTGCCCGTCGTTTTCCCAGAGGGGCTGGTGCTAGCCGCGATCTGCTCGCGCGAGGACGTGAGGGACGCGATGCTAAGCGAAAAATACGCTAAATTTGAGGATCTGCCCGAGGGCGCGCGCGTTGGTACGACGAGCCTGCGCCGCAAAATGCAGCTTTTAGCGATGCGTCCCGATCTTGAGATAATCTCGCTGCGAGGCAACGTCCAAACCCGCCTGCGCAAGCTAAAAGAGGGCGAATTTGACGCGATTATCCTAGCGATGGCGGGCGTGAACCGCTTAAATTTACGCTCCGAAGTCGCACATATCGTGCCGTTTGAGCTAGATCAGATGGTGCCTGCGATGGGACAGGGCGCGCTAGGTATCGAGGCTAGAGAGGACTCTGAAATTTTAAATTTGATAGAGTTTTTAAAAGACGAAAAAGCTGTGATAGAGACGACCGTGGAGCGTGATTTCGTCGCGATGCTAGAGGGCGGTTGCCAGGTACCTATCGGCGTAAATGCAAATTTAAACGGCGACAAGATCGAGATACGCGCGGTCGTGGGACTACCGGACGGTAGCGAGAGTATACGCGAAAATATCGTCGCGCAAAAAAGCGAGTGGAAGAGCGTGGGCGCCGAACTTGGACGGATATTTATCGGTAAAGGCGCAAAAGAGCTGCTAAAACGCGCCGAGGAGATGGCGAATATATGAAAAAAGCGCTTATTTTGGCGCTCTTGGCATCCGCGCTTTTTGCACAGGTAGATTTAGAGCTTATTTATTCGCTCTTTACCGATAAAAATTTCGATAAAAACGCCTATTTTAAAGGCGAGATGCGAGATCGTCTAAAAAATAATTTTTACTCGCCCGACAAATTTGACGAAATCAAAGTCGCCAAACTCGGCCACAGCAGCGAATTTAGCGGGATATTTCGCGTTTGGCTCGCTTCTAAAAACGGCGCATCCCTTGATCTATACATTTTTGCTAAAGAAGACGGCATTTATGCGCTTAGATCGCTCGCTCAAACCGGCATCATAGAGGCGATGATAAGGGGCTATGGGGCTGCGAGCGAGGCGGAAAAGGCGCAACTTAGAGCAATGGGCGGGGATATAGAAAATTTAAGGCTGATTTTGGCAAGCGATAATGCATTGCTAAAATTCGGACGCGAAAACGAGGCGAAATTTGAAGAGCTGTTTGCGCTATATCAAAAGGACGAAGCGGCGGCAAACGAAGCCGTAAAGCGATTACACCTATCTCATGCGGCGTACGACGGCGGGGTTTTTGAGCTTATTATCGGCGGCGTAACGGATAACGTAGTGGGTTTTATGCGCGTGGAAAACGAACCCGATCTGCCGCAGATGAGTCCGAGCGAGTTTATAATGCTAGAACAGCTCTCTCTAAACTCAAAATGGTATCTTTTTAAGACGACTTAGACCGATGGAGGCAACCCTAGCCGATTTTCGCTTTTTGCTTGCCTTAACGCTGCAAATTTAGCGCCATGTGCTTTTGGTTAGAGGTTGTAAGAGATCAAATTTTTGCTAAGTCGGTGTTAAATTAGCGTATCCGCCAAAACCGATAATTTTTACGATTTTACTAATTTTTCGGCAGTTAAAGTCGTGTTTTTGGCTCAAAATGTTTACAAATTTGACTCAAACGCAGCCAAAATTTTAGCTTCAAAAACGGCTTGTTCGGATATAAATTATTAAGGAAAAATATGGACTACATCAAGCTTCTAAAAGATAACGGCCTGCTGCGCGTCATAGATAAGCCCGCGGATATCGATCTAGAGATCGCTCACGCAAGCTACATCGAGGTCAAGCGCGAAAACTCGCAGGCGCTGCTTTTTACAAAACCTATCTGCAAAAAAATGGGGCGCAAATTTGCCCCCGTACTAACAAATATCTACGGCTCAAAGCGCGCTTTAGAGCTTATCTTCGGACGAGATCCGGACGAGATCGCGGGCGAGATCGAGCGGCTTTTAAAACCAAAAAAGTCTAAAAGCTTTGGCGAAAAGCTAAATTTTGCCGCGTATTTGTTTGAGATGAGAAAAATTTTCACGAAAAGATCAAAAGGCGAGGGTGAGTGCCAGCAGGTCAAATTTACTGGCGAGGATGTCGATCTTTTGAGCCTTCCAGCGCTAAAAACATGGCCTCTTGACGGCGGCGCCTTTATCACGATGGGGCAGGTCTATACGCAGAGCTTAGACGGCGAACTGCAAAACGTCGGCATGTACCGACTGCAAATTTACGATAAAAATCGCCTCGGCATGCACTGGCAGATCCACAAAGACGGCGCGAATTTCTTTAACGAATACAAGCGCGCAGGTAAAAAAATGCCAGTTTCGGTAGCAATCGGCGGCGATCCGCTCTACATCTGGTGCGGTCAGGCGCCGCTGCCAAAGGGCGTGTTTGAGCTGCTGCTTTACGGCTTCATCCGTAAAGAGCCGGCCAAGCTCGTAAAGTCGCTGACGAATGAAATTTACGTCCCACACGACGCGGACTACGTGATCGAGGGTTTTGTCGATACGGATAAATTTGAGCTTGAGGGGCCGTTTGGCGATCACACCGGCTTTTATACGCCGATCGAGCCGTTTCCGGTGATGGAGGTTACGGCGATCACGAGCAAGCGTGAGCCCGTATTTCACGCGACCGTAGTCGGCAAGCCGCCGCTTGAAGATAAGTATATGGGCTGGGCGACCGAGCGCATTTTCTTGCCGCTTTTGCGCACGACGGTGCCTGAGCTTCTAGACTACAACATGCCTGAAAACGGCGTCTTTCACAACCTGATTTTAGCTAAGATAAATGCCCTTTATCCCGCGCACGCCAAGCAGGCGATGCACGCGTTTTGGGGCGTGGGGCAGATGAGCTTTGTAAAGCACGCGGTTTTTGTCGGCGAGGATGCGCCAAATTTGAGTGATTATGACGCGCTTACGGAGCATATTTTAAACCGCTTCGGCGAAAAAAGCCTGCTAATCAGCGAGGGCGTGTGCGATCAGCTCGATCATGCTAGCCCGAACTCGTACTTCGGCGGTAAGCTTGGAATCGACGCGACGCAGGATTTTTCGGTGTCTGCGCCAGCACTCTTAGACGATGCCGCGCTACTTGCTAAATTTAAAGAAATAGAGCCAAATTTAACGCAGCTCGTGCAGTTTAAAACAAATACCAAAACTCCGATTTGCGTCGTCAAATTTGATAAAAACCGCCTCGTAAAAGATGTTTTTGAAGAGCTTTTAAAATTTAAAGAGTACTTTAAACTACTCGTTTTCGTCGGTCCTGAAAACCGCCTAGAAAACCCGTATATGCTGCTTTGGCGCGTGACAAATAACATCGACGCCTTGCGCGATATCTACGTGCGCGAGGGCGCGGTCTGTATCGATGCCACCGCAAAAGGCGAGGCCGAGGGCTATACGCGCGGCTGGCCGCTACAAACCGACTGCGACCGCGAAGTCGCGGCTGATCTCGTTAAGCGCGGCATAGTAAAAGAGGAGCCCGAGCTTTTTAGCAAATTTGAGATTTTCGGATAAATTTTTAAACTCGGTAAATTTAAAAGCGGCTAAATTTGCCGAGCCGCTTAAATAAATTCGTTTTTCAAGCGCCTTTTTAGCCCGAATTTTATAAAATCGCAAAATGGATAAAGAACGCCTAATAATCGATAAATTCAGCAACTCCTTCATCGGCGATGACGGCGCCGTCGTGGCGCATGAGCGCGGCCGGTGGGTGTATAGTAAGGACCTTTTTTGCGAGAGGACGCACTTTCTAGCAGGCTGGCTTAGCATGGAGGAGATCGCGCGCAAGGCGATGCTCGTAAATCTCTCCGACGCCGTCGCGATGAACGCCGAGCCTAAATTTGCGCTTATAGGACTTGGGCTACCCAAAAACACGAGCGCGGCGCAGATCTCGGCGCTACGCAAAGGATTTGCGGACGTTTGCGACGAGTACGGCGTGACTATCATCGGCGGCGACACGATCGGCAGCGATAAAATTTTGCTTAGCGTTACGATTATTTCACGCCTCCGAGGCAAGGCGGTTTTACGAAGCGGCGCGAAAAATGGCGATCTAGTCGCTTTTACGGGCGAGCTTGGAGGCAGTCTAAAGGGACTTAGGACGCTTCTAAACGGCGGACGGATCTCGTCAAATTCTCGCTTTAAAAAGCCTGTTTTAAAAGATAAATTTTTCTACGCCGCAGCAAGCAAGATAAACGCCGCCATGGACGTTTCAGACGGGCTTGGCGCAGATCTGGCCAAACTTTGCGCGCAGAGTCGTTGCGGGGCGAAATTTAGCAAGCGGCTAAGCAAACGCGAGCTAAATAGCGGCGAGGAATACGAGATTTTATTTACGTTTAGTCCGAAAAACCGCGCCAAAATCTTAAGCCTAGCTCGCAAAACCCGCACGAAAATCACGATCTTTGCCAAAATCACGAAAGGAAAATTTAAAAGCAATGCAAGAAACCACCATTTTTAAGCCTCTTTACGCGCTCACTCACGCGCCCATTAACGCGTATTTTAGTAAAAACTCGGATGATTTTGTAGTGCGCGAGATCCCGCTTTACGCATTTAGCGGGCAGGGCGAGCACTTGATAATCGAAATTTGCAAAAAAGATATGACGACGCAGGAGGCCTTGCAAGCGCTTAGCGAAATAAGCGGCGTAAAGATGCGGGATTTTGGCTACGCGGGCCTAAAAGACAAGCAAGGTATGACGACGCAATTTATCTCGATGCCGCGTAAATTTGAGGCTATGCTAGCAAATTTTAGCCACGAAAAGATGAAAATTTTAAGCCTCGCTGCACATGATAATAAGCTTCGAATCGGGCATCTAAAAGGCAACAGCTTTTTTATCCGCCTAAAAAAAGTGATGCCTAGCGAAGCGGCTAAACTGGAACAAGCCGTGCGAAATGTGGGCGAGTCTGGATATCCAAACTACTTTGGTTATCAGCGTTTCGGCAAATACGGTGACAACGCGCAAAGCGGGCTGGAACTGCTAAAATCGGGCACCGTAAACGGCAAAAAGAGTAAAAATCCAAAGCTAAACGACTTTTTGATCTCGGCATATCAAAGCGATCTTTTTAACCGCTGGCTTAGCAAACGCGTGGAGATTTCGAGATTTGCACAGGATTTTAGCCTCGCTGAGCTAGCTCAAATTTACCCGTATCTTGACGGCGCGATTTTGAAAAATTTAAAATCGCAAAAGAGATTTTTTAAGCTGATAGAGGGCGAAGTTTTGGGGCATTATCCGCACGGCAAGTGCTTTTTATGCGAGGATTTGGACGCGGAGGGCGCGCGCTTTGACGTGAGAGATATCACTAGCTGCGGGCTGATCGCAGGCGCTAAGGCGTATGAAGCGCAGGGCGCGGCGAAGGCAGTAGAGGATCAAATTTTTGCGCAGGCAAATGAATTTAAAGCTAAAATGACGGGATCTAGGCGCTTTGCGTGGTGTTATTTGGAGGATGCGAGCTACAAATACAACGAGGAAAAAGCGCACTTTACGATAAATTTTACGCTACAAAAAGGAAGCTACGCGACAGTGGTGCTGGAGGAAATCTTGCACAAAAATATCTTTGAGTAGGGCGGCGGCTCGTCTTGCGAGCGCTTTTAAATGCTTTTTACTTCGCTTTGCTCGCAACTGCAAGCAGAACGTAAATTTCGCCCTGCGACAAACTATATGTCTAGTCTTGGGGTGAAATTTACTTCGCTTCGCCTTGATTTTTTAGTTCAAATTTGAAGTCAAATTTCATAAATTTCGGCTTTAAATTTTAGCAACTGCAAGCAGAGTCTTAAATTTGACTATATGAGCGCTTGCCTTGTTTTTGTCAAATTTTAACTCTATCGCTGTTTTAGATAGCTTATTTCGCGCCTTGCGGCTATATTATTAAAGTTGCAAATTTACGGTTATTTTTATTAAATTTGAATGTTTTAAAATCAAAGTATCTAAAAGTAACATTAACTAAAAGAACTAAATATTATTCATTATCTTAATCTGCTTTTTACTCATTCCTAAGGTTCGCGACTGTATATTACCTATGTATTTACTTTATTTTTAAGGAGGCTTTATGCAAGAGGCAAACGACGGCAAAAAGCTAGCGATCGGCACCGTTGCCTTAATCCTAGCTATCGTCTTTTTCGGCGGTTTCTTAAAGGATGTCGCGGGCGGAATTTTTGATTTCGGTAAGCTAACCGGACAGTTTCCGGAGTGGCTTAAGACTGCAGGCGGCACTAGCGCAAAGGGCGGTTTTATATTTGCGCTTAGTCTGGTTCCTGCGATCATGCTAGCTCTAGGTTTCGTCGCGATATTTGAGAGATATTACGCGCTTTATGCGGCTTCGCGCTGGCTAACTCCCGTGTTAAAGCCTCTCATCGGCATCCCGGGCTGCTGCTCGATCTCGCTCATAGCTAGCACGCAAAGCACCGACGCGGGCAGCTCTACGGCGAAGTTTTTACGTCAAGACGGCAAGATCACGCACAAAGAGCTTTTGATATTTGCCGCGTTTCAGTTTAGCGCGGGCGCGATGATCACGAATTTCCTAGCGTCTTTTGCGCCGCTACTTTTGGTTGCGGACAAAAACGGAGCCCTAGCGCCTATGTCTATCGCGGCGGGCCTAGGAATTATTTTGGTGTTTAAGGTATTTGGAGCAAATTTGATGAGACTTTACGTTAAAAAATTCGTAAAAGACGGGGAGACTGAGGTATGAGCGAGCAAGCTAATAATAAATTATTAACCGACGTTTTCGTAGAAGGCGCCAGGAAGGGCTGGGATATCGCCGTTCACAACACTATCCCAAACGTCCTTATGGCTTTTGTTATCATCCACATCTTAAAAGTCTCTGGCGCGCTTGACATCATAGGCAAGTATCTTGGTTTTGTTATGTTGCCGCTTGGACTTCCGGGCGAGTCGATAGCTGTGATCATGGCGGCGTTTCTTAGCTGGGGCGGGTCTGCCGGCGTGCTTGTGGCGCTGGTTCAGGGCGGCACTCTAACGGCTCCCGATATCGCCGTACTGATCCCCGGCATGGCGCTAGTAGGCTCTACGGTGCAGTATATGGGACGCGTACTGGGCGTGCTGGGAATTCCTGGCAAGCACTATTTGGTGCTATTTGGCATATGTATCCTAAACGCCTATCTAGCGATGTTTGTAATGAGTCTCATCGTATAAAGGATGATCCATGAAACAAGAGGAGCTAAAACAATACCTAGCCGAGCTAAAGGAGCTAACTAATATCGAGAGCCCGACGGCTAGCATAGAGGGTGTAAATAGCGTCGCAAAGTGGTTTATGAATAAGGCGGAGACGCTCGGTCTAAAACACGAAACGGTAGCGCTTGGCACCGATAAAGTCGCTGACTGCCTGCTCATCTCAAACAACCCGAACGCGGCTAAATTTGACGTACTTTTCGTCGCGCACATGGATACGGTTTTCCCCGTTGGTTCGGTGCAAAATACCCCTTTTACTCAGAACGAGGGTAGGGTAAACGCGCTAGGTGTCATCGACGACAAGGGCGGCGCACTGCTGTCGCTCTACGTCATCAAGGAGCTTGATCTGAGTAAAATCAACGTCGCTTTGTTTCTAAACTCGCACGAGGAGACGGGGTCAAATTTTGCCAAAGAAAAGATCCGCGAATACGCTAGAAAGTCTAAATTTTGCCTCGTGATGGAGCCTGCTCGCGAGGACGGCTCGATGGTGGCTACTAGAAAGGGCGTGATGTCTTACGTGATCGAGTTTTACGGCGTGGGCGCGCATGCTGGCAATCATCCCGAGCTCGGCCGTTCGGCGCTCGTAGAGGCGGCAAATTTCGTAGTCGAGCTATCAAAGCTGACCGATTTTGCGGCAGGACATACCTTTAACTCCATCATCACAAACGGCGGCACCGCGCAAAACGTCGTGCCCGAGTTTGCCAGCGTGACCTGCGAGATGAGGTATAAATTCGCCTCATCGGTCGAGTTTTTTAACAAAAAGCTGGACGAGATACTAAGCAAAGGCATCGTAAACGGCGTAACGCATAAAAAGATACTAATCAACGAAGAAGCGCCGATGATAGACGAGCAAAATTTGCCGAGGATCAAAGCGATCTTTGACGAAGTCGCCAAAGAAACGGGCGCGAAGTTGAGCTGGGTGGACGCTGGCGGTCTAAGCGACGGTAACATCACGGCCTCGGCAGGTTGCCCTACGATCGACGGACTGGGGCCTACGGGCGGAAATATGCACACTAAAAACGAATACATGGAAGTTGACTCTGTCGTGCCAAAATGCAATCTCGTGCTAGACGTCATCAAAAAGCTTGTTTAAATTTAACGGCAAAAGGGTCAAATTTTGGCTCTTTTGCCTTATAATTTTAAAATTTGAAAGCCTTGTTTTGTAGCTAAATTCGGTTCAAATTTAGCTATAAATTTCACCATAAAATTTAAAAATCAAACTACTGATTTTTAATGCTCCTATGCTATTTCGTACTATAATTTCATTATAAATCTATTTAAGAAAGGCACTACGAAAAAGCTACTTTTGAGTGCTGCAACGATCGGCATTCTGGCTGCTTTTGCTCAGGCAAATCCGTCTGCTGACTACGGCGAAGTGCTAAAAAGCTAAGGCGCAAGGCAATTATGCAAGCGCGGCGGCACTTTTTAAATCTGCTTGCTACGAGAGCGGCAACGACTCGGCTTGCAAAGAGCTGGGTGAAATCTACGAGAGCGGTCGCGGCTCGCAAATGAGTAAAAATACAACTTTGGCCAATGAAGCCTATAATAAGTGCTGCGACCTAGACCCGTCCAGAAGCGACTGCTACTCGGCAGTAGGCAGGGAGGCAAAACCTAGAAGGGGGTGCTAAAAGCGCCTGAAAGACCAAAGGATAGCTAGGAGCTGGTAACTGCCGCAAAAGAGTGCCAGGAGGGTAGCGCCGAGTAGTGTAAAAAGGCTTTTGGTCTTTATCAGGAGGACCGCCACAGCGAGAAATTTAAAGCATCGTCAACGGGCTGCGAACTAGGCAGTGCCGTGCTTTGCGAGGAGGCGGGTCTGGCATACGTGAGAGGTTACGGCGTTCAGCAGGATCAGGGTACTGCCGCCCAGTTTTTCTTAAAAGCTTGTAATGCCAATAACGTATCCGCGTGCGCACGAATAGGCGTCATGGCTAGAGATATGGGTAATGTCGATGCTGCGCGGAGATACTAGAACAGGCGTGTCAGACGCTCCCGCGAGCTTGCAGGGATCTAGCGATGATATATCAAAACGATTCTTATGACCGCAAAGACGAAGAAAAGGCGCGCGCTTTATATAAAAAGGCGTGCGACGGCGGGGATAATATCGGCTGCGCCGAACTGCAGTGGATGGGCCAGTAAGCTAATCTAAAGCAAAAGACTGCGCAGAGGAATAAATTTGAGGCTGAATTTTATTGGCGCAGTCTTTGATTTCGTCGCGTTTACGGCGAATTTTGGCGGACTTGGTTTCGTCAAATTTGACGGCAGTAAATTTGACATGTATCGTTTGTATTTTTCAATTTAGCGGCTTTGACTTTATTTTTTGTTCATTTTTTAGTAAAATGGACGCTAAATTTAAAGGAGAAAATATGCCAAAAGACGCAAACGGTACCGAACTAAACGCCGGAGATAACGTAACTCTAATCAAAGACCTAAAAGTAAAAGGCGCGGGCGCTACGCTAAAGCGCGGAACTATGGTGAAAAATATAAAAATCACGGATAACGACAAAGAGATCGAAGGCAGAATCGATAAAATGGGCGTCATCGTGCTAAAAACGGAGTTTTTAAAGAAGGCTTAGTTTAAATTTGCGCGGTGATTATGCGCTGGCGGCGTGCAAGTCGTTTATTAAAGACGGATATGTATATATTAAAAATATTAAGCAGAGTTGTTAAGATTGCGGCGTTTTTTATAGTTGTTGTACTGTTTTTCTTATTGATAGTGTATTTAGCTATTCAAATTTCGCCGTTTTTTAAATTTCCGTACGTAAAAGATCGAGATTTGATTAAATTTAAAGCATTGACGGGCTTAGAAGGCGAAACTCTACTGATATATCGCAAGAAGGTTCCTGATGGTGTTTGTTTTAATAAATGGCAGACTTGTATCTGTTATACGCATTTTATAAAAGCGGATAAGCCTTTTACTGCAACGCAACAAACGATGACGCTAGATGGCTATGATCTTGTTCCCAAGTCCGACTGTGTAGCGCAAACTAAAAATTTACATGAATTGAAATTATCGTGGGCGGCCCCGTTTTATCACTATGCCGGCAGTCGGGAGTATTTGATTTACGGTTCGACTGAAAATTTAAACCTAACCGTGTTAATGAACGATAAAAGACAGATATGGCACAAAAAGGATCATATACCGTTGGGACAGCCGATAAAATATGATCATGAGGTGATTTTATATCCCGAGTTTAATATGATTCAAATAAATACTTTAGGGCATTATAGCGTGCGTTAAAAAGCTATCCTTAAACCCGAAAAAGCTATAATCGCGCCCAAGGTATGGCAAGTGATTGCTTTTGCGTAGGCAAAAGAGGAAAGTCCGAGCTGCAATAAGACGGAGTTCCATCTAACGGATGGCTGGGGCGACCCAAGGGACAGTGTAACAGAAAGCAAACTACCGCTTCGGCGGTAAAGGTGAAACGGCGGGGTAAGAGCCCACCAGCGCGGCGTGCAAGCGCGGCGGCTATATAAACCCAACTCGCAGCAAGAAGGGATGGTTTTGAGTCTTATGTCAAACCCTTCGCTAGAGCCAAATTGTAAAATTTGGAGTAGATAAATAATCACTCACGACAGAACTCGGCTTATCGCCATGCCTTTTTTACTACTTTTATTTCATCAAGTTTTTAAATTTATGTGTTTTTACTGCGACAAACCGCTATCTTAACGGCGCGTTTTGCAAATTTAAGCTAAGGTTTGCGGCGACCGTGCGGCAAAGTAAAATTTGATCAAATTTGGCGAGGCGGAATTGGGTTTAAATTTGACGGCTACGGATAGGGTTTAAGTTTGAAACGGCGCAAGGCGCGTTTTTGGAGCCTAAATATCCCAAATTTCTAAAATTTGCGGACACGCAGCACTAACAGCTAGCTTAAATTTAGATTTTTGCTCGTCGCTTGGTTCGTCTATGGTCTCAAATTTTCCAAACATCTCGGCGATCTCAAGCCAGCCTGCTATATCCAGATCAAATTTAACTAAATTTGACGCGCAAAGATATCCCGCGTCGTGATCGTAAAAAGCAACCTTGCCATCATCTAAACAGACAAGCCAAAGATCGCCCGTGCCCGTATCTGCAAAGATATAAAACTCGCGCACTATCTCACTCTCGCCTTCAAAGACAAACCTCGCTTCATCGTTAAATTTAACTAGCTCGTACTCCTTTAGCACTCTAAAGTCGCCCGCTATCTCCGCGCCGAGTCTGCTTTTTAAAGCGTCCTTTATAGCGTTTTTCGTCATATCTTTGCCTTTGCGGGATAAAATTTAGAAGGAAATTTGAGATAAAAAGCGCCGTAAATTTGAGAAATTATCTACGACGCTATGTATTTTTTTACGTTTTTTAGTTTTTCTAGCTCTTTGCCGAGCTCGGTTCTGTTTTTTTGTATCAAATTTATCGCTGCGCCCAGAAGCTCCTGAGCTTGCAGGGCGTCCTCTAGGCTGTCAAATTTACTAGGAGTCTGGCCCGCTAGTGCCGCGATAGCCTCCGCGTCATTGCTAGCGACGGCTATTTTTAGCTCATCCAGCCACATCGGCTTGCCCCGCGCCAGTCGTCTCTTTCCATGCTTCAAGTAGCTGTTTGGTTACGCTCACGACCTCGTTTAGGCTCTGCTCGTCGTTGTTTATATTTGCCATCGACAGCAGTTGGATCTGCCTCGTATAAAGTCCGCTTAGATAGTGCGCGACGCTACCTTGGTTGTAGTCTAATGAGTTTAGAAGCTCGATAAAGATGGCGTTCGTGCGGTTTATAAAATATACTTTTTTCTCCACGTCGTTATCTTGCATCGCTTTTCTAGCTCTAAAAATAAATCTCAAAACGCCCTCGTAAAGCATCTCGATGAGCTTAGTAGGCGACTCGATGCCGCCTACCGCGTTTTGCGAATACGCCGCGTGTGCAGTGTTGTATTGCATAAATTTACCTTTTATTTCTTGTTATATTCGGCTTCGATCATCGATTTTAGCGACGAAAATTCGCTATTTAACTTGCTGATGATCTTGTCGTATGCCAAAAATCGCTCTTCCATCGTGGCGTACTTTGCGTCTAGTGACTTTTGCGTCTTTTCTTTTTCGGCATCGAGCGTTTTTTTCTCCTCGATCAGGCTTTGTCCGTATTTGGTTAAAGAGCCGTTTTTTGAGTTGATTAGCCCGTCTATAGTCTTTTTCGCCGAGGAAAAGATGCCGTTTACGGTCGTATTTTTCGGTGTTACGGTTGATTCGCTAAAGCCCACGGCGTTTAGCGCCGCTCCAGAACCCTTTATACTTATCGCCGTACCGTTTGTAGTTTTTAGCGATATGCCGTCTTCGTTTGCGGTTAGAGTCGCTTGTATGCCCGATATCCCGGCGTCGTTTATAGCTTTTAGTAGCGCTAGAGCGTTTTCTTTTGCCGAATTTGACGCAGGCGTAGCGGCTAAATTTATCTTTTTCCCGTTTATCACGAGATCGTCGCCGCCGATAGTGAGCGCTCCGCTGTCTACCGGTTTTGAGCTAAGAACTTGAGCCGTGCCATAGGTGGTGCCACCGGCAAATATCTTTTGGACGCTTTGCAAATCCTCATCTAGTTTTTTGCCGAGTTTTGAGCTATCTAGCTCTAGCAGGCCTTCTTTATTTAGACTTAGACCGTAGTCGGCTAAATTTGCCGTCTTTGTTACGTTATCTTTCGTGTAGGTCTGATTGCCGAATAAAATTTTATTTAGCGTCGATTTTATCGTATTTATCTCGCTTACGCCCTGGAAAGTGCCCGATTTTTTAGTGTCCGAATCATAATCGGTAGCGACTTTTAGGTTGTTTACGAGATTATTATACGCCGTTACCATGCTTTGCATGCTTTCTTTTATCGCGCTCGTGTCCTCTTTGACGCTAAAAGTCGTCTTACCAGTATCTTTTAGTTTTATCGTCATTCCTAAATTTAGATCTTTTACCTCGTTGCCGCTTCGTTTTATCGTAATGCCGTTGTAGACGAACTCGGCGTCTTGTGCCGTTGAGATTTTGTTGTTTGCGATATTTGCGCTATCCCAGCCTAATTTTTGCAAAACGTCGTCCGCACCGGTTAGGGCCGTGCCGTCACTATCGACATTTGTTATCTCTACTTTATTTTCTGCGCCGGTTTCTTTGGACTGCAATATAAGCTGATATGGATCTTCGCCGCCGACCTTCATCGCTTTTGCCGAGACGGCGCCGTTTGTGACCTCGTTGATCTTATCGGCTAGCTCTTCTAGCGTAGTGGAGTTTTTAGCCTCGATTTTATAGGTTTGGTCTCCGACTTTTATACCAAAGGTTCCGTTTTTGCCGATAAACGAGCTTGAGGTGGCAAATTTAGTGCTTTGATAAACGTCTTTTTTGGCTAGTTGCTTAACATCTATGTCGATATCTTGTACCGCGACGCCCGCACTCACGCTTATATCTGCGCTCTTTCCATCTGAGCTAGTGGTTCTTTTTTGATATGAGCTATCGTCTGCTAGGGTTGAAACCGAGGATCGAAAGGTGCCGATCAGCGTTTTTAGAGCCGTTAGATCTTTTTGTTTTGTCGCGTTTGCCGTGATTTTAGCGGTTACGGGTTTTATCTGACCCGCTTCGTCGGCGGCTTTTAGCTTATCTATAACGTCTTGCGTTAAAACTTGGCTACCAAAGCCAAGCGAAGAAACTTTACCTAGTGCCATTTTTAGCTCTCCTTGTCAAATAAAACTCCGACCGCCTCTCTAAAATATTCGCTTAGCTTCATTGCCTGTTCGGTCGGGATTTTGCGGATTACTTCGCCGGTTTTCATCTCCATGACGTTTACGTACATCGCGCCTATTTTGTCGTTGTAACCAAAACGTATGCTAGTGCCTAGATCTTCCATTTGTTTATTTAGCTTTTCCGTGGCTTCTTTTACTTCTTTGCTTAGCGTTTCGTTATTTTGCTCGGTTAAATTTTGGGTTGCGTCTTGCTGGATCTGCGTCCTTTCGACCTCTCTGGTTTGCGTAGAGCTTTGTGCGTGCGAGCTTGTAGCTACATTTGCCATCGGCTGGCTTGCTACTTTGAAAATTTCCATATTTTCTCCTTTAAATGTTTGCTAGCTTCTATATCGTCAAATTTGCAAATTTTTTTAGCCCCGTTCGGGAAAATTTTTGCTTAATTTAAATTTTCGCATAAATTTGTTAAAATCCAGCCTAAATTAAGGCGAGAAAAAGGAGAATTCGTGAAAGTTTCGTTTGAATGCGACTGCATTTTGCTGGGGGAGTCGCTAAGGCTATTTTTGAGGGATTTTATCTCGCCTAGAAAAGATTGCGACTTTATCGTGGCGGACAAAAAGGTAGAGGCTAAAAAGCCTGTTTTTGTGATCGCCGAGCACTCGCCTCATCTAAAAATCCCTTTTAGCAAAGAGGCCCTTGTCTCCGCACTTGAGGAGTTTTACTCGGCGATTCAGTTTTCAGAGCCCATTGCGCCCTCTCGCACAACCTCGCCTGCATTTGTTATAAAAGAAGAAGCCGCGCCGCAAAACGGTTCAAATTTGGAGCTTGAGGTTTCAAATTTGATAGATAAATTTAAAGAAGATCTACTCGCGATTCTAAGGAAAAATCGTTGAAAAATCTCTACGCGACTATCTCAAGCGGTAAATTTAAAGGTAAAAAGCTGCTTTTGCCCTCGCTTCAAACCACAAGGAGCACGAAAAACATTGTAAAAGGTTCGTTTTTCGACTCGTTTCGCTATGAGCTAGCGGGTAAAATTTTTATCGAGGCTTTTGGCGGTAGCGCGCTGATGGCCGCAGAAGCGCTAAGCAACGGCGCACAAAAGGCGTACGCGATAGAAATCGACAAAAACGCCTATAAGATCGCACTGCAAAACGCCAAGCTTATCGGCGACGAGCTTGAGGTCGTAAACGGAGATACTTTTGAGATAACGCCAGCTATCGTCGCGAAGCAAAATTTACCCGTTATCTTGTATCTTGATCCGCCTTTTGATATCAGAGACGGATTTGCGGACGTTTATGAAAAGTGCGTAAATTTGGCGCTAAATTTGCCTAAAGATAAAATTTACCTGATCGCTTTCGAGCATGCTAGCCACCTAAATTTACCAGAAAACATCGGCGCATTTACTCTTTTAAAATCTAAAAAATTCGGAAACACCTCGCTTAGTTACTATTCTTAAATTCTTGCATCAAATTTGGAATACTAATTGCTTTTAGTCCTTGAAAATACAAATTTAAGGACGAAAATGAAACTAGCGGCATGCTTGCTGAGCCTTGCCATATCGACTTTTGCGGCGCAGATAAAAGACATCGCAAACGTCGTTGGCGTGAGGGAAAATCAGCTGATCGGATACGGTCTGGTCGTCGGTCTAAACGGCTCTGGCGACGGCAGTAGCTCTGAGTTTACGATCCAGTCTCTTTCAAATATGCTTCAAAGCGTGAACGTAAAAATCAAGCCAGACGACATCAAATCAAAAAATACCGCCGCGGTAATGGTTATCGCAAAGCTGCCGCCGTTTGCTAGGCAGGGCGATAAGCTCGACGTCGTGATATCATCTATCGGCGATGCAAAGAGCCTTCAGGGCGGAACGCTTTTGATGACTCCGCTTAAGGGCGTGGACGGCGACATTTACGCTCTAGCTCAGGGCTCGCTAACTATAGGCGGCAAAACCGCATCTCGCGGAGGCGGAAGTAAAGGCGGCAACCACGTAACCGCGGGCACGATCCCAAGCGGCGCAATCGTGGAGCGCGAGATCGCGTACGATATCTATAATCAAGAAGCGATATTTTTAAGCTTAAAAGAGTCGAATTTCGACACCGCTTCAAATATACAAAGAGCGGTAAATTTAAATATAGGCGGCGATAGCGCCGTAGCGGTTGACTCCAGAACGATCAGGATCGCTAAGCCAAACGGAGTAAATATGGTTGATTTCGTAGCTAGGGTGTTAAATTTGGACGTGGATTATAAAGCGCTAGATAAGATCGTAATCGACGAGCGCACCGGCACGATAGTAAGCGGCATAAATATCACGGTCGATCCCGTCGTCATCACGCACGGCGACATCACGATAAAGATAGAACCTAGCTCGTATGGCGATATGGCTGCAAACGGGCAAACAATCGACTTGCAAGACGGCGCAGCGGTCGATCCGCTAACCAATATGCTAAAAATCAGCGGCGAAAAAACAACCGTAGCTAGCGTAGCAAGGGCGCTAAGTAAGATGGGCGCGACTCCTAGCGACATCATAGCGATCATGGAAAATCTAAAGCGTGTGGGCGCCATACATGTAAATTTGGAGATAATATAATGTTAAACGTAGATACTTCGGCGGCTTTAAGCTCCTACAATAAATTTGCCACGAGCTCTATCGAAAATAGACGCACGGATAAGCCTCAGAGCGAGCAAGACGCGCTTTTAAAAGAGCAAACCGATGCTTTTGAGGCGTTTTTGGTTAAAAGCGTGCTAGATATCGCGCTAAAGGACGAAAATCCGTTATTTGGCAAAGATGCCGGAGACGAGATCTATCACTCGATGTATAACGACACGATGAGTAAGGCTCTGAGCGGAAATTTAGGCTTTAGCGAACTTTTATTTAATTATTTGAAAGAAAGGGCTTAAGAAATTTCAAAATTTGCCGATTTAGTTTCTAACAAATCTAAAAAGGCTTGAAAATGATAGGAACTTTGGGAGCTAAACTGGGCATGAGCCCGCAGCAAATCACTCGCTCAAACGACGTAAAAAAGAGCGAAAACATGGAAAAAACACAAGGCAAAGAAGAAAGCAAGGTTGCAAAGATAGCTGAGCAGATCGCAAACGGGACATATAAACTAGATATGTCCAAGACTGCAAAAGCCATTGCCGATACGCTTTTATAAGATTTTTTGTCCTTGCGTAAAAAGAAAGGACAAAAATGCTTAAAAAATATTTAGATGAGGCGATGGGCGTGCTAGACGAGCTCATCGCCCAAACTACGGAAGATATAGAAAAGATAAAACTAGCTGATCACACTAAGGTCGATGATAGCGTCAAACGCAAAAACGAGCTGGTTAAAAAATTCGAATCTATAAAATCGCTGCTAGATAAAGAGCTTTTAAGAGTCTCAAAGGAAAACGGCGGGGCAAATTTAAGCTCTATCCTTGACGATGAGGTAAAATCATCTCTCGCGCTTATGCGCTCAAAGCTTGAAGAGCTCTACTCAAAAAACAAAGAATACGCAAAATACGTCGTCGGAGTAAAAGAATTTTTCGATAGCTTGCTAAAAAACATGTTTAAAAGCGAGTCTGGCAGCTACGATAAAGAAGGCTTGACGCCTGAAAGTTTATTTAAAACAAGGGTTTAAAAAATGGCTAATATATTTTCGTCTTTACATATTGGAGTTAGCGGCCTAGATGCCGCGCAGACGCAGATCACTACGACAGGACACAACATCACAAACGCCGACAGCGAGCACTACACTAGACAGCGCGTCGTGCAGTCTGCCAGAGAGCCTTTTCACGATATGCCGGGCGACATCGGTACTGGCACCAAGGTCGATACGGTCGTACGCGTGCATGACGAGTTTACGTTTGCTAGACTTCGAACTTCAAATATAAATTTAGAATCAAGCGAATATAAAAAGCAAATTTTAGAGGAGATTTCGCAGCGCTTCCCTGATCTACAAAGCGTAGGCATAGGTAGGGATTTGCAAAATTATTTTAATGCATGGAACAACCTCGCTTCTAACCCAACCGAGGGTTCTCAGAAGGTAAATCTACTAAATTCGGCCGCAACGCTATCAAACAGTATCAACAAAGCCCACGATATGCTAACCAAGATCCAAAAGGACGTGGACTCGCAGATAGAAGTCGCCGTAAATGAAATCAACAAATACGCCAAGCAAATCGCGCAGATAAATAAAGAGATCGTGCGCGTCGAATCAGTCGGCACTACTAGAGCAAACGATCTGCGCGACAAACGCGATCAGCTCGAACTAGCGATGTCGAAAATTGCCGGCATAAGCGTATTTAAGGGGCAACTACAAAGCAACAATATCGATCCGACCGTAACCGATATGGGTACCAAGCATCAGATAAATATTTCAGGATTTAATATCGTAGATGGCACGACGTATCATCCGCTAACAGTCGATAGGATAAGCGACAAGAGCGATTTTAAAGGTGTATTTTTCGAAAGAGACGATAGCAAGAAAGTCGATCTAAACGGACGAATCTCGGGCGGTAAACTAGGCGCCGCGCTGGATCTACGCGGACGAAGAGTGGATGATAACGGAGAATTTCAAGACGGAACGATACAAAAATACATCGACAACCTAAATACCTTCGCCAAAGGCATCATAAACGAGACGAACAATATCTACGCAAGATCGGCCGTAGAAAACGCCGTAACTGACGAGCTAGACGGTCTAAGCGACTCTAGGACGCTGATGAATTTTAACGACGACATTAAACACGGTAGCTTTGACGTCGTAGTTTATAACAATCAAGGCCAAGAGGTCGCTCGAAAAACGATAAACATAAACGCCTCTACTACTATAAACGACAATACTCGCGGCAACTCTATCGTGCGGGACTTTAACTCCGACACTGACGACAACGGCGACAATAACTCGCTAAACGACGTGGACGATTATTTTCAGGCAAACTATCAGTACGACGCGACGACGGGCAAAGGCACGTTTGGCGTAACAGCTAAAAGAAATGCCGGCGAATACAGCGTCGCTTTCGTCGATAAAGGTACCAATTTCCCGGGTATTATCGGGGTAAATAGAGTTTTTGAGGGCGGAAACGCGAAAAATATGAGCGTAAAAAGCGAGCTGATGGAAAATCCGCACAAGCTAAAAGCCTACTCAAACCCGACTCCTGGCAACAACGAAGTCGCAAACGATATGGTGCAAATGCAGTATAAAAAAATCATATTTTACTCCGACAAGCATGCGGACAAGGAAGAGAGCGTCGAGGGATATTACCGCTATATCACCACCGATCTAGCTAGCCAAACTCAGACAAATAACGATCTAAACGACGCAAATACAGCTATCCATAAAGTTGCTATGTCTGAGTACCAGTCGGTTAGCGGCGTAAATTTAAACGAGGAGCTGACAAACCTTATACGCTTTCAAAGCAGTTACGGTGCGGCGGCTAAAATCATCACGACCGTAGAAAAGATGCTCGATACCTTGCTCACGCTAAAGCAATAAATTTAAATTTCTTTTAGCCTTTTTGGTTTAAAATCTCGTCCAAAAAGGCTAAAAATGGACTTAAAAACCCTCCTGGATCAAAACGTAATCTCTAAAAACACCCATGCGGACCTGTTTGCCGCCGCCGATCCGCTGCAAGTCGCTAGTAAATTTAAAACGCCTGAGATTACCCTCATCTGCGCGCTTTTTGCTTACGGCAACGCAAAACTCATCGTAAATTTCCTAAATTCGCTCGACTTCTCGTTGCTGGATAAAAGCGAGGAGGAAATCGCCTCAAATTTGACGCAGCACAAATACCGCTTTCAAAGCTGCGAGGACGTGCGGCAGATTTTCATCACCCTTTCACGCCTGAAAAAGCACGGCGATATCGAAAGCGTGGTGAGATCGGGCTTTGAAAAAAACGGCTCGATGGTAGACGGCATAAACGAGCTTATTAAATTTATCTATTCGCTAAATCCTTACCGCTCGGAGGGGTATGAGTTTTTCTTTGGTAAGCCATACGAAAAAGCGCCGCAAAGCCCGTATAAACGCTACAATATGTTTCTACGCTGGATGGTGCGCGATAGCGACATCGACCTTGGGCTCTTTAAAAGCCTGCCAAAAAGCAAGCTCCTCATACCTCTTGACGTGCATACGCACCGAGTTTCGCTAAATTTGGGCTTAATCTCTCGCAAAAGCTATGATTTTAAGGCCGTGCGCGAGCTTACGGACATGCTTTGCGAATTTGACCCCGCAGATCCGATCAAATACGATTTCGCGCTCTACCGCATCGGGCAAAGCGGCGAACTGGCGCAAATTTTAAGCGAGATAAAGTAAATTTGACGGGTTTTGCTTTATGCGAAACGGCGGCAAATTTGAGGCATCGCGGCGCATTAAATTTAAGAAAATTTAAAGCCGAAATTAATCAAATTTAGGCTATAGTTACACCGCAATTACATTTTAAGGAGAAAAAATGAAAAAAATCGTTTTAGCTAGCGCGGCTCTAGGCTGCCTACTCGCTACTAGCGCCCTTGCGCACGAGGAAAAAGTCTTTGATCCAAAGGCTGGCAAACACCTAGTCGTAACTATGGAGCAACTAAGCGAAAAAGGCAATACCGTCGTGGGCGAGGTTGTAGCGGTCGAGACTAACTACGGTGTGGCGTTATTCCCGAATCTTAAAGGCCTTGAGGGCGGCGCGCACGGATTTCACGTGCATCAAAACGCTGACTGCGGCGCTAATGAAAAGGGTCTAGGCATGAAAGCGGGCGGTCACTGGGATCCAAGCGACACCAAAAAACACTCTTTTGCATGGGACGACAACGGCCACAAGGGCGATTTACCTGCGCTTTTCGTTGATGCAGAGGGTAACGCGGTTTATCCGGTGCTAGCTCCGAAAATCAAAACTATCGACGAGCTAAAAGGTCACTCGCTAATGATCCACGTTGGCGGCGATAACCACAGCGACCATCCAAAGCCTCTTGGCGGCGGCGGCGCTAGAATGGTTTGCGGCGTTATAAAATAATCCCGCATTCGCCGATTTGCCGCGCTCGGCGGTCGGCGAACATCTTTTTTATTTCCTTTTTCAGTCAAATTTAACCCAGCTTTAAATTTGGCGTCTCGTATGTTTTTAAACCCGCATCTCAAAAAAGCAAAATCTCAATCAATCTTCTAAAATATCCAAATTTTGTCCGCGCGGTTTTCGCAAACTAAATTTTAAAAACTATATCAAATTTGCCGCTATTAAATAGAGCTCAAATTTGCAAAATTTATCTAAAACTTCAAAAAATCGCCGAGCGCGCCCGCAAAATTTACAAAATGCGCCGCAACCTTAAACCGCTAAATTTAACCCAGCTCGGCAAAATTTACTCGCCGCTTTATTAAATTTTAACCGCAGTAAAACAAAAGGCCGAGTTTTATAAATTTTTTAAATTTTTCGTAGTATGATTTTATTTTTTGAAGGGGCAAAAATGGACTTTGACTTCGGCGTTACGGCGTATTTGATATTTTTTGCGGCGGCGTTTGCGGCCGGCTTCGTCGATGCGATCGCGGGCGGAGGCGGACTGATCGCGCTACCCACGATCATGGCGATGGGCGTACCGCCTCACGTGGCGCTAGCGACGAACAAGCTCCAAGGTACTTTCGGTAGCTTCACCGCGGCGCTAAATTTCGCCCGAAAAGGCATGATAAATTTCCGCGAAGTTTTTATCGGGATCGTTTTTACCTTTATCGGCGCGTGCGTCGGCACGGTGCTTATTTTGTTTTTGAGCGCCGAATTTTTGCGCGTTATTATCCCGTTTTGTTTGATGGCGATTTTCATTTATACGCTTTTGATGCCAAAAGTCGGCGATGAGGACAGAGCCGCCCGCATGAACGCGCGAGCTTTTTACGTGATATTCGGGCTTATTTTGGGCTTTTACGACGGATTTTTCGGACCTGGTGCGGGCAGTTTTTGGACGTTTGCGATGGTTGCGCTCATCGGACTAAATATGAAAAAAGCCGTCGCGCACACGAAAATCCTAAATTTTACCAGCAACATCGTCTCTCTAGCCGTTTTTATCGCTGGCGGGCAGATACTTTGGGCGGTCGGGCTTTTGATGGGCGTCGGGCAGGTTTTGGGCGCGTATTTTGGCTCAAATATGGTCATAAAAAAGGACGTTAAATTTGTTAGAGTCGTGTTTTTAGCCGTCGTGGGTGCTACGATACTAAAGCTCGTTTACGATAGATTTTTTGCGTGAGCGGGAGTTTTAAAAAACGGCGACTAAATTTGAGCCAAATTTTACAAAAAAGCTAAAATTCGGGCGAAATTTGAGGTAAGCTTAAAAAACTTTTAACGTTTATTTGGATAAAATTGCCGTTAAATTTCATAAATCTAAGGTTAATCCATGCAAGAAAATTTGTTTTTGTTTACAGGTTGGATCGCTTCTTTGTTTACCGACAACGAGCACGTTATCCACGCGGTAAATTACGCGGGACATCTCGTTTTAGTCGCGATTATCGTGCTTATCGTGGCAAAATTTGCAACTAAAAATTTGCAACTCGTACCTCGCGGAACGCAAAACATCCTCGAAGCGTATTTAGAAGGCGTCGTATCCATGGGCAAGGACGTGCTAGGCAGCGAAGCGTTATCTAGAAAATACCTGCCGCTAGTCGCCACCATTGGTTTGATCGTATTCGTAAGTAACATAATAGGCATAATACCTGGATTTGAGGCTCCGACCTCGAGCTTAAATTTGACCCTTACACTAGCGCTCGTGGTTTTCGTGTTTTACCACTACGAAGGTATCCGCGTAAATGGCGTGGTTAAGTATTTTGCTCACTTCATGGGACCAAACAAATGGCTAGCTCCGATAATGTTTATCGTCGAGATCGTTTCGCATCTGTCTCGCGTCGTATCGCTTTCTTTCCGACTTTTCGGTAACATCAAGGGCGATGATTTGTTCCTTTTGGTCGTACTTGCTCTTGCGTCATACGCTGCGCTTCCGGCGTTTGTTTTACTTACGTTTATGGCGTGCTTGCAAACATTTATCTTTATGATTCTTACTTACGTGTATCTTGCCGGCGCGATCTTGATCAGCCACGACGAGCACTAAAATTTAAATTTACGCGTCCGCCAGCTAAAATACGCTAAAAATCGGCGGGCGCAAAACCCTTCTTTTTATCTAACTTAAATAAAAATCCTGCTAAAATAAGCCCTAAATTTTAAATAAAAGGCAAATTATGTTTGAAGTCGTTATCGGGCTTGAGGTTCACACCCAGCTTAATACAAAAACTAAAATTTTCTGCTCTTGCTCTACGAGCTTCGGCGATGAGGCAAATACGCACGTTTGTCCGACTTGCCTAGCGTTACCTGGATCTTTGCCGGTGCTAAACAAAGAAGCCGTGAGAAAGGCGATAAGCTTTGGCGCGGCGGTAAATGCGACTATAAATAAACGCTCGGTTTTTAACCGTAAAAATTACTTTTACCCAGACCTTCCAAAAGCTTATCAAATTTCGCAGTTTGAGATACCGATAGTGGAAAAAGGCGAGCTTTTTATCGACGTAAACGGCGAGAAAAAACGCATCGGTATCACTCGCGCGCACCTTGAGGAGGACGCGGGCAAAAACATTCACGAGAGCGGACAGAGTCTAGTCGATCTAAACCGTGCTGGCACACCGCTGCTTGAGATCGTGAGCGAGCCTGATCTGCGCAGCTCCGACGAGGCGGTCGCGTATCTAAAAAAACTACACTCGATTTTGCGATTTTTAAACATTAGCGACGCTAATATGCAAGAGGGAAGCTTTCGCTGCGACGCCAACGTCAGTATCCGCCCAAAAGGCGACAGCAAGCTTTATACGCGCGTCGAGATTAAAAATTTAAACTCGTTTAGATTTATCCAAAAAGCGATCGACTACGAGGTCGAGCGTCAAAGCGCGGCATGGGAAGACGGCAAATACGATGAGGAAGTTTATCAAGAGACTCGCCTTTTTGATACCGTAAATTTGGTCACGCGCTCTATGCGAGGCAAAGAAGATAGCGCCGAATATAGATATTTTCCAGATCCTGACTTGCTGCCCGTCGAGATCCCGGAGGAGATGTATAACGAAGCGATCAAGATCCCTGAGCTTGCCGAACAAAAGGTCGCTAGATACGAGCGTGAGCTGGGCGTCAAAGAGGATGACGCGCTGATTTTAACTAGCAGCGTGGAGACGGCGAAGTATTTCGAGGAGCTTGTAGAGGCTAAAATATCGCCAAAACTTGCCGTTACATGGCTCATAGTCGAGCTTTTGGGACGCCTAAAAAACGGCGCTACGATCGAGACATCGCCCGTAAATTCGGCTAAGATGATAGAGCTCTTACGCCGCATAGAAGACGGTACGATAAGCGCTAAGGCGGCAAAAGAGGTGCTTGACTATCTTATGGAAAATGAGGGTAGCGTGGACGCCGTCATCGAAAAATTGGGATTAAAACAGGTCAGCGACGACTCGGCCATCATAGCGATAATAGATCAAATTTTAAGCGCGAACGCCGACAAGGTCGCCGAGTATAAAAGCGGCAAGGACAAGCTTTTCGGATTTTTCGTCGGACAAACGATGAAAGAGGGCAAGGGCGCGTTTAATCCCGCAAAAGTAAATGAGCTTTTAAAAGAAAAACTAGGATAAATTTGACTTGCGTCGCCTTTTAGTGTTATTTGGCGACGCGTGTTTTCGGGTCAAATTTGGCCCAGAAATTAAATTTATAGCGCCATTTTTTTGTTTTATAGAGATGGCCAGCGCGGTTAAATTTAATCCGTTTAATTTTCACAAAAGTAAGGTTTGGACTTGCGAGTGGGTCGGTCAAATTTAGCTAAAGCAAACGTAAATCACAAAAAAGAGAAAAAATGAAAATAGCCATCATCGGAGCGGGGAAGTGGGGTAGCGCGCTTTTTCATGCGCTTTCGCAAAGAAACGACTGCGTTATCAGCTCGCGCAGGCAGCTTGAGGGTTCGCATTTCGTGAGCCTAGACGAGGCGCTAAAGCGCGATCTGCTAGTCGTTGCCATACCTTCGCAGTCTGTTAGCGGCTGGCTAAAAGAGAATTTTAAAAACTTTGGACAGAAAATTTTAGTCGCCTCAAAAGGTATCGAAACCTCGAGTTTGCGATTTTTAGATGAGATTTACGAACAGCACGTAGATGCGGCAAATTTGGCCTTTTTATCGGGACCGAGCTTTGCTAAAGAGATACAAAACGACCTTCCGTGCGCGCTCGTGATCAACTCCAAAAACGAAGTCCTAGCGCGCGAGATCTCAGGGCTTTTCCCGCAAAATATCAAAGCCTACGCTAGCAGCGACGTTATTGGTGCGGAAATCGCGGGCGCGTATAAAAACGTCATCGCTATCGCGGGCGGTATCTGCGACGGGCTCGGGCTTGGTAACAGCGCTCGCGCCAGTCTCATCTCGCGCGGACTTGTCGAGATGGCGAGGTTTGGCGAGTATTTCGGCGCGCAGCATCAGACGTTTTTGGGTCTTAGCGGCGCGGGCGATCTATTTCTTACGGCTTCATCGGTGCTCTCGCGCAACTACCGCGTAGGCTTGGGGCTTGCTAAAAACGAGAGCCTTAATAAAATCCTAAACGATCTAGGCGAGGTCGCAGAGGGCGTGGACACCTCCTACGCGATAGAAAAGATCGCTGCTAGCAAAGGCATCTATACGCCGATAGTAAACGAGGTTGCGGCGATGCTACGCGGCAAAGATGTGCAGGAAAGCTTGAGGGATCTACTAAGTAAAAAATAAAATTTGGCTAAAAAGCGCATTTTGCGGTGCAGGTAAATTTGGTTTGTATGACCGTTATTTGTCTGCTTTGGGCTTAAATTTTAAAAACTCCAATCCTGAACGAATTTTGTTCGCAAATTTTAAAAAAGTTAAATTTGGTACGATGTTTGCCCACTCTGTTTATATCGTTTTTGCTAGCAAAGAAAAATAAAAACAACAATATCCATACCGCCCAAACATAAATATCAATCAAGTAAGAGTATTGCCAAAGCCTCCAAGATCAAGTTTGCATTATTTTTTATTAGTGTTTGTTTGTCCTTAAGCTTTATCCCGCTTGCAACCTTACAAGAAATTTATAGATTTCAAATTTTGTTGCTTTAGTCTGCCCGCGCGTCCAAATCGCGCCAAGAGTCCTTAAATTTATCTAAAATAGTGTAAAATCCACAAAAACAAAAAGGAAAGATATGAAAAAATTTATCGCCGCGCTTTTTTCGGCTCTGTTTTTGGCGAGTTTGCCGACCGCGCTAAACGCCGCCGATGCGCAAACGCAAGAAAAGCCGACTCTTCGCAAAATGATAACCCAAATGATAATGGTGGGTTTCAACGGCTCTGATCCCAAAACCGCCAAAGAAGCCGTCTCGGAGGCTAAATATCAGCGTTTTGGCGGCGTGATGCTGCTGGGTAAAAATATCTCTGACAAAAAGAACCTCAAGGCGCTAACAAGCGCATTTAAAGAGGCGCAAAAAGGCATTTTTATCGCTATCGACGAGGAGGGCGGACAGATCACGAGATTTAAAGATAAGAGCGGATTTGAGACCTTTATCTCGGCGCAAAAAGTGGCAAAAACGCTTGATCTAGGCGCTGCTGGCGAGCTTTACGGCAAGATGGCACAGCAGCTAAAAGACGTCGGCGTAAACGTAAATTTCGCTCCAGTGGCCGACGTGCTAAATCCAAAATCCACCATCATAGGCTCGCGCGGCAGGGCGTTTAGTACCGATATAGACGAGGTTTCGCTGTACGCAAGCGAGTTTATGAGAGCCTCGCAGGCTCGCGGCGTGATAGCTGCGATGAAGCACTTCCCCGGCCACGGTAACGTCGAGGCCGACAGCCACACGGCAAAGGTCGTGATAGAAAATTTCGACTACGGCGAGCTTAAGCCGTATTTTGACGCGGTTTGCAAAAACGAAGCCAAGATGATAATGGTCGGGCACATCTACCTCATGCAGCGCGACTCCGAGTTGCCTGCCTCGCTCTCGCCAGCGATCATCGACGGCTTGCTGCGCGGCGAACTAAAATTTGACGGCGTAGTCATCAGCGACGATATGCTAATGGGCGGACTAAAGGACTTTACGCTGCAAGAAAAGGTGATAAACTTTATCAACGCAGGCGGCGACGTGATGCTCTTTAGTGACTACAAGATAGATGGGCGCAGGACCGCGGAGCTCGTCACTCAGCTAGTCGTGGATGCGGTGGGCGCCAAACAGATACCAAAAGAGCGTATCGAGGAATCCTACGAGCGGATAATGAAACTAAAAAATAGCTTACAATAGGCCGATTGCTGGGCAAATTTGAGTTTTTAGCACGGTGACTGAAGTCAAATTTGTCTCTTTGTCTCGTTTTGTAAATTTAAGTTCAAATTTGACGTGCATTTTAAATTTGAACTCAAATTTTAACGCCCAAATTTTACTGCCTAGCTCGCCAAACCCGTACCGCTTTGGCGCAAATCATGGTTTTAAAACCGACCGAAATATCCACGGCAAGAAAAGTAAATTTAATCAAATTTACGCCAAGCAAGGTAGCCTTACAAAAATAAGAGTCAAATTTATCATTTTAGAGCCTAAATTTAAGCTTTTAAAATTAATCTTGATGTATAATATATCTTTAAGTAAAATAATAAAAATTTCAAATTTAAGGAGCAAAAATGGACGCGATAGGAGCAAAGGTTGAAGCGCTAAAAGACGAAATGGTGAAAAACAGGCGGTTTTTTCACTCACATCCCGAGACGGGATTTTTTACGTTTTTTACGACGGCAAAGATCGCTAGCGAGCTAAAAAAGCTCGGCTACAGCCTAAAAATGGGACGCGAGATAATGAAACCGGAAGCCAGAGCAGGTCTTGGCAGCGAGAAAGATAAAGAGAGGTATCTAGAACGCGCAAAAAGCCTGCTAAGCGCCGATGAGCGAGAGTTTTTACCCGTGATGGAGGATGGGTTAACGGGCGTAGTGGCCGAGCTTGATACGGGTAGGCCGGGCAAGACGCTTGCGTTTAGATTCGACATCGACGGCGTGGACGTGACCGAGAGCAAGGATGAGGCGCATAGGCCGTTTAAAGAGGGCTTTAGAGCCGATATAGACGGCATCACTCACGCCTGCGGGCATGACGGACACATCACGATCGGCCTTGCGATGGCTAAACTCATCGCGCAAAATTTGGACGACTTTAAAGGCAAATTTAGATTTATATTTCAAACCGCCGAGGAGGGCACCAGAGGCGCCGTGCCGATGGAGCAAGCAGGCGTGCTAGAGGGCGTGGACTACCTGCTAGGCGGTCATATCGGCTTTCAGGCAAAGACTAGCGGCGGCATCATCTGCGGTACGAACAAGCTTCTTGCGACATCGAAATTTGACGTAAATTTCACGGGTAGATCGGCTCACGCGGCGGGCGCTCCGCAGGAAGGGGCAAACGCCCTACTGGCCGCAGCGCAGGCTGCTCTAGCCATGCACGGTATCACGCGACATGCTGACGGCGTCACGCGTATAAACGTGGGCGTTTTGCGAGCGGGCGAGGGGCGAAACGTCATTGCGCCAAACGGCTACATCGCCTGCGAAACGCGCGGCGAAACGACCGAGCTAAATGAATTTATGTTTAAAAAATGTATGGACATCGTCGCGGGCGTCGCGCAGATGTACGGCGTGCAGTACGACGTGAAGCTAACCGGCGGCACGAGCGGGGGCGATAGCAGCGAGGAGATCACGGATATCTACGAGCGCGCCGCGCGCCAGTCACCTTTTATCAAAGATGAGCTCATCGTGCGGGATCTAAATTTCGGCGCTTGCGAGGACTTCGCGCACTTTATGCACGCCGTGCAAAAAGCAGGCGGCAAAAGCGGCTACCTGATGATCGGCACCAAGCTCGCCGCAGGCCATCACAACGGCGCGTTTGATTTTGACGAGAGCGCGCTACTATCTGGCACGGACGTGTTTTTACGCTCGGCGTATGCGATAAGCGGCAAGGACGCGTGAGGCTAAATTTGAGTCAAATTTGACGAATTTACGTCGCTTGCGGTCGGCTTGATCGGTTTTTTATCATCGATCGAGCTGACGCCGGCGGCGTGAATTTACTCGCGTCGTTTTGGGGCGGCTTAGAGGACGGCACGGGGTTTAATTCATGCTATTTTTGGAGTAATCGCGCCGCTTTTATTTAGGCTTGGCGGTTTGGCTATAGGAGTGGCTTGCAACGGCGTAAATTTGCTCCGTTTAGCTTTTAAATTTGACTCGGCGACGATTGCAAATTTGAGCTGACAAAAATGCGTAAGCGCAAATTTACGGCTTAGTCGGGCGGCAAATTTGACAAATTTAAATTTGGGCTTGGCTTGGAGGCTAAAAATAGCCGCCAAAAGGATAGCTTTAGCGAGCCGGCAAGGCGTCAAAATAGGCGGATTGAGCGAGCGGCGTAAAATTTGAATAAAACACATGGCTAAATTACGGGTCAAATTTAGCTTTAGCAAAAAATTGGCTTGATAAATCTAGGCCGATTTTCTCATAATCAAAACGCGCGGCGCAACCTGCATTTTTCAATTCGCCGATATCAAAACCGCAAATTTTAAACGGATTTAAATTTATTTGCTCTCTTTTTCTCTGTAGAAAATCTTAAAAAATAAATCTCGCAACAAGACGACCGATAAAAACAGTCCAAGTAAAGAGAAAAAAAGTTGAAAAACCGTTATGGCGGCAAATATTTCAAATTTTGTATCAAAGGTTATCTGGGTGCGAGTTCCGTCGCGTAAAACTATGCCGTCTACGCCTACGCAACCAAAGAAATAATCATATATAATAAATGTGCTAAGTATAAGACCAAGCATCGATATCGGCCAGCTTATGTTCGGAGCTTTGCGTTTACCGGACATAATGAATAATGCACTCAAAATTATCGCCAGTAGCAGCCCAAGCACCCACATATAGCTTGTGTAAAATTGTATCTCTTGCTTAAACGGACTTATATCGCTAAAAATTTGGATATTTGGAAGGATGTGCTTCATAGCCGCTACGAAATCGCGGCAAATTTTGCAACTAGATAATATATCCTCGGGGATGATAAAAATCCCGAAAGAGGCAACAAAATAAGCGATAAAAATGTTTTTAAGAAACTGCTCTTTTGTATTTTTGACAATTTTGGTCGCGGGTTTATTTTGCGATACTCGCCTTATGGTTTTAAATTTTATTTTAGTCGTTGTTAAAATTTGACCTCGCGGCAGCCTCAACCGCCGCAAAGTCAAATTTCAAATTTATGCTAAATTTGATCGGATCACGCCACTACGTTTGGAAACTCAAACACCGTTTTGCCGCTTTTTATCGTGATTACCGCCGCGCCTTTTAGCATTTTGCCTAGCAGCGGGGAGTTTTGGGATTTTGATTTATTTAGGCTTTTGTCGTATAGATACTCGAAATTTGGATCGATTATCGCGATGTCGGCGAGGTAGCCCTCCGCGATCACGCCTTTGTCTTTTAGTTTTAAAATTTTTGCTGCATTATAGGACGTCAGAGCCGCCATCTGCTCGATACTTATCACGCCGTCGTTTACCAACTCTAGCGTCATAGGCACGAGGGTTTGCAGGCCGAGTATTCCAAACGGTGCCTTGTCGAATTCTAAAAATTTCTCGTCGTTATGGTGCGGGGCGTGGTCGGTCACGATGACGTCGATTAGGCCGCTTTTTAACCCCTCTCTGATTGCCTCTACGTCTGATTTGGTGCGAAGCGGCGGCGACATTTTAAAGTTCGTATCGTAGCCTAGCAGCTCGTCCTCGGTGTAGGTAAAGTGGTGCGGAGTCGCCTCGCAGGTCACGTTTATGCCGGCTGCGCGCGCCTGTGCGATGAGCTTTAGCGACCACTCGGAGCTAACGTGCGCGATGTGGATGTGGCCGCCCGTGAGCTTGGCTAGCAGTAGATCGCGCGAAACCATGATCTCTTCTTGCTCGCGCGGCATGCCCTTGATGCCTAGTATTGCCGAGACGCGGCCCTCGTTCATGTGGCCGCCGCGGCATAGCGAGCAGTCCTGAGAGTGGTTGATGACGAAGCTACCGAAGTGCTTTGAGTATTCAAGCGCGTATCTCATCACGTCGCTGCTAGCTACTGGTAGACCGTCGTCGCTAAACGCCACTGCGCCCGCCTCGGTCATATCGCCCATCTCTACGCACTTTTTGCCATCCATCTTGCTAGTTATCGCACCGATAGGAAGCAGGTCGATGAGGCCGCGAGCTTTTGCCTTAGCTACCATATCGCGCGTGACGACGGCGTTGTCGTTTACGGGATTTGTATTTGCCATCGGGCAGCAGGTTGTTACGCCGCCCGCGACAGCAGTCTCTGAGCCCGTGTTTATGTCGTCTTTATACTCAAGGCCGGGGTCGCGAAAATGCACGTGCATATCGATTAGGCCAGGCATTACTAGCTTGCCGCTAGCGTCTATTATCTTATCGGCCGCAGGTTCGTCCGCGGTGATGAGAGCTATCTTGTCGCCATCTATCAGAACGTTTGCTTTTTGTGAGCCGTTATGATTTACGATCGTGCCGTTTTTGATGAGAGTTTTCATTTTGCGCCTTTATTTTTGATGAGAGTTTCTAGGATCGCCATCCTGACGGCGACGCCGTTTTCGACCTGATTTAGCACGTGCGAGTAGCGCGGATCGTCGGCTACGTCGGAGTTTATCTCGACGCCGCGGTTTATCGGGCCTGGGTGTAGGATCATGACGCCATCTTTGGCGTATTTCATTTTGGCTTGGGTTAGGCCAAAAAATTTGGAGTATTCACGTACGGACGGAAATGCGATCTCATCGTCCTGGCGCTCGAGTTGGATACGCAGCATGATGATGACGTCCGAGTCCTCGATGGCCCCACGCATATCGGAGCAAATTTGACAGCCAAAAGCCTCCATGCCCGTTAAAAACATCGGCGGGCCAAAGAGCTTAACCTTGGCTCCGAGCGTTTTTAGGACGTAGATATTTGATCGCGCTACGCGGCTGTGAAAGACATCGCCGATGATGGCGACCGTGAGATTTTCTAGGCTGCCGCGATTTTCCAGTATAGTAAAAAGATCAAGCAGCGCTTGGCTAGGGTGTTCGTTTAGTCCGTCGCCGGCATTTACGACGTGAGCATCGGTATTTTCAGCTATAAATTTAGCCGCACCCGAGCTGTAGTGGCGCACTACTACGATGTCCGTTTTCATCGCGACGATGTTACGGACGGTGTCGATGAGCGTCTCGCCCTTTTTGGTGCTGGAGCTTGAGGCGGTGAAATTTATAGCGTCGGCTCCTAGGCGCTTAGCCGCGATTTCAAAGCTCGTTCGCGTCCTAGTCGAGTTTTCGAAAAAGGCGTTTACGGTCGTTTTGCCGTAGAGCGACTTGGCTTTTTTGGTCTCGGAGTTGTTTAGCGCCTTAAACTCCTTGGCTAAATTTAGGAAATGGTAAATTTCGTCTTTGGTTAAATTTGCAGCGGTTACGAGGTCTTTTTTGGTATAGCTCATCCGTTTTTTTCCTTAGAAAGATAGAGTTAAATCAAAAAAGCGATATTACCCCGTTTTTACTTAAGATTTAATTTTGCAGCTTGCTAAACTCCGCGCCCAGACGCTCCCTAATCTCGTCGCCCGCGCGCTCGCCGTCTTTGAAATTTTCGGTAACGAGATCGTCTAGGCGGCTAAGCACCTCAAAGAGCTCGCTTTCCCATTTGTTGGGATTTCTAGCGGTGTTCATCGTCTCGATAAACGTCAGCTTTTTGCTCATCTCGCTTAGGCTTTCTAAAAATTTTTCTTTTAGATCCTCGTTTTTTAGGGCGTCGTCGTAGAGCGCTTTCATCTTTAGCTCTCTTAGCTCGCCGTTTATTATCTCGCAAAAATCCTTGTACTTTTGCACTGAAATTTGACGTACGGCCTCTGGGGAGTTGTTTGCTAGAGTGCCGTTCTCGTCGATCTTTCTCGTTATTTTTTGTATCTGCGTGTAGAGCACGAGCGCGACTACGACGCAGATGACAGCGTAAAATGCGATAGATGACATTGTTTTTCCTTTTTAGATTTAAATTTGCGGTTATACTGAAATTTTGCTTTTTTTGCTATAAATCGCGCTAAAGCTAACCGCCGCCAGCGCACTCCAGATCAGCAAAAACGATAGCGCTTTGAGTGCGCTAACCTGCTCGCCGTAGTAAAAAACGGCAAGCAAAAGTTGCATCGAAGGCGAGATATACTGCAAATAGCCGATCGTGCTTAAATTTAGCCTCGTGGCCGCCGAGTTAAAAAGTAAAAGCGGCACGACGGTCGCAGGCCCGCAAAGAGCGATCAAGAGCCCAAACCACGAAAAACTAAAGTGATTTTGCCCGCTAGCGGCGACGAAAAATAGTGCGACGAGCGCGATAGGAGCGATGAGCGCGGTCTCGACGAAAAGCCCCTCTAAAGATGGCACACTAAGGCGCTTTCTGATAAGCGAATAAAATCCAAACGTGATAGGCAAAATGATAGATATGATAGGTAGGCCACCCGCGTCGTAAATTTGCACGCCGATAGCGACGAAGACGATAGCGATGGCAAATTTGCCCGCGCGCGATAGCTTTTCTTTTAAAATCAGCACGCCAAGGAGCATATTTATGAGCGGATTTATGAAGTATCCTAGGCTAGTTTCCACGATCTTACCGATATTTACGGCGTAGACGTAGATCCACCAGTTAGCGGCGATGAGAACTCCCGTGACAAATAGCCAAAACGTGGTTTTCTTGTTGCTTAGAATTTTCTCCGCGGCGCCTAGTTTGCGGCCAAATTTGAGCAGCAAAAACAAAAGCAGCACCGACCAGACGATGCGGTGAGCGACGATCTCGGTAGCCGAAAGCGCGCTGAGTTGTTTAAAATAAATAGGAAAAACGCCCCAGATCATAAAGACCGACAGGCCGTAGATGAAGCCGATTTTGGTTTGATTTTTGTCTTGCATTTTTACGCTTTTTTGGCGAAATTATATTTATTTGTCGTTAATCAAAGCTTATGTGGCTCAAAAATGCGCAGCAAGGGCAAATTTGAGGGTAAAATTTGAAATTTTATCTGTAATAAAAGTTCTTTTAGTTAAAATCGGGGTTATTTTTAAAAAAGGTTTAAAGATGTGGAGTAGAGATTCGTGGAGAAAATTTAATATCTTACAGCAGCCTAGCTACCCCGACGAAGTCTTGCTAAAAAAGGCCGAGGATAAGCTAAAAACGATGCCGCCACTAGTTTTTGCCGGCGAGGCTAGAAACCTAAAACAAGACCTAGCCAAGGTTTGTAACGGCGAGGCGTTTTTGCTCCAAGGCGGCGACTGCGCGGAGAGTTTTTTAAATTTTAACGCCGTAAATATCCGCGATATGTTTAAAGTGATGCTGCAAATGGCGATCGTTTTAACCTTTGCCGGACGCTGCCCCGTCGTAAAAGTAGGACGCGTGGCGGGTCAGTTTGCTAAGCCTAGAAGCTCGGACTACGAGGAGCAAGGCGGCGTAAAGCTACCCAGCTACCGCGGCGACATCATAAACGGTTTTGAATTTAGTGCCGAGGCTCGCGTGCCCGATCCAAATCGCATGATCGAAGCGTATTATCAAAGCGCATCCACAATGAACCTTCTTCGCGCCTTTTCTCGCGGCGGTCTAGCCGATCTGCACGAGGTAAATCGCTGGAATCTTGGCTTTATCAAAAAGCCCGAGCTTGACGCTAAATACGGCGAGTTAGCTAGGCAGCTGAGCCAAACTCTAGCGTTTATGGGGGCTTGCGGTATAAATGCCTCAAATACTCCTGCGCTTAGCGAAACTAAGGTCTACACCTCGCACGAGGCGCTTTTGCTGCCGTACGAGGAGGCGCTCACTAGAGAGGATAGCCTTACCGGCGACTGGTACGACTGTTCGGCGCATATGCTCTGGATCGGCGAGCGTACGCGCGGCGTAAACGACGCTCACGTGCATTTTCTAAGCGGCGTACACAATCCTTTAGGCGTCAAAATCGGACCAAACGCAACCGCGCAGGAGGTCGTCGCGCTCGCAAATGCGCTAAATCCTAAAAACGAAGCTGGCAGACTAAACGTAATCATCAGAATGGGCGCTGATAAAATCGGCGAGCGGTTACCGAAAATCCTACGCGAAGTAAAACGCGAAGGCCTAAATATCGTCTATAGCATCGATCCGATGCACGGCAACACGATAAAGGCGGCAAACGGCTACAAGACGCGCGAATTTGATAAAATTCTAGCCGAAGTGCAGAGCTTTTTTGAGATACATAGAGCAGAAGGCACGCATGCCGGCGGCGTGCACCTAGAGATGACGGGGCAGGACGTGACCGAGTGCACCGGAGGGTCGTTTAAACTAAACGAGGATGATCTAGCTCACAGATACGAGACGCAGTGCGACCCGCGCCTAAACGCCGATCAGTCGCTAGAACTTGCGTTTTTAATCGCAGAGTTTTTAAAGAAAATTTAGCTTTAGCGGGCGTAAATTTGATGAAATTTGCGCCCTTTTGTAAATTTGTAAATTTATCAAGGCTCAAATTTGGCTCGTAAATTTACGGAATCTAAACGAGTCAAATTTGCTCCCGCCAGCCTTTTTCTTTTAAATTTAGCCGCTTTTTGCACTTTTAAATTAAATTTGCCCCAAATTTCGCGAATTTCTTAAAATTTAATCCAATTTTCGCTACATTAATGAAAAATTATCAAAATCGGAGAAAATTAATGAGCGATGTTTACGATATTATCGTTATCGGCGGCGGTCCTTGCGGTATCGCGACCGTCGTAGAGGCTAGGGCGAACGGATTAAAAAAAGTCTTGCTTCTCGAAAAGGGCGACAACCACAGCCAAACTATAAGAAAATTTTACAAAGACAATAAGCGCGTGGATAAGGAGTATAAAGGCCAGGATAGCACCATCCACGGCATCGTGTCTTTCGAGGACGGCACGAAAGAGAGCACGCTTGATTATTTTGATAAGCTGCTAGACGAGGAAAAGATCGAGGCCGTGTTTAACTCCGAGGTCGAAAGCGTCAAGAAAAAGGATGGTTTGTTTTTCGTGCACACCGCAAAAGGCGACTATCAGGCTAAAAACGTGATGATAAGTATCGGTAAAATGGGGCGTCCTAACAAACCCGACTACAAAATCCCGCCTTCGCTAAATAATGTTATAAATTTTAACCTAAACTCCTGTTCTAGCGGCGAAAAAGTCCTCGTAGTAGGCGGCGGTAACTCGGCCGTAGAGTACGCCATCGAGCTATGCCAATACAACAAAACTACGCTGGCGTACCGTAAGGATAAATTTAGCCGCGTAAACGACGTAAACGTAACGGCGCTGTGGGAACTAGAAAAAGCAAATAAGCTAAAAGTGCGACTAAACCACGACATCACCGAGATCGAAAACGAATCCGGACGCGTGAGGGTGCACTTTTTAAATGGAAAAATCAGAGTCTACGACAGGGTCGTCTACGCTATCGGCGGCTCGACTCCGGTGGATTTTTTACAAAAATGCGGAGTTGAGCTCGACGCGGATAAAGATCCGGTCGTAAACGAGCACTATGAAAGCAGCGTGCCCGGCCTATATATCGGCGGCGACATCGTGCTAAAAAACGGCGGCTCGATCGTGCTCGCGTTAAATCATGCGCATAAGGTAATCCAAGACATCAAGGAAAAATAGAGTTGAGAGCGTTAAATTTAGTTTTATTTTTTATCTGCGGTTGCTTGCTCACGCTGGGCGGATATTATTTGTATTTCGAGTTTGCAAAACCGTCTGCAAAGTCTACGGAGCTTGCCGTACAGATAATGAACGTCGAAGAAGCATCTAAAAATGAAAGCGCAAGTACTACGAATGAGACAAATTCGGCTATCCCAAGTCAAGCTTTGCCGCAGGAAAAATATGCTAAAAATTTAGACGCGAACTATACGGACGCGCCTATTTTAGGCGACGAAGACGAGCTAAAAGAGCAAATCCGCGTCCTGCGCGCTCAAAATAAGCTACTCTATGACGATAACGTCGATCTAGTGAGCAAAAATCTAGAAATCTCAAATATCTTAAGCGATCAAAAAGCCGAGCTGGAAACCAGGCGAAAACAAGCCGCCAGCGCTAACGACAAACAGCGTATAAGCGCGATCGACGAGCTAAATAAAAAACTAGCCAAAGCGCAAGAAGAAAATGAGAAAAATAAAAATTTAGAGCAAAATTTGACTTCTCTTCGCAGCGAGATCAAAACCTTAAAAGCCGAGCTTGAAAAAAAGCAGAGCGAATTTGACAAATCAAGCACTAAAACGCAAAACGAAAGCCAAAATGCTCTAAAAAGACTCGAAGCTCAAAACGACGAGCTAAAAAATGAAGCGACTTCTACTAAAGCCAAATTTGAAAGCGAACTAAGAACGGCAAACGAAGAGACCGCAAAACTAAAGAGCGAAAATGCTAGGCTCGCAAACGAGCTAGGCCTAAAAGATAGCGAGATAAAAAGGATCGCTAGTGAATACAACGCTCAGGCTCTAAATGCTCAAAATTTATCTAAAAATAGGATCGCCGCCCTAGAAAAAGAACGAGACGCGGACAAGAAAAAAATAAGCGAGCTTGAAGCGAGCCTTGAAAACGCAAATAAAAAAGCCGAGTCAAAAGCTAAGCTAAAAGCGATAAATGATGAGCTAAACGCGACTAATAAAGAGTTAGCCGCAAAGCTCGAGAAAGAAAAACAAGGATTTGAAAAAGAGATTGAACAAAACGAGGCTATATATAAAACCGAGCTTGAAAAGCTAAAAAATCAGATTGAAAACGAGCGCCAAGAAACCGAGCAAAGCGTGGCGGAACTAAAGAGTAAAATTTATGAACTAGAAAATCAAATTTCGCAAAAAGATAGCTCACTGCAAAGTGCGGAAGCCAAGGTTGCAGAGCTAAATGAGTCGCTAAATATCCAAAAAGAACTGCTAGAGGACGAGATCGCCGCTGGTAAAAAAAACATCCAAAACTATAAAATTTTAAATAACAAAATCACGACTTTAGTTGAAAACGACATCAAAACGGCCAAGGAAAATAAAGAGCAACTAGACGCTTTAAATGAGCTTTTGACGCAAAAAGACGCAGAGCTCGCGACTCTAAGAAAACAGATACAAGACGGAGCTAAAGATCTAAGCGATACGAAGGAAAATTTAGCTAAAACAAGTACTCAAAAAAACATCGCAAAGGGCGAAGTGGCGCAGATACTAACCAAAAATGAAGAGCTAATGAGCGAAAATGAAAATCTAAAAAAGATCATCCAGCTAAATTTTAGAGCCGAAGTGCCTAAAAAGGTTGTTTTCATCGCCTCGGTCGAGTGCTCGGATATGAGCGCAGGCTCAGACAGACCGACGCAAGTTTGCAAAAATAAAGTAAGCGACTTTTTGCAGAATTATAATTCAAATTATTATTTTGAAATTACGCCGATAGTTAGCCGCGGTAACTTTATCGCAACGTCAAAAGCGGCAAAAGTGATCCCGCAAGACGAACTTGAAAAAATCGACTCATACGCAAATTTCGGTATCGGCAAGGAGCGCGCCAAGGTTGCCGGCGAGATGATAAAAGATGAATTCGGCGACTTTTCGCGCATATCGTACAGCAATGACATCATCACCTCTCAGGATAAGCAAGGATTTATCATCAAGGTATATAGATGATAATCACTCAGCCCAAAAATGGCTACCGCTACAACAGCGATACGATGTTTTTGTATGACTTTATCCGTGAGGGCGGAGTGCGCGGCGAGGTGCTAGAGGTTGGCTGCGGTAGCGGGGTTTTGGGACTGCTTTTAAAGCGTGATTTTCCTAAAATTTCGCTTAGCTTGCTCGATATTTTGGAAGCTAACGTAAATTTAGCCGCCGCAAACGCTAGCCAAAACGGGCTTGAAGCCGAGTTCATAACGGCTGATTTTGCTAAATTTAAGAGCGAAAAAAGATACGATCTCATCGTCTCAAACCCGCCTTTTTATCACGACGGCACGAAAAAAAGCGAGAACGAACATCTGCGCACCGCCAGATACAGCGAAAATTTGCCCCTTAGAGAGCTTGTGGGTAGCGCAAATTCGCTGCTAAAGCCGCGCGGAGTTTTTAGTTTTTGCTACGACGCTAAGCGTATATCTGAAATTTTGCTTTGTTTGAGCGAGTTTAAATTTACGCTTACTAGGCTTTGTTTCGTGTATCCAAAATCGGGCGGTGCGGCAAATTTGGTACTAATCGAGGCTAAAAAAAGCTCAAAATCCTTAGCTCAAATTTTACCGCCGATTTTTGTTTTTGAAGGCGGCGTTTATAGTAAAAAGGCAGCCGAAATTTTCGCTACGGCAAACACGCAAAGTAAGGACGCCGCGGAGTGAGTTTGCTAAGACAAAGCGGCTTTGATTATGAATTTGACGCTAGCAAGTGCGAGCTGTGCGGCGGTAAATGCTGCACCGGCGAGAGCGGCTATATATGGATAAGCTCCGCGGAAATCTCGGCGCTAGCGGAGCATCTAAAAATAAGCGAGGACGAGTTTAGATCGCGATTTTTGGATAAATTCGGATATAAATTTAGCCTCAAAGAAAAGCCCTATGAGGGCGGATTTGCGTGCGTGTTTTTTGACGAAACGGCAAAAAACTGTTCGGTTTACGACTTTCGCCCGAGCCAGTGCCGCACCTTTCCGTTTTGGGACTATTTTAAAGATAAAATCAATGAATTGGAGAAAGAATGCGCGGGAATAAGGCGATTTTAAAATTTATATTGGCGGCCTTGCTTGTTTGTTTTGCTACCGCCAAAGACGGTTTTGACGAGAATTTATACGTTATCAAGGCGCTTTTGGCGGTGGAAAATGCTAGGCATGACGAGGCGACCGAGCTTTACGAGCAGCTTTACGAAAAAACTAAAAACACTGACTATCTAAAAGAAGCTCTCAGACTTGCGTTTTTTTCTAAAAACGTAAATTTTAAAAGCATTTTAGCGCTCAGCCAAAAGGTGCTAAAAGACGACGTGGACGTGCTTCGCATACAGGGCGCAAATTTGATGAGCGAAAACAAACTAGACGAAGCTGCAAAGATAATGCAAGAGCTAGTCAAAAAAGAGGACATCTCTAAAAATCACGTCATGCTCTCTGCCGTCTACTCGATGCAAAACGATAACAAAGCCGCTCTGGGCGAGCTCGAGCGCGCATACGAGCTGGATAGAAGCGTGGAAAATTTGCTGCGAATAGTCGATCTTTTATACAATAAAATGAACGACAAAAAAGAGGCGATCAGGCAGCTAGAGAGCTCGCGCCGTATCGACGGCTGCGAGGTCGAGACTTGCACGGCGCTAGTAGATATCTACGCACAGGACAGCCGCTACTCCGATATGATCGATGTTTACGAGGGGCTTTTTGAAGCGACGAAAGAAAAAATCTATCTCGAAAAAGCGCTTGGCGTCTACGTCTATCAAAAAAACTACGACGCGGCGATCAAATTTTTACAAAAATACTCATATAACGACGATGCTTTGATAGATCTTTATGCTGCGACTGGAGATTTTGCCAAGGCATACAAAAAGGCGCAGGAGGCTTTCGATAAGAGCTTTAATCTCGAATATCAAGCCAAAATGGCGATATATCAGTACGAAAGAGATACGGATAAACAAACCAAAAAGATAGATAAAGATAGCCTCAAACAAGTGATCGCCAACTTTGAAAAATCGGCCGTAAAGCTAAATAATGCACTATATCTAAACTACTACGGCTACCTACTCATCGACCACGATATAGACGCGAAAAAGGGGATAGATCTGGTAAATAAAGCCCTCGAGCTAGAGCCGGGATCTGTGTTTTATCTAGACTCGCTAGCGTGGGGATACTATAAGCTGGGCGAGTGCAAAAAGGCTGACGAGATAATGCAGCAAGTCCTGCACGACGAGGAATTTGTAAATTCGTCCGAGGGTAAAGAGCACATAAACGCTATCAAAGAGTGCCTAAAAAAGGTAAAAAATGATACTAGATCAGATAATTGAACGAACTAAAGAGGACTTGGCGCTGCGAAAAGCGCAAACGCCTTTTGAAAAGCTGCAAGAGCTCGCGGCGAAAAATACGCGCGAGATAAAAGACGCGGTAAAGGCGCTAAAAAGTAGTGCAAAAGAGCCGTATCGCATCATCGCCGAGGTTAAAAAAGCGAGCCCTAGCAAAGGGCTGATAAGGCCAAATTTTGCGCCCGTAGAGATAGCCAAAGAGTATGAAAAAGGCGGCGCAAACGCTATCTCGGTTCTAACCGAGCCGCATTTTTTTAAAGGAAATTTGGAGTATCTGGCGGCCATCAGACGCGAAAGCTCGCTGCCGCTACTTCGCAAGGATTTTATCGTAGACGAGTATCAAATTTTAGAAGCGCTCGTTTACGGGGCCGATTTTATCCTGCTTATCGCAAAGGCTCTTGGCGCCGATGAGTTAAAGAGGCTGCTTGATTACGCGCGCACTTTGGGACTTGAGGCCTTGGTTGAGACGCACGATGAAGAGGATGTGGAAAAGTCAAATTTTGCGTGCGCAAAGATAGTCGGAGTAAATCACCGAAATTTAAGCACGTTTGAGATGGATATGGGCCTTTGCGAGAGGCTATTTTCTAAAATCAAAAACGCAAGCGTCATCGTCGCAGAAAGCGGTATCTACGAGCATTCGCAGCTAAAAGAGCTTCACGCTCAAGGAGCCGACGCGTTTTTAATAGGCGAGCATTTTATGAGGCAAGAGGACTTGACAAAAGCCGTAAAAACTGTAAAGGAGGGCTAGAATGGATCACATTTGCGCACCGTGGAGAAGCGAATATTTCGGCAAAAAGGAGCAGGGCTGCGTCTTTTGCAATGTCGTAAATCATCCCGAAAAAGACGCGCAGACGGGCGTTTTGTTCCGCGCAAAGCGGTGTTTTGGGATCATGAATCTCTACCCGTATACGCCGGGGCACTTTATGGTGATACCTTACGTGCATACCGATAATATCGAAAGCCTAGACGAGCAGACGTGGTCGCAGATGAGCGCCTACGTGCGCGAGGGCGTAAAAATTTTAAAACGCGAGCTAAACGCGGCGGGCGTAAATATCGGGATGAATCTGGGCAAAGCAGGCGGTGCGGGTATCGCAGAGCACGTGCACTATCACCTAGTGCCGCGCTGGAGCGGAGATACGAACTTCATAACATCTATCGCCGAGGTGCGCGTAAACGGCGTGCCTTTTACTCCGCTTTACGAGAAGCTAAAAGCCGCATTTGCGGACGTTTGCTTTAATGAGCGGTAAATTTATTTTTACCAAATTATTTTTTGGTAGAATTATCAAAATTAAAAGATATTGAGGCATACGATGAGATTTATTTTGCCGATATTTTTATCGTTTTCTTTTGTTTTTGCTAGCTTTAGCTGCGATGACGCTTTGGCTGAGAAGCAGCGATTTTTCTCGCAAAATTTAACATTTTCGGGAGAATTTGAGCCAAACTGCAACGACTCTATCCTGGGGATAAAAGAGGTTCAAATTTTACTCTCGGCCGCTCAAAAGATCCGCGCCGAAAGCCTTGCTTGCGTCGGAAATTTAGCGACTAAAAATTTAAACGAGTTTAAATTTAAGATCCTAAAAGCCTCCTATGCGCCCGAAATTTACGCCAAAGAGCTAGAGAGTCCTGATGAATACGAAAAACTAGTAGCGCAAAATAGAGCCAGGCTTCGCTACTGGGGACATCAAAGCCTAAGTAATTTCACGGTTTTTAAGGACTTTAACAAAGATTACAATGCCGTCTTGGGGCTGCTGGTAAACTACTACAAATCAAATTTCAAAATAGACGAAGGCAGCGCGATTTATTACGCTTCAAAGGTTGCAAACGAGTTTTTAAAATTTGCCGCCGCGACTCTGCAAAACGGCGATATGGACGAGTTTGCGAGAAAGGTTAGCGACCCGACCTTTACAAAATACGGCATAAATGAGGCGATATATTCGGGCGCTGTCTCGCAAAGCTCGCTGCAAAACGCCTTTAACGCCGCGCTTCTTTACGAAAAAAGCGAGGACGTGATAAAAGAGTTTTTACGCGCGGGAGTAAATTTAAACTATGGCTTTGAGAATTCGCTGTTTTTCGCTCTTAAAAATTTAAACAACGTAAAGCTCCTGGTTTCTAGCGGCGCGGACGTAAACTACGAAAATCTGCTCGGCGTCACCCCGCTTTTTAAGGCTGTACAACTAAACGATATAAATTTAGTCAAATTTCTACTAGGAAACGGAGCGTTAGTAAACAAAAGGCTGATAGACGTGAGCACTAAGCTTGCATATAGTGCAAATTTGAGCGTCCAGCTACCTAGCTTTGTGAAGCTCTGCGACTTTGACGCGGCGTCAAAAAGCGTGCTGATGAGCGCGGCAGGGGCGGCTGACGTGGAGATTTTGCAGCTTTTGATAGATAACGGCGCGGACGTGCAGGCAGTGGATGATAACGGACTAAACGCCCTAGACTACGCGATCATCGGCAAAAAAGAGATCAACGCGCAGTATCTAAGGGCGATGGGGCTTGAGTCAAATTTGATCACCGAATAAGGAGAAAATATGAAAGGAACGGCTTTTATCACGGGAGCTACGTCGGGATTCGGCGAGGCGATAGCTAGGACGCTCAGCCGCGAAGGGTACAAGATCGTAGCGCTCGCTCGCCGCAAGGAAAGGCTCGAAACTCTAGTAAAGGAGCTTGGAAATACGCACATCATCGTCGCAGATATCCGCGATAAAAAGGCGGTTTTTGACGGCGTGGCAAATTTGCCGCAGGAGTTTCGCGATATCGAAGTACTCGTAAATAACGCAGGTTTGGCGCTCGGGCTTGAAGGAGTGGCGGAGACTAGCATCGAGGATTTTGAGGCGATGGTCGATACTAACATCAAAGGCTTTTTATACTCTACCAAGGCCGTTTTGCCCCTCATGATCGCGCGAAAGAGCGGCTATATCTTTAATCTAGGTTCGACTGCGGGCGCATGGCCGTATCCGGGCAGTCACGTTTACGGTGCCAGTAAGGCCTTTGTAAAGCAGTTTAGCAGAAATCTGCGCAACGACATCCGCGGCACCGGTATCCGCGTGACCGAGATAGCTCCCGGTATCTGCAAGACTGAGTTTAGCGAGGTTCGCTTTGGCGGCGATAAGGCTAAAGCCGACGCGGTTTACGAAGGCGTAGAGTACATCACCGCCGAGGATATCGCGCAGATCGTGCTAAACTGCCTAAATATGCCTCACCGCGTCAATATCAACGTCGTCGAGGCGATGGCGACGCAGCAGACTTGGGCCGGGCTTTTTATCGAGAAAAAGTAGACTTTTAGCGTTAAATTTGTGGATTTTTGGGTTAAATTTGACTCTTTTATCAAATTTAACCCGGAATTTGACGCCAAGTATTAAATTTCGAGCGGCAAACTTAATAGCGTTTTAAACCCGTGCGGTTTGAAGCAGATATCATAAATTTACCTTTTTATGCAAATGACGCTCTGCGCTTTAAATACCAAATTTGACCAACAAGCCAGAGTTTCAAAATTCCCTGCAAAATTTAAGTCATGACCAAATTTAAAATTTGCCACCGAGTACAGTTTTAAACAAAATTTCCACAAAAGCCTCATTTTTAACATAAATTTTTTAATAAAGAGCTAAAAAAATTTGAATTCTAAGCGAATTTAAAACAAAAATTTAAGCCGCATTTAGCTAAATTTATGCCTTAAATACCGACCGATGGCACGCGGGGCGGAAAATTTGATTAAACCGACGAAAAACAAAAAGGAGTTTTTGATGAAAAAGATTTTATTTTTGTCGCTTTTGCCGATCTTGGCGCTGGCCGTAGATCCCGAAGTAGCGAAAAAAAATGCCGAAATATTCGGCTTTTGGACGCTCATACCGCCCGTGGTGGCGATAGTTTTGGCGTTTATCACCAAAGACGTCGTTTTGTCGCTTTTTATCGGCGTTTTTAGCGGAACGTTTCTCATAAACGTCATCGATTCTAGCATCCCGATGACCTTCGTAAAGGGCTTTACTGACATCGTAAAAAGGGTCGTGGGCTCGCTGGCCGATAGCTGGAACGCGGGCATCGTGCTTCAGGTGCTTTGTATCGGCGGCGTGGTCGCGCTCATCACCAAAATGGGCGGAACCAAAGCCGTGGCGATATGGCTGAGCAAAAAGGCTAAAACAGGCGTTTCGGCTCAAATTTCAACTTGGGTGATGGGACTTTTCGTCTTTTTCGACGACTACGCGAACTCCCTCATCGTGGGCCCGATCATGCGCCCGATAACGGACAAATTTAAAGTCTCTCGCGAAAAACTAGCCTTTATCATCGACGCAACCGCCGCTCCGATCGCGGGTCTAGCCGTCATCTCGACTTGGGTCGGGCTTGAGATCTCGCTGATCAAACAAGGCTACGAGCTCATCGGAATAACGAACGTAAACGCCTTTAGTATCTTCGTCGAGACGATGCCTTATAGATTTTACAACCTTTTCATGCTATTTTTCATCGTTTGCACCGCATTTATGGGGCGCGAATTTGCAGGCATGCTAAAAGCCGAGCGCAGAGCTAGAGCGGGCGAACTGCACCCAAGACGGGGCGGAGCTATGATAGAGGACGTCGAGGACAAGACGCTAGAGCCTAAAGAAAATATCAAACTACAAAGCTCAAACGCCGTTATTCCGCTTTTGGTGCTTATTTTGGGCGCGTTCGTTAGCTTTTATTTTAGCGGTTTGGGCTCGCTTGAGGGCGAGGCTCTTGAGAGCGCGAAGGCTCATCCGCTTACGTTCCACACTTTCCAGGCTACGTTCGGCGCGGCTGATGCGTCCGTGGCGCTATTTCAGTCTGCTTTATTAGCTACGGTGGTGGCGATATTTATGGCTGTTTATAGAAAAATTTTGACCGTTCGCGAGGCGATAGAGACATGGGGCAAAGGCTGGAAAACCATGATAACCACGATCATCATCCTGCTTCTTGCGTGGTCGCTTAGCTCGGTGATCAAGGAACTTGGCACGTCTCGCTATCTAGTCGATCTGCTTTCGCAGTCTACGCCAAAGATCGTCCTTCCGGCGGCGATTTTTATGCTGGGTTCGTTTATCAGCTTTTCTACCGGCACCAGCTACGGCACGATGGGCATTTTGATGCCGCTTGCGATACCGCTAGCTAGCGCGGTCGGTATACACAGCGGACTAGAGGGCGACGCCTTGCACGCGTATATGATAGTAAATATCTCAGCCGTTTTAACGGGTGCGATATTTGGCGATCACTGCTCGCCGATCTCGGATACAACGATACTCTCGTCTATGGGTGCTGGGTGTAACCACATCGATCACGTCCAGACTCAGATGCCTTATGCGCTTGCCGTTTGCGCGATCAGTATTTTTGCGGGATATTTCCCTACTGCGCTTGGCCTAAGCATCTGGATAGTGCTTCCTTTAGGGCTTTTGGTGACGGCTTTGGTTGTTAGATTCGTCGGGCAAAGGGTTTAAATTTGCCCGATAAGTTTTGCAAATTTTTAGGAGAATGCGGTAGTTGCACTCTTGATATGCCTTACGAGGAACAGGTTAAATTTAAAACTGATTTTATAAGGCGCGAATTTGAGCCATTTTATAGCGGCGAATTTGAGTTTTTCGCCTCGCAGAGTGCTGCTTACCGCACTAGGGCGGAGTTTGGAATTTGGCACGATATTTGGCATAGCGCGGTCGATCTAGCATACACGATGCACGGTGCCAAAACTAAGCGGATTATGATAGACGAATGCCCAAAAGTAGCCGCTCCTATCGCAAATTTGATGCCGCGTTTGCTTGAGGCGCTTGCGAAAAATCAAATTTTAAAAGAGAGGCTCTTTGGCGCTGAGTTTATCTCGTGCGCGAGCGGGATACTAGCGACGCTACTCTATCATAAGCGTCTGGGTGAAGCCGAGCAGAGTGAGATAGAAAGCCTAGCGCTCAAATTTGCCGATCTGAGAGTAACGATAGCCGCGAGAGCAAAGGGGCAAAAGCTACTAAGCGGCGAGCTAAATTTACAGGATAGCCTAAACATCGGCGGTAAAATTTACAAATTTACATTCGGCGACGGAGCTTTTATCCAGCCAAACACCGCCGTAAACGAAAAAATGATCGCATGGGCGAAGAGATGCGTAGAGCGCGGCGCGGATCTGCTTGAGCTTTACTGCGGGCACGGCAACTTCACCGTTCCGATGTCGGAAAAGTTTAAACGCGTTTTGGCAACCGAAATATCCAAAAGCTCAATCGCAAATGCGCTCAAAAACTGCGAGCTAAACGGCGTAAATAATATCGAATTTTTACGAATGAGCGCCGAGGAGCTGATGAGCGCGTTTAGGCGCGAGCGTGAGTTTAACCGTCTAAGAGAGCTTGATATCTTTAGCTACGATTTCTCGCACGTTTTGGTTGATCCGCCGCGCGCGGGGCTTGATGAGAGCGTGATAAATTTCATTAAAAACTACGAAAATATCATCTATATCTCCTGTTCGCCGCAGAGCCTAAAGCGCGATCTAACGCAGCTTGCCGCGACGCACGAGGCGGTCAAATTTGCCGTGTTTGATCAGTTTGCAAATACTACTCATATCGAGTGCGGCGTGCTTTTAAAGGGTAAAAATGCCTAGCGATCTAGGGCAAATTTTATCCGACGCTAAAAATATCGCGGTCGTGGGCCTTAGTCCAGACGAGAGCAAGCCTAGCAACGAGGTTGCGAAATTTCTCATCAAGCGCGGATTTAACGTATTTCCTGTTTATCCAAAATTTGATGAAATTTTAGGACGCAAGGTCTATAGAAATTTGATGGAAATAGACCAAGATATAGACGTCGCAGTGATGTTTAGAAAAGGCGAATTTGCTAGCGAGCTAGTAAAGGACACCGTCAAAAAATGCGTAAAAACGCTGTGGTTGCAGCTTGGTATAACAAACGATGCGGCGGGAGCGATCGCGCGCGAAAACGGGATAAATTTCGTGCAGGATAGGTGCATAAAAATCGAGCTAAAAAGGCTTGACTAGGCTAAATTTGACGTCTCTAAACGCCAAATAAAAAACGCAAATGCGGTAATGCGCGATAAAAAAATAAAGAAAACGTAAGCAAAAATACGGTAAATAAACGCGCAAGCAAAAGCGACGAAAAGTAAAATTTAAACAAAAACGAAAGGCTAAAATGATCTCTCTAAATAAAATAATCCAAGCCAAGCGCACGATAAGCGGCTTTGTGTACAAGACGCCGTTTGCCTACAGCGCAAAACTAAGCCTCGCCAGCGGCGCGCTCATCTACCTAAAAGAAGAAAACCTCCAGCGCACCGGCGCATACAAGATCCGCGGCGCGTATAATAAAATCGCAAATTTAAGCGCGCAGGAGCGTAAAAAAGGCGTCGTCGCGGCAAGTGCGGGCAATCACGCCCAGGGTGTGGCTATTTCAGCGCGCGAGTTTAAGACGCCAGCCACCATCGTGATGCCCGAGTCCACGCCGCTTTTAAAGGTGCTAGGCACTAAAGATCTAGGCGCCGAGGTTATCCTAAAGGGCGATAACTTCGACGAGGCCTACGCCTACGCCGTCGAGTATGCCAAGCAGCAGGGCATGAGCTTTATTCATCCATTTGACGACGAGTACGTGATGGCCGGGCAGGGCACGGTCGGGCTAGAGATGCTTGATGATCTGGCTGAGCTTGAAACCATCATCGTGCCGGTTGGCGGCGGCGGGCTAATCAGCGGCATATCAAGCTGCGTAAAACAGGTGAATCCCGACATCCGCGTGGTTGCCGTGAGCGCAAAGGGCGCGCCTGCGATGTTTAACAGCTTTAGCGCTAAAAAAAGCATAAACTCAAAAACCGTGCGCACTATCGCCGACGGTATCGCGGTTCGCGACGCGAGCGAGACGACTCTGGCAAATATCCTAGAGTGCGTGGATGAGTTCGTGCAGGTCGATGACGAGGAGATCGCAAATGCGATTTTGTTCCTACTCGAGACGCAAAAGATCGTGGTCGAGGGCGCGGGCGCGGTCGGCGTCGCTAGTATCTTGCACAACAAGGTCAAATTTAAGGCCGGCGAGCGCATCGGCATCGTGCTAAGCGGCGGAAATATCGACGTGCAGATGCTAAACGTCATCATCGAAAAAGGTCTTATAAAATCGCACCGCAAGATGGCGCTGCAAATCACGCTTATCGACAAACCGGGCGCGCTCATGAGCCTAACCGATAGCTTAAAGATCGCTAGCGCCAATATCGTAAAGATCGACTACGACCGCTTCTCTACGAGCCTAGAGTACGGCGACGCTAATATCACTATCACTTTAGAAACCAAGGGTAAAGACCACCAAGAGCTCATCAAAAAAGTGCTCAGAGAGCATGATTTTAAATTTATTCAGGTGTTTTAGGCGGTTAAATTTGAGTTCAAATTTGCTTGCTAAATTTGGAGTAAATTTGAGTTAAATTTAAACCCGTATCTTAAAGGTACGGGTTTTCCCAAACTACACCGACTCTAAAATCTCGCTAAATTTAAATTTACAATCCAAATTTATACCAATATAAAACAACCAAAAGCTCAAATTTAACGATTATTTTAACGAATTTCGCTAAAATCGCCTTTTAAAGGAGCAAAGATGATAGATGTTACGAGCTTTATTTTAGCGATTTTACTGGCGGTTTGCGTATTTATGATTTTTAGATTTAACAAAGCCTTAAAAACCGCGCAAAAGCCTGCGACAACGCAGATTGGCACCGAGATATCGCAGCTAAAATCCATCGGCGAGCTATCTGTTTTTCAGGTCTATAGCAAAGAGATCGTGACTAAGACCGACCACGCGTTCGGTAGCTTTGGCAAGGAGTATCTGCGCTGGCTGGTGAGCGAGAAAAAGCTCTCGATGATATTTGAGTTTGAGATAAATTTCATCTACGACCTAACGAGCCCGCGCCTAGAGATTGTAAACGTCGCGAACGAGGAGTATCTTATCAAGATGCCGCCTTGCAAATACAAATTTTCAATCGCGAATATGAAATTTTACGACGAGAAAAACGGTAAATTTATCCCGTTTTTGCTGCCTGATTCGCTAAACGGATTTTTCGGTAGCAGCTTTAGCGAGGAGGATAAAAACAGGCTCATCGAGGAGGCGCGCGCCGAGGTCGAAAAGATGTCCGTGCGCCTGATAAATCAGCTACAGTCCAAGATCCACAAATCCGCGCGCGATACGCTAGAGGCGATCGCAAAGAGCTTCGGGGCTAGGGCGGTGAGATTTGAGTTTAACGACGAGGGCGAGCAGGTCAGGCTAAATCTGCAAAACGTGGCGTGAGGGTAAGATGGCATTCGTAAAAGCGCTTTTGATAGGTAAAGCAAGGCAGTACGGCAGCGTGGCGGCTACGGACGAGCTGGGCAAGGCGTGGCGCTCGGCAATATTTAAAAATGCGCAAACGGACGAAATCTACGCGAACGAGCTTGGCTTTGAAGGTGACGAGGTGGCCGATACCAAGCATCACGGCGGCGTAAATAAAGCCGTGTTTGCAAATTCGCTAGAAAACTATCCCGCGTGGGAAACTTATCTTGGGCTTAAAAATTTGCCGTTAGGCGCGATGGGCGAAAATTTGACCGTTAGCGGACTAGATGAAACTAGCGTAAACGTGGGCGACGTGCATAAAATCGGCTCGCTGGTGCTACAAGTAACCCAGCCTAGAAAACCGTGCTTTAAGCTTGCAAAACGCTGGGGAAATGCAAATTTGGCTAAAGAAATTTTTGCCACGGGATTAACCGGCTGGTACTACAAGGTGCTTGAAAACGGGTCGTGCAAGGCCGGCTACGAGGTGGAAATCCTGCAAAAAAACGAAAATGCTCTAAGCGTAATGCAGATAAATAAACTGTTTTTAAATCCGAGCGAAAATTTGGATTTGTTGCCTAAATTTAGAGCGTTAGAAGCGCTGCCTGCTAGCTGGCAGGACGATATAAACAGACGCTTAAACGGCTCATATAGCACGGCTTTTATGGAAAAACTTTGAAAAAACGGCGAAAATTTGCCAAAAAGCTTGACAAATAAGGTAAAAATATATATAATCACCTTTCTTTTTACAGGCTGGGGTATCGCCAAGCGGTAAGGCAATTGGTTTTGGTCCAATCATCCAGAGGTTCGAATCCTCTTACCCCATCCACTCAAATTTCATCGCGGAGTAGAGCAGTGGTAGCTCGTCGGGCTCATAACCCGAAGGTCGGCGGTTCAAATCCGTCCTCCGCAACCAAATCTAAAATTTATCCTTCACTTACTCCAAAAAATCAAAATTTAGAATTAAAGAAAATTTTTTATGAACTTTGACGTATCTCAAATTTTAATCGTTTTGCTGCTGATCGTAATTATTTTGCTGGCTTTAAAGCTATTTAAAAAGCAAAAAATCAAGCAAACTAGATATAAAAGCGATAGCGGTGATACGGTAAAAAGCCGTGCCGAGCTCATCGTGGCAAATTGGCTATTTTACCGCGGCATAGAGTTTATTTACGAGAAAAAGGCGCCGACCAAAGAGCGCGTCATTAGTGATTTTTATTTGACGCAAAGCGAAATTTATATCGAATTTTGGGGACTTGAGACGCCACAATATCTAAAAAGAAAAAGTAAAAAAATCAAAATTTACAAGAAAAACCGCCTAAAACTTATCCAAATGAACGACGACAGCTTGCGCGATCTAAACACGTTTTTTGCCAAAGAATTTGCAAGACTCGGCGCAAAATATCAAATCAAGCCAAAGCCGTAAAATCGTCAAATTTCGTAAACGCTATCGCATATGTAGCAAATTTGTATGCCGATACGGCTGTTAAATTTTGCCGATACAAAATTTATTAAATTAAAACAACCAACTATGTTAAAGGCGTTTGCAGTCGTTTGAAAAATAGATATTAGTAAGGTATAAGAGCTGAAGTCGCCGATCGCAGTGCGCGTGCGATAAAAACCGTTTGAACAAGAGCGCGGATGTGGTCGTTAAAAAGATTTACCACTCGCGTAACGCTAAGCGAGCATTTATGCTTTTAAGGTCGGCAAATTTGCTCCAAAACAGTTCCAATCAGCGGCGAGTTTGATCAAATTTAGTCGCCGCGATGAAAAACAACCCAAATCGTATCGCGCTCCATTTTAAGGTTTGACAAATTTAATCAAAATAACAATTCTTGTAAATTTGCCTCACGCATATTATTATCGCCAAATTTAACCTTTAACATTTTCAAGGTGCGGGTTATGCCCAAAATCGGTCAAATTTAATAAATCCGTAAAAATTAAACAAAAACTTACAAGCCTGGTCGCTTCGTTTAAATTTAACTAAAGCCCGTTCGCGCCGCGTTTGGCTACATCTAAAAGTCCGTAAAATCTCAAGCCAAGCCCGCGCAAAAGCCTAAATTCAAAGCTAAAAATGTATAATTACCCCAAATTTTTAAACAAGGAATAACAATGGATAGAGTAGAGCAGGCCATAAACGACATCAAAAACGGTAAAATGGTCGTAATGGTCGACGATGAGGATCGCGAAAACGAGGGTGATCTGGTATTTGCGGCGACCTTTAGCGACACGCAAAAGGTAAATTTCGCCATAACTCACGCAAAAGGCGTGCTGTGCCTCGCGCTAAACGAGGAGATCGCGCGTCGCCTCGATCTAAATTTGATGGTAGATAAAAACACATCCTGCCACGAGACGGCGTTTACAGTAACGATCGACGCTAGAAACACGACGACGGGCGTGAGCGCATACGAGCGCGACGTCACGATCCGCCTAGCCGCCGATCCGATGTCAAAGCCCGAGGATTTCGTGCGCCCGGGACATATCTTCCCGCTCATCGCTAAAAAAGGCGGCGTGCTAAGCCGCACCGGGCACACCGAAGGGTCGGTCGATCTATGTAAATACGCAGGCCTAACGCAAGCAGCCGCCATCTGCGAGATCGTAAAAGAGGACGGAAATATGGCTCGTAGACCCGATTTAGAGGCATTTTGCGAGAAATTTGGACTAAATATGGTCTCTGTCTCAGAGCTAGTGCAGTACCGTCTAAAACACGAAAGCCTAATCGAGATAAAAGAAAAAACCGCGGCTAAGATAGCAGGCTTTGACGCGCTAAAATGCGAGATCCTAGATCACAAGGGCGAGCGTCACTACGCCTTTGTTTTTGGCGAGATAAAAGACAAAACCGCAGTCAAATTTCATCAAATTTCAAGCGACGTGGAGCTGCTTTGCTCGGATAAATTTGACGACTTGCGCGGCTCGCTTGAGTATCTAGCTAAAAACGGCGGAGTCGCGGTGTTTTTACAAGGCGAAGAGAAGTGCGGCGGACAGGTCAAGGACTACGGCATCGGGGCGCAAATTTTACACAAACTAGGCGTCAGCCGTATCGAGCTTTTAAGCGCAAATAAAAACAAAGATTTCGTTGCATTAAAGGGCTTTGGGCTTGACATCGCGGGCTACAAAGAGTAACGCAAGCGGGCCTAGCGAGGTAGCGCGGGCATTTGCCAAGACGCTAAATTTGGGGCTTTTGTACGCGGATAAAAAGGGCGTCATAAAATTTATAAATAAAAAATTCGAGCGTATTTTTGCTCTAGCGCCAAAAATTTTTTACGGAGCGAAATTTGACGATATGATCGCTGCGGCGCAGGGACTTGACGAGCTAAAGAGCTTTAAAAATCTCAAAAATAGCCCGCTAAACTCGAGCGATTTTATCGTAAAAAAAGGCGAAAAAAGTTTCAGGCTAAACGTCTCGAACGTACTTGAGGGCGGGGTGAAATTTGACGGATTTATCCTCGCGGTCACCGACGTCACGCACGAAAAAGAGCTCGAAAAAAAGGAGCTTGAGCAAAGGCGCTCGGTGCTGGTGCACGCTAAAACCGCGCTGGTAGGCGAGATGATAAACTCCATCTCGCATCAGCAGCGCCAACCTCTAAGCGCGCTGGGGCTATATCTAGATAACATCGAGGAGTGCGCGAGCGAGGGCGAATTTGAGCGCATATCGGCTCAAATCGCAGCCTGCAAAAAGAGCCTAAGGCTCATGGATGAAACGATAAAGGCGTTTAGAAATTTTTACGCCAGCGGCGAAGGAGCGGCGAAATTTGATCTCGTTAATATCATAAACGAGCTTATTTTGATAGTGCGGCCCGAGCTAAACTCTCACGGTATCGAGCTAAAATTTGCTCACGAGAGCGGAAAATACGAGCTAAAAAGCGTCGCTAGCTACGTGAGGCAGATCTTGCTATCCTTACTCTCAAACGCCAAGGACGCGCTAGTTGAAAGCGGACGTGATACGCCGCAAATTTTAATCGAGCTAAAGAGAGAGGGCGGGCTATTTTGCGTGAGCGTGAGCGATAACGGCGGCGGGGTTAAGGCGGATAGAGATGAGATTTTCGAACCGTTTTTTACGACGAAAAATATAGGTACGGGCACGGGGCTAAACGTAGCTAGGGAACTCGCCGTAAAAAAGCTAGGCGGCTCGCTGGAGCTTGAAAGTGCCGTAAATCCGACTAAATTTACGCTATTTTTAGGCGAAATTTAGACGAGGCGGTAAATTTAAAAATTAGTTTGCAAACTTAAGAAAGACAAGCAAGAAACGAGGCTAGCGTGTATAGCAAAATAAAAAATATCTTAAACGGCGTAAATTTGCTCATCGTCGAGGACGACGAGAGCCTGCGCGAAAGCATCAAAATATCGGTCGAAAGCTACGTGAGCGAGGTTTACGCCTGCGCAAACGCAAAAGAGGCGCTGGAAGTTTTTGAAGCAAAGGACGTAAATTTGGTGCTTTCTGATATCAACATGCCGCACATGAACGGTCTTGAGATGGCGGCTCGTATAAGGGGGCTGGATAAAGACGTGCCTATTATATTTCTTACTGCATACGGTAACGACGAGAACGTGCTTAGCGCGATAGAGCTGGGTAGCTTTGGCGTGCTAAAAAAGCCGTTTGAAAAGCGCGATCTAATCATGCAAATGAGCTTTGCGGCGAATAAATTTAAAAACGATTTTGCGGAGGTTGATCTAAAAAACGGCTTTAAATTTAACGCCTTTAGCAGGCAGCTAACAAAGGACGGCCGGCCCGTGGCGCTAACGAAAAAAGAGCAAAATTTACTACATCTTTTCCTAAAAAATCAAGGCCGCGTCGTGAGCTTTGAGATGATCGAGTCGTACGTCTGGCAGGAGGGTAGTTGCACGGCCGACGCGATACGAAGCTTTGTGTATAAACTACGCAAAAAACTCTACCCCGAACTCATCCAAAACGCGCAAGGTAGCGGATATGCGCTTATCTTGGGCGAACAAAATCAACGAACCGTGAGTCAAACGAGCTATATCTGAGGCAAGATGGCTTAATCAAAAAATCATAGTTTAATACAAAACTCGGCGATTATAATCCGTTTAAAATTTACGTTTTCTTAAAAGTGTAAATTAAGCATAAATTAAAATTTAAGTCGTAAAATGCGAATTGCTAATTTTAAAATCAACTTTAAGGAGAAAAAATGCAAATAAATTCGCAAGAAGTAACGCAGGCGCCGGGCAATAACACCGTCTTTCAAACTTGGCTGTTAAGCGGCGACGAAAACGCCTGTAAAAAAGGCTTTGAGAGGCTTTGCGCTTTGGTCGTAAATTTAAACAAAACGGCCAAAGTAAGGTTTGGTGCGGAGGCGAACGTAAACTGCGTTATCGCCGTCGGACGCGACGCGTGGCTAAAACTAGGACTCCCGCAACCGCTACCAAAAGAGCTTGTAAATTTTAAAGCGATAAAAGGCGACAAGCACGAAGCCGTGAGCACCGCGGGCGATATCCACGTGCATATTAGGGCGCTTGATGCTGCCGACTGCTTTGATATGGCGCAAAATGTAAAGGCCGAACTTTTTAAATTTGCCAAGCTCGCAGACGAAACTCAGGGATTTAAGTATCACGACGGCAGGGCTATCATCGGCTTTGTAGACGGTACGGAAAATCCAAACGGCGAAGATAGGGACTTTTTTGCCAAAGTCGGCGACGAGGACGTGAAATTTAGGGGCGGAAGCTATGTGTTTGTACAAAAATATAAACACAAAATGAGAGAGTGGAATGCAACTAGCGTGAGCGAGCAAGAAAAGGTCATCGGCCGCACGAAAGCAGACGACATCGAGATGAGCGAGGATGAAAAGCCTAGCAACTCGCACTCCGCCGCGGCAAACGTAGGAGATGATAAAAAAGTCGTTCGCGGAAATATGCCTTTTGTCGAGGGAAGCATGACGGGAACGTACTTTATCGCATACGCTAGCACGTTTTCGACGGTTGAAGCGATGTTAAATAAGATGTTTATCGGCGAGCCGCGCGGTAACTCTGATAGGTTGCTTGATTTTAGTACGCCGGTCACCGGAGCGCTCTTTTTCGCGCCTACTTTTGATATACTCTCAAGCTATAGCGCGGAGTAGGATTTTTCGGCTCGCAAACCCTCCTAAATTTCGGGCGTTTTGCGGGCTACCGCTTTAAATTTTGCTTTCAATAACCTTGCCCAATCCGCTTTTAAAATTTAAAACCGAGATTAGTATTTTTTCGTAAGCTTTTACTGCTAAATTTACAAATTTAGCTCGTAAATTTACGGCATGAACCGCGCAAATATAAAATTATATTTTCATAAAATCATACTTTCATCATACTTTTCTTATATAATCCTTTTACATCTTAAATTTAAGGGAGCAAAATGAAAAAAATCCTACTATCAAGCTTGCTAGCCTGTTCGCTCTTTGCAGCGGGCGAGGTGTATAGCCCATCGGTAAAAGACGTTTACGCCGATGCGACGTCGCAAAAAAGCATAGGCAGGCTCTTGCCGACGAACGGGGTTAAAATTTTAGCCACGCAGGGCGACCGCGTGAAAATCTCCGTTAAAGGCTACCAAAATCCCGCCGTTAGCAACGTCGTTTACTTTAGCGACTCCGAGCGCGTCATCGCCGTTGCGTTTGCCAAAACTGCAACGCCCGATATAAAGGTCGTAAAAAAGGGCGCTAACGGCAAATGGGACGAGGTCCAGACCGTGGTCTATGCGCAAAAAGACGGCTTTACGAGCGATCTAGGCGGGCTTTTTGCTAAGGGCGGCGAGCTTTACAAAGAGAGCTGCGGAGCGTGCCATTCGCTACATCAAACCACGCACTACAAGGCAAATCAGTGGCCTAACCTGCTAAAATCGATGATCGCGCGAACGGCGATCGGCAAAGACGACGAGTGGCTGGTGACACAGTACTTGCAAAAGCACTCTGCCGACGTGAACGTAGATAAAAAGTAAAAAGCGGCGCGTAAATTTGACGAGGATTTACGCCTGGCGCGCCCGCAAACGGACGAGATTTGCGGGAGCTAAGCTTATAAAAGTCGCAGCGAAGCGGCTGTTTTTAAAACGCCGAATTTGAAGGTTCGGCGGATGGTAAATTTAGCGTACAAAACGAGATATACGCTAAATTTGAGCGACTACTTTGCGGGCTAGGCTGCGCGAACGAGGCTTTTAGCCTTCAAATTTGACTCGCTGGACGAGAGAGCGGTCAAATTTGAGCGTAAAAGCTTAAATTTGAGTCCGTGCAAAAGACCGGCTTTGCCAGTTTGTGAAGTAAATTTTAACAGGGTACCCTACGCAGTAGGGACTTTAGGTGGGTGCAGGGAGTATTTATACTCCCGCTCGGAGGTCGGACTTCGTTCGACCGAGAAGTAAAAACGGAAAAATGTGCCGAATTTACGCCGCTTTCGTAAGAAGCGGTGTGCTTTAGGTGGGTCGAGGGAGCGTAGCTCCCCGTCGTAAAGACTGGCTTTGCCAGTCTGCGAAGTAAAAATAGGAGAGAAAAATGAACCTACAAAGACGAAATGTATTAAAGGGCGGAGCGGCGCTTGCGGCGGCTCCTTTGTTTTCTAGCGTAACGGCGTCAAATTTGCTCGGCGCCGAGCTAAATACGGCAAACGTGCGTAACGGCGAGGTGCTAACGGCCGCTCACTGGGGTATGCTAAAAGTTAGCGTCAAAGACGGCAAGATCGTAAAATCAGAGCCATTTCAAAAAACGAGCGAAGTGTATAATCCGTTGCAACACTACACCGCCGATATGGTCTATAAATCACGCATAAAATACCCTATGGTGCGCAAAAGCTACCTAGAAAATCCGGACTCGCCAAAACCTGAGCTAAGAGGTAAAGACGGATGGGTGCGCGTACGCTACGAAGATGCGATAAAACTAGTGGCTAGAGAGCTAAAAAAGACTAGAAAGCAAAAGGGGCTAGAGGGCGTGTTTGCGGGTAGCTACGGCTGGAAATCAAGCGGCAACGTGCACAACTCGCGAATTTTACTTCATAGATTTATGAACCTTAGCGGCGGATTCGTCGGGTCGCTAGGTGACTACTCGACGGGCGCTAGCCAGATCATCATGCCTCACGTCGTGGGTAGCATCGAGGTTTACGAGCAGCAAACCAGCTGGCCTGTGGTACTAGAAAACTCAAAAGTAGTCGTCATCTGGGGCGCAAATCCTATGGCAACCCTTCGTATAGCGTGGACTAGCACCGACGAACAGGGCTTTAAGTACTTTGAAGAACTAAAAAAACGCAGCGACATAAAGGTCATAATAATCGACCCTATAAGAAGCGAAACGGCGCAGTACTTTGATAAGGCCGAGTGGATCGCTCCGGTGCCAAACACCGACACTGCGATGATGCTAGGCATGATGCACTACCTATACGAGAGCGGTAAATACGATAAAAACTTCATCGAGACCTATACGAGCGGCTTTGATAAGTTCTTGCCGTATCTGCTCGGTAAAACCGACGGCACGCCTAAAAATTTAGAGTGGGCGAGCAAAATTTGCGGCCTAAAAGCAAGCCTCATAAAAGAGCTAGCAGATACCTTCGCCGCTAACCGTACGATGATAATGAGCGGTTGGGGTATGCAGCGCGCGCATCACGGCGAGCAGCCGCACTGGGCGATGGTGACATTGGCGGCGATGCTAGGACAGATCGGACTTCCCGGCGGAGGTTTTGGCCTTAGCTACCACTACTCAAACGGCGGCGCTCCGACTTGCAAAGGCGCGGTAATCGGCGGCGTAAATAGCGCAAGCGTGGGTAAATTTAACGACGAGGGCGAGTTTATCGGTACCGATAGCGGAGAATTTGACGCAAACGGCCGCTTCGTAGCTAAAGCCGCGGCGGTTGCGGGTACTGGTCAAAGCTGGCTACAAAAGGCGACAAACTATGCATTCCCGGTCGCTCGTATAGCAGACGCTCTGCTAAATCCTGGCAAAGTGATCGATCACAACGGCAAGAAAATCACGTATCCTGATATCGACTTTATCTACTGGGTCGGCGGCAATCCTTTAGCCCACCATCAAGAAACCAACCGCCTACTAGAAGCGTGGCGCAAACCTCGCACGGTAGTCGTAAACGAGGCCTACTGGACGCCGACTGCTAAGATGGCTGATATCGTATTTCCAACCACTACCGCATACGAGCGCAACGACGTCACGATGACGGGCGACTACTCAAACATGAACATCGTGCCGATGAAGCAAGTCGTGGAAAAATACGGCGAAGCACGCGATGATTATCAAATTTTTACCGATCTTTGCAAGGCGTACGCTAAAAATTTAGTCGTAGCCTACACCGATAACGGCAAGGATGAATTTGACTGGATCAAGGAGTACTACGGCGCGGCGTACGAGCAGGTCAAGGCTATACCTGATTTTGAAACCGATATGAAGCCGTTTGAGGAGTTTTGGAACGAAAATAAGCCGGTAACTTTTGCCTCGACGCCTGAGAGCGATACGTGGGTAAGATTTGGCGAGTTTAGAGAGGATCCGGTGCTAAATCCGCTAGGAACGCCAAGCGGCCTAATCGAAATTTACTCCGAAACCATCGAGAAAATGGGCTATGACGACTGCGGCGCGCATCCGATGTGGTATGAGCCGATCGAGTGGCTAGGTATGAAAGATAAACCAGCCGAGCTACACATGCTAAGCCCGCATCCGACCGATCGCCTCCACTCGCAGCTAAACCAAACCTCTCTACGCGAAAACTACGCGATAGCAAACCGCGAGCCGATCTGGATACACCCTAAAGACGCCGCGAAAAAAGGTATCAAAACGGGCGATTTGGTTAGGGTATTTAACGCACGCGGCGAAGTGCTAGCGGGCGCATACGTGACGCAAGATATCAAAGAGGGCGTAGTTAAGCTTGCTGAGGGCGTATGGTACGACGGATTTGACGCGGGTCTTTGCAAAAACGGCTCGCCAAACGTGCTAACTATAGATATCCCGACTAGTAAGCTAGCTAACGGCAACATCAGCCACACCGCGCTCGTAAATATCGAGAAATTTACAGGTAAGGTGCCTGAGCTAACGGCGTTTAGCGATCCGAAATTCGTCTAAATTTAAACCGCGAACTAAATTTGCGGCTTAAATTTAATAAAGCCTCGCTGGGTTAAATTTGACTCGGCGAGGCGTTTAAAATTTAGCTTTTAAATTTAACTTGAAGCAGTTAAATTTGGATTAAATTTATCGTTTTTGCTACGCTGATTTTGCTTTCATACCGCTTTATATTTTATTCTCATAAAAATTACTTCTTATTTTTAATAAATTTGGACTGGATTTTGCTTTAAAACATAGTTAATGTAAAGTTTTAATTTTATTTAATTTTTAACGTAGTAAAATAGAAATTTTAATCAAAATCTAAGGAGAGAAAATGCGTTCTATCACGAACAAGATCGCGCTAATGCTCATCGTCGCGCTGATCGTTTCGTTTGCCGCTATTTCGGCGGTTAGTTATTATACGGCTGAGAATAAGGTCGTTCAGCTCGTTAGCCAAAATCAGGCTCAAATTTTAAAAGACGTCAATACTGTTGCTAATTCGTTTTTTGAAGATTATTTGGCTATGGTCAAAAAAATAGCTGTAAACATCGAGAAAATTTCAGACGACGGCGATGATATAATGCGTCATTTGGTGCTAGAAAAAGAGCTTGCAAATTCACTGGTTACCTATGTTTACTATGGACGCGAGGATGGTTATTTTTTCCAATCGGACGGTAAAAGAACAACCTTGGCCGATAACTATGATCCGCGAACTAGGGGTTGGTACGGAGCGGCTAAAAATGAAAATAAAGCTATTTATATGCAGCCTCGCTTAACTTCGACTAACGATTTGGTCGTAACTTTCGTAGCACCTGCGGTAAAAAACGGTAAATTTGTCGGTATAGTAGGTATAGATATCGATATAAAAACTCTAAGCAAAAAAATCCTCGATATGGGCAAGACCGAATACGGCTATGTTTATCTAATGAATCAAGACGGCGTCATGCTAATGCACTCAAATCCTGAGAACGTCGGTAAATCAGTCGACTCTACTACATATCTCTCCAAGCAATATACAGAAAAGAAATTTGATAAAAACGGACTTATTCCTTATACTAACTATAAGGGCGAGAACGTAACGGCTAAACTTTTGCCTATCAACGATAAAGGCTGGCTAGCTGTCGCAGCTATCGGAGCGGATACTTTTTCTAGCAATACCCTTCCTCTACTTAAGGCTCAGCTTGCGCTAGCGGCGTTATTTATAGTCGCTCTTTCGATTTTTGTTTATGTATTGCTTAAAAAATCTCTCAGTCCGATAAAAACTATCCAAGAAAAGCTTGAGGATACGTTTAAATTCGTTACACATGAGGTATCTAAGGCTCCTGAAAAGTTAACCGTAAATACGCAGGATGAATTCGGCGTTATGAGTAGGGCTATCAACGAAAATATAGATAAAGTAGTCTACGGCATCAAAAAAGATAGCGCTCTGATCGAGGAGATGAACGGCATCGCAAATCTCATGATAAAAGGCCATATGGGCGCGACTATAAAGGCGGATCCGAACAATCCGGCTCTCGTGCAACTAAAAGATTTGCTAAATAAATTCTTTAGCTCAATATCTTCAAATTTAAAAGATATCGCGCGAGTGCTAAACTCATATAACAAAAACGATTATACCGCTAAAATCGAGCTCAAAGATGAGCTAGAAAGCGATCTAAAAGATATGATCATGGGCATAGAGAGCGCCGGTGTAGCTGTTAGCAATATGCTAAAAGAAAATCTAAACGAGGCCGAAAGCCTAGAAGCAAAAGCTAAAATCCTAGCCGAATCTATGAAAAATCTGACCGACGGCGCTCATAGACAAGCCGACTCCATCCAAGAAAGCGCTGCTGCAATCGAGCAGATGAGTAGCTCGATGAACGCAATCAGCCAAAAGGCGCAGGATGTAACTCGACAAAGCGAGGAGATCAAAAACATCATCGTGATCATCCGCGACATCGCCGATCAGACAAACTTGCTAGCGCTTAACGCTGCCATCGAAGCAGCGCGCGCTGGAGAGCACGGACGAGGCTTTGCCGTCGTGGCCGATGAGGTAAGAAAACTAGCCGAGCGAACGCAAAAATCCCTAAGCGAAATCGAAGCTAACGCAAACGTGCTAGCTCAAAGTATCAATGAGATGAGTGAAAGCATCAAGGAGCAAAGCGACGGCATAAATATGATAAATCAGTCGGTCACGCAAATCGACTCCATCACTCACCAAAATATCTCGATCGTAAATACCACAAACGAGGTTACGGCCGAGATAGACGATATGGCTAAAAATATCGTCGCGGATGTTAGAAAAAATAAATTTTAAATCAAACTTTAAAGGCGAATGTCAAAAATCAGGCATTCGCTTTTTTAAATTTAAACGCTACTTAATCCATTTACGACGCTGCCAAATTTAATCGCTTTGCAGCTTTCTCTTATTTTTTTATTTTAAATTTGCACCCTTTTGAGCTAAATTTGCCGTAAAATTTGACTATAATTTTGCAAAGGATAAATCATGCAAGAGTGGGCTTTATGGGCGCTAGCTTCGGCGGTTTTTGCCGCGCTTACGGCGATTTTCGCCAAGGTCGGGCTTGAGGGCGTGGACTCAAATTTCGCGACCTTTATCAGGACGCTCGTTATCGCTGCGGCGCTGATTTTGTTTCTCACATATGCTAAAAAGTGGCAGCCGCTTAGTGAGCTTGGCGCGCGAAACTGGGTGTTTTTGACGCTCAGCGGACTGGCCACCGGCGCGTCATGGCTGGCGTATTTTAAGGCGCTTCAGATGGGCTCCGCGTCGCAGATAGCGCCCATAGATAAGCTTAGCGTCGTTTTGGTCGTTGTTTTTGCGGTTATATTTTTAGGCGAGCGTCCGAGCGCGCGAGAGTGGATCGGTATCGCGCTGATCGCTAGCGGCGTGTTTACGCTGGTATTTGCAAATAAATAACCGCACGTAATTAATCCGCTGGTTTAAAATTTAGGGTAGCCTATTCGTCTGATTTATGCTTTTTTGACGGTATTTGAAATTTACTATTAGACGAAACGGCGCAAAAAGCCAAAAGTATATTCGGCATGTAAATTTTGGTGCATAAATGAGCTTATTTTTTACTTGCAAGGTTTGCTTTTTGATAAATTTACTAGGCCTATACGGCAAATTTGCATCAAGTTTTTATGTATCTACTAATGGCGTTGGTTGAAAATTTACATAGTTTGGCTTTAAATTTCGCGCCGTAAAAAATGCAAAATCAGTTCAATTTTTTTGCAAAGTCGCATACCACTTGAATTTTGCGATTATTTTTCTTAGTCTGGCTGCGTTTTTTACGCCCTCAAAATTACCATCGCAGTATTGCCGTGCGCTTAGCTTGGCGTCGTTTAGCGCGTCCAAGTCGGCGCCCTCCGAGAGTAATAGCTCAAAAATCGTCTCACTACCACAAAAGCATGCGCGCTGTATCGGCGTGAAGCCCTCATAGCCAGCTATATTTACGTCAGCTCCTTTGTTTAACAGCATTTCTACGGCGTATTTGTCTGCGTCCGCAACCGCTAGGTTTAAAATCGTTTCACCGCTTGCGTCTTTTTGATTCGGCGATACGATTTTACTCTCAAATTTACTCTTGCGCGCGAATTTATCGTAAATCTCGTCCGCCAAGTCGCAAACTATCGCGTCGCTTAGCCGCACCAGATATGCGCCGAACGTAAAACCTTCAAATTCCGGCTCGAAACCGTGACTACACGATATCTCTTTGGTTTTGTATTTGACCGGTCGCAGTACGCGTCCGTGCAGTTCGTCGCATGATTCGTAGCGAAAATATATCGCCCAAATTTCCGTCACGACGCCTGTTATATTGTACTCCTCTCCGCCGTGCGCCTCATATGAGTAGTCGGCGTCCCTGAAGATAAAATCCGTGTCCGTCTTAAATTTTGCCACGTACCAACTAATCTCGTCGCTGAGCTTAAACGCGTCGCCGCAGCATTCCATCTGCCAGTCGTCGTAGTATATTTTTAGATCCATTTTTTTCCTTTTAAATTTCACCGCAATTTTTGCCGAGTAGGCTAAATTATCATAAATTTTATCAAAACGGTATGGTTAAAAATATAAATTTGCCTCTCGTTTTACTTATGAAAACAGCGCGCGTTTCGCGAGTATGTGCTTAAACACGGCTAAAATCAGGCGATCAAATTTGTCATTTCGTATCAAATTTGTGCTTGTTTGGACAAATTTATACCGTCAAATTTTAAAGACACTAAGCTTTGTCTTTAAATTTCGTTTCATGCTCCAAAAGCCAAATTTTAGTCGCCAGCCCCTCGCCGCCGCTGTATCCGCCAAGGCCGTTTGAGGCGATCACTCTGTGGCAAGGCACGATGATTGGGATTTTGTTTTTTGCGTTTGCCGAGCCTGCCGCACGAAACGCCTTCGGTCGCCCAGCCATCTCTGCGAGCTTGGCGTACGTGATGCGCTGCCCGTAAGCGATCTTTTGCAGATTTTCGTAAACGCACCTCTGAAACGCCGTACCGCCGATATTTAGCCGCGTTTTAAAGGTTTTTAGCTCGCCTTTAAAATAGCTTTCAAGCTCGCTTAAGCAGAGCTTTAAATTTGCGTCCGTTACGTCAGTGCGGACAAAATCTCGCACGAAATTTATCTCGCAAACTCCGCTCTCGTCGCCGCAAATCTCCAAAACGCCCACAGGCGAGTTAAAATACGCTTTTTGCAAAATTTACTCCTCGGGTATCAAGTAACGCAAATTTAGCGAAATTTAGTTTATATTATTATCTGTTTTTCGCTAAAATCATATCGTTTAAAAAATGGATTAAGGAAAAAGGATGGATTTTTTCACCGAATACGAAAAACACGTAAAAGAGCGCGAGGCACTAGGCGTGCCGCCGCTACCGCTAAACGAGGAGCAGACGAGAGAGGTTTGCGAGCTTTTAAAGCTCGAAAGCGTGCACGAGAGGGAGTATTTAGGTTTACTTTCAAGACGTATGCCGCCGATGGAGCCGGGCGGTGAAGGCGAAGCGATTATCGCCGCAAGGCTAGACGAAAATCAAGAGAGGGTAAAGCGGCTCGTAAATTTACTTGCAAATCGCGTAAATCCGGGCGTAGACGATGCGGCAAAGGTAAAAGCGGAGTTTTTAAACGAGATTATAAATCACGGGCTTGAAATAGGCGGCCTTGACAAAATCGCCGCCGTAAATTTGCTGCGACCGATGCTGGGCGGATATAGCGTCATCGTGCTGCTTGAGAGCCTAAAAAACGCCGACGAAGCCGTAGCGCAGGCCGCCTGTAACGTGCTAAAAGAGACGATTTTTGTGCATGATTATTTTAACGACGTAGCAGAGCTTGCAAAAGCCAATAAATTTGCGCTAGAAGTGCTACGCTCGTGGGCGGAAGCGGAGTGGTTTAGGGCGCGCGCGAGCCTGCCTAGGCGTATCAGGGCGGTGATCTTTAAGGTCGCCGGCGAAACCAACACCGACGATCTAAGCCCCGCTAGCGAGGCCTATACGCGCTCGGATATCCCGCTGCACGCAAATGCAATGCTAGTTAAGCGTCAGCCCGGCAGCCTAGAAACGATCAATGAGCTCAAAAAAAGCGGGCTCGAGATCGTCTACGCGGGCGACGTCGTGGGCACGGGCAGTAGCCGAAAGAGCGGCATAAACTCCATCCAGTGGCACCTCGGGCGCGAGATAGAGGGCGTGCCGAACAAAAAAACGGGCGGCATCGTGATAGGCACGGCGATCGCACCGATATTTTTCAACACCGCCGAGGATAGCGGCGCACTACCGATCGTAGCCGACGCGAGCGCGCTAGAAACGGGCGATGTGGTGGATATCTACCCGTATGCGGGCGAGATATTGCGCGTCGGGCGGGTAAATTTGAATGCCGAGGGCAAATTTGACGGAGTTCAAATTTACGGCGAAGCTAAATTTGAAAATTTAAACGAAAATGCCAAGCCTCAAGGCGAGCCAGTCGCTCGTTTTACGCTTGCGCCAAATACGATATTTGATGAGATCAGAGCGGGCGGGCGTATACCGCTCATCATCGGCCGCTCGCTTTGCGCTAAGGCTAGAGCCGCGCTAAATTTAGGCGCAGAGGATATCTTTGCGAGGCCCGCGCAGCCGCAAACAAACGAGAGCGAGGGCCACACGCTAGCTCAAAAGATCGTGGGCAAGGCCTGCGGCGTGCCGGGCGTTAGAGCAGGGCAGTACTGCGAACCCGCAACTCTAACCGTAGGCTCGCAGGACACCACGGGGCCGATGACGCGCGACGAGATCAAGGAGCTGGCAAGCCTCGGATTTTCAGCTGATTTCGTATTGCAGAGCTTTTGCCACACGGCGGCCTATCCAAAGCCTAGCGACCTTGAAACGCAAAGGACGCTGCCTAAATTTATGAGCTCGCGCGGCGGAGTGAGCCTGAGGCCGGGCGACGGCGTCATACACTCGTGGCTAAACCGCATGGTGCTGCCAGATACCGTGGGCACGGGCGGCGACTCTCATACGCGCTTTCCTATCGGCGTGAGCTTCCCTGCGGGCAGCGGACTGGTGGCGTTTGCGGCGGTGTCCGGGGCTATGCCACTAAATATGCCTGAGTCCGTGCTCGTGCGATTTAGCGGGCGGCTACAAAAGGGCGTGACGCTACGCGACCTGGTAAATGCGATCCCATACTACGCAATCAAGCGAGGGCTGCTCACGGTCGAAAAGAAAGGCAAGAAAAACGTATTTGCGGGTAAAATTTTAGAAATCGAGGGGTTGGAAAATCTAAAAGTCGAGCAGGCCTTTGAGCTAAGCGACGCTTCTGCCGAGCGCTCTGCGGCGGCCTGTGCTGTAAATTTGAGTATCGAGAGCGTCGCCGAATACGTCCGCTCAAACGTCGCTCTCATCGAGGCGATGATAGAGGCTGGGTATGAGAGCAGGGCTAGCCTGGAGCGCCGCGCGGCGAAAATGCGCGAGTGGCTAGCGGCGCCAGAGCTGCTGCGAGCCGACAAAAACGCGCGCTACGCCGAGGTGATCGAGATAAATTTGGACGAGATAACAGAACCTATCCTGGCCTGCCCAAATGACCCCGACGACGTCGCGACTCTGAGCGAAGTGCTAGCCGATAGCTCGCGCCCGCATAAGATCGACGAGGTATTTGTGGGTAGCTGCATGACAAATATCGGCCACTACCGAGCGCTCGGCGAAGCTCTGCGTGGGCTCGGCATGCTACCGACTAGACTCTGGATAGCGCCGCCAACCAAGATGGATCAGGCTCTGCTCGAAAAGGAGGGCTACTACGATATCTTTCGCGCTGTGGGCGCTCGCACGGAGGTGCCTGGCTGCTCACTTTGTATGGGTAATCAAGCCCGCGTAAATGACGGTGCGACGGTGTTTTCGACCTCGACGCGAAACTTTGATAACCGCATGGGTATGGGTGCGCGCGTGTATCTTGGTAGCGCCGAGCTGGCGGCCGTTTGCGCCGTGCTAGGTAGACTACCGAGCGCCTCAGAATACATGAGTATAGTGCCCCAAAAGCTTGCGGGCAAAGAGGCGCAGATATACCGCTATCTAAATTTTAACGAGATAGAAAATTTTAAAATTTAATTTTTTGGCGCGGCGGCGTATTTTGCACCGGCGTATATACTACTTTAGATAGTTTAGACGGCGGATGTGTTATATTTTGATGTTTACGCGTCTAAGTTCTCCTTGTGGCGATGATTTTACTCACGGCGACCATGTCGAGTTCGTCGGTATGGCCAAATTTTGCTTCGCTCTAAATAAATACGTAAGTCTCTAGACTGGGTAAAAGCGGTAAAATTCGTACTTGTATATTTCGAAAATACACTTCAATTTTACTCTTTTTTCGCATATTTCGCCCTCTCTTTTGTACGCTAAATTTCATTTAAATTCAACTGCTTTTTTATTTTAAAAATGTAAAATCTCGTTTAAAAACTTAAGGCTAAAAATGACTGCGCTCCTCGTAGCCGAATACATCGGCATCGCCTCCGCAGCCACGAGCGGATTTATCTTCGCGGTTAAGCGCGACTGCGACTGGCTGGGTATCTTTATCGCTGCGCTTCTGACTGCACTTGGAGGCGGATTTATGCGCGATGCTATCGTCTCGCGCCCGCCGTATTCGTTCACGCACTACGCTCCGTGCATCATCGTGATGGCGATGCTCTTTCTCTCGGCTTTTTTGCGCCTGCACAAGCGAAGCGACATCGAGAAAAAATTCCTTTTCGTTACCACCGACGCCGTGGATCTAGTGAGCTTTTCTATCGTCGGAGCGATCGTGGCGCTACAGTTTGGCTACAACGTCTTTGGCGTCGTACTGCTCGCACTTTGCAACGGCGTGGGTGGGGGCATGATACGCGACGTGTTGTTTAATGAGATCCCATGGTGCCTAAAAACGGGGCTTTATGCGACGGTTAGCATTGTCGTGGGGCTTATATATTTTGCGATGGATTATGCGGGATTTACGAGCATGTTTTGGGTTATGGGGCTTTTTGCGTTTGGCGTCGTGTTTAGACTTGCGGCGTATTATCTAGGTTGGCATCTGCCGACTTTACAGAAGTGAAATCGCTTTATTTTAACGAGGTGTTATTGGATTTATATTTTGCTTGCACGAAAGCGAGCCGTGGCGCTAAATTTAATGCGTCTGCGCCCAGAGTCGCCGCGCAAAATTCTACAATTTTGCTTTCGGAAATGCTGGTACGTCTATGAAGTTAGTCGTGTGGTAGCCAGGAGGAGTTACTTCCGTAGGAAATGCTTTTTTTAAGAGGCTTCTTAAAATATCGCATCTTCTATCCTCTCCGTCATTCATCATGCCGCCTATGTGCCCTACGTTTCCAGCCGCTATGGTTATACCGGGTCTTGCCGGATGTTCGGGCGTAAAAGGAATGTTGTCTATATTGGAGGATGCTATATATACGCACAGATTGCCGCTACCCATGCTTGCTTTTTTTGAATATATAGGTACTGCACCGCCATCCGCCCACGAAGCCAGAACACTACTTGAATTTGTAAGCCAACCTCTCGGAAACATCTGATACGTATCCTCTACGATTTTTATACCGATACTTGACGTCATATCTACGGGGCCGTAGAAATTAGAAATGGCAGGATGGGTTTTTAAATTTAATGTTAGTATTACCTGTAGCGTTTACGTGATTTATTACGTCGTTTATAGTGGATTTGATCTGCGTAGCCATCGCGACCGCCCACGCATCGTCCCTGCTGGCTTGCAGTCTAGGTATGGCTACGGCGGCTATGATACCTATTATGACGATGACGAATATTAGCTAAATCATCGTAAATGCACGAGTAAAATTCATTGTCTCCGATCTTGCGCAATTCATTCTAATCTTTCTCAAAAAGCCGTTTTGTTTCATGTTTCTCCTTTTTTAGTCTAAAATTTTCGGGATTATATCTAAAAGTAAAGTTAATTACAAGTAAAAATATTAGAAATAGATATATAATAACTATTTTTTAACGATTAAGATTAAAAAAGTGATTTAAAAAACAGGATAACTTATGCAAATCGGTATTCAATTTTAAAATTTAAATTTTGTAACTAAGCAGTGTTGTAGATTTGGTCGGTGACACCTAGATGATCGATGACGAAATCGACGCATATTGGCAGATGGCGGATGATTTTTGCGAGCAGCGCAGTGAAAATAAAATTTTAAGACATTCGGACAATATCCAAGGCGGTATGGAGCTAGAGTGCGAGCTTGTGACAAACAGCTTTTATTGCGGCGACGACGAGGATTATAGCGGGCCGGAGTTTGAAAAATTGCGGCAAAATATCGGCGAGCGGGCGCTACTACTACAGATCAGCAGCAACGACAAAAAGAGATGATGTGGTGTGGTTGCGGTAAAATTTATTCGTGAATCATAAAAAGCGATCTGCGCGAGAGGAAATTTGATAAAAGTCGGTTAGTGCTGTAGTGCGATTAAATTTGCAGCTACGGTTTGGTTTGCTAGCTTTAAATTTGAGTAATGTAAAAAGGCTTGGACAAAAACAGTATCAAATTTGGCTTGCGTTTGTCGAGCAAAACAGGGTTTATAGAGGTTGTTAAATTTGGCTAAACATGATTTGATTTAGCGGTAAATTTCAGCCCATATCCGAGCTAAATTTAAAAGTCTAATCCGCTCTTTGCAGTATCGCAGCGGCGATAGCAAAGCCTCCGTCGTGACTGATGGTGATTTGCGCGTCTTTTAGGTTAAAGTTTTTGATGATTTTTTCTGAAAGCTTTACTTTGGGGGCGTTTTTGTCGTCTTTGTAAATTTGAGCGTCAAAGAATGAAAACTCGGCCGAGATCCCGCAGCCAAGAGCTTTGCTGATAGCCTCTTTAGCTGCGAAAAATCCCGCTATCGTAGCGTCCGTTTTTGCGATATTTATCTCGTCGTCGCTTAAAAAATATCTCAAAAAATCCTCGCCTCGTCGCTCTTTAAGCCTTGAGATTCGCGAGATCGCTACGATATCTATGCCGATCATTGCACCACAAAGTCGGTAAAGTAGATGTTTTTTATGTGACCGTCGGCCAAAACCTCGTTTAGGCGGTCGACTATCTCGTCTTTTAGGCGATTTTTGCCTTTTTGAGTGCTTACCTCTTCGTACGTTTTAGATGATAGTGTAGAAACGACGATATCCCTTATTAGCGGCTTTTTCTTGTCGATTTCCGGTGTTAACGTATCGGCGCTAAGCTCTAGATCAACTTTTGTTTTTAGGTATCTCGAACCGCTTTCGCTAAGCAAATTTACGATAAACTGATCGAGCGGATAAACCGGGCCCATATTTACATAGTCGTTTGAGCGCTTGCCTGCCGTATTTTTAGGTGCTGCGGCTTGGACTTGCTCGGTTTGAACCTGTGCCGTTTGCGCTTGCGCATTCTCTTCATTGCCGCCCATTAGTAAGAACGCCAAAAGTCCGCCGACCACCAAAAGAAGCAGTAAAATAACAATGATGATGATGAGAACCAGCCCGTTTCCCTTTTTGCCTTGATTTTCTGAAATTTCTTCAGCCATATATTCTCCTTAAATTTTTAAATATAATTATATCTTAAATTTTCTTTTTCCCAAAACAATGCATTTTGGAGCCTTGAAATGCTTAATTTTTTGAGGCATTTTATTTTTTAAATTGTTAAATAGCAACCATTATTAGCATACTATTCCTAGCATTTTCTGTGCCAAAGTATATTTAGCTTTTAAAGTAATGGCTAGAAACCGTATAGTAAATAAGTTAAAATCCCGCATACCTTATCTAGGCAACAACCAAGCCCTAAAAAACCACATAGCAAATGCGCTAAGAAATGTGGGCGATCTAAGCGTAGTGATTAGAAATATCGACGCTATCCCTAAAGAGAATATGGATAGCCTAACAAAAACAGGTCTTGAAAAATTCAAAACCGAAATAATTCCCGAAATAAGGCAAATCATAAAAGAAACGCAAGGTGAAACGGCCGAGCAAGGAAGTAAGCTAGAGCAAGCAGAAGCAAAACAAGAAGTCGTAAAGGGCGAAGGCTGGACGATGAGAGACGGCGGCTCGGCAAAACAATACGCGCGGCATAAATTTGAAGTCGAGAAATGGATAAACGATTTAAGCGGCGTATTAAGCGACGAATGGATAGCAAATTTAAAGAGCCTAGCGTTAAAGCATCCCGAAATGTTTAAAAGCGAGGCGGACGTATTTCGCGTGATCAAAGAGATAAAAGACAACCCGACGCATTTTTTTAAGAATAACATAGACGAAAACGCTTTGATGGTAAAACACCTAGACGATAAAAAAGTAGGCGAGATAGGCGTCAGAAAAAGCGATGGTCAAATAGTTCACGTCACAAAAAACAATAAAGATAAGAGAATAAAAGAGCTTGAAAGAAGGTAAGATAAGCTTTTAGGGAACACCGAGCTAGAAAAAGCGACCGGTCGGCGCGCCTCAACCGACACTCCGGTCGAAAGCCGGACGATGGCTACCGCAAATAAAGCGGGGTCGGTCGCTAATGTAAAACGGCAGACGGCTGGGACATCCACGCTCCCAACACCTTTAAGCGCCGCCGATAAAACTGCGCTAAAGCAGGACGCAAATTCCGCTGGCGAGGCGTATTCGTCTGCCACTGATAGTATTATATCACAAAATCCCGCCGATCGTCTAGTAGAAAAGATAATAGAACTAGACGATGCCGAAAAAATCGGCAATATACTACAAAAAACCATCATCAGCAAAGACATCTCTACAAAAACGAAGCTTGCGGCGATCAATGCGGCAAAAAGGCGACTAGTCGCTATAACTGCCAAGAATACGCAAAAAGACGATAAGAAGCAAAAATAAAAGGGCGGATAAATCGCCCCTACTCTGCTAGATTTAATAAAATTTTTCCGATTTTCCCCAAATTGTGTATATTTTGACACTATTTGTCTCCAATATGCCCCAAAACTAGGTAGATTTGACACTGCACCTTGAGCAATAATTGCCCTAAACCATACAAAAGGAGCAATTATGGCAATCACAAGTACGGGCTATCAAGCCCCTGCAACATCTAGACAAGGCTTAAAACCTTCGGTCTACGACAAAATCATTTTAATATACTTGTTCACGGCTGGCAATACCTTGTGTGCTTTTAAATGTTATTTTTTGTTTATTGGTTTATCACTTATACTGTTTTTTAAGAACTTATGTTATATTTATGCCATAAATTTTTTAAAAATAGGAAAGCAATGGTACATAAAACAAATGCCGCGAGGTTTCTGGACGGCAAACATATCCCATACGAGCTAGTTGAATACGAAGTGGACGAAAGCGATCTGAGCGCCGTTCACGTAGCTGCCGTTTGCGGCGAGCAAATAGAAAAAATATATAAAACTATCGTCTGCGAATGCGAGCCTAGAGGCTACGTCGTAGCGTGCATACAGGGCGATTTGAGCTTAAATTTAAAGGCTCTGGCTAGACTTAGCGGGCATAAAAAATGCGAGCTTTTAAACTTAAGAGAACTTGAAAAAGTGACGGGCTACATCAGGGGCGGCTGCTCGCCCATAGCGATGAAAAAGGCGTTCGAGACGTTTTTTGATGAGAGGATTTTAAAGCAAGACTACGTCTATGTAAGCGCCGGCGTGCGAGGAAAACAGATCAAAATTGCGCCTCAAAGCTTGATAGAAGCTATCCAAGCAAAGCTCGGAGACGTCGCCGTTTAGTAAAATTTAACCCAAAAATGCTAAAATACACCGTCTTAAAATAAAATAAATTTATAAAGGTAAAATTTTGATAGACGAAATTTTTAGAGAATACGATATACGCGGTATTTACGAGCGCGATCTAAATGAAATCAGCGTCAAAGCGATCGGGTTAAATTTGGGTCGAGGGATGCTACGCCGAGGCGCAAAAAACGTTAGCGTAGGATATGACGCTAGACTAAGCGCGAATGAGATTTTCGGCTGGCTGGTTAGTGGGCTAAATTTGGCCGGTATGAAAGTCTACGATATTGGCTTGCTACCGACTCCGGTTGGGTATTTTAGCGTGTTTTCAGACAAATTTGACGCAAATATAATGATAACCGGTTCTCATAATCCAAAAGAGTACAATGGCTTTAAAATCACGATTTTTAAAGATAGCTATTTTGGTGAGGATTTGCAAAAGTTAAAAATCGCCGTACTGGCTGATATCACGGCAAAAACGAAAATACCGGATGATCCGAGGGCTGAAAAATTCGATATCGCGACGCCTTATAAAAATTTTCTTATAGAGCAGTTTGGGCATCTAAAAGCCTTACCGCTTAAAATCGTCATCGACTGTGCAAACGGCGCAGTTGGAGCAGTGCTACCCGAAATTTGTGAGGCGTTAAATTTGGATGCGAAAATTTTATACCCCGAGCCCGACGGAAACTTCCCAAACCATCATCCAGACCCTAGCGAGGAGAAAAATTTAAGCGATCTAAAGGCCGTGCTCAAGGGCGAATTTGACATAGGATTTGGCTTTGACGGCGACGGAGACCGCATCGCGGTTCTGACCAAAAAACGCAACATAAAAGGCGACGAACTAGCCTATCTATATAGCCTTGCGATGAAAAATCCGCGAGTTCTCGGCGAGGTCAAATGCTCGCAAAATATGTACGACGAGATCGACGCTCACGGCGGTAAAAGCTTCATGGGTAAGACCGGTCACAGCAATATCAAAAAGGCGATGAAAGAGCTAAATATCGACATGGCGGCCGAGGTGAGCGGGCATATTTTCTTTAAGGAGAGATATTTTGGCTTTGACGATGCGACATATGCGATGTTTCGCGCGCTAGAGCTGGTTGCAAAGGGCTTTAACCTAGATGGCGAGCTAGATAAACTGCCAAAAGTTTTCAGTACCGACGAGATAAAGATAAAAACGACCGACGCACAGAAATTTAAACTAGTTACAAAGCTAAAAGAGGTTTTGGTTGGAATTTACGAAAATGGCGACGCGCAAAATTTGCTAGCAGGCCTAGGTAAAATAGCCGAAATCATCGACATAGACGGAGTTAGGGTGAGATTTGAGGACGGTAGCTGGGCGCTAGTACGAGCCTCAAATACGACGCCTGTTATCGTTACGAGATTTGAGACCAAGGATCAAAATTTACTGGCGCGGCTTCAAGAAACATTTTTAAATTTGGTCGAAAATTTAAAGCAAAAGGCGTAAAAAATGACAAACGTTATACTTTGCGGAGGTTCGGGCACGAGGCTTTGGCCGTTGTCGCGAACGCTAATGCCAAAGCAATTCATTAGGCTTTTTAACGGAAAATCGCTCTTTGACCTTACGCTTAGACGCAACGTGCACGCGCAAAAAACGATCATCGTTTGCAACGAGGCGCACTACTTTTTGGCGCTTGACGAATGCGGTAGTAAAAAAATAGATAAATTTATTCTTGAGCCATTTGGTAAAAACACCGCCGCGGCGATTACGTTTGCGGCGCTTTGCTGCGATGGGGACGAAATTTTGCTCGTTACACCGAGCGATCATTTAATTGAGGATGAGACTGAATACAAAAAGGCTCTTTTGATCGCGCAAAGCTATGCAAACCAGGGCTTTTTGGTGACGTTTGGCATAAAACCTAACGAACCAAACACGGGCTACGGCTACATCAAGGCCGATAAAAACGGCGACGTAGAGCGATTTATCGAAAAGCCAAATTTTGAAACCGCGACGAAATTTATAAAAGAGGGCGGGTATTATTTTAACAGCGGTATGTTTTGCTTTAAGGCGGGCGTGTTTTTGGGCGAGATGAAAAAATATGCGCCAAGTATCGTAAAGGACGTTGCGGCGGCGATAGAGGGCTCGGCAAACGAGCCTTGCCTGCTAAAAATAAGTCCGAATTTTATGGATAAGATCGAGGATATCAGTATCGACTACGCCCTAATGCAAAAAAGCTTAAATATCAAAATGGTGCCGCTGGATGCGGGCTGGAGCGATATGGGCAGCTTTGACGAGCTGAGTAAAAAGATAAAAAACGAGGGCGAGTCGCTACAAATCGGCGCGAGCGAAAATTTCATTCTAACTAAAAAACCGACCGCGCTCGTGGATGTGCAAAATTTGCTCGTAGTAGACACCAAAGACGCGCTTTTGATCGCTAAAAAAGGCAGTTCGCAAAAGGTAAAAGAGGTTTATAAGCACTTTTCAAATTCATTGCCTGAAATTTGCGAAACGCACACGAGCGTGTACCGTCCGTGGGGTAGCTACGAGGTGCTAGGCGAGGGTAGCGGCTACAAAATGAAAAAGATAGTCGTTAAGCCTGGTAAAAGACTGAGCTTGCAAAAGCATTTTAAAAGAAACGAGCACTGGGTCGTCGTAGAGGGCGAGGCGCTAGTAACCATAGATGATAATGAGATGCAAATAAAACGAAACGAGTCTATATATATAAAAAAAGGACAGACTCACCGTCTGGAAAACGCCACAAACTCAGACCTCATCGTCATAGAAGTACAAACGGGCGAGTATCTGGGTGAGGACGATATCGTGCGCATCAGCGACGACTACGATAGAAAGTAGCGGCGGAGCGGATGAAAAAAGCTCTGGTTTGCGACTGGCTGGAAACCTATGCTGGAGCTGAGCGTTGCGTGCAGAGTTTTACGGATATTTGGGACGATTTTGAGATTTTTAGCCTTGTTGATTACCTTAAATTCGACGATAGGCAAAAGATTTTAAATGGCAAATTCGCTCGAACCAGTTTTATTCAAAATTTACCGTTTGCAAAGAGCAAATTTAGGAGCTATTTGCTGCTTTTTCCGCTAGCGATAGAGCAGTTTGATCTGAGCGAATTCGACGTCGTGCTGTCTAGTTCGCACGCCGTAGCAAAGGGCGCTCTGACGCACTCAAACCAGCTTCATATAAGCTACATACACACTCCGATGCGATATGCTTGGGATATGTATTTTGACTATTTGCGTCAAAACGGACTAGAACGCGGACTAAAAGCGGCGCTAGCTAGATATTTTTTACATAAAATTCGCCTGTGGGATATCGCCGCGGCAAACAGGGCCGACGTTTACGTCGCAAATTCAAATTTTATCGCTCGCCGCATACGTAAAATTTACGGCAAAGATGCCGCCGTGATCTACCCGCCTGTCGATACTGCAAATTTTAAATTAAACGAAAATAAAGAGGACTTTTACGTCACGGTTTCAAGGATGGTGCCTTATAAAAAGATCGATTTAATCGTGCGCGCCTTTAACGAAAGCGGCAAAAAGCTAGTCGTCGTGGGTGACGGCGAGCAGATGAATGAAATCAGAAATATCGCCAAAAGTAATATTGAAATTTTAGGCTTCAGGGGTGCGCGCGAGACTGCGGAGCTGATGGGTAAGGCAAAAGCCTTCGTATTTGCTGCCGTAGAGGATTTTGGTATAGCGCCCGTGGAAGCTCAGGCCTGCGGTACGCCAGTCATCTGCCTGGGTAAGGGTGGCGCGAAAGAGAGCGTGATAGACGGCATCACGGGTGTTTATTTTAGCGAGCAAAACGAAGCTAGCCTAAACGAAGCAGTGGTAAAATTTGAAAAAATAAGAGACGAATTTGATCCGCAAGCGATCAGGCAAAATGCGCTAAAATTTTCAAAAGAGCGCTTTGAGCGAGAGATAAAGCGGCTCGTAGAGGATAGCTACGAGAGATTTTTAGAGGGCGAGCTATGAGTCTGCGCTCTAAAATTTTGCTAAAAGCTGTGATTGATTATGCTATTGTTATCGCTAGTGCGCCGATTTGGCTTGCGGTCGTCACCGTTATAGCAGCAGTCATAAAGATAAACGAGCCCGGCGAGAGCGTATTTTTCAAGCAAAAGCGAATAGGGCGCTTCGGCAAGCCGTTTAGCTGCTATAAATTTAGATCTATGCATAAAAATTGGCGTAAAATTTTAGACGATTATCTTGCACAAAATCCCGCAGAGGCCGAGCATTTTGCCAAATTTCACAAATACGAATTTGATCCGCGCATAACAAAAGTCGGCGGATTTATCAGGCGTACTTCGCTTGATGAGTTGCCGCAGCTTTTTAACGTTCTTAGGCTTGAGATGAGCCTGGTCGGACCGCGTCCGTATATGTTTTACGAAAAAAAACAAATCGGTAAAAATTTAGGCAAGATAACAAGGGTCAGGCCGGGGCTTACGGGGCTTTGGCAGGTGAGCGGCAGGAATGAAATTCCATTTGACGAGCGAGTAAAAATGGAGTGCGCATATGTCGATAATCTTTCGATTTTTAGGGATTTTTTGATACTTGTTCGTACGATTTTCGTGGTTTTAAAATAAATTTAATTCGCGATATTTTCGTACTTTTCTTAAAAATTTCGATACAAATTTTATTGCTTTTTAAATCTTATTTTATTTATTTTTTTCTCTATGAAATAAAAATTTACGAATCCAAACATGACCGAACCGACCGTTACAAATGCCAAATTTACATTACCCAGCAAAAGCTGGCTGAGCCAAATAAAAAGAAAATGGCTGATAAAAATCGCATATGAAAGCGAGCCCGCGATCTCGTTAAATTTGAGCTTAAATTTAAACTTCTCATGCGCTAGAACGATGGCCGCACCGATCAAGTATCCAAGCATCGTCTCTGCGCCAAAAGCGCTAAATTCGTGCGAGTAAAAAAGATAGCCCGCCAGTGCTACTACTGCTGCATAAAAAACGGCGAGCTTACCAAGCTCTTTTTGATAGATCAAAAATCCCGTATAAAACATAAAAAATACGCCGCAAACAAGCCTGTATCCGTAAATGTCGGCGTTTATAAAGCCTAAATTTGCCGCTGCGTAAACGCCTAGTGAACCAAGGGCTAACGCGTAGCCCAGCCGTCTAAATTTGATCGCTAGCACGAGCAGGGCATATGCCTGAAGCTCGGCTCCTAGCGACCAAGCCGGAGGTATGATGAAATTTAGCCCCACGGGCGCGTCTATGACGGAGACGTCGAGCCAAAAAAAGTAGTTTAGAGGTACGATAAGCGCATTTAGAAGCAAGTTTTTTGCATTAAAATGCGGCTGCAGATACGACGTCGCGCAAAAAAATAGCACCGTCAGCGCAAACGCAAAGAAAAATGCGGGATAAATGCGTAAAAATCTATCTTTTATGAAGTAGCTTATTTGTGCGTTTTTCGGTGCGATTTTAATAAAGACTTTTGATGTGACGAGTCCTGCTAGGATATAAAAAATCACGACTGCAAAGACGCCGATGTTTTTGCCCGCCAGTCCTATACCAACGTGTGATAGTAGCACGAAATACGCTAAGATAAACCTAATATAACCAAACATTTTTTTCCTAGTTTTTGTTTTTTACGGCATTTTGCGGCTATGCCTAGCTGGATTTTTCGGCGCGATTTTTTCGCAAATTTCGCCGCTTTGCTCTTTTGGGCCGCGACCGTCGTAATCTGCTAAAAACGGCGCCTTTTGCCGAGCTTTATTGCGCAAAGGCGATTGTTGCCTTTTTTAGCCGGATAGCTATGTAAAATTCGCCGCCCGTATTTATATTTTGCCCAAGTATGAATAAAATTTAAACATCTTAAGTTTTGCCGTTTTTGCGTTTACTTTGGTTTTGATTTTACCGTAAATTTAAGCGTTTTGGGCTTTTGTGCCGGATTTAAATTTTGAAGCAATTTAAAGTAGTGGTGAATTTAAAAATCTCCGTCGTCGCCGAATTTAACGCTAGAGCCTAAAATTTGGCAAACCAAGTCTAAAATTTCTAAATTTACCTCGCTCGCGTATTCGTCGATAACCTTAAAAACTTCTTGCCTTACGTCTAAATCGCCGTCCGCATGAGCCGCTGCATAGGTCTCCTCGGCGATTTTAGCTAGTGTAAAAGTATCGATATCTCTTTGTCTCATCGCTGTTTTTAGCGTTTTTGATAGCTTCCATTTTAGATTTTCCATGTTTTTTCCTTTTGCGTTTTTGCGGAGCGGGTTTTGGCGGCAAAATTTTACATCCACTCCAAAACCTGCGTGATGTCGCCTGCGACGAAGCATTTTAGCCCTTGTGCGTCAAGCGGCTTGCTTGGTACGATCGCGTTTTTAAATTTCTGCGTTTTGGCCTCTTTTAGGCGCTGATCGAGGTTAAATATCTCGCGAATCTCGCCGTTTAAGCTAAGCTCGCCCATAAATACGCTCTCTTTGCTGATCGGACGATTTTTAAAGCTGGAAATGATCGCCGCGACCACGGCTAGATCGGCCGCAGTTTCGCTGATCTTGACGCCGCCGCTCACGTTTATAAAGACGTCGTAGTGACCCAGCGGTATTTCGAGCTTGCGCTCAAGTAGCGCTAGTAGCATATCTAGGCGGTTTTTTTCGTAGCCAGTGGAGCTGCGTTTAGGATACGCGCTCTCGCACACGAGCGCCTGGATCTCGACGCTAAGCGCGCGCGAACCCTCCATCGTGATCGTGATCGCCGAGCCGCTAGTAGCCTTGCCTCGCGTGAAAAATTTGCCCGCGACATCGTTGGCGCTGATTAGTCCGTTTTCGCTCATCTCAAAAATCCCCACTTCGCTAGTCGAGCCGAATCGATTTTTAAACCCTCGTAGCATACGCAGCTCTCGGCTGGAGTCTCCCTCGAAATAAAGCACCACGTCCACCATGTGCTCCAAGATACGCGGCCCTGCAATCGAGCCGTCTTTTGTGATATGCCCGATGATAAAGACGCATATGTTTTCATTTTTGGCTAGGCGCATGAGCTCGAAAGTGATCTCGCGCACCTGCGATACGGAGCCTGGTGCGGAGGCGATTTTTTCGCTGTAAAGCGTCTGTATAGAGTCGATGACGAGGATTTTGTACTCGTTTTTGCGCACTTCGGCGAGGATGTTTTCTAGTAAAATTTCCGTGAGCAGAAACAACCCGTCTTTGACCGCGTCAAGGCGCTGGGCGCGCATTTTGATCTGGCTTGCGCTCTCTTCGCCGCTCACGTAGAGCGTCTTTTTGCCTTGGGCGGCGAAATTTGACGCGATTTTTAGTAGCAAGGTGCTCTTGCCGATGCCGGGACTTCCGCCGATTAGCACTAGCGAGCCCTCCACGACGCCGCCGCCAAGAACCAGGTCAAGTTCACTATTTTCCGTGCTGATACGCGTGACTTTTTCGATCTCGACCTCGCTGATTTGCTTTGCGAGACTCGGTTTTGCAGAGCTTTTTGATATCTCTTTTAGCGTTTCTATTTGCTGCGCATTTAGCTCTAAAAAGCTATCCCAAGCCCCGCATTGAGGGCATTTGCCGACCCATTTGCTCTGCTGATTACCGCAGGCTTGACACTCAAATACGGTTTTAGTTTTCGCCATTTTTTTCCTTTTCGCGATTATACTTTAAAATGTTTAAATTTTACTCCCGCCGCGCGGTTAAATTTCAAATCGAAACACGCGCGAGCGAAAAATAAGTAAATTTAACTCAAATCAACGAAAATTCAACTTTATCTAAATACAATTTGCCAAATTTAAAACTAAAATGGAGCGAAAATGAAACAAAAGCTTAGCAAAAATCAGTTTTTAGTCATCTCGCTCACGCTTTTTGCCATGTTTTTCGGCGCAGGGAACTTCATATTTCCGCCGAATTTGGGGCGAGAGGCTGGGCAGAATTTTTACGTCGCGATCATGTTTTTTTGCGCTACGGCGGTGCTTTTGCCGGTGCTTGGCGTCGCAGCGATCGCTAGAGCAAAAGGGCTTCAGAGCCTAGTGCGCCGCATAGATCCCGTGTTTGCAGTGGTTTTTACTGCGCTTTTATACCTCACGATCGGGCCGCTTTTTGCCATACCTCGCGCGGCAAATATGCCTTTTGATATCGCTGTTAAGCCGTTTATTTCGGCTGAAAATTTGCAAATTTGGCTATTTTTCTACTCGGCGGCGTATTTTGCGTTAAATTATTACGTCTGTATGAATCCGTCAAAACTAGTCGATCTACTCGGCAAATACCTCACTCCGCTGCTTTTGGCGCTTATTTTGCTGCTTTTTGGAGCGGGATTTTTGTTCCCGATCGGCGAGTTCGTCGCTCCTAGCGGAGACTATGCACAGCATGCTGCGGCTAAGGGCTTTGTAGAGGGCTATCAGACGATGGATGCGCTAGCTTCGCTGGCGTTTGGTATCATCGTGATAAACGCTATCAGAACCGTGGGCGTAAAAGATGAGCGCCACCTGGTTTCATCGACGATAAAGGCAGGCATGACGGCGGGCGTGATTTTGATGTCGATTTACTTGATGCTGGGCTACTTGGGTGCGACGTCGGCGGAGCTGTTTAAAGACGCGCCGGAGATCAACGGAGCCGAGCTGCTATCTCGCATCAGCGGTCATTATTTCGGCAAGGCAGGCGTTTTGGTGCTGGGTTCTGCGTTTTTCCTAGCTTGCATCACGACGACGCTGGGGCTCATCAGTTCTGCTAGCGAGTACTTCGAGGAGCTAACGGGCGGACGCGTCAAATACAAAATTTGGGTCGCGGCGTGGTGCTTGATCGGCTTTGGCGTGGCGAATTTTGGCCTCACGACCATTATCAAGGGCTCGATCCCGGTGCTCATCGCCATCTATCCGATCGCCATCATGCTCATCATCCTTTCGCTCATCAATCCGCTGATCGACTCGAGCAAGCTCGTCTACCGCACCTGCGTCTACGTCTGCGTGGTCGTCGGCACGATAAACGGACTTGATATCGCGGGCGTTTCCGTGCCGCTATTGACGGATCTCGTCAAAGAAATGCCGTTTTACGACTCGATGCTGGGCTGGATCGTGCCTAGTGCGGTCGCATTTGCGGTGACTTATATACTGCATCTCGTGCTAGAAAAAAGAGAAAATACTTTTTAACCGCTTGCGACAAAGCGCCGAGCTCGTAAGAGTTCGGCGCTTTGTCAAATTTACCCAGCCGTCAAATTTACCCAGCCGTCAAATTTACCCAGCCGTCAAATTTACCCAGCCGTCAAATTTACCCAGCCGTCAAATTTACCCAGCCGTCAAATTTACCCAGCCGTCAAATTTACCCAGCCGTCAAATTTACCCAGCCGTCAAATTTACCCAGCTTATTGATTTAACTAGTAAAAATTTGACTACTCTATTATGTTTACTGAATTTAATTTGCGAATACATAAATAAAAAAATAGCTTGCTAAATTTTATAAAATTTAGTTGCAAGAGCCTTTATTTGATTGTTTGAGTTTGTTGTGAAAAATCATTTGTCGTTTTTTTGGCAAGGCGGGCATTATCGTCAAGACATTAAATTTAAGCAGTCAGCCCAAAGGCTTAGATTATATAAAACTATAGTTTTAAATAGTACCTGAACGAAACTAGCTTAAATTTGCCGAGCACTGCTGTGACTTTATGGTAAAAACCAAGACTAACTTTATAAGTTTTGGCAAAACAAATCGGCCAGTTACGGCTCGCGAATAGTCGAATTTACAAGCCTAACATAGTCTTTAGAAGCATGTAAATAAGTGCTGCCGAGCCGCCTGCGATCGGTAGAGTGATAACCCAAGCAAGCACGATAGGTTTGACCATTTTCCAGTTGGCGTCGCGGTTTAGGATACCGATGCCAAGCACCGCGCCGATGAGGATGTGCGTCGAGGAGACGGGTATACCGAGCTTTGTCGCTAGCAGGATAACCGTACTAGCGGCTAGCTCGGCGCTAAAACCGGTCGTGGGTAGGATCTCGGCTAGCTTGCTACCGATCGTGGTAATGACCTCCTTGCCCAAAAACCAAAGCCCCACCACGAGCGAGATGCCAAACGTCACCATCGCGATACCAGGTACGGGTGCTGTGGCGTTTATCGAGCCTGTCTTTAGCACGTCTAGGATCGCGGCAAATGGGCCCACGGCGTTTGCGATGTCGTTTGCGCCGTGAGAGAAGGCGAACGAGGAGGCCGTAAATATCTGAAACCACGAGAAAATGCGGTTCGTGCTCTTTTCGGCATTGTCTTTTTTCATCACGTTTATCATCGCAAGCGTGGCGAGATAGGTGACGATACCGATGACGCAGATGATCCAGATCGTGCCGATAAAACCTAGGTCTAAATTTAGATGCTCAAGCCCTTTAAAAAGCATCATCGATGAGATGATGATCGCGCCGATGCCCGCTACCATCGGGATATGTTTGCGCATAGCTTTTGACGTATCGATCTCTTTTTCGCGCTCTTTCATGGCTTTGATAGTGAGCTTATATTCGCTGCGTTCGCCGCTTTCGACGTCATCCTCGTCAAGGACCGCGATCTTGCTTAGTATCCTTATCTGTTCGCTTTCGGGTTTTGTTTTTAGCTCTTGCAAATAGCGCTCTTTGTAGGCTTTACGCTCGCGTTTTAGCACCTTTAGCTCTAGGGTAAATTTACGAGTCGGGATCAAAATTTTAGATTTTATGTAGCCGTAAATAAAATAAGAAAGGATGCCTCCTAGCAGCGGCGAGATAACCCAGCTAACGGCAATCCTGCCTATCTCGCCCCAGGAGACCATAGCTAGAGCCTTATCTCCGCTCATCGTCGTAAAGCCCATCGTAAGCCCGGCGCCAACGATGCCGCCTACAATCGAGTGCGTCGTGGAGATGGGCAGACCCTTTTTAGACGCGATAAATAGCCAAATACCCGAGCTTAAAAGCGCCGACATCATAATCAGCACGAAAAGCATCGGCTCCGTGCCCTCCTGCGGGAAGCTCACTATACCTTCGCGAATGGTTTTTGTTACCTCGCCGCCGGCAAATATCGCGCCGCTAAGCTCGAAAATAGCGGCGATAACTAGGGCTTGCTTTATCGTGACGGTCTTGGCGCCCACGCTCGTGCCAAAGGAGTTTGCAACGTCGTTGCCGCCGATGTTAAACGCCATAAAGATACCGAAAATACTAGCGATACTGAAAAGCAAAAAGTGATGAGTCGGGATGTACTGATAGCCCCAAACGAAAAATCCAAACGCGGTGATTATAAAGATCGCAAATGCAAAGAGATTGTCGCTTCTCAAGCAAGTCCTTTTAAAAATTAATGGCTAATTATAACTATATTTTTCTTAAGCAAGCCAAATTTAGGCGGTTTTATTAGCTTTAAATTTTAGCTTCGTTATAATTTGCCTACTTAAATTTAAAGGAGAAAAAATGACGATTAGAGAGCAAATTTTAGAGGACATCAAGACTGCGATGAAAGAAAAAGATAACTTTCGCCGCGACACGCTAAGGCTCATAAACTCGGTCATCAAGCAAGTCGAAGTCGATGAGCGCGCCGAAATGACCGACGAAAAGGTGCTACCGATCCTACAAACCCAGATCAAACGCCGCATGGACTCTATCGAGCAGTATAAAAACGGCGGCAGGGACGATCTAGCGCAAAACGAGCAAAAAGAGATCGATATCATAAACGGCTATTTGCCAAAGCAACTAAGCGCAGACGAGCTAGAAACCCAGATAAAAGCGATCATCGCTAGCCTTGGCGAGGGCGCAAATATCGGTGCGGTGATGAAAGCAGCCAAAGAAAAAATCGGCGCTAGAAGCGACGGCAAGAGTATAAGCGAGTGTGCAAAAAGGCTGCTGGGCTAAATTTGCATTTAAATTTGACCGAATTTGCTTTGGGATTTGGTCAAATTTGAGGTGAGGGCAGGCTGGCTTTAAGTTGGTTTGACTTTATGAAATTTGAAGCAATACGGCAAATGATTGCTGTGTTTCAGTCAAATTTGGAGAGCTTGCAACATGCGTCTTGTGATTGGCGCGAAGTAAATTTGCTAAGTTTGCAATACCTAGTATAAATTTTGCTGAAGCTAATTGTGTTTATAGAGGGTTCAAATTTGCTCTAGAGTTTTTGACGATGTAAAGCTTTCAAAAATGGGTTTTGGCAAAATTTTATAGAATGGATTTTTTGGTTTAAAGTAATGCAAAAGAGCAAAATTTGAGCCAAATGTTTTTAGCTCAAATTTCGTATAACATTACTTTACACTTTCTTCTATCGTCGTGTCTATTATCTTAAAGATCTCGCCGCTTGCTTGTTTGGCTTTGGCGAATCTATCGACGAATTTTTGGATATCGTTCATATTGTAACCATTTTTTGAGTCGTCTAGGTTAGCTTTTACTAGATCGCTTATTTGTTTTGCGGGAGCGCTTGCCTTCTCGAAGCTTTTTGAATTTGCAAAATATGCCGCCGCGCTCTCGTACCATGCATTTAAATTTTGCGTTTGTTTTTGCATATTTTCGTCATCGCCTCTTTCGTTAATAACGTTTCCGTATGCGGTCTGTAGATATGTCACTCGGTTGATCTTGCCGATGATGCCGATGGTTTTGTGTTCGACGTATTTTGAGATTTTTGCGCTTTGCATCGCGCCTTGGCTAAATACATTCACAGCATCTCTAAATTTGGACACGCTCACGTTTGCTACTTGCGCTATTTGCGTGATTTTGTTGGAATTGTCGTTTAGGTCGTTTGTTTGTTGTTGCAGAGTTTGGATGTTTATGCCGATTTCGCTTGTAGCTTTTTGCGTATTTTCGGCAAGCTTTCGCACTTCGTCGGCGACTACGGCAAAGCCTCGCCCATGCTCGCCGGCACGCGCCGCTTCGATAGCAGCGTTAAGGGCGAGTAGGTTTGTTTGCTCGGCGATATCTTTGATCAAATTTACGACCGATGAGATTTCCTCGGTTCTGTGGGTTAAATTTTTAATAGCTTCGGTAGACTCTGTGATAAGGTGCTCTAGGTTGCCCATATTTTGGCTAAGTTCACTTACGGCCGACATGCTTTCGTTGGCCTTTACCGAAGTATCTTGCGCCATGGTTGAAATTTGGGTTAAATTTTTAATGCTTTGATTGAGGTCGTTTTGTACTTCTAAAATACCGTCGTTTCCGTTGCCGAGCTCGCTAAATTTTTCGGAGAGTATGCCTCTGGTTTTACCTTTTTGCCCGGCTTTTATACCCTCGACGCCCTCGCTCATGGATATGGCGTTGGTTCTAAAAAGGCCGCGAAAACCCTCTGTGAAGATATTTCTATAAGTTATCCCGCTTTCGGCCGATTTGACGCAAGTACCCATCTCTCTTTGCAGGGCTTCGATTTGATCGAGCAAATCGTTTATACCAAGTGCTATTTTGCCGATTTGAGAGTTTGGATCTATTTGTAAAATTCTAGGTTCCAAAAAGCCGTTTCTAGCTTGTTCGACCACATTTAAAATTTCATCGTAATTTACTTTTTCTTTTTTAAAAAACATGATTTTCCTTTTATAATCTTTGTAAGTCGTTCATTAGCTCGTCATAGCTCTTGTTTTTTTCTTTTAAAATATTATCAAGAAGCTTAGATGAGGCTTCCATGCCGCCGCTCTTTTCAGCTTCCAAGAGCTGCCTGTAAAGCGGGATAATGATTTCTAAGGCTTTTGGATTTGGCTTTCGTCTAACCGAATAATAACCGATAATGTTGCCGTTTTGATCAAGAGAAGCGGTAACGTTTGCAAATACCCAGTAAAATGAACCGTCAAAGCTCTTGTTTTTAACATAGGCAAAAACCTCTTTTTTATTTTTTACGTACTCCCATAAAATTTTAAAAACAACGCGCGGCATATCTGGATGCCTCACGATATTATGCGGTTTCCCGATCAACTCATTGCCTTTTGCGCCGACTATTTGAGCAAAAGGGATATTGCAATAAGTTATTTTTCCCTTTGTATCGGTTTTTGAAACTAAAAACGCATCTGCACTAACTTGACGTTCATGTAAATTATTTTGCATTTCTTTCCTTAATTGTTGTTTTAATTATCGTCCTTGAACTGCATTTCCAAGATCCCACATAGGCATAAAAATACCAAGCGCCAAAAGTATAACCATACCCGCCATAAATAAAAGCATAATTGGTTCCACATAGCTTGAAATATTATCAACCAGGTCGCTAAATTTAGCTTTGTAATAATCGGTTACTTTTTCAAGCATCGTATCTATTGCACCGCCTTTTTCGCCTGCGCTTAGCATCTGAATAAGCATACTCTCGTAAAGCTGAGTATCTCGAAAAGCTTCTGTCAAGGATACGCCTCTTTGAACAGCAATCTTGATTGTGGCAAGCTTATCGTGTATGTCTTGGTTTTCTACCGTTAAAGTTGCCGTCTCAAGGGCATCGGCAATTGGAATACCTGCTCTTACAAGCTCGGTAAAAATAAGATTAAATCTGTTCATTGTTGAGTAGAATATAATTTTATTGATTAGATAAACTTTTAGCATAAATTTATCAAATTTATATTTAAAATCATCATTTCTTTTGTATAAATATCTGATGGCGTATATTGTGGCTATAAAGCCGACTAATATATATAAACCGTAATTGCTTAATGCACTCTCAATAGAAAGAAGAATAATTGTAGGAAGAGGCAGTTTGGCGCCAAGTTGTTCAAATATCTCCCTAAATTGAGGAACCACAAATATCATCAGTATAATAAAAGCTATCGCCATAGCAGACATTACTATAATCGGATATCTGAGAGCTTTTTTAAATTTCCTCTGATTTTCCCAAACTTCCTGTAGAATATCTGATAGTTTATGTAGCGACTCGGACATATTACCTGTGCTTTCGCCAAGCTTTACCATAGCAATAACTACGTCACCAAGCTCGCCTTTAAATTTGGTTATGGCATCGGTTAGACTTTGACCTTGGTTGAGATCATCGTTTAGGGTTGCAAATATGGCCTTAAGCCTTTTGTCTTCTGTTGATTTAGATACTTCCTTGATGCTGTCGTGGATTGAAATTCCGGCATTTGTCATAACGCTTAATTGCCTAAAAGCTGCAATTAAATTATTTATTTTTATTTTTGAACCGCCTAAAAGGACCGACACCTTGCTTATCATGTCAGCAAATTGTTCTTCTAGCGGGGTACTTTTTGTTTCTCCTACTTTTACTATTACGCCGGCCTTTTTTGTTTTTGCTAAGGCCTGCGCCTCGCTTCTGTTGTTTGCTTTTAGGGTCATCTTCTGGCGACGACCGTTGGCCATATACTCAACTTCAAAAAATTTCATACCTTAGCTACCCTAAATACTTCATCTATCGTTGTTACGCCCCTTGCGGCTCTAATAATACCATCTTTAAACATATCTATAAAATGCTCTTCGTATGCTACTTTTTTTATTTCCTCTTTTGTAGTACCATTTGCTATCATCGCTGAAATTCTATCGCTTATCGGTAAAACTTCGCTTATCATCTCTCGCCCTACATAGCCCGTTTGAGAACATTGATCGCAACCGACATGTTTATAAAACTGATAATCTTGCGGCAAGAAGTCTTGAAATTGTTCATGTAAATTTGGCGGCAAAACGGTTTTTTGTTTGCAGTTTGGACATAGTTTTCTAACAAGCCTTTGGGCCTCTATCGCCACCAATGCACCGCTAATTAAATACGGCTCTATTCCCATATCGGCGATTCTGGTGACGGCGCTTATTGCATCATTTGTGTGAAGCGTCGAAAATACCAAGTGACCGGTAAGTGCAGCTTGGATAGCTATACGAAGAGTCTCTTGATCTCTGATCTCGCCTATCATTATGATGTCTGGGTCTTGCCTTAAAATGGATCGAAGAGCTGAAGCAAAGGTAAGTCCGACTTTTTCATTTACATGGACTTGCTGGATCATATTTAGCTGATACTCTACTGGATCTTCGACGGTTATTATTTTTGTCTCTACACTTTTTATATCATTTAATGCAGCATAAAGAGTTGTCGTTTTACCGGACCCAGTTGGCCCCGTCACTAATATAATGCCGTAAGGTGCTTTCATTGCTTTGTTAAATTTATCAAAAGTACTTGGATGCATACCTAAATTTTCAAGACTAATTAGAACTTTTGATTTATCCAAAATACGCAAAACTATGCTTTCACCGTGTAGTATAGGCAATGTTGAAATACGAAAATCATACTCTTTGCCGGCTACCTGAGCCGAAAAACGACCGTCCTGCGGCTTTCTTCGCTCTGCTATATCCATATTCGACAGTAGCTTCATGCGCGATACCAGGGGTGGAAAAAGGTCTTTGTCAAAAATAAAAAGCTCAGCCAACATGCCGTCGATCCTGCCTCGCACGACACAGTTTGTTGTAGTAGCTTCGATATGTATATCGCTTGCGCGACTTACTATTGAAGTTCTTAAAATCACTTCAATTAACTTAAGTATACCTGAGCTATTTTCATTTGCATTCCCGCCTACTACCGCAGTAGAGGATAGCTCCTTTCTGATCTCAGTAACTATGCCTTTTACACTATCATTTAGTTCTATTTTACTTAAATATTTATCTATTTTGGATGGATCGGTTATAACTATTTTTAAGAGCTTTCTATTAAAAATAGATTGCAGTCTATCTTGCGCAGACATGTCAAATGGGTTTTTAAAAGCAACATAAACGGCAATTTCATCTTCCTTAATAGGTAGAGCACTATAGGTTTTTAAATGATTTAAAGGAGCTTTTTCACAAAGTTTATAGTCTATATCAATATCATCTAAATCAACATATTCAAGCTTAAATTTATTTGCAATGTATTCTAAAAAATTTCTTAAATTTATTACAAAATTTTCAGTTATTTCATTAATTGTAATACGCTGTCTTCTGTATAGTTCACTAAGAACATCATATATATATTTTGTTGAAAAATTTGGTACTTCCTGTTGTAGCGCATGTTCAAAATCCGTGTTTGCCTTTAATAAAGACAATATATTTTGATGTTGGATATCAGTTATTAAATTATTTTTTAAGATGGTCGCCATAAAAAGTTCATAAAATTTATTCATTAAATACCTTTACTCTTTATTAAATAATAATGCTTTTATTCTATAAAGCTGTATCGTCTTCTATTTGTCTCATTAGATCCTCGATATTTGCAGAATTTGCCTTATCGTTATATATCTTAAGAACACTTATAGCATCATCTTTTTGCTTTAGGTTATATTTTGACTTTGCAAATATTATCCAGCTCTCTTCATTATTGCTATCAAGCTCATTTGCTATCAACGCCCATTTTTCACTATTTTTATAGTCCTTAACATCATAGTATCTTCTTGCAATAAGTAGTGCAATGTCAGAGCTATTTGATTTTTCAAATTTTGCTGTTAATTCATCTACCGAAACTTCAGAACCAGAAGATTGTATTTGGAATTTGTTTATATTTTGCAAGCCACCAATACTCTTTGCGGGTATGTGTTTTTCAGAATCAAAATTTATTACTTCTTCCGTTGGCGTTTTTACCGCAACTTGTCTGCCGCCAATATTTTTTTGGGCATTACTAATCTGCTGTATATCGCTTGCATTAACCCAGCCGTGTTGCTGAATTTCTGTATTTATATTATCTGAGATATCTTCGTTTGCAATGCTATTATTTTGCGTGTTTTGCGTGTTTTCTGTTCCGCCAAAATTGTCAGAATTTAGCAAGGTATTATTACTTGGATCGATTTTCTGCTCAGGCTCAACATTTTCAGAATGTTTTATAATCTTTTGACTATTTTCCCTGGTATCATTACTAATTGTTGTATTATTTGTATTATTTATTAGTGAATCTTTTAATAAATAAAAAGTAAGCGATGACACAGAAACAGATATAGCTAAAACAGCTGAAATAGCATATATATAGTTTTTTTTATCCGAAAACTTAAACTCTTTTCTCTTTTTGTCGTAGGCTCTCCATCGCCTTTCTAGCTCCAATATCTCATATGTTTCAAGCATCTATAAGCTCCGATTTGATGGCTGCCATCTCTAAAATTTTTGTTACCATTTTGTCACCGCCTATTATAGTTGGTTGATTTGCATCAAAATATTCGTAAAGTTCAAAAATATTAAACATTAATTTATTTAGCATTCTTAAATTTCCCTGGCTTAATTCATTTAGAAGACGAAATTGTTCTTCGGTAAATTTTAAAAAAATATAGAAAAACTGACTATTTTGTAACTTATTTTCCAAATAAACTTTCATCTCCTCTGTATCAATAGAGCCCATCTCTATACTTTCCCAAACTCTTGACTTAAAGTAATCTCTCGATAGTACATCTTTATCAATCGTTTCGTGCGTGGCAAAAACAAATTTAAATAGACCGCTATCTGACATTATACGAATTTTTTCTAGTAAAATCTCAGGATAAAGCTGTGACTCGTCAAGAATAACTATTACTGGTTTTTTATCTTGACTATCTTCGATTTTAGCTTCGTATATTTTAATAAACTGCTCATAGCTTTCAATTTTTTCCTGAGATTCTTTTCTAAAAATACCTTCATACAATGATTTTACAAATTCTGATTCATTGAAAAAGGGATATGGAAAAAAAATAATGTCACTACGATCTTTAAGATCGCTGACAATTTTTTTTAGCAAGAATGTTTTTCCACACCCAGGCTTGCCGTAAAATAAAATTAACTTGGCAGGCTTTTGCAACAAATCTAAAATTTTTTTATATGCAATAATAGACTTATCTAAATTTATGTAGTTATTTTCTTGTGCTACATCAATAAATATATTTTTTAAAGTAGTATATTTATTGCTCATACGTTGACCTCGAAAAACCTAAATCTTTAAGAGACTGATTGATTGGTGTAGCATTTGATGTGTCAACTATTCTTGGGGTTATGATAAATACAAGTTCTGTTGTCCTAAGATTATCTTTTGTGCTTTTAAATGCATGTCCAAGCACAGGGATGTCTCCCAAGAATGGTACCTTTGTATTTTCCTTGCCTTTAGACTGAGCTATAAGCCCACCTAAAACGATTGTATCACCGCTATTTACCTGCACAACAGTAGAAAGCTTTTTTTGTATAGTATCTGGTGCGATTTCTCTTATGGTTGTGCTTTGTCTAACATCATCTTCATTGTATTTGAAGCTGCTAAGAGATGGATTAATACGGAGCATAATCTTATTATCGTCTGAAACCTCTGGTAAAATGTTAAGCAAAATTCCTATAAAAACAGAATATTGCTTATAGGTTATAGTGGTTTTACCATTTAAAGCGTTATTGTTTTGGCTTTCTTCCTGAACTCTATAGTTTACATTATCTCCCACGGAAATTAGGGCCTGTTGATTATTTAAAGTTGTAATTTTTGGGCTTGAAACAACTTTTGTTCTCCCATTTGTTTCTAGAAAATTTAAAACGCCGTCTAAATTAAAATTAAAACCTGCAATCAAATTCATGCTTTGAGAAAAACCACCGCCAAGACCGTTTCCTCTATTTGACCAAAATAGGTCGTTTGCCGGAATTAGTCCATATGTTCTACTTAAAGTGGTCGTAGGATTTCCAGCAGCGTCTTGTCCTACTGTTTCAGTTACGCCAGTTACGACCGTACGATTGTATAATCCGGTTTTAAAACCTATATTAAATTTACTCCAGTCAACACCTTTTGTGTAACTATTGGCAAGCTCTACGGATATTATAGATACGTCTATGACTACTTGTTTTTTAAGTCTTTCTTGAATATCTTTAATGTATTCAGAAACTCTTCTAAGCTGTGCTGCTGTGCCGGTTACAGTGACTAAACCCGCATTGGCATTGATGATAGGATCCGGCGCAACGATACTTTCTGTAGTATTGTTTAGTATCGCTTTAATTTCAGTATCTAATTTTTCCCAAAAATCAAACTTTTCAACTGTCCTTATAATATTATCAAGCTTGCCGCCGCCTTTAGTAATATCTGTAGATCCACTATCTTCTTCTCTCTCTCCTACTTCTATTGGGGCAGAATCAACAGAAGCTTTTGTTATAGCGGTTCCTTCCCTTACAGATGTTATATAATCAATCTTAAATGTTTTAGTCTGGAGAGACGAAATTTTTAGTATATCCTGAGAAAAGGTATAGCTCATATCTTTTTCGGAGAGCAAAAGGCTAAAAATTTCATTCAATGTTTTATCTTTTATATTGATTCCAAAAAGAGGTTCGCTTATGGCGTCTTTAGCAAATTGATCTTTTGTAACAACACTAAAATGACACATATCGGATAGTTGCGTCAACACCTCTTGAACTGAAACTTGTTCATTAATTTTAAGATTAAAAACCCTTTTTCACAACCATTGCCATATGCTGATGTTAACGATATTGCGGCTATCATAGATATTTTAAATAATTTATTTAATTTTGATAATGACATTTTTATTTGCCCCTTTTGTTAAATTTAAGTCAATCTTTTCATCTTTATTTGCTAAAGTAATACTTTTGGATCCAATGTTTACCAGTTCATATTCACCTATTTTATCTTTTACCCGATACCAATGTCCGCTAATTTTAGCTTTATTGCTAAATATTGCCTGCAAATCAAAAGTTTGATTATCCGAAACATTATTGTTATTTTCAATGCTAACGGCTTTTGTTTTTAAAAAAGGATCAGATATGGTTTTTAGTTCGGATTCATTTAAGCCTTTACGTTGCTCATTTATCGCGCCGAATAACTGATTATAATGCTCTATCTCTTCTTGAGAATTATTCGCCACGGATATTGAGCAAAATATCGCTAAAAAAAACAAAGTATAAGATCTCATTGATATTTCATCCCCCATATGTAAATTCCCATATTTCCTCTTAGTTTGCCATTTGTAGAATTTATATCTATATTATTCACATCTACTACCAATTTAGATTCTTCAATGGCATTTATGTAACTTATGATATCTCTATAATCACCGTCAACAGATATGTTTATATCAAGTACTTGTTCTATTTTCTGAGCATTAGGTTCTTTAAATGTATTTATTATTTTTGTTATTTTTACATTATTCTTATTTGCTAAGAATGCTAAATTATCTAAAAAATCAGCCCAACTCTGTTCATTAAAAATTAGATATGATAGTTCTTTTAATTTATTATCAAAGTACTGATTCATATTTTGGGCATCAACGAGCTTATTTTGCTGTTGCATTAACTCATTTTGTTTTTGATTAATCATAAAATTTCTATCGCTACCTTGACTAACAGTGCTCAAATAAGAATTTACTTTATTAAGATCTTTAGTTATTTGATCATTTTCCCTTATTGAGTCATCATAATAATTTTGCGCATATGGTATTACCGCATAGTATGCTATTGTAGCAGATAAGAAAAAAGCAACAATTAACATCATTGTTACTTCGCTAGGTTTTTTTTCGTCAAAGTAATTATCTATTTTCGTAAGTGTATTATCTTTTCTCATTATTTAATCTTTATAGTAACATTTGTTTCATATGAAGGTACTCCATATTTTTTATCTAATAAAATTTCCTTTGTTAATATAGAGTATTTCTCTGAAGTATTTACATTTTGCATCAATTCCGTTAACTTTTTTTCATCTTTGCTTACTAACGTAACTTTCATGTCTCTATTTGAGTTATTTATTCTTGCGGTTTGTATATCTTTGTTGTTTATTAGATTGCTGAGCTCAAATAACACAACGCCCTTCATCGGATAACTAACTTTTTTATCATAAATTTCTTTAATAGTGTTTTTTCTAAAATCAATTACAACTTGCTCTTCCTCGATAGATTTTGATACACCTGAAATTTGTTGTTCAAGGGCTGCTATTGCCCCTTCTATCCTTATTTTATCTGCATTATTGATTTCATATTCGCTTTTTTTATCAGCAGTGTCTACGTCGGTAATAATTCCTGACACATAAAGATACAATGGATATAGTAATCCAATTAGTAGTCCAAGCAGTGTATATAGTATTAATTTACCGCTATTGCGTTGAAATAGCGGTAGTGGTCGCAGAAAATTGGAAAAGTTAAAATCGTTTTCTTGTGTTTCTTTGTAATATTGTGAATTGATTGCCATAATATTGTGAATATTATCAACTTCAACTTCTTTTGAATTTATGGCAATATTTAGATCAAGGTAATTAGTGGGTATACTTACTTTTTCTTGTATAAATTCTGCAAAATTACCCATTTTTACGTCAGTTACTAAATTTATATTTGAAACATTTGATCCCACAAAGCGACTTAAGCTATTTATTAAATCTCCTATGTAATAGGAAATCTCATCAAATATTTCAACTATAAAATCCCTACTTCTATCATCTTGAGTATTTGTTCCATTTTTTATGATATTTAAAAAAACATTATCATTTAGCTTATCGCCGCTTAAAGTAGCAAATTTCTCGCTAATATTTTTTATTGAATACCTAAGCGGTCTTGATTGAACATACTCTCCACTTTGATAAATAGCTATAAAAGCATCATCATCCTGCAACACCACGAAAGCATCGGTATTTTGGGCTGAAAGCATATTTTTTTTATAAAGCGCATGAAACATTAGCGGGGCAGCCACCACATAGTCTATATATGGAATTTTTTTAAGAGCCAAAGAGAATAATTGATCGGTTGATAAAATGTCAGATATAAATACGTTAAAAATTTTAGTTTCAGACGATATGCCTAAAGTTTCGTTATACACAATTTTATACTCAGAAGACGGATCTAGACCAAACTGCTCATAAACCTTGATTGTTATTAAATTTGATATATCATCCTCGTCTGTTGATAGCGGTATTTCTACACTACCTGTCATCATGTCTTTATATTTGATGTATGACGTAAAAAAGCTATTTTTATTTGCTTTGCTTAGGTCTATTTGGGAAACTTTATTACCTGAAAAGGCATATGAAGTTTGCAAATACGGATCATGCGTTATTATGTTTGCTACTTCATTTTTATTTTTTGCCATTTTTAAGCATCCTTCAATATAAACTTCAAATTCTAAGTTAGTTTTGCCCTATACTGGGCAACTTGCCGCATCTATTATACCATAAAAATATATGACTTAATATTTATTTATAAAATATTCAAGCTTTTTATAGTTTTTTCGTCTTTACGCCAGTCTTTTTTAACCACTACAACGAGCTTTACGAAGATTTTTTGTCCCGTAAAATTTGATATTAACTTTCTTGAATTTATCCCGATTCTTTTGATGGTTTGTCCGCTTTTGCCGATAATCATAGATTTATGTATCTCGCGTTCGGTGATTATGGTGGCATAAATTTCAGTTATTTCCGGTTTTTCTTTGACTTTGTCTATGAGCACGTCGGTAGAGTAGGGGATCTCGTCGCTTAGATTATCGTAGAGCGCCTCAAGGATAAATTCGCGGAAAATTTCCCTTTCGTTTGTCGGCGTTAAAAACTCGGGGTCGTAAAAATACTCGTGCTCTGGCAAAAGCTTGCAAATTTCATCCAAAAGCGGCTTTTTGTATGTTTGCTTTTTGACGCTAAAAGGCAAAAGCGCTGTAAATTTATCTTGAAATTTTTGATATTGCGCGATTTTTTCAAGCACTTTGGCGTTTGAGACTTCGTCAACCTTGGTGAGCACCAAGATATGTGGTTTTTGCGGATTTAAATTTAGAAATTTGACGTAGTCGTCTATGCCGTCGTGAATGGGCGCCAAAAACACGATCGCGTCACAGTCGCCCATGGATTTTATCGCTTCGTTTATCATGAGCTTGTTTAGCGTTTTGTTGCTCTCGTGAAGCCCCGGCGTATCTGTAAAAACGATCTGATCTTCGTCATTCATCACGATGCCGCTGATCTTGCGCCTCGTGGCGTTTTGCTTGTGCGAGACGATGGTGATCTTCGCATCAAGCAAAAAATTTAAAAGCGAGCTTTTGCCTGCATTCGTACGGCCTATGATGCTTGCAAAGCCTGATTTCATAAGATATATCTCGCCAGATCTTGATCCTCGACGACGTCTGAAAGGCGCTTTCCTACGAGGGCTTTGTCTACCTCTATCGTTTCGCCGCCGTGCTCGTTAGCCTCAAAGCTGATATCCTCTATCACGCGCTCGATCACGGTGTGTAGGCGTCTAGCGCCGATATCTTCCATTTTTTCGTTGGCGTTTTGAGCGATTTTTGCGATAGCCTTTATAGCGTCATCCGTAAATTTAAGCTCAACGTTTTCGGTTTTTAAAAGCGCTTCGTATTGTTTGAGTAGCGAATTTTTAGGCTGAGTTAAAATTTGATAAAGCGCATTTTCATCTAGACTATCAAGCTCAACCCGCAACGGAAAACGTCCTTGAAGCTCCGGGATTAGATCGCTTGGCTTGCTGATGTGAAAGGCGCCCGCGGCGATAAAAAGTATGTGGTCGGTCTTTATGGCGCCAAATTTAGTCGTCACCGTCGAGCCCTCCACGATAGGTAGTAAGTCGCGCTGTACGCCTTCTTTGCTCGGATCTTGCCTGCCTGAGTTTCCGGAGCTCACCGCGACTTTGTCGATCTCGTCGATAAAGATTATACCCTCGTTTTCGGCTCTTCTCACGGCTTCGGTTTTGATGCTCTCCATATCTAAAATTTTATCGCTAGCTTCGTTTTTGAGCGCCTCTTTTGCGTCTTTTACCTTCATCTCTTTTTTGACGGTTTTGTTGCTTAGGCCGATGATTTTGACGAAGCTCTCTTGCATTTGTGCCATATCGGGCGGTACGTTCGCACCCGCGTCAAAGCTATTTTGCACGATCTCTATCTCGATGCTTAGATCATCTAGATCGCCGTTTTCTAGCCTGCTCATCATCTTTTCGTAGCTTTTTTCGTAGTCTGCTTTTTTCTCTTCGCTTGCACCCGTCGGCAGAGGCGGCAGGAGTTTTTTTATTATCTTATCTTTTACGTATTCGTCGATTTTCTCGCGATTTTTCTCGCGCTGTTCGGCTTTGACCAAATTTACCGACGCAGCCGCCAGGTCGCGCACCATGCTTTCTACGTCGCGTCCGACGAAGCCCACTTCGGTGTATTTGCTAGCTTCTACTTTGATAAACGGCAAACCCATCATCTTTGACAAGCGCCTTGCGATCTCGGTTTTGCCCACGCCAGTCGAGCCTATCATCAGGATGTTTTTTGGCATGATATCGTCTTGCATCGTTTTATCTAGTTTCATCCTGCGGTAGCGGTTTCGTAGCGCGATGGCGATGATCTTTTTTGCGTCTTTTTGCCCGATGACGTAATCGTCTAAAAATTTCACTATCTCTTTTGGGGTTAAATTCATCTTTTCTCTATTCTAAAACGTAGGTTTTTATGTTCGTGTTCGTATAAATGCAAATTTCGCCAGCGATCTTTAGGCTCTCTTTTACGAGCTCTTCTTCGTCGATCTGGGCAAATTTATCCAGCGCTCTTGCGGCGGAGAGAGCATAGTTTCCGCCGCTTCCTATAGCGGCTATTTTGCCGTCTTCGGGCTCTACAACGTCGCCTGTTCCGCTCAAAAGAAAAATTTTCTCTCTATCAAGCACCAGCATCATGGCTTCTAGTTTGCGCAGGTATTTATCCTTGCGCCACTCTTTGCTAAACTCGATCACCGCCTTTAGCAGGTCGCCTTTGGCGTGCTCGAGGTTGTTTTCAAACATATCAAAGAGATTAAACGCATCTGCGGTACTGCCGGCAAAGCCCGCTAGGACCTTGCCGCCGTGGATTTTGCGTATTTTTACCGCATTGCCTTTTAGCACCGTGTTGCCAAAGCTCACTTGTCCGTCGCCGCCGATGACCGATTTATTCTTGCCTTTGTAGGCTAAAATGGTAGTCGCGTGAAACACTTATTCGCCCTCGACGTCTAGTTTTAGCGTAGCTCGCACGGCGTGGCCGAGCTTGACGTCCACTTCGTAGATACCGGTCACTTTTATAGTGTGCGCAAAATCAAACGCCTTTTTATCTACGACTAGATGATGATTTTTTTCTAGCGCTTCTGAAATTTCATCCTTCGTTACCGCGCCAAATAGCGCGCCGTTTGCTCCGAGCGGCTTTTTAACTTTGAGCGTGATTTTTTCGATCTCGGATTTTAGTTTTTCTATATTTGCGATCTCGTATTTTAGCTCCTCGGCCTTGCGTTTTTGTTCGGCTTCGTACTGGCGCAAAACATCGGGAGTCGCGGCTTTAGCAAAGCCTTTGCCGATTAGGAAGTTATTTCCGTAGCCTTCCTTTACCTCTTTGATTTCGCCGGCTTTTCCGAGCGATTTTACGTCTTTTATTAGTAGTACTTTCATTTTTATCCTTTATTTAGTTAAATTTGCGTCCGTTTTTGCGTCCGATGATAAATCTTAGCGCATTTAGCTTGATAAATCCGTTCGCGTCTTTTTGGTCAAACACGCTGTCTTCTTCAAACGTGCAAAATGCTTCGCTAAAGAGATTGTCCGTCTTGCTGTCGCGTCCTAGCACGATGACGTTGCCTTTGTAGAGCTCGACTTTGACCGTGCCGTTTACGCTCTCTTGGCTCTTGTCGATGAGCGCTTGTAGCATGATACGCTCAGGCGACCACCAGTAGCCGTTATAGATGAGTTCTGCGTAGCGAGGCATTAGCTCGTCTTTTAGGTGCGCCGCGCCGCGGTCTAGCGTGATGCTCTCGATCGCACGGTGAGCTTTTAGCATTATCGTACCGCCAGGAGTTTCGTAGCAGCCGCGGCTTTTCATGCCGACCGAGCGGTTTTCTACTAGGTCTAGTCTGCCGATGCCGTGTTTTGCGCCTAGGCGGTTTAGCTCGGCTAGCAGTGCGGCAGGGCTCATTTTTTTACCGTTTATGCTAACCGGATCGCCTTTTTCGTAGCCGATTTCTATTATTTCGCTTTCGTTTGGCGCGTCTTTCGGGCTTACCGTCCAGCGCCACATATCGGCTTCCGGAGCGTGAGCAGGGTTTTCAAGCACTAGACCCTCGTAGCTGATATGAAGTAAATTTGCGTCCATAGAGTAGGGGCTTTTGCCCGGTTTCTTTTCTATTTTGATGCCGTTTTTTTCGGCGTATTTTAGTAGCTTTTCGCGGCTGTTTAGATCCCACTCGCGCCAAGGAGCGATGATGGTTAGGTTGTCTCCCAGCGCGTAGTAGCCTAGCTCGAAGCGCACTTGGTCGTTGCCTTTGCCGGTCGCTCCGTGGCTCACGCCGTCGGCGCCTACTTTGGCAGCGATTTCGGCTTGCTTTTTAGCTATTAGCGGGCGAGCTATCGAGGTGCCTAGCAGATACTCACCCTCGTAAACGGCGTTTGCTCTAAACATCGGAAACACGAAATCTCGCGCAAATTCTTCTTTTAAATCCTCTATAAATATATTTTCGGGTTTTATACCGAGCTCCAGCGCTTTTTGGCGTGCGGGCTCTAGCTCCTCGCCCTGACCGATATCGGCGGTAAAGGTCACCACTTCGCATTTATACTCGTCTTGCAGCCATTTTAAAATAATGCTCGTATCAAGTCCGCCCGAATAGGCGAGAACGACTTTTTTCACGTCTTCTTTCATTCTCTATCCTTTATATTGAGATGACGCGTATTTTAGCCAAATTTGATTAATTTGGAATAAATATTTCCGCTAAAATCGCGTGCGCCAAACGTCAAATTTACATTAAATTTAATATGTAGCTGCGAGGAATTAAAAATTTAAGCCAAATTTGGCTAAAATCGCCGCCATGAGAGTAGATAAGTTTTTAAATACCGTAAATATCACAAAAAGGCGCGCGGTCAGCGAAGATATGTGCAAAAGCGGCGTCGTGAGCGTAAACGGCGTCGTCGCCAAACCGGCCAAAGAGGTCAAGATCGGCGACGTGATAACGATCAAATTTCTAGCCAAAGAGGCGCGCTACGAGGTGCTAGCGATCCCAGAGACCAAAAGTATCCCAAAATCAGCCCAAGCGCTATACGTAAAAGAGCTATGATAGAGCTAAATTTGGGACTTGGCGAGCTTAGCGAGGTGGTAAAAATTTTACCCCAAAGCGGTGTCGTTATCTTGCAGGGAAATTTAGCCAGTGGCAAAACGACGTTAGTAAAAGCCATCGTAAAGGCTCGCGGCATCGATACGGAGGTTACTTCGCCCACGTTTTCGGTCATGCAAAACTACGGAGATAAAATTTATCACTACGATATCTATCAAAACGGACTTGACGCGATTTTACAAAACGGACTTTTTGAAAATTTGCTAGAAGATGGACTTCATCTAGTAGAGTGGGGCGACGAGCGACTGGAAAAGGCGCTAGAAAATTTGGGCGAAAAATGCGTCAAGGTAGTCATCTCACCTAGCCAAAAAGGGCGAAAATACGAGGTTTACGGTGCATAAATTAGAAGTTAAAGATTTACAAAAAACGATCAAAAAAACAAACATCATAAAAGGCATCTCGCTAGAGGTCAAAAGCGGCGAGGTAGTAGGGCTGCTGGGGCCAAACGGCGCGGGTAAAACGACGACGTTTTATATGATATGCGGGCTTATCTCGCCATCTAGTGGCAGCGTGTTTTTAGACGGCGCGGACGTGACGAAGGTGCCGCTACACAAGCGCGCGCATATGGGGATCGGCTATCTGCCGCAAGAATCAAGTATATTTAAAGACCTCTCCGTCGAGGAAAATTTACTACTCGGCGCCGAGATATTATATAAAGACGAAGCCGTCCGCGAGAAAAAAGTAAACGAAATGCTAAATTTGCTAAATATCGAACCCATACGCTTGCGAAAGGGCGTGAGTCTAAGCGGCGGCGAACGCAGACGCTGCGAGATCGCTAGAAGCCTCATCATTACGCCTAAATTTTTATTACTTGATGAGCCCTTTGCCGGCGTCGATCCGATCGCCGTTAGCGATATACAAAGCATCGTTCGCGACCTAAAAAAACTCGGCATCGGCGTGCTCATCACTGACCACAACGTCCGCGAGACGCTAGCCATCTGCGACCGCGCCTACGTGATCAAGGACGGTAGCCTGCTAGCTAGCGGCAGCGCGAACGAAGTCGCGAACAACAAACTCGTGCGCACCCACTATCTGGGCGAAGAGTTTAAATTTGTAGAATAATGCTAAAGCAAACTCAAGCTCCCAAAAATAAGCTCTCGCACACGTTGCGTTCGTGGCTGCCGATACTAAGCAGCAGCGTCGAGGAGCTAAAGGAGACGCTTGAGCCGTTTTTGGCGGATAACCCGTTTGCTAGCGTGCAGCAGCGAAATTTAAGCGAGCTGCCAAGCGCCGCGCCCTCCAAAAAAGACAAAAACTTCTTCAAAGAAATATCAAAAAACAGCGTAACCGACAATATCGAAAGCTTTAGCGTGGCTAAAATCGGGCTTTACGACAAGCTAATGGGGCAGATAGATAAGCCCCTTTTCCCGACCGAAAAATCCCAAAAAATCGCGATGAAAATCATCGAGTGCATAAACGAGGAGGGCTACTACGAGCCTGAAGTCTTTGACGAATTTAGTGAGGCGGAGATCGAGTCGGTGCGAAAGCGCTTTGCCTACCTAGAGCCCGCAGGCATCGGCGCAAAGGACTATAAGGAGAGCTTTTTATTTCAGCTTGAGGAGCTAAATTTGGATGAGAAGCTCTTTGAAAGCGCTAAAAAGCTTGCGTTAAATTTCGAAAATCTCTCCCAAATGCGCAAAATCCCGCTCTACAACGAAGCTCTCGCCGTCATCAAGAGGCTAAAAAATCCGCCCGCGATCGAGTATATGAGCGAGGCTGCGGCGATCATCCCGGATATCGTCATTGACACGAGCTCGGGCGGTATCGAGGTGCGGATTAACGACGACTTTTACCCAGAGATCGTCATCGACGTCGAGGGGCTGGACGAAAAAGAGAGCTTCGTCGCCTCGCGCGTAAAAGAGGCAAAAGACCTCATAGACGCGCTTGATATGCGAAAAGCTACGCTGCGAAAGATCGCCCTTATGCTGGTGGAGTATCAGTATGATTACTTTTTTGGCGGCGACATCAAACCTATGCGCCTAAAAGACATCGCCGAGGATCTGGGGCGAAACCCGTCAACTATCTCGCGCGGCATATCAAACAAATACCTCGAGTGTTCGCGCGGACTGGTACCTATAAAGAGCTTTTTCTCCGCCGCGATCGACGAGGACGTCTCAAATAAGGCTATCAAGGATTTCGTGGCAAATCTCGTTCGCAACGAAAATCCTGCCAAGCCACTTAGCGACCTGAAAATTTTGGAATTTATAAAGAAGGAATTTAACGTCGAGGTCGTCCGCCGCACGATAACAAAATACCGTCTCGCGCTAAATATCGGCAGCTCCAGCGAGCGCAAAAAGACCTACCTGCTGCAATCGGGGAAGTAAATTTAACCAAATGAGTGCAAATTTGTGAGTAATGTTAAATTTGAGCAGGTTTTGGATGCGGCTCGCGCTTTTAAATTTTGCAATAATAATGTATAGATTAGCGATGCCTTCTATGCTCAAATTTGGTTGCAAAATCCGTCTAAATATCTCGCGCCATAAAATCAGCACCGCCCGTAAAGATGCAGTGCGTGTGCCGCACGCAAATTTAAGCATGGTTTAGCGTCAAATTTGCTCAAATTTAAAAAAGCAAATTTACTCCGCCCCCGCCTCAAGCTCCTTAAAATATGGCTTCAAACTCTCATAGGCGTTTTGGATACGCTGAAACTGCGTTTTGCACTCGTCCAAAAGCTCCGGGCTAAGCGCGGCGTGAAAGTCTGGGTGATGGGCCTTGACGAGCTCCAGATATCGGTTTCGCACCTCCTCAAAGCTATCGTTTTTATCGCACCCAAGCACCGCAAAATGGTCCTCGAAAAGGCTAGCCAGCGCGGCAAATTTGGCTTCGTTTTTCTTGGCGCAGATTTTGATCTGTTTTTTAAATTTTTCAAATTCCTCTTCGTTATAGTTAAAGATGATTGAAAATTTCATATATTCGCTCTTGTTAAACAGCTCCTCTAGTCGCGCGCACTCGCCCAAATTTGCGATATTTAGGGCGATTTGACCTTCGGCGGATAAAATTTGCTTTGACTCAAAGCCCTTGATGATGTGCGAGATAAAGGACTCGTTTGAGCGATCAAAGCTAAATATCGCGCCGCCCCGCACAAATGCGACATCGACGAAAACCATAGCTTTTAGCGAGTTTGGTTGGATGTAGTGCAGTTTGATAGTTTTATACTCGGCGAAGTTTAAATTTACGTTTTTTAGCTCGTATCTTTGGCAGAGTTTTTTTAGAAATTTGACGAAATATTTGCGCTGAACCTTCTCGTTTTCGTCGTAAAACGACATCACCTTGCCTTTTTGCCCCAGCGTTTTGGCGAAATTTCGCTTTATGAGCGCTTGCAGCTCGAAAAACAGATCGGCGTCTGATGTTTCTATGCTTAGAGATTCTAGATTTTGACTTACTTTTATCAAATTTTGCCTTTATAAAACGCACTTGAAAGCATTTTTTATTCCGCTTTTTCCCACACGGGCGTTTCATCTAGCTGGACGTATTCGCACAGGCGCTCATATGGCTTGTAGTCTGCTTTGTAGGCTAGGCTAGGGCAGTCTTTGACGTAGTAGCCTAGATATATCCAGCGTAAATTTAACTGCCTAGCTAGTAAAATTTGCTGATAGAGCGAGTATCTGCCGATGCTAAGATCTGCAAAATCAGGATCGTAATAGCAATAAACCGCCGAGATACCGTCGCTAAGGATATCGACGAGATCGACGCCGATGAGCCGGCCGCCGGCAAAATACGCTATCTCCTTGCCAAACTCTGCGTGCCCCGCGACGTAGAGCTCGTAGTAGCGGCGAAAGTCCAGCTCGTAGTACTTCCACTCGCGCTTTTCTTGCATAAATTTATGGTATTTTTTGTATAGCGCCACGTGCGCGTCGTCTATGAGCGGCTTTGTTAGGATGATTTTGGTATTTTCGTTTTTACGCATCGTGCGGCGGGCTGATTTGCTAAATTTAAAATTTAGCGCATCAACCCTGATATTTACGCACTCGTGGCAACCCGCGCAGTTTGGCTTGGAAAAATACTTGCCAAAACGCCTAAAGCCGCGCCTGGCAAGAGCGTCGTTTACGGCAAAGTCGCAGCCGTCCACGTAGCGATACTCCATGCGCGAGTCCCTGTCCTTTAGGTAGGGGCAGGGGCTGGGCAGGGTGGAAAACGGCACGACTAGCACTTTTTGATATCCGCGTCCTTGACGTAGGCTAGAAACTCGTCGCGCAAAATTTGCTCTTTGTGCGCGATGGCTTCTTCTTTGCTGAAGGTTTTTGGTTCAGGCTTTAAATTTTGCTTCGCGGCGTTTTTGGCGGCTGAATTTGAGCTCAAATTTGCATTTTGCTCTTTTTGAAGCTCTTTTTTTATATCCTTTAAACTATCGAAAAAATCATTCATCCGCGTGCTCCTCTTTAAATTTTCTAGCGTCTTTTACCCTTTGTATCGCGGCAGCGATTGCAGCGATCACCTCTTCATTATCCTCGTTGTCTTTGGTTTTCATCTTTTCTAGCAGGGTAGGCATCTTGTTTTCGACGTATGACGTATCGAAAAATCCTCGCCTAAAGTCGCGCTCCTTGCTAATGCTGAGCAAAAACGGGATCGTGGTTTTGACGCTGCCCTCGATCGTAAACTCATCTAGAGCGCGTTTTAGTTTATTTACGGCTAGGTCGTAGCTAGGCGCACGCACGATGAGTTTAGCTAGCAAGCTATCGTAAAACGGTGGTATCTGATAGTCTTTATATAGGTGGCTATCGACGCGCACGGAAGGGCCCAGAGCAGGGTAGTAGCCGGTGATCTCGCCAGGGCTTGGGATGAAGTTTTGCCACGCGTCCTCGGCGGTGATACGAGCCTCGATCGCAAAGCCCTGCGTGATGACGTCGCTTTGCTCCATGTCTAGGATCTCGCCCGCTGCGATACGAATTTGACGCACGATGAGATCCACGCCCGTGATCTCCTCGGTCACGCCGTGCTCGACCTGGATACGAGTGTTCATCTCCATAAAGTAAAAGTTGTTATAGTCGTCGAGCAAAAACTCGATCGTGCCGGCGTTGGTATAGTTTACGGCCTTTGCCGCGGCGACTGCGGTCACGCCCATGCTTTTTCGCAGGCTTTCGCTCATCGTCGGACTAGGTGCGATCTCGAGGATCTTTTGGTGGCGGCGCTGGATCGAGCAGTCTCGCTCTGCTAAGTGGATGATGTTGCCGTATTTGTCGCCTAAAATTTGAAACTCAATGTGGCGCGGATTTACGACGTATTTTTCCATGAAAACTTCGTCGTTGTTAAAAAACGCCTTAGCCTCGCGCGTGCAGCTTTCAAAGCTAGATTCTAGCTCTTCTTCTTTCCACACTACGCGGATACCGCGTCCGCCGCCGCCGCCGCTAGCTTTTAGGATGACGGGATAGCCGATACGTTCGGCGTAGAGTTTGATATTTTCTATCGTTTCGTTGTTTAGCTTTTCGGTGCCGGGCACGATAGGGATGCCGTTTTTATTCATCAGATAGCGTGCGATGTTTTTGTTGCCCATTTTGCGGATGACGTCGGCGGTAGGCCCGATGAAAACCAGCCCAGCGTCCTCGACCTCTTTGGCAAATTCGTAGTTTTCGCTCAAAAATCCGTAGCCCGGGTGTATGGCGTCCGCGCCGCAAGCTTTTGCTACCTCGACGATGCGCTTGGCGTCTAGGTAGCCCTTGATTGGGTCGATGCCGATCTGGTAGGCCTCGTCGGCTATCTTGACGTGCAGGCAGTCTTGATCGGGCTTGGTGTAGATAGCGACGTTTTTGATGTGTAGGTCTTTGCAGGCTCGGATCACGCGAACGGCGATCTCTCCGCGGTTTGCGATCAAAATTTTATGTATCACTTGGCTTTCCTTTCTTATCGTTTTTTGAATTTTACTCTTTTTTGCTTGCTGATGCTTGAATTTTGCTTTTTTAGAACATGATCTTTGCATGCAGTCTTTAAATTCGCTATTTTTGCTATTAAATTTTTAGCTTGTACTGCCTTTATCTATATATTTTAATGCTCGGTAGCCAGGCGCGCTTATTTTTAATTAAATTTGCTACATAAGATAACATAAAGATTTTTATAGATGGTTAAATGTGGCAAATTTAGTACATAAATTTGAAATTTGATGGCCTTACGGCAAATTTTGATGTAGTAGGGTGGGTAAAAAACGAAATTTTTGCAAATATATCAAAAATTAGAAAGATTTAAGAAACCTTTGGCTATACTTCACATTTCTTTTAAAGTGCGCTCGTAGCTCAGCTGGATAGAGCATTTGATTGCGGTTCAAAAGGTCAGGGATTCGAATTCCTTCGAGCGCACCATTTATTCATTTATAATTAACCCTTTTTCACAAATCTTTTTTATTTATCCTTGCTTTTCTTTTGGTTATATTTTCTTGCTTTAAGTGGTTTTGCATATAAATTATATGAGCAAAAACTTTTAGAGATAAAATTTAAATCGTTAGATCTTGAGTAAATTATTGCTTTGTCTTTTAAATTTTCTTGCGGCTTACTAAAAACAATCATTTAATTCTTATCTTGGATAAAAAATATAAAAACTACTCAATTTTTATGATACATAGTTTAATGCTTATAATAATAGGTCAAAAAGTAAAATGCAGACTATTTTTGCTATTTTGTATTGAAAACTATAATTTTCAAATAAATATTTATATCTCTTTTGTATTACCTCAATATCTTCAGCAAATGCCGAAAACATGGTTTTTCTTAACGTTTTACCTTTTGAATTAAAACAATTTATCCATCAAATTTCATGCTAAATTTAACTGATAATTTTTATGCTTATTTTACTAAATATTTTGCACTCTATTGTGTGTTTTTTTTGAGGCAAATTTTATGAAGTAAATTGGATTAACAAAATGAAGGAGAAAATAGAGCTTTTAATGGCCCTATTTTTTATGTTTTTTTGGGTAGTCAAAAAAAAGAGCCTTTGCGCCGTGTTCTTTGATCTCTTTGAAGCTGCCGTCAAATTCGACGCAAAAGATACCGCATGTAGGTATATTTCCGATCGCAGCGTCGCTTAAAAGCTCGCAAATTTCAGTTATAGCGTCGTTGTGAGCTATGACAAATACGCTTTGAAATTTGTCGTCAAACTCTCTTATAAAGGCTAAAAGCTCGTGCGTCTGCGCTCCGTATAGCTCGTCTTTAAATTTGATTTTCTTCTTAAATTTGACTGCTTCGGCTAGCTTTTGGGCCGTTTTGGCGCAGCGTTTGGCGGGACTGGCAAATATCGTATCCGCCCTAACCTCGTGCTTTTTTATCCGATCGCACATCAGCGCCAGATCCTTTTTGCCTCGCTCGCTTATATCACGCTCAAAGTCGCTACCCTCACCCTCATCTACGGCTTTTGCGTGCCTGATAAAGTAGATTTTTTTCATTTATACCACCTTTCTAGCCTTTGATAGATTTTTTATGTGCTCGATCTCTGCCTCGCTAAAGCCTGATTTTAGTCGCGCACTCACGTTTAGCTCGCGGGACTGCAAAAAGGCTTTAGGGTAGATTTTTTGTACGATTTGTGCGTAGATTTCGGGGCTTACGCCTTCTTTTTTGCAGGCAAATTTAAACCAACGATCGCCCTTTGAGACGTGCGAGATCTCCTCGTCTAAGATAACTTGCAAAATTTTGCAAAGCCGCGTCTTGCTCTCGTCTTTTTCACGCTCGGTTTCCAGCTTTTTTAGCATAAAAGCATTTGCGTCAAGGCCGTTTGCCTCCATGTATCTAGGTAGTACGGCCATACGTTCAAGTAGCGACGCGGAGGTGTTTTGCAAGGCGATAAAAAGCCCGTCGTGCACGGCAAAATCGCCGTATTTCACGCCAAATTTAGCCATGTGCTCCTCGATCATCTTAAAGTGCCTGATCTCATCCTCTGCGACCTCGAGCCAGTCGTCATAGTAGGCTTTTGGCAGCGCGCGGAAGCGATACGCCGCATCTAGCGCTATATCTACGGCGCTGTATTCGATGTGCGCGATCGAGTGCAGGAAGGCTTTTTGTTTGTCCGCTTGCTTTTTGCCGCCGATTTCTCTCATCGCTACGACCTCGCAAAATGCCGCATAGCTTGGACGTTCGAGCTGTTTTATCTCGTCAAATTTACCGCCCTCTTCTATTTGCGCGTCAAATTTACCGGCCTTGTATTCGGCGTAAAATCGTTTAAATTTGTCAAATTTAAGCTCCTTGTCGCCGCACTCTAAAATTTCCCAAATTTGATCGAAGAATCTCATTTTATCACCTTAAATTTTACCCCGAAATATCCTAAAGCAAAGCCGATAATATGCGCGTACCAGGCGACGTTTACGCCCATGGCTACGGGGGCGAAGCTCATTAGCAAGATAGCGATTATTAGCCCTTTTCTGCTACTTGCGTCCAAAAACGACAAAACTCCCAGCAGCAGACTGATCGCGCCGCTAGCTCCTACTAAATTTATAAAAGTTCCGTTAGTTTTAAACATAATATAAATATAAACAAAACTAAGCAGCGAGGTCAAAACGCCTCCGACGCAGTAGATGACGGCGAATTTTTCGCTGCCGTAGTACCGCTCAAGAAGCGATCCAAACTGATACAAAACCGCCATATTCATCAGCAGGTGGGCTAAATTTGCATGCATAAACATCGAAGTCACCGGCTGCCAGACGAAAAGCCCGTCTATAAAAAACATATTTAACCCAAGCGTCGCGTTACTACCGCAAATGCCGCAGTAAACGGCAAAATATACTAGACAATTTAACGCGATGAGCGATATCGTGGCTTTCAAAAACGGCTCCTTTTTAAAGGCTTTATCATATAAAATTTAGACATAAATTTAGCTAAAAATTAACCTTGCCAAAGCCGGCGAATCTGTTTGACGTTAGGCAGTTAGCGTCGCCGCCCTTGCACGCCACGATGTAGGAATTCACCTCTTTGCCGCCTATTTTATGGCTATTTTTTTGAAATAGATTTATAAATCCGCTTTTGTTTTTGCCTCTGGTATTATGCATAAATCTTATAGTTCCGTCATCTTCTATGCGGTCTATGATACCTAGATGCGTTATGGTTTGTTTATTTTTGCCTTTGGTTTGGCTCGTGGTGTTGTTAAAAAATACCAAATCTCCGAGCTTCGGGCTTGTTTGCGAGATCAAATTTCGCTTTTTGTAAAAATTATAAATAGCTTGCGATTTTGATCCTTGTTCGCCGTAAAATTTGAGTAAATTCGTCTCGGAAAAGTAAACGTTATTTATGTTTTTATTTACAAGCGAGACGAAACCAGAGCAGTCTCCGCCGTCTTTTTTGCCCAAAAAATCTTGCATAAAATTTGAAAGCGCTTTGCCGCCCAGATCGTTAAATACGTCTTGCTGCGAGTTTAAAAATCTCGCGTTTAAAATCTGTCCGCTTTGATCGATCGGATAAATTTTGGGCGCATCGTTCGCGCATCCGCTAAAAATCAAAGCAGCAATTGGCGCAAGCGGTAAAAAAATCGTAAATTTCATTTAAATCATCCTATTTTATATTTAAATTTCAAGGCGAAGTATCTTGTGATAAATTTAAATGTTTCGACGAAATTTTTGACCGAAGATAGAACATAATAGTTCATCGAGGGAGAAAATTTCTAGATCATTTAAATTTACCCAAGAGACAAGCCGTAGAGACGAACTGCCTAAAAGCAGGATTATATAAATAAATCGGTAAATATCGGCATAAATTTAAATTTATAAGCTAAATTTCACTATACTTTGGATTTTATTTAAGGATTTAAAATGATGCATTATTTAGAAATCGAAGGAAACGCGAAACTAGGCGGCGAAGTCGCCATAAGCGGTGCGAAAAATGCCGCCCTGCCCCTAATAGCCGCGGCTCTAATCATAAAAAACGACGTGACGCTAAAAAATATACCAAACGTCGCAGATATAAAAACATTGGCTACTCTGCTGGTAAATTTGGGTGCAAAGTGCGAATTTACGGACGATCACACGTTAAAAATCAACTCAAATTACGTCAGCTCCACAAAGGCCAACTACGACATCGTGCGTAAAATGCGCGCCTCCATCCTGGTTCTTGGTCCGCTGCTAGCGAGGTTTGGCCACTGCGAGGTGAGCCTGCCGGGTGGCTGCGCGATCGGACAAAGACCGATCGATCTACATCTAAGCGCGCTAGAAAAAATGGGCGCAAACATCGAGATAAAGCAAGGCTATGTCGTAGCCACGGCGCCTGATGGGCTAAAGGGCGCGCAGATCGTGTTTGACAAGATCACGGTAACGGGGAGCGAAAACATCATCATGGCTGCCGCGCTCGCTCACGGCACGACGCATCTAATCAACGTCGCTAAAGAGCCTGAGGTGGTACAGCTTTGCGAGGTTTTGGCCGCTGGAGGCGTGAAGATCGAGGGTATCGGCACGGACGAGCTCGTGATCGAAGGTACGGATAGACGCCTACTGGATGTCGGCGAGATAACGGTCATCCCCGATAGGATCGAGGCGGGCACGTATCTTTGCACCGGGGCGATCACGAACTCGCAGGTTACTATCACAAACGCTAATGCCGCGCATTTGCGAGCCGTGCTTACTAAATTTAACCAAATGGGCTTTGAAACCGTCGTGGACGGCGATAAAATAACCATAATGCCGGCTAAAAACGTTAATCCCGTCGAGATCGTAACGACGGAGTTTCCGGGCTTTCCGACCGATATGCAGGCGCAGTTTATGGCGCTCTCGCTCGTAGCAAACGGCGTCAGCACGATCGACGAGAGGCTTTTTGAGAACCGATTTATGCACGTTAGCGAGCTCACGCGTATGGGCGCGGACATCCGCCTAAACGGCCACATCGCGACGATCTACGGCGGAGGCGAGATAAACGCTGCAGACATGATGGCTACCGATCTGCGCGCAAGCTCTGCCCTAGTGCTAGCGGCCCTTGCCGCAAACGGAACTAGCCGCGTGCACAGAATTTATCACCTAGATAGAGGCTACGAGGGGCTAGAGCGCAAGCTGGCGGCTCTGGGCGCAAAAATACGCAGGCTGGAGGAGTAAAATGACGCTAGAGCTTGCTCAAAATTTGATCCTAGAAAAAGCTAAATTTGACGGCTGCGGCGAGTTTGCGAGCCTTGAGCGCGCGACGGGCAAAATTTTAGCACAGGGCGTCGTTGCCGTTAAAAATTTGCCTTCCTTCGATAATGCCGCGATGGACGGCTACGCGCTTAATTTTGATGATTTTAACGAGCCGTTAAGCGTCGCGGCAACCGTCTTGGCAGGCGATGAGGCTGAAATCACGCTAAAAAAAGGCGAATGCGTAAAGATAATGACGGGCGCAAAAATGCCGACGAATGCCGACACCGTCGTGCCTTTTGAAGACGCTATTTTGCAGGACAGCAAGCTCTCGCCGCAAAGCAAAGTCAAAAAATTTAACGCCCTAAGATATAAGGGCGAAGAGGTCAAAGCTGGTGAAATTTTGCTAAAAAAAGGCGAAATTTTAATGCCCGCAAGAGTAATGATGCTAGCTGCTCAGGGCATTTATTGCGTCTGTGTAGAGCGCGAGCTAAAGATCGGTATATTTTCAAGCGGCGATGAAGTGGTTGAGCCGTGGCAAAACGCTAGCGAGGAGCAAATATATAACGCAAACGGCGCAGGCATCGCGTCTTTGCTTCAAAGCTTCGGCTTTGCTAGCTCGTACGCAGGCATTATTAAGGACGATCTAGAAAGTACGACGCATGCGCTAGAGACGGCTAAATTTGACGTCATCATAACAAGCGGCGGAGCGAGCAAGGGCGAGGCTGATTTTATGAAAACGGCGCTTTTAAATTTAGGCTTTAGCGAGCTTTTCGACGGCGTAAATATCCGCCCCGGACGACCGAGCAAAGCTTTTATAAAAGATAAAAAAATTGTCTTTATCCTGCCCGGAAATCCGATGGCTGCGTTTTTGATGTGCTTTTTGCTGGTCGTTCCTTTTTTAAAAGGCACACAGCTTGAAAAATTTGACGCCGCCCTAAATCAAGACGTAAAAATAAAATCGGGACGCCAAAATATCGTGCTCGGTAGCTTTTTGGGGGGCAAATTTAGCGTGACGGATAATAATAAATTCGGTTCTGGCATGATAACTCCGCTTATCAAAAGTAACGCCGTTTTGGTAACAAGCGAAAGCCTCGGCGAGCTAAAAGCGGGCGAAATCGTAAAAATTTTGAAATTTTCTTGACAAATGAAAACGTTTTTGCTAAAATTGCAACTTCTCAAACGGTGCGGGAATAGCTCAGGGGTAGAGCACAACCTTGCCAAGGTTGGGGTCGCGAGTTCGAATCTCGTTTCCCGCTCCATTTTTTTCTTACTATTTTTTCCCATTTTTTTATTTTCTTCAGATTTAGCGCTTTGGCCGATGTATTGCGTTTCAAACGGCAAAATCACGCTTGCGGACTTGGGCTTTACGGACAAAAGCGACGAGATTTTAAATTTAGGCGAGAACAAAGCCGCAAAAATAAATTCGCGAGATTTGGCTGAAATTTTAAAAAAACACGGACTAGAGCTTGAGGATAAAAGCGGCGGAGAGACGATATTTGTCAAAAACTGCGACGCATTGGCTCTCGTGCAGCGCGCCTTTTTGCAAGAGGTTGCAAACGAGTTTAAGGAGTTACAATTCGTCAAATTTCCGCTCATCGAACCTCAAAATGAACTTCCTAAAAACTTCCACGAATACAAATTTGACAAAATTTACGTAAATAAAATCAATCCAAAAGGTAGCTTTAGAGCTAGTTTTATCACGCCAAACGGCTCGCAGCCAAGCGTATTTTTTAGATACGAAGTTAGCGCAAAAATGCCTGTTTTGCGGGCTACTAAGCCACTAACGACGCGCCAGATGCTAGGTATAGACGACTTTGCAAAAGACTGGGTCGAGCTTGACGAGTTTAGCCCCGACATGATGAGCGAAGCGCCAAACGCGAGGCTAGCGACGAAGCAAAACATAAAAAGCGGCGAAGTATTGCGGCTACGGCAATTTACCCCGCTACCGCTCATAAAAAAAGGCGAGCGCGTTAACGCCGTGCTTAGCGACGGTGCGCTCAGTATCATAGTCGAAGTCACCGCGCTAGAAAACGGCAATCTAGGCGAGACGATCAAGGTCAAAAATAACGATAAAAAGGTCTTTAGCGCTCAAATCGTCTCAAAAAAACAGGTGATGATAAGATGAAAATTTTTCTAGGCATTAGCGGCGCAAGCGGCGTAAATTTGGGGCTAAAGCTTGCCTGCGAGATAGCAAAAAGAAGCGAACTCCATCTGTGCGTGAGCAAAAACGCGATGAACGTACTGGAAAAAGAGCTAAATTTTACAGATATTTTTTATAAAAACGGCGTAGCGGCTAAATTTGAAAAAAATCACGGCGACAAAAACGCTGCGGACGTAAATTTTAAAATTTCGGCGCAAAATTTGACGTCTTGCGACAAAAACGACTCGCAGTCGCGCCGCGACGAAGACGAAAAAAGCGTAAATTTTAGCTCCGCACAAGGCGAGCTGGACTTTGGAGGTGGAGACGAAAGATCGAAAAATCAAAGCGATAAAATTTCTGATAAAGCGCAAGATTTAGGCGGTAATGTTTTAAATTTTGACGCTTTGGAAAACTACGCCCTTAGCGACGCAAACGTGCAAATTTGCAAATTTGACGGCGGCGAGAAAAACGAGCGACAAGATGCTCAAATTTCAGGTAAATTTGGAGGCAGTAAATTTCAAAACAAAAGCGAATTTGATAAAAACTGTACTCAAAAAGACGAAATTTATCAAATTTGGCAAGATTTGCAAAATCGCACCGCCATCCACGATGACTCCGATCTCGCCGCAGCTCCGAGCTCGGGTTCGTTTGGCATAGACGCTACTATCGTCGCGCCCTGCTCTATTAGCACCCTAGCTAAAATCCACGCCGGCTTTGCCGACACACTGATAACTCGCGCCGCCGCAGTCGCGCTAAAAGAGCGAAAAAGGCTGGTTTTGGGCGTTAGAGAGATGCCGTTTTCTACGCTGGCGCTCGAGCACGCGGCGAAGCTCTCCGCTCTTGGCGCCGTTATCGCGCCGCCGGTTTTTGGATATTATTCCGGTCAAAATAGCCTTGAGGATATGGAAAATTTTATCATCGGCAAGTGGCTAGACCTGCTCGGGTTAGAGCATCAAATTTACAAAAGATGGGGCTAAAAACAGCTGTGCCAGTCGCAAGATAAAGTCCTGTTTTAGGCATAAAATAGTAAAATCATCCTTTAAAATTTAAAGGCGGAAAATGAAAGCTTGTATCTATCCTGGCACCTTTGATCCCGTCACAAACGGCCATCTGGACGTCATAAAGCGTGCGGCTAAAATTTTCGATAAAGTTATCGTTGCAGTTGCGGCTAGCGAGAGCAAGCAGCCATATTTTAGTTTGGCTAGACGCGTAGAAATGGTTAAAATCTCAACGACGGACCTAAAAAACGTCGAGGTCGTGGGCTTTGATAACTTGCTCGTTGATTTCGCCAAAAGCTGCGGCGTAAACATCGTGATCCGCGGACTTCGCGCGGTCAGCGACTTTGAGTACGAGCTACAAATCGGCTACGCAAACGCCGTGCTTTGGGATGAGCTTGAGACTGTTTATCTGATGCCGAGTCTGCAAAACGCCTTTATCTCGAGCTCGATCGTGCGCTCCGTTCTTAGCCATAACGGCGACGTCAGCAAGCTGGTTCCGAGCGAAATTTTAGAAACTTTGAAAGGCTAAATTTGTATATTTTATTCGAAGGTATCGACGGCGCGGGCAAAAGTACGCAGATAGCGCGGCTGGCGGCGGCTTACACGCAAGCGATCGTGACTAAAGAACCGGGCGGCACGAAGCTTGGCGAAAATTTGCGCGAGATTTTACTAAAGGAAAACGATCTGGATAAAAGGGCCGAAATTTTGCTATTTTTGGCCGATAGAGCCGAGCATTTCGGTAAAATAATAAAACCGAACTTAGATAAAATGATTTTGAGCGACAGAGGTTTTGTCTCCGGTATGGCTTACGCGCTGGCGGGTGGAAATTTTAGCTTTGAAGAGCTTTTAAATTTAAACAAATTCGCCCTGCAAGGAAATTTTCCGCAAAAAATAGTATTTTTTAAAGCGGACGAAAGCACGTTAAGATCGCGCCTAGGCTTGCGCGCGCAGATGGACGGCATAGAGGCTAGAGGTTTTGAGTATCTACTAAGAGTGCAGGACGCGATGGAGGAAATTTTACAAAAACTGGGCGTCTGCTACGTCACAATAGGCGCCGCCTGGGACGAAGAAAAAATAACGAATTTGATAAAGGAGTTTATAAATGATTAGCGCATTAAGGGGGATGAAGGATGTTTTGCCGCCCCAGTCGGGACTTTACGAGAGGATAATCAAAATCTGCGAAGAGGTCGCGAAAAACTACGGATACGAGTTCGTGCTGGCTCCGCACCTAGAGCAAACGGCGCTTTTTCGTCGCAGCGTCGGGGAGAGTAGCGACATCGTGGGCAAGGAGATGTATCAGTTTGAGGACAAAGGCGGCAACGACGTTTGCCTGCGTCCGGAGGGGACTGCCGGCGTCGTGCGTGCCTTTATCGAGGCTAAATTTGACCGCGCCGGCGGCGTGAGACGGTACTTTTATCACGGTTCGATGTTTCGCTATGAGCGTCCGCAAAAAGGGCGTTTGCGTGAGTTTCATCAGTTTGGCTGCGAGTGCTTTGGCGAGCCTAGCGTTTATGAGGATGCGAGCGTTATTTTGATGATAAACGAGATTTTTTCGCGGCTAGGTATCAAAACTAAGCTACTTATAAATTCGCTCGGAGACGCTGCCAGTATGGGCACATACCGCGAAAAGCTAGTTAAATTTTTAGACGAGCACGAGGGTCAAATTTGCGAGGACTGTAAGCGCAGAAAGCTCACAAATCCTATCCGCGTACTAGACTGCAAGGTCGAAAGCTGTCAAAAAATCTACGAAAACGCACCGCTGATAATCGGTAGCCTAAACGACGAATGCGCGGGCGAGTTTAAAAAGCTGCAAGAAATTTTAAGCGGCAACGGCGTGGAGTTTGAGATAGATCCAAAACTCGTGCGCGGGCTTGATTATTACTGTAAAACGGCGTTTGAGTTCGTTTCAAACGAGATCGGCGCACAAAGCGCGGTCGCGGGTGGCGGACGCTACGACAGGCTGGTTGAGTACCTAGGCGGCAAGGCTAGCTACGGCGTGGGCTTTGCGATGGGTATCGAGCGCATAATGGAAATCCTAGGCGGCCGCGAGAGCGAGAGTAAAAGAAACGGAGTGTATATCGGCGCGATGGACGCCGATGGCGTGGACGCGGTCTATAAAATAGCGATAAATTTAAGAAAAAACCTTCCAGTTCTCGTTAGCTATGAGCCTAAAAAGCTACAAAAACACCTAAATGCCGCGGATAATGCAAACGCTAGGGTTTGCCTTTGCGTCGGTGAGGACGAACTAAAATCGGGCAAAATTTGGCTAAAAGATCTGAGCGAAAAAGCCGAAAAAACGATTGATTTGGCAGATCTGGAGAGTGAGCTTAAAAGGATTTTAAATGTATGATTACGGTTTAAATTTATGGGGAAACAATAACTTCATCGTCGAAAACGGTAAAATTTGCGTCAATACCGGCTCAAAACCCGCCATCATCGACATCGTAAAAAGCATCAGGAGCGAAGGCTACCGAGGCCCGCTATTGCTGCGTTTCCCTCACCTCATACACAAGCAGATTTCGCAAATTTACAAAAGCTTTGAGAGCGCGAAAAACGAATTCGGCTACAAAGGCAGCTTTAACGCCGTCTATCCGCTAAAAGTAAATCAATATCCCGGCTTTGTAAAAAACCTAGTCCGTCACGGCCAAAAATACGGCTACGGGCTGGAGGCGGGCTCAAAGGCCGAGCTGCTGCTGGTGATGGCGTATAATAATGAAGGCGCGCCGATCACCGTAAACGGCTTTAAGGATAAAGAGATGATAAACATCGGCTTTATCGCGGCTGAAATGGGGCACAACATCACGCTAACGATCGAGGGACTAAACGAGCTTGAGGCTATCATCGCCATCGCAAAAGAGCGTTTCACGCCAAAGCCAAACATCGGCCTGCGCATCAGGCTGCACAGCAGCGGATCTGGTATCTGGGCTAAAAGCGGCGGCATAAACTCCAAATTCGGGCTAACTGCTACCGAGCTAATCGAAGCGGTAAATTTGCTAAAAGAGGCAAATTTGCTCGATCGATTTAATATGATCCACTTTCACATCGGTTCGCAAATCACAGAAATCCACCCGCTAAAAAAGGCCCTAATCGAAGCAGGAAATATCTACGCCGAGCTGCGAAAAATGGGCGCAAAAAACCTAAAAGCCATAAATTTAGGCGGCGGCCTAGCCATAGAGTACTCGCAGTTTAAGGAAAACTCAAGCCGAAACTACACACTTAGCGAATACGCCAACGACGTGGTCTATCTGCTAAAGACGATGGCGACGCAGCGAAACGAGGTGGAGCCCGATATCTTTATCGAGAGCGGCCGCTTCGTCTCGGCTTCGCACGCGGTACTAGTCGCGCCGGTTTTGGAGCTCTTTAGCCAGGACTACACCGAGGAAAAGCTCGTGCTGAAAAAGAAAAATCCTCAGCTAATCACCGAGCTAAACGACCTGCTAAGCACGATAAAACCGTCAAATGCGATAGAATATCTGCACGATAGCATCGATCATATGGAGAGCATTTTGACGCTATTTGATCTGGGATACGTCGATCTGCAAGACCGCTCGAACGCTGAAATTTTAACCCACCTAATCATCAAAAAAGCGGCTAAAATCCTAGGCACCAAACAGCACAACGCCGAGCTTTTAAAGCTGCAAGAAGAGGCGCAGGAGCGCTACCTAGTAAACTTCTCGCTATTTCAGTCGTTGCCTGATTTTTGGGGGTTAAAGCAAAATTTCCCTATCATGCCGCTTGACCGCCTAGACGTGCGCCCTACCCGCTCGGCGTCGCTGTGGGACATCACCTGCGATAGCGACGGCGAGATAGGCTTTGACGACGAGGAAAATCCTCTGTTTTTGCACGACGTAGACGTGGAAAAGGAAGAGTACTTTTTGGGATTTTTCCTAGTCGGAGCGTATCAGGAGGTGCTAGGCATGAAACACAACCTCTTTACTCACCCGACCGAAGCTACTATCGAGATAGACGCAGAAGGATTTAAAGTGTCGCACCTGCTAGAAAGCCAGTCTATCCTTGATATCATGGAGGATCTGGACTACGACATCTACGAGATCCAGGACATCCTAAACGAGCGCATCGAAAAGTCAAAACTCGTAACCGACTCGCAGCGCAAGCAAATTTTAGGCGAAATGTATCTGTTTTTAAACGATAACGGCTATCTAAAAACCATATCTTAAATTTATAAAAAGGAGTAAAAATGCTATCAAAAAGAGTTCAGGTGCTAGGCGAAAGCCTAACTATCGAGATCAGCACCAAGGCAAAAGAGATGAAAGCCCGCGGCGAGGACGTGATCAGTTTTGGCGCGGGCGAACCGGACTTTGACACGCCCGAGATCATCAAAAACGAGGTAAAAGCCGCTCTGGATAAAGGCTGCGGCAAATACACCGCCGTCGCCGGCACGCCCGAAGTAAGAGAAGCGGTTGCCGCAAAGCTAAAGCGCGACAACGGCCTAAACTACGCGCCTAATCAAATCATCACCAACGTCGGCGCCAAGCACTCGCTTTTTAACGTATTTCAGGCGCTAATCGACGAGGGCGACGAGGTTATCGTGCCAAGCCCCTACTGGGTGAGCTACCCCGAGATGGTCAAATTTAGCGGCGGCAACCCCGTCTTTATCGAAACTAGCGAAAAGACCGGCTTTAAAATCACTCCCGAGCAGCTAAAGGCGGCGATCACTCCTAGAACTAAAATTTTAGTATTAAACAGCCCTTGCAATCCGACGGGCGCGATATATAGCCGCAAAGAGCTCGAAGCGCTGGGCAAAGTGCTAAAAGGCACGAAAATCATCGTAGCTAGCGACGAAATGTACGAAAAGCTAAACTACGAGGGCGAATTCGTCGCGACCGCGGCGGTGAGCGAGGATATGTTTAACCGCACGATCACGATAAACGGCCTAAGCAAATGCGGCGCGATGCCGGGTTGGAGATTTGGCTACATGGCTAGCCCGTTTAAAGAGCTAAACGCCGCGGTAAACAAGCTGCAAAGCCAAAGCACGAGCAACATAAACTCCCTAACGCAAGCCGGCGCCATCCCTGCGCTGCTCGGCAAAGCCGACGAGGACATCGCGTATATGAAGGGCGAGTTTAAAAAGCGCCGCGACCTAGGCGTCGAGATGATAAATGCTATACCGGGACTTAGCGTGCTTAAGCCCGACGGCGCGTTTTATCTTTTTATAAACTGCTCCGAGGTCGAGCCTGATAGTATGAAATTTTGCAAAGAGCTGCTAGAAAAGGCGAAGGTTGCCGTGGTGCCGGGCGTGGGATTTGGTATGGACGGATACTTTAGGCTATCTTTTGCAACCGATTTAGAAAGTATCAAAAAAGGTATCGAGAGGATCGGCGAATTTGTAAAAAGCTATAAAAGATAATTAAAATTTGACTCAAATTTGACGCGGCTTAAATTTGCGGCGTCAAATTTATGCTGTGCTGATGGATTAAAATCGGCTTTTTTACAAACAAATTCACAGTAGACTTTTTGCAAATAGATACATATCCAAAATTTTTGCTTTTGTATATTTCAACTTTGAATCTTTTTCGCTACCGAATTCCTTTGTGCGAATACTAACTGTATCAAAATCGACCTTGTTTGCATTGTAGAATTTGTTTAAAAATTCTAAGGACTCCTTGTATTTTTTGTTAAAACTCTTGGTTGTGTTAAGGGTATTAATATTAAACTTATCTCCATTGTATATATTTTTTATACTCTGAGATACATATCTGTCGTATGCAGGCACTATTCCTAGCGTGCCTAGCATTATTTTACTAACTAGCACAAGGTGATTATTATCGGCTTTAGGTGGCATAATGCAATCTTTTATACCATTATAAATATCAACAATTCTATCTAAATTATTTCCGTAGTTATCTATGTTCTATATCCCAGTCTTTTTCGTATAGGTTATTTATAAATTCAATAACTTTTTTATAGTGCGCAAGATTAGTCTGAAGCAAAAATGAACTACCGCGGAGCATACCCCAGCTGGCTAGGTAGTATCCCAACTGTAAACAATCTTTTTCTAAATCTATGCCAGAATTTTGCTTTTTATAAAAATAGTTATAGCAAAAATCAAATGAATAATATCGGTGATACGAGCTAGTTTTATTTTTTTCAAATTTATATATTTGAATTTCTATATCGTTTTGTTTCATGTCTGCAACTTTTCTTATGTTGATTTTTCCTCTAAATACTCAAATTTCTGCTCAACGTTCATCATTACTTCGCAGTCGCAGTATCCGCCCTGCTCTTCAAGCCACGCAAGCACGCTCAAAACGTCTTTTACTTCCAAATTTGAGAGGATTTGCTCGGTGAGTTTTAGGCTGTGATCGCAGCCGTGCGCGTGAAGCTGGGCGTCCAAAAGATCAAAAAGCCGTATAAATTTATCTTCGGGCATAGGCAAATTTTGTCTAAACCCGGCTAGTTCTTTTTCTTTTATAGCTTTTAAAATTTCTTTTCTTTTGCTTTTTTCCATGGATTTTTCATTCAAATTTATGCCATCAAATTTGACGGCTATTACGTAAAAGCCGTCAAATTTTAGTTTTTCTTAAAAAATCTCGCGATCTTAGCTTGCAGTTTGAAAAAGTCGGCTAGCTCCATTATCGGATATGCGCCCGCGTATTTTTTACCGCCCGCGATATCCTTTGACACGCCGCCGCGCGCCGCTATCTGGGCAAAGTCGCCGACTTTTAAATGCCCCGCAGAGCCGCTTTGTCCGCCCATCACGACGTTGCGGCCTAGCTTTGTGGAGCCTGCGAGCCCTACCTGAGAGACCAGTATCGAGCCGTAGCCTATCTCGCAGTTGTGGCCGATTTGCACGAGGTTATCGATCTTGGCGTATGCTTTTACGACCGTGCTTTCAAACACGCCGCGGTCTATCGTCGTGCATGCGCCGATCTCAACGAAATCCTCTAAAACGACGTTGCCGTTGTGGTAAATTTTCACGTGCTCGCCCGTTTTCGTGTGCGCGTAGCCAAAGCCGTCGCTACCGATGACGGCGTTTGCGTTGATGCGGCAACCGTTGCCGATAACGGTGTCGTTATAGATGACGACGTTTGGGTGGATGACGCAGTTTGCGCCGATTTTTACGTTATCGCCGACGTAAGCGCCCGCCATCACGAGCGTATTATCGCCGATCACGGCGCCTGAGCCCACATAGACGTTTGGCATTATCTTTGCGCTTGGCGAAATTTGCGCCGGCTGCGGCTTGGAGGCTAGAAGCTCTTTGGCAAAATACTCGCTCAAAATGGCAAAGGCAAGATGCGGGTTTTCCACCACTACCGCCCTACTTTGCGCACCGACGAGCTCTTTTAAATTTGACGCGACTAAAATCGCGCCCGCCTTTGAACCTTCGATAAATTTAGCATTTTTCTCGCTATCGCAGTAGCCTAGCTCGCTAGCACCTGCGTTTGAGAGTGAATTTAGAGCCGTGATCTCTAGCTCCTCGCCGCTAAATTCCAGTCCTAAAATTTTATAAATTTCGCTTAGTTTCATCATAGATCCATTAGCACCGAGCCGCCGCGTACGACGTCTGTGGGGTTAAATTTTTTGATAGCTTTGAGGAAATTTTCTATCCTGCTCGCGTCGTCGCTAACCATGACGACGATGTAGTTTTCGTTGGTGTTTGCTACGATGCCGTTGTAGGCCTTTAATATCGCGTCTAGTCCGCCGAAATTTTCGCTTAGCGGGATTTTAACGAGCGCCATTTCTTTTTCGACGAATTCGCCGCTTTCGATGACTTTGTAGGTCGGTATTAGCTTGTGTAGCTGCTTTACGATCTGCTCTAGCACGCGCTCGTCGCCGCTAGTAACGATACTGATACGCGAAAGCTCGGTGCCTGGGATCGGCGCTACCGTGAGCGTGTCGATGTTGTATCCGCGCCCTGCAAAAAGCCCGGAAATGCGCGATAAAACGCCGTGCTCGTTTAGCACGATGACTGAAATCACTCTTCTTATGCTCATTTTTATTCCTTGCTTTTTAAGATCATGTTGTATATCGCCGCGCCCGCAGGAACCATCGGCAGTACGTCCTCAAATCTATCCACGCGCACGTCTAGTACCGCTGTTTTACCGCAGGCCATCGCCTCTTTTAGCGCGGAGCGAAACTCGTCCTTCGTGCGGCACACGAAGCCCGCTCCGCCAAAGCCCTCTGCGATCTTCACAAAATCAGGTTGCAGGCTAAGGTCGGTCGAGGAGTAGCGCTCGCCGTAGAAAAAGGTCTGCCACTGGCGCACCATGCCTAGGAAATTGTTATTTAAGATGATGTTGATGACGGGCTTATCTATCTCGGTGGCGGTCATCAGCTCTTGGATATTCATGAGGATCGAGCCGTCGCCGGTGAAATTTACGACGGTGCTTTCCGGCATCGCGTTTTTAGCTCCGAGGGCTGCGGGCAAACCAAAGCCCATAGTTCCCTGGCCTCCGCTAGTTATCAGCTGGCGCGGCCTATCAAACGGATAAAACTGCGCGACCCACATCTGGTGCTGGCCGACGTCGGTGGCGATCACCGCGTCTTTGCCCGATTCTTTTAAAATTTTAGCCGTTTCACGCACGACCCATTGCGGTTTTATGATCTCGTCGCTGTCTTTGTAATCCAGCGGATTTAGCGCGTCGTAGCGAGCCAATATCTCGCGCCACGCGGTCAAATTTTGCTCGTTTACGCTTACTTTTTCCACCATCTCTTCTAGGACGCAGTTTAGATCGCCTACGATTGGAAAGTGCGCGTTTACGATCTTTGAGATCGAGCTAGGATCGATATCGACGTGGATGATTTTGGCGTTTTTGGCAAATTCGCTGAGCTTGCCAGTCACGCGGTCGTCAAACCGCACGCCAAGCGCGATGATGAGATCGGTTTCGCTCATCGCCATATTTGCCGCGTAGCTGCCGTGCATGCCGACCATCGAGAGTAGATTTTTATCCTCGTGCGCTAGGACGCCAAGGCCCATCAGTGTTTCGACTGCGGGGATGCCCGTCTTTGCGCTAAATTTACGCACGAGCTCGCTAGCGTTTGCCGCCACGACGCCGCCTCCTAGATAAAGTAGCGGGCGTTTGGCCTCGGCGATGACTTCGAGTGCCTTTTTGATCTGTTTTGCGTTGCCTTTGTAGGTCGGTTTATATGTAGGCATCTTTATCTCGGTCGGGTAATCAAAATCCCCAACGGCTGCGGTTATGTCCTTTGGGATATCGACGTGAACGGGGCCGGGACGTCCAGAGCGAGCGATATAAAAGGCCTCTTTTAGGATGCGCGGCAGCTCCTCGATACTGCGCACGAGGTAGTTGTGCTTCACGCACGGGCGAGAGATACCTACGGCATCAATCTCCTGAAAGGCGTCCGTGCCGATAAGCGAGGTTGGAACCTGGCCGCTGATTAATATAAGCGGAATGCTATCTGAGTATGCGGTAGCTAGGCCCGTGACCGCGTTTGTAAAGCCGGGGCCACTGGTGACAAACGCTACCCCAACCTTGCCGCTAGCACGTGCGTAGCCGTCTGCTGCGTGCACGGCAGCTTGCTCGTGACGCGTCAAAACGTGCTTGAAATAACTCTGCTTATACGTCTCGTCGTAGATGTTTAGCGCTGCGCCGCCCGGGTAACCGAAGACCGTCTCTACGCCCTCCTCGCGCAAGGCTTCCATCACCATGCGCGAACCAGAAATGCCTTTTATCATCTGTATCGCCTTTTGATAAATTTGACCCCGATTATACAGCTTTAAGGTTTAAAAACGCGTAAAATCGGGCTTAGAATTTGGGCCGTGCTTTGAAAAGGCTTAAATTTGAGTAAATTTGCCAGCGAAATTTAGAAGGATTCAAATTTGGATATGTTTTTAAATTTGACACACCGAGACCTGCACCTTTAAGATGCTAAATTTGGTTTTCAAATTTAATGATACACGTTCTTTAGTTTTCTAAAATTTAAGCTTTTTCTTTTTCTTGGGTGGCGGAAGGGGTTTCTACTTACGAAGCGTCGCCACTTCCGCCCCCAAACCCCCACCATCCCCACTGCACGTGATATGTTGCTGCACTGCGTACAGGTTAAATTTGACGCTATCGCGTCGTGTGTTTAAATTTATATTTTCAGGGTGCGGGTCTCGGCGGGTAAAATTTGTAAATTTGAGCGTAAAACGATAAGGTGCAGCATTTTTGTTCTAGACGAGGCGCTTTTAAATTTGGCGACGGGAGTTACCTTGTCGGTAATGACCGAGTCAAATTTAAAAGCAACGACGTATAGGACAAAAAGACAAGCCGCCAAAAAGCAAAAGAGACTAAAAAGGCCAGATCGCCTCCATAAGCTTCGTCCCCCACGGCTTCCTCGTCGCCCTATCCACGTCGCCTTCGGTTTTATATAAGATCTTAGCGTCGGCGATGTAGCGCGAGTCGATCTCGTTGGCGTTTGAGATGTCGTACGGACGGATCACGCCGCTAAGCTGCATGATCTGTTTTTCGCCGTTTATGAGCAGCTCGCGCGAACCCTCGATAAAGTAGTTGCCGTTTTCTAACACCTTGATGATGCGCGCTGAAATCGTAGTCGTAAAGGCCTCTGCGCGCACGCTAGATCCAGCTCCCGTAAATTCGTTTTTATTGCCCGCGCTAAAGCCGATGTCGCCGGCCTTGTTTAGCTGAGTAGCTAGCGTCGATAGCGGTGCTGAGCCTGCGGTAAATATCCCTCCGCCAAGGCTTATCGTGCTGTTTTTACTCGTATCGTGCTTGCCGCTGGAGCTTTGGTTGGCGCGCTCGCTGATGACGACGGTTACTATATCATTTACGTTCATCGCCTTGCGGTCGGCAAAAAGCGGGTTATCGCCGCGACCAAAAAGGCTGCCCGCGTTTGGCTGGTTGTTGACCTGTTTAGCGGGAAGCTGCTCGACGTAAACGGGCGGCTTCATATCTATGCGAGGGTCGGCGCTAGGTAAACACCCGCTCAAAAACGCTGCTGCAAGGGCGCAAAAGTAAATATTTTTTCTCACGTTTTACCTTAAAGTGAAAATTTTACGATAAAATAAGCAAATCAAGTTCCAAAAGGAAAATTATGGCTAATTCCATCCTTGCGCTTGGCGCGAATTTTCAAGAAATTTACGAAATTATATCAACAAAATTTAAAAATGTAGCCGTTTTTGACCCCGTCAATGATTTTTACGGGCTCGAAAATGCCAAAAAAGCCTTTGAAAATGGCAGCGAGCGCGAGTTTTTTAAAAGCGCGATAAATGAATTTGACCGCCTGGCTGGGAGCGCTGATTTCGTACTCGTTAAGCCTGCAAAAAGCATCGCAAATATCGGCGAAATAGAGCTAAATTTACAAATCGCTAGAAATTTAAACATTCCCATTTTTTGCCGTGAAAATTTGAGCTTTTTTACACGAAACTCAAAGCTGATCGTAAGCGGAAATTTAGATGAAATTTTAAACGCAAAGCAAGATATCATCACGCCTTTACGCTTTGAAAATTCGCTATTTAAACTCGCCGCAAAAGATAAAAAAACCGTCGTTTTGCCAGAAAGCGAAGACGAGCGGATACTAAGAGCGAGCGAAATTTTACTAAAAAGCGGTGCGGTAAATTTAATCCTTTTGAGCGACGAAAACGAGATCAAATTTGAAGCGGAAAAACTGGGCATAAATTTAAACGGTGCGCGATTTATAAATTTAGAAAAAAACGAGTATGCAGATCGCCTAACCGCCGCGCTTTTTGAAGCTCGAAAAAGCAAGGGCGTAAGCCTAGAGCAAGCCCGCGAGCTCGTGCGAGATAGGACGTATTTTGCCACGATGCTGGTGCAAGAAGGGCTGGCAGATGCCATGGTGAGCGGTGCAAACACGACTACGGCGCACACTATCCGACCCGCACTTCAGATCATCAAAACGCGCCCGGATAGCCCGCTAGTTTCAAGCTCGTTTATAATGTGCTTTGACGAGGAGATCCTGATCTACGCCGACTGCGCTATAAATCCAAACCCGGATGCCCGGCAACTAGCGCAAATCGCGCTAGCATCGGCCAATACGGCACGCGCTTTTGGACTAGAACCGCTAGTAGCGATGCTAAGCTACTCTAGCGGAGATAGCGGCAGCGGCGCTGATATCGATCTGGTTAGGAGTGCCGGCGAGATAGCGCGAGGGCTGGATCCTGCCCTAAAAATCGAAGCACCCGTGCAGTACGACGCAGCCATAGATATAGCCGTAGCGCGCAAAAAGCTACCAAACAGCGACGTAGCAGGTCGCGCGAACGTTTTTGTATTTCCAAATTTAAACGCGGGCAACATCGGCTATAAAATCGCGCAAAGAAGCGCAAACTGCGTCGCCGTCGGACCGATCTTGCAAGGTCTAAAAAAACCGGTAAACGACCTAAGCCGCGGATGCGGCGTGGGAGACGTCGTAAATACGGTCCTAATCAGCGCGATACAAGCCGCAAATGAAGGAGAAAAATAGTGAAAATTTTGGTTTTAAACTCGGGCAGCTCGTCGGTTAAATTTCAGCTTTTTGATATGGGCGATAACCGCGTCATCGCTAGCGGCCTAGTCGAAAAGATCGGCGAAGCAAGCTCCTATGCCAAGCTAAAAGACGTCGGCGCTGATAAAATTTACGAGGAGCGCGCGCCGCTAAAAGATCACCATGAGGGGCTTGAGGCGATGAGGCGGCTGTTTGTTAGCTCAAATATCCTGCATGATTTTAGCGAGCTAGACGGTATCGGGCACCGCATCGTGCACGGCGGCGAGAGCTTTAGCGACTCGGCTCTAGTTACCCCCGACGTTATCGCCAAAATCGAGCAAAACTCCGTGCTGGCACCCCTTCACAACCCGGGCCACCTAGCCGGTATAAAAAATGCGATGCATGAGAGTGGCAAAAAGGTACCTCACGTCGTCGTTTTTGATACCGTATTTCATCAAACTATCCCCGAGTACGCCTACCGCTACGCCCTACCATTTGATCTTTGCAAAAGGCTACACATCCGCAGATACGGCTTTCACGGTACTTCGCACCACTACGTGACCAAAAAAGCCGCCGAATATCTAGGCGTGCCGTACGAGAAATTTAACGCCGTCTCGCTGCATCTAGGCAACGGAGCCTCCGCCTGTGCTGTGCAAGGGGGCAAAAGCGTCGATACCTCGATGGGCTTAAGCCCGCTAGAAGGCCTGATAATGGGCACTAGAAGCGGCGATATGGACCCCGCGGTGCTTACATATCTTTTAAATTTAGGCGAGCTCACGGCTGAGGGCATAGACGCGTTTTTAAACAAAAAAAGTGGGCTACTAGGCATCTGCGGCTCAAACGATATGCGCGAAGTGGTCGCCAAAATGCACGAAGGCGACGAGCGCGCGCATCTAGCCTTTGAGATGTTTTGCTACCGTATCAAAAAGTATATCGGCGCGTATTACGCGGTTTTGGGTCGCGTGGATGCAGTCGTTTTTACTGGCGGTATCGGCGAAAACGCTCCGTATAGCCGCGAGAAAATCTGCAACGACCTAACGCACATGGGCATCAAGATCGATCACGAGCTAAATTTTGCCGCAAGCGGCGGTATACGAGATCTCAGCGTCCCTGACGCGGCGGTAAAAACTCTCGTCGTGCCTACTAACGAGGAGCTAGAAATCGCGCTAGAAACAAAACGGGTGATAGAAAATCTCTAAATTTGAGCTTTTGTCTGTGTGGCCTGCAAATTTGACGAGTCGCTTCTGGGGCTCTGTCAAATTTGATCTCAAATTTACGCTCAAAAAATGGCGGCAAATTTCAAAATTTGCGCCGAGTCAAATTTGACTCCAAAAACCTCAAATTTAAAAAATCCTCACTCAAATTTACTCGCCTGATTCACTTTATTTTAAGCCGTGCTCGGTCAAAATTTACGTAAAATTTAATCAAAAGCGAGCAAATGACCTTTTCGCAAGCATTTATATTAACCAAAAACAAACAAAAAGAGTGCCGAGCTGCAGTGGCGGGATCGCCCGGTTTTATCGCCTTTTGCATCGGCGTTTTTGCACTATTTTTCGCGGCGCTTAAGGTTTTTGATCTGGCCAGCGGGGCGGCTTTGGTTTTGCTTGTGCTGTTTTTTGGCTTGCTATTTTGGGTGCCCGCAAAGCTAAAAAACATAGGCAAAGCACAGGACGAGTACAACGAATTTTATAAAGAAGTTTTCGTCCGCGCGCTCATCGGTGAGATCGACGAGAGCTTTGCGTATAGCGCCTACAGCGGTATCTCACAGAGCGAATTTGACGAGGCGGGGATTTATAGGCCCAGCACGTTTTACAGCGAAGATAGCGTGCGCGGCGTCTATAAAGGCGTCAAATTTAGCCTGTGCGAGGTGATCAGTCATGAGCGCGAATATCCGCGGATAAATAACAAATACGTCGCCGCGTTCGTCCTGCTAAAGTATGCGTTTGACAAGTATTCGGACTTTAAAGGCAGCGTGCTAGTTTGCGAGTTTAATAAGAAATTTCGCGACAAAACAGTCGCCGTTAGCAAGGATTTTAATACTAAATTTTTAGGTGACAAAGAGCTGCTCGACGATGTCAAATTTAATAAAAATTTTAGAGTTTTTACGACGGATAAGGTGGAGGCGAGATACCTTCTAACGCCTGCGTTTATGGGCAAGCTAAATATACTAAAAGCTTACAAAAACACGCTAAAATCGACCAGCGTAGCCTTTATGGATAACAAATTTTACCTTTTTTGCTTTAGCAGGAGAAATTTTTTCGAGGGGCGACTATTTGAGAGGCCTGATATCAACGAAGCTCGCCGCGAGCAAAGATACGTGAGGCAGATGCTTAGCGTCATCGACGAGCTAAATTTGAGCTTATATATTTATCGGTAAATTTAAATTTGCCTCAAATTTAACGGCGACCCAGCTAAGCCGGGGCCGCCGCGTTAAATTTAGCCGATTTTACGGATATTTGCAGGTAGCGCCTGTCTAGCGCAGGTGCCCACTAACCAGTCGTTTAGGCTAAATTTGCCCTTTCGCTTCGGATCTAGTAGGCCTAGTTTGTTGTGATTTACGCCCTTTTCCGCGCTTTCTAGCCAAAAGGCCGGTTTGCCGTCGATAAAATGCACTCTAGCGCCGAACTCATCGTGTCCAAAACCGTGCTCGAGGCTGATGACGCCGCTAGCAACGCCGTTTGTTACGAAGGCCTCGCCCGTTTGCGAACCGTACGGCGTCGTGATCTTGACCTTGTCGCCAGTCTTGATGCCCTGCTCGCTCGCGATATCCTCGGCGATCCTTACGAAATTTTTTGGATGTATCGCGCGTAGCTTTGGACTAACGATCGTGTAGTAGTGCTGGATGTTTGATTTTCTCGAGCTTACGAGGTATTTCCACTCTGATTTTGGGAAAAACTTTTCTAGCGGAGTACCGTCGCTAGCGACTGCAAGGGCTAGAGTCGGCGTGCCTGGCATATACTCGCCCGTGATAGAGTGCCTGTGTCCGCCAAGCGGCTCGTAGTAGATCGCAGCAGGCGTAGCAGCCGGGACTTTTACCGTGGTTTTATCGCCCTTGTACGCACTCTCGTAGCTGTCAAACCTACCGCCCTTTGCCAGCACGTGCGCGACTTTTGGCTTTTCCTCGTCTTTTAAAAACGGCTCTAGCTTTTTCATGGTTTTTGAAATTTTACTTAGCTTTAGATCCTCTTTGCTGATATCCTTTACGCCCTCTCCGTCAAAGGCTAAATTTGCCAGCGCCGCGGCGTAATACTGCTCTTTAGTATCCAGATCCATCGGCTTTCCGTCTTTGTCCTTAAAGGCGCCCTTGCCAAATCCTTTTAGCCCGAGCCTCTTTGCCACCGCGATATAAAAGGCCTCTACGTCGATTAGCGTGCCGTCTGCGGCGCGGTCTTGTTTAGCGGCGACGGCCGGGTAGCGCACGACCGAGGTTTTAGCTATCGTACCCCAAAGCGAGTTTGGCAGCGCCCAGTTTTCTAGATTTACCCCGTCCGGTACAATGTAGTCGGCGTAGGCGTTGGTCTCGTTCATAAAGGCGTCGATACCGATGAAAAGCGGTAAATTTTTGCTATCTTTTAGTGCGTCAAGCACCGCGACCTCGAGTCCCGCCTGCCCGTAGACGACGTTCGTCATGTAGTTTATAAACGCTTTTACTTTGTACGGATAGCCCGCGGCGTGGCTGGTGAGAGTCTCGTTTACTAACGGCATCGAGATAGGATACCACGGCTGCTGCGCAGGATAGCCGCTGCCCCCGGCTGCTACTTTGCGTTTAAACTCCGAGCTCGTTTCGTAATACTTGCCCGAGCGGGATAAATTTAGCCCGTTTGGCTTGTATGCGCCCTCGAAACTCTCCAGATCGTATCTACCCTTTAAAAACTCGTGCGTGCCCGCGCTTGCGTTTACGTTGCCGCCCTTGTAGCCGTATGTGCCCATTAGCGTATTTAGGCAAAATATCGCGTACGTGCTCATCGCCGCTTGCGTGTGCATCATGCCGCCGTGGACGTTGGTGCTGACCTGCCTGCCGTTTTTGGTGAAATTTTCGCACAGCCAGAGGATATCCTCCACGCTCACGCCGCAAATTTTAGAGTACTCTTTGAGGCTGTGTTTGTAGGCGGACTCTTTTAGCAGCTGCATCGAGCTTTTGACCTCGACTTTTTTGCCGTTAAGTAAAATTTTGCCTTTATAGTAGAGCTTGGCCGGCTCGTTTATCTTGTAGCTTTGGATTTTGCCGCTTTGAGAACAGACCTGCCACTCGTCGCCAACAAGCGCAAATTTACCGTAGTCTAGGTGGCCTTTTTGCGTGATGACTAGGTGGGTGGCGTTGCACCAGTGTATCTCGCCGGCTAGCTTTGCTTGTTCTAAATTTGGCTGCATGAGGTAGTTTGCTGCGTACTTTTCATTTTCGATGATCCAGCGTATCATCGCCATAGCAAGCGCAGTGTCGGTGCCCGGTTTGATGCCGATCCAGCGGCCTTTATCGGAGGCGGCAAATTTGACGGCGTTTGTTAGAGTAGGATCTACTACCGCATAGCTGAAGTCATTGTTTGTACTTCTTGCATGGGCGACCATTTTGGCTTGTTTTTGAAACGGATTTCCGCCGTTTGCGGGCGAGGTGCCCCAGTAGATGGTAAATTTGGAGTTTTCGTAGTCGGGCTTAGTATGAGCAAAGCCCTTTGCGTTGTGCGCGATCTTGCCGCCGACTCTAAAGCCGCCGCCGCAGATACCGCCGTGCGAGTAGTGATTTATAGTGCCGAAAGATTTTTTGATAAAGCGATCGACGATATCCGAGCGCCCGTCGTAGAGATAAAAGCTCAAAAGCTGGTTGCGCTTGGTGCCGTATTCCGGATTTGCCTCGTCGATGAGCTCGTCTGAGAGTATGGCCCTAAGCCCGTCCACGTGCCCCTCGCCGAAAAGATCCCCGCCCTCGACGACCTCCTCGATGAGCTGCTCGAAGCTGATCTTTTTCCACTTGCCCTCGCCTCTTTTGCCCACTCGCTTTAGCGGAGATAAAATCCTAATAGGCGAAGCTATCATCTCCGGTAACGCCGCGCCTCTAGCGCATACCGTGGCGCGCCGATCGTCCTCGCCGCTAGCCGTGGTCGCTAACAAAGCGTCGTTTATCGAGGTATCAAAGCTCGCCCAGTGCACGTTTGATAGCGGATGGTATGGGTTGCCCGTGCATCTTAGCACGCGGCCTGCTTTTTCGTCCACGTGTAACCGCAGTCCGCACTTTGCCACGCAGCCGTGACACATAGAAAATACCACGCTATGGCCGTCGTTCATCGAAATTTTGCCGTCTTTTACGCTAAATTCAGGCTGAAGCGAGCTACCTTGCGGTTTATAGTCGTCTTTTATTTTTCCCGCGTCGTCCGCTACCGCAGCGGTCGCGCCCACGGCCGAGATCATCGCCGCGTTTTTTAGAAATTCTCGTCTTTGCATTATTTTCTCCTTACAGCGCGATCTCTTCGCTCCAGCTGATCGCTTGTTTGTAGCCTTTTTTAGCCGCCAGTTCTTTATCGTTCTTAGCCAAAATTTCACTCACGCCGTAGTAAAAAACCTGCGGATGCGTATTTTTCGGACTATCTAGTACCATCGTCTCGTGAGCGGCTAAAAATTTTCTGATATTTGAGTTTTCGTCGTTTAGATCGCCTATTATGCGGCTTCCGCCGACGCAGGTCTCCACGCACGCAGGTAGCAATCCCTCGCGCAGTCTGTGATCGCAGAAGGTGCATTTATCGACTTTGTAGGTCTGCATGCTTAGGTATCTGGCGTGATATGGACAGGCCTCGGCGCATAGAGCGCAGCCGATGCACTCGGCGCTATTTACTTTGACGATGCCGTTGCTTCTTTGGTAGCTCGCGCCCGTCGGACAAACGTCGATACAGGCTGGATTTTCGCAGTGATTACAAAGGCGCGGCAGCGAGGCGATAACGGCGCGGTTGCCGTCTTTGTCGCTAGCTTCGTACTCCGAAACGATAGTCCTAAAGGCGCCTGCTTGGACGTTGTTTTCCATAGCGCAGTTCATCGTGCACGACTGACAGCCGACGCAGCGCGTGAGGTCGATGACCATGCCGTAGCGCGGACCTTTGGTTTTTTCAAAAGTATTCGGAGCGGCCCTGAGCGCGGTCGCCGCGATAAAAACACCCGTCACAGCGATAAAGCTACGACGCGAACCTAGCGTTGATTGCATTTTTTCTCCTTTGAATCAAAATGGTTTCGTAACTTTATCATAACTTAACTTAAATAATAATATTAATATTTTGATTAAAAGTATTTTTCAGATTACCCCAAAATTTATTTTTTAGAAGCGTTTGGTTATAATGCTTTTCAAATTTTTATAAATTTAAGGAAAATATCTTGAAATACGCGCTTGATTGCAAGGATAGTTTTGAAAACTCGTTTATATTTTGGCTCACTAGATACGTCAAATTTAAGCTTAGCTCGCTCTCAAACAAAGAGCTTCGCGACCCAAAGGCGCTAGCAAGCGTAAATTTCGCCCTTAGCCGCGAGATAAAAAACATCGACCAACTAGACGGCCTCGTAAAATCAGCTAGAAACGCTGGGCTAACGGGCATAAATACCTACTTTAATCCACTTAAAAAGATATTCGAGACGCTCAAATTTTACGAGCTAGAAAGCCTAAAACAGATCGATGAAGAGCTGTTAAGCGAGGTGCTAGCTAGCGTCACGGGCGGACTAAGCGACGCGAGCAAGAAAAACTACCGTATAAGCGCGATAAATTTTTTCGCATTTTTGGATAAGCAAAACGAAGAGGACGGCAAGGCGCACGTCTTTGACATAGGGCTAAAAAACTGGGGCGGCGTGGGCGGAGCGCGCGGGCAAAAACTGCCTGAGTTTATGAGCGAGGATGAGGTTAAAAGATTTTTGGAAGCGATCGAAAATGCGGAGTTTAAAAGCAACGCCAACCGTAATAAGCTCATCATTAAAATTATCATTTTCACCGGTATCCGCGTGAGTGAGGCGCTAAATCTAAAGCGCAAAGATATCGCAGAAGACGGCGAGCTCTACGTCATAAGAATCCGCGGCAAAGGCAACAAATACCGCGTCGTCATGATAAAGCGCCGCCTCATCGAGGCCCACCTAGACGCGATCGCGATAAACTATATAAATAAAGAAGGCTATCTTTTTATCAACAAAAAAGGCACGCGCCTAACACAAGCATACGTGAGCCGCATCGTCGAGCAGATCCTCTTTAAAGCAGGCATCCGAAAGGAAAAAAACGGCGCTCACATGCTGCGCCATACCTTTGCCACGATGCTTTATAAAAAGCAAAAAGACCTAGTTTTGGTACAAGAAGCGCTCGGACACGCGAGCTTAAACACCTCGCGCATTTATACGCATTTTGATAGCGAAAAGCTAAAGCTCGCTGCTCAGGTAGCCGAGGAGCTAAGCGAGGAGTAGCCGCTAAATTTGAGCGGTTTTGGTAAATTTGACCCGGGCGACTAACGTACGCGAGCTTGCTAAATTTGGAATTTAGCTAAATTTACAAGTCAATATGCTGTTTTCAAATTTGAGCAGTCTATATAATATAAGATAATTGCGCGGTTAAATTTAAAGGATTTGACGGGAGAATAAAAACGGCCGCGCTAAAAACGCGACCGTAAATTTGGGTTAAATTTTAGAGATCGTTATTTTTTCTTTATCGCTACCAACTACGATCTCGTCGCCGCTTTCAAGCTCGTCGCGTAGGATCATATCGGCTAGCGGATCTTCGACTAGCTCATAAAGCGCGCGGCGCAAAGGTCTAGCGCCGTAAACGATATCAAAGCCCGCGCCCGCGATAAATTTCTTCGCCTCTTCGCTTAGGCTCGCCTTGATACCGCGATTTTGCAATGTTTTTTCAAGCTCTTTAAACATTATATCTACGATTTTTATAAGCCCGTCTTCATCAAGCGGATTAAAGATTATCGTGTCATCTAGTCGGTTTAAAAACTCGGGTTTAAAGTAGTTTTTAAGCTCGTTTTTGACCGCTTGCTCGCGCTCCTCGCCTTTTAGATCCATGATGAAATTTGACGCGATGTTGGACGTGAGGATGATGATCGTGTTTTTAAAATCGACCGTCACGCCCTTGTTATCAGTCGCCCGCCCGTCGTCTAGGATACCTAGAAGCACGTTAAACACGTCCTTGTGAGCCTTTTCAATCTCGTCAAAAAGTATAACGCTATACGGACGTCTGCGCACGGCTTCGGTCAGCTGTCCGCCCTCGTCGTAACCCACGTATCCAGGAGGCGCTCCGAGCAGGCGAGAGACGCTGTGCTTTTCCATGTATTCGCTCATATCAAAGCGTATGAGCGCGCGCTCGTCGTCAAATAAAAATTTAGCCAAAGCCTTCGCCGACTGCGTTTTACCCACGCCAGTAGGCCCTAAAAACAAAAACGAACCGATCGGACGCGCGCCCTCGTTTAGACCCGCTTTGTTTCGTTTGATAGCTCTTGCTAGCGCGTGCAGAGCTGCATCCTGGCCGACGACGCTTTCGCGCAAATGCTCCTCGATCATTAGGTATTTTTGCTTTTCGCTAGTTAGCATTTTGCTGACTGAAATTCCCGTCCATTTGCTTAGTATTTCGGCCACCAGCTCCTCATCAACCTGATTTTTTAGTAGCACGCCGCCCTTTTTCATCTCGTCCCATTTTTTTTCGAGCTCTTTTTGGCGGTTGGCGGCTTCTAAAATTTTGCCGTATTCGATCTCGGCCGCGCGCTGCAAATCGCCGTTTCTGCGCGCTATCTCAGCCTCGCTTTTTAGGCTATCTATCTCTTTTTTAGCTTTTGAGATGCCGCCAAAAACCGCCTTTTCGTTTTCAAATTTACCGTCAAGGGCGTGCTTTTGTTCGTTTAGATCGGCGATTTGCTTTTCTATTTCGCTTAGGCGAGCGGCGTTTTTAGCCTCGTCTTCCATTTTTAGCGCCTCTTTTTCGACCTGTAATGTTACGATCTCGCGTTTGATGCGGGCTAGCTCGTACGGCTCGCTTTCTATCTGCATTTTTAGCTCGGCTGCGGCCTCGTCGATGAGATCGATCGCTTTATCCGGCAAGAATCGGTTTGAGATATAGCGGTCGCTCAGCTTTGCCGCCGCAACCAGCGCGCTATCGGTGATAGTTACGCCGTGGTGCACCTCGAGGCGCTCTTTTATACCGCGTAAAATTTGAAGCGCTTCGTTTACGCTAGGCTCTTTGACGTCGATGGGCTGAAAGCGGCGTTGCAACGCGGCGTCCTTTTCAAAATACTTGCGGTACTCTTTTAGCGTCGTTGCGCCCACGGCGTGTAGCTCGCCTCTAGCAAGCGCGGGTTTTAGGATATTTGCCGCGTCCATGCTGCCTTCGCTAGCTCCAGCGCCCACGATGGTGTGGATCTCGTCGATAAAGAGGATGATATTTCCGGCGCTTTTTACCTCGTTTATGACGGCTTTTAGCCTGTCTTCAAACTCGCCGCGGTACTTCGCGCCCGCGATCAGCGCACTCATATCAAGCGCGATCACTCGTTTGTTTGCTAGGCTAGTAGGCACGTCTTTTGCCACGATTTTTTGCGCTAGACCCTCGACGATAGCGGTTTTACCCACGCCAGGCTCGCCTAATAAAATAGGATTATTCTTGCTCTTTCTTATTAAAATTTGCATCATGCGCGTGATCTCTTCATCGCGCCCGATGACAGGATCGAGCTCCTTATTTAGCGCCTTTGCAGTTAGATCGATGCCGTATTTCTCCAAACTATCTAGCGTCTCGTCGCCGGTTTGGCTGTCTATCTTGCGCCCCGCTCTAATGCTTTCCAAATTTTTGCGGATTTCTAAAACATCTGTAAATTTGCCTAAAATTTGTTTAATTTCAGGCAGCTCGAGCGCCGAGATAATCCACGTATCTACCGCGATATAGCTATCTCCCAGGCTCACCATCAGAGCTTTTGCGCTTTCAAGAGAGTTTATGAGCTCCTTTGAAATTTGCACGTTTTCCTTGCTGACGTTTGAGCTTGTAGGTAGCTGTGCGGCTTTGCTTTTTACTTCAAGTTCGACTGCGTCCCTACTGACGTTCATTTTGTTAAAGACTTGGTTTAGTAGCGAGCCGCTATCTGCGACCAGCGCCCAAAGCAAGTGAAGCGGAAAGGTTTGCGGATTTTTCGCATGTATCGCTAGCGCGACGCCCTTTTCTACCAGCTCTTGCATTTGTGCGGTTAAATTTTCGCCTAAATTCGCCATTTTTTCTCCTTTAGTTTATAATGGGCGTATTATATAACTTTAGTCGATTATTGTCAAGTTATCTAAGTGATATAATATAAATACTTACGAAATAAAATTAAATTTTATTAAATCTTTTATCCTATTTTTAGGCAAATTTAACTAAAATACCCCCACTTAAAAAGGCAGGAGATTAACTTTGAATAAAAAAAAGATGTTTTTGTTTTCAAGCGTTGCGAGCGCGATGATTTTCGGAGCCGTTTTTAGCACAAATTTAAACGCTAAAGCGACCGAGGACGGCTCAAATTCTAAACTACAATCGCTCTCAAAACTTACAAAAACCATTTCTACTATCGAAAAATATTATGTTGATGATTTGCAGTTTAAAGAGATCGTGGATAAAGCCATAGAGGGGCTTTTAAACAACCTTGACGCGCATTCTGGATTTTTAAACGAAAAGGCGTTTAAAGATATGCAGGTGCAGACAAACGGGGAATTTGGCGGACTTGGTATAACCGTTGGTATGAAAGACGGCGCGCTAACCGTCATCTCGCCTATCGAAAACACGCCTGCAGATAAAGCCGGCATAAAAAGCGGCGACATCATCCTTCGCATCGACGGAAACGCGACTCTAGGCACCACCATAGACGAAGCTGTCAATAAAATGCGCGGCAAACCAAAGACGCCTATTACGATAACCATCGTGCGAAAAGGCGAGCAAAAGCCGTTTGACGTGAAACTCGTGCGCGACATCATCTCGGTCGAGTCCGTTTACGCAAAGATGATCGAAAAAGACAATATCCTCTATCTTCGCGTGACAAATTTTGACAAGCACGTAACCGAAAAGGCCGAGGAATTTATCAAAAAATATCCAAAAGCGGAAGGCATCATCCTTGATCTTCGAAACAACCCGGGCGGACTTTTAAACCAAGCGGTCGGACTGACGAATTTGTTTATAGATAGCGGCGTGATCGTATCTCAAAAGGGTAGAAACGAGAGCGAAAATAGCGAATTTAAAGCCGCAAGAGCAAACAAAATCACAAATTTACCGCTTGCGGTGCTAGTTAACGGCGGAAGCGCGAGCGCGAGCGAGATCGTGAGCGGATCGCTACAAGACCACAAACGCGCCGTCGTTATCGGTGAAAAGACGTTTGGTAAAGGCAGCGTGCAGATCATCCTGCCTGTGGACGACAAAGAGGCTATCCGCCTAACTATCGCGCGCTACTACCTGCCTAGCGGCCGCACTATACAAGCAACGGGTGTGGAACCTGATATCGTCGTATTTCCGGGTAAAGTGCCTCAGCATGACGAAAATGCCTTTTCTATAAAAGAGAGCGAACTAAAAAAACACCTAACCAACGAACTGAGTAAAATAGACACAAATAGCGACAAAAACGCTACTAAAATCACGGACAATAAGACTATAATAACCGAGGCTAACGTAAACGACGATATACAACTAAAATCGGCGATTGACGCGATCAAAATTTTACAGCTAAAATAAGGAGTGCAAAAATGCAAAAAAAAGAGCTGATCTACGAAGGCAAGGGAAAAAAGATGTTCGCAACGGACGATGCGAACTTACTAATAGCGGAATTTAAAGACGATCTAACCGCCTTTGATGCGCAAAAAAGAGGTAACGAAGCCGGCAAAGGCGCGTTAAATAATAAAATTTCGACGCAGCTTTTTCATCTTTTAAAAGAAAAAGGCATCCCGACTCACCTGGTCGAAACCCTAAGCGACACCGAACAGCTCGTGAAGAAATGTGAAATCATCCCGCTTGAAGTGGTCGTAAGAAATATCGCAACCGGCTCGCTAACAAAACGCCTTGCGATAAAAGAAGGCACGGTTTTGTCGTTTCCATTGGTAGAGTTTTACTACAAAAACGACGATCTGCACGATCCGCTCGTAAACGACGAGCACTGCCTAATTATGGGCTTAGTTAAGAGCGAAAACGACCTTGATAGGCTAAAACATATGGGTCGCGAGATAAACGCTATCCTATTTAAATTTTTCGCAGACAGAAACTTAAAATTAGTCGATTTTAAAGTCGAATTTGGCGTCGATAAGGACGGAAATATCCTGCTAGCAGACGAAATTAGCCCCGATAGCTGCCGCTTTTGGGATGCTACTACGAACGAAAAGCTTGATAAAGACAGATTCCGTCAGGATCTTGGCAGCGTAAAAGTCGCCTACGAAGAAGTTTTAAAAAGAATTTTATCTAAGGTTTAAAATGAAAGCTATCATCAACGTACCCCTAAAAAACGGCGTTTTAGACCCGCAAGGAAAGGCTGTCGAGCACGCGCTCGGCTCGCTTGGATTTAACAACGTAAGCGGCGTGCGCATAGGTAAACAAATCGTGCTTGACATAGACGCCGCAAGCAAAGACGAAGCGCGCAAGGAGCTCACCAAAATGTGCGAGGAATTACTCGCAAACACCGTCATCGAGGACTACGAGATAAATTTGAACGACAAATGCGAGAGCGCAAAATGAAAGTCGCCATCGTTTTGTTTCCAGGCACAAACTGCGAGCAAGATACAAAGTACGCCTTTGAGCTTTTGGGTTGCCAAACGCAGATAATCTGGCACAAAGAAAGCGAGATAAATGCCGATCTTATCGTGCTTCCGGGCGGATTTAGCTACGGCGACTACCTACGCACGGCAGCTATCGCTAAATTTAGCCCCGCGATGAGCGCGGTCGTAAAACACGCCCAAAAAGGCGGATACGTGCTTGGTATTTGCAACGGCTTTCAGATGCTGTGCGAGCTAAAACTGCTTGCAGGTGCGATGAGACGAAACGAAAATTTAAGCTTCATCTCAAAATATCACCACCTAAAAGTGGTCTCAAACGCAAATAAATTTCTCTCAAATTTGAGCGTCGGCGAGGTCGTAAACATCCCGATCGCTCACGGCGAGGGTAACTTTTACGCCGATGAGGCGACGTTAAAAGGCCTCTACGACAACGATCAGGTACTACTAAAATACTGCGACGCAAACGGCGCAGAGCTAAATCCAAACGGCTCGGTCGATGCTATAGCGGGAATTTGCGATAAAAATAAAAAGATATTTGGCCTCATGCCTCACCCAGAGCGCGCCTGCGAGAAGTTTTTGGGCACGGATGATGGACTAAAGATGCTAAAAGGGCTAGTTTGCTAAAGCCCTTTTTAGCCTTTTTTACTATATTTGTTTTAGCTTGCGGGGCAACCGAGCCTAGCGTGTTTGACATGATGGGCGACGAGCAAAGTCAAAAAGTAATCAAGCCCGCTCCGCAAGCGCCGGTACAAAAGCCAAATTTACAAAACAGAGCGCCAAGCGCGCAAAATAAAACTCCAAGCCAGACGCAAAGTACGGCTACGCAAAATAGAACTCCCGTAGCCCAAAGCCAAGCCCCAAGCAACCAAGGCGGAACGCATCTGCGCCAGCCTATCCCGCAAAATATCGCGCCAACCAACGAGCCAGAGTTAAATTTAAAAGACAGCCAGCTCTACGAGCGCGTGCAGCCAAACGACATCATAATCAAGGCCTTAAACGCGCCGAAGCAAGTCTACGTCGGGCAAATTTTTAGCTTTACGCTATCGGTCGATATCCAGGATAACATCGCAGTAGATCTGCAAACTATCTTGCCAGAAACCGAAAACCTAAAATGGCTAAGCTCAAATTTGCGCTGGGATAACGACGGTAAAGGGGTTTATAAGGCTCAAATTTACGCCGAGGCCTCCGCCCAAGCCGTGCAAAATCCAAAAATCACGGTAAATTTAAAGCGTAACGGCGAGTTTTTCCAAACGGCAAATTTGACACTTTCGCTACCTAAAATCGTAGCGCTAAAAAGCGGCGAGAAATACAACCACGTCGTCGCCCAAAATCTCGAAGTCAAAAAATACAAAACCAATAAATTCGACGATAAAAATCTCATCATGATCGTCGAAGTAAACGCGCAAAAAGGCAATATCGCGGACTTTTTCATCGAAGATAAGGACATCATCAAGCAAGGCGTGGACTCCACGAGCGGCGAATTTGACGCGCAAAGCGGATATTATTTCGCGATATTTTCGTCTGAAAAAACCTCGATAGATTTTAACTATTTTAGCCTGGCTAAAAAAGATTTCGTGAGCTTTTCGCTCCCGGTAGTCGTAGAAGACGACGAGATCAGCACGCAAATCGGGCTAAATCCAAAGCAAAGCAAATTTGAAATTTACAAAAATATCGGAGTTTACGCGCTTTTCGGTATTTTCTTGATCACGTTTTTGTTTAAGCGCGACGCGATATTTCTCGTCGTCGTGGTCGGCCTTGGAGCCTATATCCTTTATAGCTACAACCCGTTTGGCGGCGCGACGCTAAGGCAAAACATAAATGTAAAAATTTTGCCTACGCAAAACTCAAGCGTATTTTATACCTCAAAAGCGGAGGAAAAGATCGAGATCCTCGGCGAGCGCGAGGACTACGTCAAAATTTTACTAGACGACGGCAAGATAGGTTGGGTGAAAAAAGATGATATTTTCTAGGATAAAGGCCGCGTATTTCGCGGTCGAGTTTCTCATCAGTATACTTTTGGTCGTATTTTTTATGTGGCTTTTTAAAAAGCACATTCACGGCGTGAGAAAAATTTGGGGTAGGAGCCAGCGGCTTTTTGGCTTTTATTCGCTCGAAGTCGTCGGCAAATTTGACGAGTGCGCGAATATGATCATCATGAACCACCAAAGCATGCTAGATATCGTCGTTTTAGAGGAAGTCTATCCTAAAAATCTTTGCTGGATTGCTAAAAAAGAGATCGCCGACCTGCCCGTCATCGGTCAGATCATCCACGTGCCGCAAATGATCTCGGTCGAGCGCGAGAATAAACGCTCTCTCATCAAGCTCGTAAAAGACGCGCAGGACCGCGTCGAAAAGGGGCGCGTGCTAGCGATTTTCCCAGAAGGAACGCGCTCGCACTCAAAGGAGCTTTTGCCGTTTAAAGGCGGTGCGAAAATCATCGCCGACAAGCTAAATCTAAAAATCCAGCCCATCGTGATCACGGGTTCGGACATCTTGGATGTGAAAAATTTTAGCTTTAAAAACGGCAAAATCAAAATCATCTGCCTAGATCTCATCGACACTGCCGCCCCTGAGTGGCTAGAAAGCGCAAGGGCAAAAATGCAAGAAACGCTTGATAACGAGAGGCAAAAAGCGGCGATTTAAAGCACTGCTTTATCGTAAAATTGCCGCGTGCGTAAATTTGACGAACTTTTCAGCTAAAATTTGAGCTAAATTTACCGCGAGCAAATTTAGCCCTTAAATCCGCTAGCCAAATTTGACCGCCTCGTAAAAGCCGTAAATTTAGGAGGATTTATGAAAAAGCTCACCGTTATCTTTATAGTTTTAATTCAAATTTTATTCGCTTCAAATTTGCTTGAGCCAGACCTTGATATCTTTTTTGACGAAAACGCTACGAGCAAGCAAATAGACGCAGGCCTCGATAAAATTTTAGATTTTTTATCGCAAAACCCGCACCGCGTAAATGACAAATACGGCGAATTTGATGACCGCATTTTTTCGCCGTTTATCTACAACGTAAAAATCATAAAAACTGGCAAATTCGACTTTGAACGCATAGAAAAAGTACTCAAATTTAAGCCGGGTCTCAACTATAAATTTATGATTTTCACCCCTCTTGACGCAGTTATCGCGCTTGGCATAAATCCTAACAGCAAATACAAATTCGATCAAAAAGAAGCAATACGCCTCATCGACCTACTTATGGCAAACGGCGCGGATATCGGCTCGCCTGAGCTTTTGCGCACGGCTTGCAATGCCGAAGCGTTTGAGATTTTTAGCCACCTTCTTAGTAAAGGCGCGCGCGGCGACAAAGAAACGATACTTTGCGTGGCCGGCGGGATAGCTATTTTTATGGGTCAAAACGGCGCTCCGCCGATCGCAAACGCTCCGCTTGATCCAAAAATAAGGCAGTTTACGAAAACCGCAAAATTTGCCGAGTTTTACCGCGATAAAATGCGCTACCTCGAGGAGCTTTTAAAATTTAAACCGCTTAGCGAATTTGAGGCCAAAGAGCTGGAAATTTTTACAAAACTAGCCGCGATCCTAGATAGCGAGGATATGGTTAAATTTCTGCTAAAAAACGGCATTTGCAAGCAAGAAAATTTACAAACCTCGTGCGAAAATCTCAAAAAGTACACAACTCACTATGACGCAAAAGAGAGTCTAAAGCTAATAAACGAAGTTAAATAGCATAACGCGGCGAGCAAGTGGCATGAAGCTAAATTTAACGGTAAATTTAAACAAGACGGCCTGAGTTGAATTTGCCCTTTCAAATTTAGCCCGCTAGACTTAGGCTCAAATTTTACCGCGGCGTATCTAAATTTAAGGATGGATGATAAAAATTTCTTTACGATTTTTGCCGCTCTTTTGATTATGCCGCTTTTTTGCGCTAGAGTAAGATGAAGTGGTCGAGGTTTGCGAGCAGCTAAAATCCGTACCTGATTTTAGGATTTTCTACGACAAAAACGCTACGAGCGAGCAGATAGACGCGGAGCTTGATCAAATTTTAGATTTTTTACGGCAAAACCCGCTCCGCGTAAACGACGAGCTGGGCGAGTATTGCGACCGCCTTTTTACGCCTTTTATATTTGACGCTAAAATATATAACACGGGCAAAATCGACTTTGAGCGGATAGAAAAAGCGCTCAAATTTGAGAAACAAATTTTAGATTAGTTGATAGTAGTTGTATCAAGTTTAAAGATATTCTTAGCACCTTGTGCTATAATCTGCTAAAAATTTTAAAAACAAAGGACGAAAAAATGAGCGAAAAATTTGAATTTCAGACCGAGGTAAACGAGCTGTTAAATTTGATGATACACTCGCTTTACTCGAACAAAGAGATATTTTTGCGTGAGCTAATCTCAAATGCAAGCGACGCGCTAGATAAGCTAAACTATCTCTGCCTCACGGACGACGCGTACAAAAGTCTAAGCTACTCTCCGCGAATCGATATCAAAATAAACAAGGACAAAAAGACGCTAATGATCAGCGATAACGGCATCGGTATGGACAAAAACGAGCTGATAAACAACCTCGGCACCATCGCTAGGAGCGGCACGAAGGGCTTTTTGGATAAACTAAGCGGCCAAGCTAAAAAAGATAGCGCCCTCATCGGACAGTTTGGCGTCGGGTTTTATTCGGCGTTTATGGTCGCGGATAAGATCGAAGTCGTGAGCAAAAAGGCACTTGGCGAAGAGGCCTTTATGTGGAGTTCGGATGCCAAAACCTACGAGATCTCGCCTGCGAAAAAAGATAACCACGGCACCTCTATCACGCTTTATCTAAAAGATGACGAGTTTGCCGAGTCCTACCGCATCGAAAATATCGTCAAAAAATACTCCAACCACATCCCGTATCCGATATTTGCGGATAAAGAAGAGTATGTAGCGCCTAAAGATGGCGAAAAAGAGGGCTCGTACGAGACCAAAAACGTGCAAATTAACAAGGCCTCGGCGCTTTGGAAAATGAGTAAAAGCGCGCTAAAAGAGGCCGACTATAACGACTTTTATAAGCAAATCTCGCATGATAGCGAAGATCCGCTACTCTGCGTACATACAAAAGCCGAGGGCAAGATCGAGTACACTACCCTATTTTTCGTGCCGGCGTCAGAGCCCTTTGATCTATTTCGCGTGGATTATCAAAGCGGCGTAAAACTCTACGTCAAAAGCGTATTTATCAGCGACGACGCCAAAGAGATGCTGCCGCCGTATCTTAGATTTGTCCGCGGCATAATCGACGTGGAGGATCTGCCGCTAAACGTCAGCCGCGAGATCCTACAAGAAAATAGCATAATGCGCAGCGTCAAGGAGCAAAGCGTCAAGAAAATCCTGGGCGAACTAGCCAAGCTAAAAGAAAAAGATAGAGAAAAATACATCAAATTTTATAAAATATTCGGCAAAGTTATCAAAGAGGGACTTTACGGATTTAGTAGCGAAAAGGAGCAAATTTTAGACCTTTGCCTCTTTAAATCAAGCAAACGCGAGGGGCTAGTCAGCCTAAAAGAATACAAAGACGCGATGAAAGACGGTCAAAAATCAATCTACTACATCAGCGGAAACAACGAAACGATGCTAAGAAATTCGCCGCTTTTAGAGAGCTTTAAGGCTGAAGGAATCGAAGTGCTCATCATGGACGAGGAGATAGACTCTATTGTCATGCCGATGGTCCAAGACTACGACAAAACGCCGATAAAAGCGGTAAATCACACCGATATCGACGCCGAGATCAAGCCTGAAAAAGACGAAGCCGACGAGGGTAAATTTGCTGCGCTACTAGCTAAGATGAAAGAGATCCTAAAAGACGAGGTCAAGGACGTGAAGCTAAGCTCGCGTCTAAGCGAAAGTGCCGCCGTCATCGTTTATGATAAAAACGATCCCGACTACGCTACGCAGATGATGCTAAAGCAGATGGGGCATAGCGCCGGTAAAATTTTGCCGATACTAGAGATAAATCCAAAGCACGAGCTCTTTGAAAAGCTATCTCAAAACGAGGCGATGATCTACGACGCGGCGGAGCTGCTTTTGGATATGGCTAAGCTAAACGAAGGCGTCGCCATCGACGATCCGTCGGCGTTTAGTAAAAAGCTAACTAAAATCTTGCTAAAAGCGATCTAAATTTAAGCACTTTTTTGGGGCTTAAATTTTTGGCTCGGCGGCGGAGTTAAATTTGCCGCCGAGTTTTTTAAATTTGAGCTCAAATTTGCACTACAAAATCCACTTGCCCTACCCTTTAAATTTACGGCGTCAAATTTGATTTAATAGGCGTTTGCTATCTGGATTGAAAAAATGAGTAAGCTACATTTGCGTAATATTTGGTTATAATTACCGAAAAATTTAAGGTATGAAGTGAACGAGAATAAAGAATATTTCGTAAAAGAAGAAGATTTTATCGTATCAAAAACCGATGTAAAGGGCAAGATAACCTACTGTAATCAGCCTTTTTTAAAGATCGTCGGCGCAACGCAAGAGCAGCTTTTGCACAAGCCGCACAACATCATCAGGCATCCTGATATGCCGCGCATCGTGTTTAAGCTGCTGTGGGAGCGCATAAAGGCAAAGCAGGAGATTTTTGCGTTCGTTAAAAACAAGAGCTTTGACGGCGGCTTTTACTGGGTATTTGCCAATATTACGGCCTCGCTAGATGCTAACGGCGAGATCATCGGTTACTACTCCGTCCGCCGCAAGCCAAACCCGGATGGGGTCAAATTTATCGAGGGCGTATATAGACGGTTGCTTGAGGCCGAAAAAAGCGGCGGCATGGAGGCCTCAAGCAAGTTACTGGGGCAAATTTTAGCCGGCGCCGGCGTCAGCTACGACGAGTTGGTACATAAACTTCAGCGAGGACAGATATGAGGCAGCATCCCATCTCGGGCGATATAATTAAGCTAAAAAACGAGCTTAACGAGCTTGAAAAAATGGACATCAAACCGCAAGAAGCGATCATGAGCGCCGCGCAGTTTAGCACTATAGCTAATTCGATTAAGGTGCAAGGAGCAAAAGGTAGCGGATATTTTTCGGCCGTTTTTGATGATGAGGAGTATTATGCTAACATTAGCGCCTATCTGTCGCAAATACTCTCGGCGATATCGCTAAAAAGCTAGAAAAACAGCATAAGCATAATGGCAAATTACAAACTCCAAGTCGCCGCAAAAAAATATCAAAGATATAACCGAGCTCCTGCAAGCTCAAAGTGCTATCATGCAAAAATACAAAAGGCGAAGCTTCTTTGACAAAGACGCGGCTCGTATGCGCGCCGTAAAAGCGCAACTTGCCGAGCTGATCAAAGCGCAATCAAGACTAGATAAGATACTAAAAATGCAGGCTAGCATCATCTCAAACGTGATTTTGGGCGAGTTTAAGATGGCGTATAAATTTTTTACTTTATTCTGTTTTTTAGCAAAAAGCAGAGGCGATCAGCTACTTTTAGCCGAGATAATAAGCGTTTGCGACAAGATCGCTGCGATGATAGAGCCCGTTTTTAGCGGCCAAAGCCTGCAAACCGGCAAGCTCGTGTATCACTATCTGGTTTACGAGCTGCGAGAGCTGAAAGTGAATTTTATAAACTAATCTTTTTGCTTTTTTATATTGTTTTAGCGCGCTTAAAATGCGGCAAATTTAATCATGTTTTCAAATTTGCATTAATCCAAAGATATTTAAATTTAACGCTCTGCCGTAAATTTAAATATCTTTTAAAATTTCATCCGCTATTTTCCCCGCGCCGCCGTTATCTATCTGCCCAGAAAGCTGGCTTGAAATTTGCGCTATTTTCATATCATTTATCAAATTTAGCATCTCATCCGCATCGATCTCGCCGCCTTTTTGAAAGCAAAATTTGGCCAAATTTTGATCCACGAGAAATTTCGCATTAAATACCTGATGGTTGTTTGCGGCATAAGGATAAGGCACGAATACGCTAGGCAGTGCATTTGCCGTGAGCTCCCACAGCGTGCCCGCCCCTGCGCGGCTTATCGCCAGATCTGCGCGGCTCATCTTAAGCTCTATTTTAGGATCAAAGTCAAAAAGCTCAAGCTCATCGCTGCCAAGAGCAAGCTTTTTATACTCCTCTTGCAAGCTCTCAAGCGCGTTTTTACCGCATTGATGGATGATTTTTACGCCTTTTTGTTTAAAAATCGGAGCCAGCTTTAAGGCTAGCGAATTTATCGCCGCAGCACCTTGCGAGCCGCCTAAAAACATCACCGTTTTTAACTCGCTGCGAAGCCTAGCCGAGCTAAAAAATCTCTCCGCAACGGGGTAGCTAAAGACAGGCTTAAAATACGAGCTAAAAAAGCCCTTTGCAAGCGGTTTTAAGAGCTTGTTTAGGTTGCCTATCACTGCGTTTTGCTCGTGGATAAAAAGCGGCGTGCGCGAGATGATGGCCGCAAATGCCGCAGGCGCCGCGCTGTATCCGCCCACGCTAACAACGGCTTTTACGGCGTGTGCCTTGAAAATTTTGCGGCATTTAAAAGCTAAATTTAGGATATTAAAAAGCGAAAAAAACTTGCCTAGTCCTTTTTTATTTACAACTCCGCTACTGGGCAGGAAAAATTTCTCGCTAAATCCGGCGTCGTTTTCAAACCACATTTTATCCTGTCCGCTGCTTGAGCCTACAAATATCGTCCTGCATCCGCGCGAAATCAGCTCCTCGTTTAGAGCTTTTGCGACGGCTAGGTGTCCGCCAGTGCCACCGCCACAGATTACGATAGTGCCGCTTTCTATTTTGTTTCGAGGTTCGCCACTGGTTAAATTCGACGGCAAAATTTCAGCCGAAATTTGTTCTTTATCTTTTAAATTTTCGGGCGTCAAATTTTACTCCTTGTCGTCTAATTTCGGACGTTCAAATTTGACCTTAAATTTGCGTCGTAAGTCAAATTTGAGCTCAATCTTTTACTTTTTTGCTCACCATCAGCACCATGCCGACTCCTATGCAAAGCGCTAGGATCGAGCTGCCGCCGTAGCTTAGAAACGGTACGGCGATGCCTTTGATAGGCGTGATCGATGTGATGCCGTATGAGTTCATGATAAACGAAAACGAGATGAGAAGCCCGACGCCGAGCGTAAAGAGGTGATAGACTTTGTTTTCACTCCTTGACGAGACGCGAAAGATGCGGAAAAGCAAAATCAAAAGAAGCGACGTGATGATAAGTATCCCCAGCACCCCGACCTCCTCGGCGATACCGGCAAGTACGAAGTCCGTGTGCACTTCGCTCAAAAATCCGAGCTTAAACACGCCCGCCCCCAGCCCCTCGCCGAAAAATCCGCCGTGCTTTATCGCATTAAGCGAGTGCGAGATCTGATATGGCTCAGGCACACCCTCGACGCGAAACATATTTGCCATATTTTCGGGCATAAGCGAAAGGACCATATTTTGCACCGTGCCCCACCATGATTTTATACGTAAAATTCGGTGCTCAGACGTAAAAATAGCCACGATGGCAAGCACTGAAGCTCCCGCCATACCGATGACAAAAAGCCGCTTGCTAGTGCCGGCAAAAAGCATCATAACGATAAGCGTAAGTGCTAAAACTACGACTTGGCCGAGGTCGTTTTGAAGGATGGCGATGAGATAAACGGCGATCAAAAACAAAAATATATAAGGCAAAATGAGCTTAAATTCTTGCTTTAAGCTTTTTTTTCTCTCATCTATCTTGCGCGCAAAGCTCCATGCCAAAAAGTAAACGAAACCGATCTTAAAAAACTCAACGGGTGCCAGAGAAAAGCCCGGCAAACGTATCCAGCGCTTGGCTCCGCCCGCATCGGTTACTAGCGAGCTAGGCAGCGCGTGCATAGCTCCCATCGCGATAGCGCAAAAGCCGAATAGACAAAAGCCGATCCAGACCATCGACTTATCGGGATCTAGGCGAGAGATGGCCCACATCAAAAATATCCCGATCGCCCCCACGACAAGCTGCCTGATGAAAAAATGATAAGGCTCGTAGTTAAAAAAAAGCACGGTAAAAACGGGCAAGGATAGCGAAAAAACGATACCGATAGTAATGAGCGCGACGCAAGAGTAAAATATCCACTTATCCGCCTGCATTTTTCCCTTTCCCGAGTTAAATTTAAGGGGTGATTCTACTTAAATATGACTTACAAAGATGTTAATCGGATATTTAAAAATTTTAATTTTATCTCAAAAAACAGTCCTGAAAAAATTAAAAATATACTAATATAAATTATACAGATATAAAATTTTAATTTTGTATTAAGTAAACAATTTGTAACATACGCGCATTATGCAAATTTAGCATAAAACCAATAAGGAGTCTAAATGAGGGTGAAATTTTCAGTTGCCGCATGTGCGGTTTTGGCGCTATTTGCAGCGCAAGCAAATGCCGCAGATACGGTTAAGCTAGAAGGCGTCGAGATAAATAGCGTCGGCGATAACATCAGCGAGAGCGGTATCAGCGAGGGCATCCTAGCTAAAAACGTGCAAAACGGTATCCTAGCCGGCAAAAAGGTACTAGACACCCCGTATCAGATAAGCACGATCACAAAAGAAACGATGAATCACCAAGGCGTGACCGGTTTTGAGGAGGCAGTGAAATACTTCCCGTCCGCGCAGGTTCAGATGAGAGGCGGCACCACGGTAGGTCGTCCGCAAACTCGCGGCTTTGAGGGTAGCGTCGTGGGTAACGTTTTTTGGGACGGCTTTTACGCTATCTCGACTACGGCGATTCCTATGGCGATGTTTGAGAGTTTGCAGATACAAAACGGTCTTGCCGGCTCGCTCTACGGCCCGCAAAATCCAGTCGGCGTCTTTAACTATACTAGAAAACGCCCGGTAGATAATGAGCACAGTATTTGGGCGGACTACGCTTCGCGAGAGCACTTTGGCGTGGGCGTAGATAGCTCGATGAAATTTGACAAGGTAGGCTACCGCGCGGTCGTATACGGCTCAGATGGCGCAAAACAAGTAAAAGACAGCAACTATCAGCGCCGCTTAGCCAGCATCACGCTCGAGTTTTATCCGACCGAGTCGCTTACGTTTGAGACTGCGGCTAGCTACTACGAGCACAACACTCACGGCTTTGCTGGACTTTTTGCGCTTTACGTAAAAGACGGCATGATCAGAAACGACCTAAAGCTGCCAGATCCGGTCGATAACAAAACTCCGGGCCTTGGTCAGCCATACGGCGGTATGAATCTAAAAACGACGACAGCTAGCGCTAAATTTAAATACGCTCCGAGCGAGGATTGGTATTTCGAGGGCGGATATCAGTTTCAGCGAGCCGATCGCCACATACACAGCGTCGTAAATAGAATCACCGATAAAAACGGCAACTACGATACCTATCACAGCGGCGGAGCGACGGCGGCGTATAGATTTGACCTACCTAGCGGCTATTTAAAGGCAGTCACGGACTTTGATACCTGGGGGCTAAATCACAACTTTAGCGTGCAGGCAAACGGATATAGATATGTGCAATATCGCTACTCAAATTTAAGCACGACGACGAAAGCTGGCTCGGCAAATATCAACGATCCTAAAATTTTCCCGCATCCAAACTCTAAAAAAGGCTCAAATTTATATAAACTCAGTACGACCGATATGAAAAATATCTCCGTGCTAGACGATATCACGATAAATGATAACTTTAGCTTGCTACTAAGCCTCTCAAACAGCTGGATAAAAGAGCGCACTCGCCCGGCTATAACCGCTACGCAAAGACAGCTAAAACCTATCGTGACCAAATACGACGAATCAGGCCTTAGCTACGGCGCGAGCCTGGTTTATAAACCGGTTGAAAACGTGAGCACCTATATTACCTTTGCCGATAGCTTGCAACAAGGCGGCAGTGGCACGAACACCGACGGTACGACCAGCGTGCTAAAACCGTATCGCTCGAAACAATACGAAATAGGCGCTAAAGCTCGCATAAACGAAATCGACTTTAGCACGGCGGTATTTAGGATACAGCGCCCTATCGCCTATGTCGGCAGCAACGGCAGATATGACGTCCAAGGCGAGCAGATAAATACGGGCTTTGAGTTTATGAGCGGCGGCAAAATCACGTCAAATTTAAGCGTTCTAGGCGGATTTACGCTAATAAATTCTAAATTTAAAGATCCGCTACTAAAAGGCGCAAACGGCAAAGTCGTAAACGGCGTGCCTAAACTAAACTCGAATTTGCTGTTTGACTACGTAGTGCCAAATACCGAAAAACTTGCATTTAGCGCAAATTTCCACTACACGAGCAAGATGTATATAGACGATCTAAACACTCAGGCTACGCCTAGCTTTTTCGTCACGGATCTTGGCGTGAGATACGTTAGCCGTGCGATGCTGGGCAAGCAAACCACCTTGCGCTTTAACGTAAATAACGTATTTAACAAAAAATACTGGGCTGGCATGTATCCTGCAAGCGCTGATGGTGCAGGCACCAGCGCTAGCGTTCTTGGCGTAGCTAACGGGCTAAGCCTGGGCGAGAGCAGGATGTTTATGCTTTCTGCTGAAGTCAAATTTTAATTTGATTTAGAGCTTGCCTCGCGAGCGTCTTTAGCGGAGCCAGGAATTTTCATCCTCGATGAACTGCGCGTTCTATCTTTGGTGGAAATTTCTTCACAACCCTTCAAGCCGTCTCGCGATACTTTATCTTATCTTTATTGCGTTCAAATTTAATTCAAATTTGAACGCTTCTTGATATAAAATTTATCTTACAACACTACTTTCAAACGCACGTCCTTATTTTCTCAAATTTCACAAAAAACAAATTTAACCAAATGCATCTATAAAAGTAAACATAAATTCATTAAATTTAAAAAATATATTACAGATAAATTGCGGATTAAGGTAATAAAATGTAACATCGGCTTATTTAAATATAAAAATAAATATTTTAATATTTTACAAAGGAGTATAAATGAAAATTAAAATTTCAGTCGCCACGTGTGCGGTTTTAGTGCTATTTGCAGCGCAAGCAAACGCAGCCGAGACGGTCAAACTTCAAGGCGTCGAAGTAAACAGCGTCGGCGATAATATCAGCGAGAGCGGTATCAGCGAAGGCATACTAAACAAAGGCGTCGCCAGCGGTCCGCTAGTGGGCAAAAAGGTGCTTGATATGCCGTATCAAGTAAATACGATGTCGATCGAGGCGATGAATCACCAAGGCGTAGCCGGTTTTGAGGATGCGGTGAAGTATTTTCCTTCAGCGCAAATTCAAACTAGAGGCGGCATCGAGGTCGGCCGTCCGCAGACTCGCGGCTTTCAGGGCTCAGTCGTCGGTAACGTACCTTGGGACAGCTTTTACTCTGTTTCTACTACGGCTATACCTATGTATATGTTTGAGGGGCTTCAGATACAAAACGGTCTTGCAGGCTCGCTTTACGGCGGACAGGAGCCTGCCGGCATCTTTAACTATACCAGAAAGCGTCCGATACCATTTTCAAATACGTTTTGGGCCGACTATACGAGCCGCTCAAATTTCGGTATAGGTTGGGATACTTCAGATAGATTTCAGTACGTCGGATACCGCGGCGTATTTTATAAATCAGACGGCGCTAAACAAGCTAAAAATAGCGACTACGAAAGAAATTTAGCTAGCCTAGGGCTTGACTTTTATCTAACCGAAAATTTTACCATCGAGACGAATTTTAGTTACTACAAACACAAAATGCTAGGAATACCCGGCGGCTTTTCAGTGCCGGGCAGAAACGGCGTTTTAAACTTTGCTATACCGGATGCTACAAAAAATACGAAAGCCGGCCTAGAGCAAGAGTGGGCGGGAAGCGACCTAAAAACAACGACCGCTAGCGTTAAATTTAAATACGCGCCGACTGAGAGTTGGTATTTTGAGGGCGGCTATCAGTGGCAAAAAGCCATCCGAGATATGTACGGTACAAGCAAAACCTTTATCAAACAAAACGGCGATTTTAGCGTAGCGGCTAGCGGCGGAAACGGCGCGGCAAGCAGGTTTGACGTACAAAGCTGGTTTGCTAAAGCTACGACAGAGTTTGAAACATTTGGCGTAGAGCACGACTTTGGCGTGCAGGCAAACGGATATATATGGACGATATACGGCGCAAAAACCGTAGGTGGAAGAGCAAATTTGGGCAACTCAAATTTGTATAATCCAAAAACCTTTTCAAATCCGCACGTAACAAAAGGCGGCGGAGCTTATAAAAATAGCCAAGGCTCTATGAAAAACCTAACTATCGCTGACGATATCAAGCTAAACGACTACTTTAGCGTGATTTTAAGCGCGGCTAGAAGCAACTTTGAAAACAAAAACAAGCAAACAGGCGTAAAAACGTACGACGAGAGCGGCACTAGCTACGCGGCGAGCTTTATTTATCACCCTATCGAAAACGTAAGCTTATACTTCACGTATGCAGATAGCTTGCAAGCAGGCTCAAGCTATACCTACGAAAGAACCAATCCAAGATACGGTGAGACGGTCGTCTAAAGCCGTTTAGAAGCAAGCAATACGAGATCGGCGCAAAAGCCAGGATAGAGGATATCGACCTATCTACGGCGCTTTTTGAGATAAAACGCCCGATAGCCTATCTAGGCGACAACAACGAGTATAGCATCCAAGGCGAGCAGGTAAATAGAGGCCTAGAGTTTACCGCAGGAGGCAAGATAACAAACGATCTTAGCGTAATGGGCGGCGTCGCGCTAATACAGCCGAAGCTAAAAAAGGCAAAACAAGCCTGCGCGCAGGGCAAGATCGTAGTGGGCGAACCCAAAGTTCAGTCAAATTTACTCTTTGACTACGTCGTGCCAAATACAAACAAGCTAGCCCTAAGCGCAAATTTACACTACACGGGCAAGCGCTACGCCGATCAGTGCAACGTAAATGCTGTACCTGCGTACTTTACGACCGATCTTGGCATCCGCTACGTGACCAAAGAGTGGCTAGGCAAGCAAACTACGTTAAGATTTAACGTAAATAACGTCTTTGATAAAAAGTACTGGGTCGGAATGTTCCCGTCAAATATCGACAGAACTACGACGGGTGCGGGCACAAGTATCTTTTTGGGACAGAGCAGGACGTTTATGCTCTCGGCCGAAGTCAAATTTTAAAATTTGCCCTTCTAGGACGCCTTGGATAGTTTAGGCGTCCTGTCTTAAATTTTAAGGAGCAAACATGCAAGGATTACTAAACTGGCAGGCGATTAGGGAGCTTAAATTTACGCCTATGACTAGAGACGGAGCCGGCAGAAGTGCCGTTAATTGGGACGAAATAGCCCAGATGTACAACGGCATGGCCGAGCTTGAAAAACGTAGCGCACAAATTTTAGCGGATACTTTACCGATAACGTCCGAAGATAGTGTACTAGACGTTGGTTGCGGACCGGGGCGCCTTAGCGTACCGATGGCAAGACGAGCCAAAAGCCTAACTGCGCTTGACGCATTTGGCGGGATGCTTAAATTTTGCGAGCAAAACGCTAAAAACGCTGGCGTAAAAAATATAAAATTTATGAAAAAAAGCTGGCTAGATGGCGATGCGCTAGACGCGATCGGCAAACACGATATCGTCGTAGCCTCTCGCTCAGTCGGTCTTGGCGATATAAAAAAACTAAACGACGCAGCAAAAAAATACGTATGCATAACTAGCTTTTTAGAGGACTATCCAAGTCTTAGAGAAATTTGGATGGATTTACTTGCGGGCATCGACGAAAGAGCCAAAAAACGTCCGCCTTTTATAAACGAAAATCCTAGAATGTTTGGCTACAACGTCACCTTTAATATGCTTTACGATCTGGGCGCAAACGTAAACGTACGGATTTTCGATACCGTTTACGAAAAGAGTTTTATGAGCAAGGACGAGGCTTACGAATTTTTAAAATTCGTCGGCAAGATCCCAAAAGAAAAAGAGAAAACTTTTATAAAAAACGTGGATAAGTGGCTAGTAAAAGATGAGGGCGGAGTTAAATTTTACCGTACGACGAAAAGCTACACGATGTGGTATGACGTAAACGAGGTAAAATTTGAATAACAAAGCCCTTTTTATCGTTTTAACGGTAGTGCTTATAGTTTGCGCTTTTATCTCTCTTACTCTTGGTAGATATAGCCTTAGCGCGTCTGAAATTTTTGCTAGTTTGCACTCCTTGCTAACTGGCTCCAGCGTGCAAAACGAACAAGCAAACGCCGTAATAACGCAAATCAGGCTTCCTCGCATCGCCTTTGCGGTGCTTGTAGGTGCCGCTCTTTCTGCAGCCGGCGCCGTGTATCAGGGGCTTTTTAAAAATCCCCTAGTCTCCCCCGATATCCTAGGCGTATCTAGCGGCGCGGCGGTCGGAGCTAGCATCGCTATCATCCTTTCATTGCCGGTATTTTACGTCTCGCTAATGGCTTTTGGCTTTGGACTAGCCGCCGTTTTTGCGGTAGTTTTTTTAAGCCAACTCATAGCTAGAGGCAAGCTAAACGTCATCATAATGGTTCTCTCAGGCGTCGTCATATCTTCGCTTTTCGGCGCTTTTAGCTCGCTTTTAAAATTTATCGCAGATAGCGAAAACAAACTACCCGAGATTACATTTTGGCTGATGGGTAGCCTAGCTCGCACCGGAGGATATCAAAACGTCTTTTATATGCTAAGCGTCACAGCATTTTGCTCGGTACCGCTGTTTTTGCTTAGATCTAGGCTAAATATCTTGGCATTCGGCGAAGAAGAAGCTAAGGCCATGGGCGTAAATGTCAAATTTTATAGCTTTATCATCATCTGCGCTTCTACCTTGCTGACGGCTTCTAGCGTTGCTTTTTGCGGTATAGTAGGCTGGGTCGGACTCATCGTGCCGCACATAGCTCGCTCTATCGTGGGAGCAAATTTTAACGCCCTCTTGCCGGCTTCAATGCTAATTGGCGCGCTATTTTTACTGACAGTAGATACGATAGCAAGGTGCGCGATGGCTAGCGAGATACCCCTTGGTATAATCACCTCGCTCATCGGCGCGCCCGTGTTTATCTATCTGCTTTATCAGAGCAAAAAGGGCTGGCTGTGAAATTCGAAATAAAAAATTTAAGCTGCGGATACGGCAAAAAGCTAGTCGTGAAAGAATTTAGCGCCGAGCTAAAAGACGGAGAAATTTTATGCTTGCTCGGACCAAACGGCGTAGGCAAGACGACCGTTTTTAAGATGATTTTGGGATTTTTAAAGCCATTTGGTGGAGAAATTTTAGCAGACGAGCGAGATTTTTTCGCTTTAAGTGATAAAGAGCGCGCAAAGCTCGTTAACTACGTGCCTCAAGCTCACACTCCGCCATTTGCTTTTAAGGTTTTAGACGTCGTTTTGATGGGGCGCTCACCCTTTATCGGAACCTTTGAAAGCCCTAGCGCAAATGACGTAAAGATAGCCCTTCAAAAGCTTGAAATACTAGGGATAAGCGAATTTGCAGATAAAATTTACACCGATATCAGCGGCGGCGAGAGGCAAATGGTCTTAATAGCAAGAGCTTTAGCGCAAGAAGCAAATGCCGTGATGCTAGATGAGCCCGCCTCAAATTTGGACTTTGGAAACCAAGTAAAAATCCTAAAAGCCGTAAAGGAGCTAGCGACAAACGGGCATAAGATCATCATGACTTCGCACTTTGCCGAGCATGCTTTTTACATAGACGCCAAGGTTGCGCTTTTAAAAAGAGATCAAAGCATAATCTACGGCAGCGCGAGCAAAGCGATAACGGATGAAAATTTAAGGCTCGCATATGGCGCGGATATCAGAGTGGTAAAAAACGAGATCGAGGGCAGGAGCGTTTATTCCTGCGTTCCGATCATTTAAGGAGAAAAAATGAGAAAGATTTTGGCGATTTTATTTTTGGCGGTTTGTATCTTGCAGGCACGTATCGTCGTGGACGACGGCGGCAAAGAGGTGCAAATCCCTGATAACGTAGAGCGCGTAACGCCGATGATAGGGGCTTTTACGCAGATGAGCGCGATGCTAACGGGTGAAGATAAAATCATCTCGGGCGCAGTGCGGCTACCAAAAATGATGAGTAAAATTTTTCCTAAAATAAAAACCATGAATAACGTAAGCGGCTCGCTAACAAGCAGTGTTGAAAACATCATCGCCTCAAATACTCAGGTGGTTTTTGGACCCCTTGGCATGATATTTGACGAGAATCAAAAGGCACAGCTAGAAGCCGCCGGTATCGCGGCCGTAAATATCAATAAATTTAGTAATGCTAGCGAGATAAAAGGATCAGTTAGTAAAATCGCTGAAATTTTGGGCGGTGATGCTATAAAAAGAGCTAGCGAATTTAACGCATATTTTGACAAAAATATAAAATTTGTAAGCGAGAAAGTACAAAATATCAAGGATAAAAAGAGGGTTTTGGCCTTAAATTTTAACTCTGGAAATTTTAGCACGATCAGCAGCAAAGATATCGGCGCAGAGTACATAAAAATTGCCGGCGGAATAAATTTAAGCTCTCAAGATAACGAAGCGGACTTTAAAATCTCAAAGACGATAAACGAGGAGCAGGTTATTATCTTTAATCCCGATATAATCATAACCAATTCGCGCGAAGGCAAGGAAAAAATCCTAAATAATCCCCCGTTTGAAAAACTAAAAGCCGTTAAAGACGGCGCCATTTTCGTCGTACCTAGCGGAGTGTATCTATGGTCGGTTAGAAGTGCTGAAGGTGCTTTGCAGCCGCTTTGGCTAGCCAAAATCTTTTATCCCGAAATTTTTACCGAGTTAAATTTAGAAGACGAAGTCAAAAAATTTTACCTCGAATTTTACCGCTACGAGCTAAGTGACGAGGAGCTAAAAGAAATACTAAATCCAAAATAAAACCACTAAATTTTCGCCTCGCTTTGTAAACGCGGGGCGAATAAATTTAGCCCTCGTCGCTTTTGCATTTTTAAAAATTTAAGCCCGTTTGGGTATAATCTGCCCTTTTAAACGCGAGGAAAATATGCCCCTTTCAAAACTAAATCAAGAACAATACGCCGCCGCGACAGCCCCCGCCGGACACAATCTAGTTATCGCCTCGGCTGGCACCGGTAAAACTAGCACCATCGTCGCACGCATCGCTCATCTGCTAAATTTAGGCGTAAAGCCCGAGAAAATTTTACTACTAACCTTCACCAACAAGGCCGCGGCCGAAATGATCGAGCGCCTAAATAGGCATTTTGATAAAAAAATCACCTCGCGTATCACGGCGGGCACCTTTCACTCGGTTTCTTATTCGCTGCTTAAATTTCTAGAAAAACCGGTTACGCTAAAGCAGCCAAGCGAGCTAAAAACGCTACTAAAATCGCTCGTAGAAAGGCGCAAATTTAACCATCTAAGCGACGTTAAACCATACGGCGGCGCCTATCTTTACGACGCGTATTCGCTGTTTCAAAATTTAGCCCTAAAGCAGACTTTTGGCGAGTGGCTAAAGGAGCGAAGTGACGAACAAGGCGTTTACGCCGAGATTTACGAGGACGTTTTGCGCGAATTTGAAGAGGAAAAGAGCAAATTCGGCTACGCGGATTTTAACGACTTGCTTATCAAAATGCGCAACGAACTAAGAAAAGGCGCACCGCTAAAATTTGAGGAAATTTTAGTCGACGAGTATCAGGACACAAACTCGTTGCAAGGCTCGCTAATCAGCGCTTTTGAGACGAAAAGCCTTTTTTGCGTCGGGGATTTTGACCAGAGCATTTATGCTTTTAACGGCGCAAACATCAAGATCATCGGCTCGTTTAAGGACCGATTCGCAGACGCCAAAATCTACGCGCTAAACATCAACTACCGTAGTAGCTCTGCGATCCTAGCTCTAGCCAACAAAGTCATCGCAAACAACCCGCGCCTTTACGAAAAAAAGCTAGTCGTCGGCCGCGAGGGTAAATTTACCTCGCCAAAGCTGCTGGTTTATAACGAGCTTTTTGACCAATACTCAAACATCGCGCAGGTTATCGCCGTCAGCAAATACAAAAAAGAAAACATCGCTATCATCTTTCGCAACAACTCGAGCGCCGACGGCCTAGAAGTCGCGCTGCGGGAGCTAGGCATCGGCTCCAAGCGCAAGGGCGGAGTGAGCTTTTTTGAGAGCCGCGAGGTGCGCGCCGCGATGGATCTGCTTGGCATCCTCATCAACCCAAAAGACATCATGGCCTTTATCCACGTGTGCGAATACGCAAAAGGCGTCGGTGCGGCGCTTAGCAAGGAGATTTTCGAGGTACTAAGCAAGGTCGGACACGGCGACGTCGTGCGCGGATTTTTACAACCTGACGATAGTGTGGAGGCCTTTGCTAAAAAGACCAAAAACTACCAGCTGGGGCTTTTTGACGAGCTTGACGAGGTCGGGGAGAAGTCGCGCTTTGCTAAATTTAACTTTAGCGAGAAATTTTTCGCGCATCCGATTTTAAAAATGCAAAAACTAAGCGAGAGTGGCGGGCAGTTTTTGTATGAAATTTATAATTTTTTAAACGCCGCCAAACGCCACTCGCGCCCGACCTCTTTGATAGAGGATCTTAAAAACAGCAAAATTTACGCCCTCATCGCCGACAATCTCGCAACCAAGCGCGCCACGCAAAAAAACGGCAACGTCGACGAAACGCTAAAAAAAGAGGCTCTAGAGCGGATTGCCGGCAAGCTGGAGGTGCTGGGCGAACTAGCCAAAAACTACTCGGAGGCGGAGAAATTTTATAACTTTATCACTTTGGGCAGCAGCGAGATGAGCAGCGGCGAAGGGGTAAATCTGCTAAGCGTGCACGCCTCAAAGGGGCTTGAGTTTGACCTCGTTTTCGTAGTCGATCTCGCACAAAATCGCTTCCCGAACCTCAAACTCATGAGCATGGGCGGCTCGCTCGAGGAGGAGCGGCGGCTCTTTTACGTCGCGGTCACTCGCGCGCGCGACGAGCTGATTTTAAGCTACGCTAAATACGACAAAATCAAAAAGATAAACTACCAGCCCAGCCAGTTTTTGATCGAGGCCGGGATGGCTAGCGCCGGGATTTAAATTTGACGGCAAATTTGACCGATGTGAAATTTAAAGTCGTTGAAATTTAGCCGCCCTATTTTATCTTTCGTCTGCGGAAATCGGCGCTTGGCAAAACCCGCACCTTGAAAAGGCATTTTTTTAAATCAATCTCCGCCGATGTGAGCAAAGTAAATTTCAAATCAAATTTGAGCAGCTAGAAGCGGCACCGCTAAATTTGACTGCGCCGCCCAAACCAAATTTACGCCTACATAAAGCTTGGCGCGTCGTTTGAAAAAAGGATCAGATCGCCAGCTTTGGTGTTTTGCGCCAAGGCTTCTTGAAGCTTGGATTTGTCCTTAATGACGATGACTTTTGGCTTACTTAGGTGCTTTAGTAGCGCAACTGCGTTTAGCGAGCTTGTTAACATGACGATGTCAAAGGTCTTGTTGATGATCTTACTTAGCTTTTCGTTCTCTTCGTCGCTGCTCTCCATGATACCGGGCGTCACGAGCACCTTGCGCCCCTCGTAGCTGGCAACCAGTTCGTAGCTCGCGCTCATACCGTTAAAGTTACCGTTAAAGCCGTCGTCGATGATGATTTTGCCGCCCGCATCGATGCGCTCGAGTCTATGCTCGACGTTTTTTAGACGCGCTAGAGCTGCGGCGATCCTAGCTTCGTCCAGTCCCAGATATAGCGCGGTTTTGACGCAGACAGCTAGGTTTGCGGCGTTAAATTTACCAAGCAGCGGCGAAGCAAATTCCCTCTCGCCAAGCTTAAATTTGATTCCGTCTAAGCTCGCCTCCACGCCGCTTAAATTGCTATCGTAAATTTCTATCTTTTCGCTCTCGTTTGCCTGCGTACTACTGTGTACGAAAGCCTTTTCTAGACGCTTTGAGCCTAGAGCCTCGAGTTTTGTGGCGCGGATATTTTCAAGCGTTTTAAAGTACTCGATATGCTGTGCGCCGATCTCGCCGACGATAGCGATCTGCGGGCTCAAAAACTCCGTGATCTGCGCGATGTCGCCTTTTAGGCGTGCGCCCGCCTCGGCGATATATATCTGCGTACCGACAGCAAGCTCGTTGTTTACGTCTTGGATTAGGCCTGCTAGCGTGTTTACGCTGCGAGGTGTTTTGCGGCAAACGAAATCGTTTTTAAGCAGCTCAAATAGGAAATTTTTTATACTGGTTTTGCCAAAACTCGCAGTTATCATGATGATTTTGAGCTCCGGCATCGAGGCTAGCTTTTTGCGCGCGCTGTTTTCGTAGGCTTTAAATTTAGCCTTTTCCAGCAAAAAGCTAATCGCAAAAGAGAGCACGAGCGGCAGGACGACGCCTAAATTTACGCGGTACTGCGTTGCTATATAAACGGCGTAGCTAGCGATAACGGCGAGCGCTAAGATAACAAAAAATCGCTTGACTCGCGGAGTAAAAACCAGCTTTTTATCGAGTTTTTTATGCCAAAGAGCGAGGCTTGGCACCAGTGCAAAGTAAAAATAAATCCAGAAAAATCGCTCCGCCCCGTAAAAAAGCACGATCGGCACAATAAGGAAAAACACGTGCCACAGCGGCCTAGTGAAGTGAAACAGCACGCGCTCAAACTTGTAGGAAAACCACTGAAGGCAGGTGATGAGATAAAATCCCAGCGCAAACGTAAATAAAATCTGCGTCGCGGCAAGGCCGATATTTATGAGGGTTTCGTTCATTTTTTCTCCTAGGTTCGTTTGGGCTGGCTTTCCCTGCCGCTTTTGCCAAATTTGATATTTTGCAGTTTATTTTTGCAGGCTTGACGTAAATTTTGATAGTTTTTTCTGTTAAATTTGAGAGCCAAATTTAGCCGCCCTGCTTTATTTTTGTGCCGTAAAATGCAAATATTTATCAGCCGAGATTTTACAGATTTTGGGCTTAAATTTAGCTCGTAAATTTGATGTAGGCCTGCCAAGCCTGCATAAATTTAATACTGATATCGTAATCCAAGGCGCTAGCTCAAATCAAACGTTTGTTGCACAGGCTTTTTGGGGCTTTTTTGATCGCCCGGCTCATCTTTTGGTAAAATTTGATTTTGCTCGTCGCTGATTAAAGCGTCGATTTTAGGCTCAGGCTTGTCTTGCGCGATTTCTTGCTCGTCAAACAAATTTTCTTTAAAAACATTTTTTGCAGAAATTTGACCGTTTTCGTCACTCACATCGTCAAGTTGCGGGTTTTTATCGGCCAAATTACCGCTTTGCGATTGCTTGTCAAAAAGGCTGTTTTGAGAGATGGTTTTTATGCTCGTCTCTAAATACGCACGATCGGATTCGGCCAAATTTTGCTCGGTATCATTTTTAGGATCGCCGTTTTCGTTGGCGCTCTCGATTTCTACGTTCAAATTTTTACGGTTTTTCGGGCTTAAAATTTTTACGCTCTCGATCCCGCTTTCATCGCCCAAGTCCGTCAAATTTAGCCCAGCATTCACGACACCGTCGATGTAGCGCGCGTGGAGCAAAAAGAAAAAATGATCACCTTTTAGCGCGTGAAATTCGCTGTTTTTAATGAGGCGACTCACGCGTTCGCCGCTTTTTAGGGGTGTGGCTTTGTCCTCTTCGCCCCAAAATATAAACGCCTTACCGCCAAAGTCTGCAAATTTAGAGCTAAAGTCCTCGTCGACGACGTTTTTTAGGGTCTCATACATCGTTTTGCTCATACCTTTTACATCTTTCGTGGCGAAAAATTTGTATAAAAATCCAAGGCCAAACAGTTTTAAAAACTTAAACAAAGCGATCTTAAAACGCACCCAAGGCGGCTTTTTGGCTACGATGCCTGCTGAACTTAAAAGAGCGAGATATTCAGGATTTAGCAGGGTTGCGACCTTACCGCCGAAGCTGTGTCCAAAGATGATTTTAGGGCTCGCGCCAAGCTCGTCTAAAAAGGTTTTCATGATTTTTGCGTAGTCTTTCGTCGCTAGCGCGCCGTGCATACTGCTCGCGCCAAAGCCCGGCATATCGACGTAAATGTGCCGCAAGTCCTTAAAATATGCGCCGAAAGCCTTTTTCATAATCTCTTTGTTTGCACCCCAGCCGTGCAAAAATAGCGCGACGTCCTTGTTTGCGGGATTTACGGTTTCGTAGCTGATGCGGTAAATTTTGCCGCCGTATTTTACCTCTTTGACCGCCATTATTCGCCGCTTCCGGCTCGTTTTTTAGCCTCATATATGCTTTGCAGTACCTCGACAGCCTCGCATAGGCGCTCGTATTCGCCCATATTTAGCAGTACAGCTTCAAATTTATTGTTTTTGACGATCACCGCGCGCTTCATCTGCGCCTTGCCGACCTTTCCTAAGACGGCGCTAAAATTTCGCACCACTTCAGTCGCCGTGTAAATTTCATCTTTGCTAAAAGTAGTCATTTCTGCTCTTTACGTAAAATTCTGTGTAAAATATAGCATATTATCTTTAAATTCAAATTAAAATATAATGGCGTATTATGTTCGTTAAAATTTATTTTAGAGTGTTTTATATTTTTAGAGTGAAATTTGCGAGTATATAAAAGATGAGGTAGTAAAATTTGATGAAAATAGCCGCTTCATCAAATTTGTAAAAAGAAATAAAAGCGAGTTAAATTTGACCCAAATCGGCGCTTTTGCGATATAAAATGTTGAAAAATAAGCCGCTATTTTACCCGGCAAGCGCCATAAACGCTAAATTTCAAAACTACCGACCAAATTTATTAGCGATAAGATAAAGCGTAAAAATTTAAAAAGCCGCCCAAAACAATCCGTTTAAGGCGGCAATCAAACGTCAAATTTAGCAAAAGGCAAGCAAAATTTTACAGTTTGCCCTTTGCCGACGTTATGGAGTTGATAAATTTATAGTCGATATTTATCTCGCGTTCTTTGGGCAAGCTTGCGGCGAGTCGCTCCAGAGTCCCCTCAAAATCGTCAAATAGATAATTCGCCATACTGCCCGGGTTTGGATTAATCTCGTTTAGATAGACTTCGCCGTTTACCTCGAAAAAGTCGCAGCGTATCAGCGCCCCGTTAAAGCCGCAGTCGTAGATGCGCTCAAAGCTTTGTTTTAGCTTGGCGGCTAACTCTGCGCTTATATTGGCCTCGCGCGCCCTACTCTCGTTTGAAAAGCTCATATATTTTTGCTCGTAGTCTAAAAATTCCTTCTTTTTAGGCTCTTCGATGATAGAAAATTTGATCTCGCCGTCCGCCTTGCAGCCTGCTAGATTGTACTCCTTTACGCCCTCGATAAATGGCTCGACCAAGATCTCTTTGTCAAACTCATACGCCACGTCTAGGCCGTATTCTAGCTCGCCGGCATCTTTTATCACGCTCACACCGATCGAGCTTCCTAGTCGGAGCGGCTTTAGGATCACGGGTAGCGGCAGACTAGGTGCCTTTTCTCTGCTTACAACCTCATAGTTTAGCGTTTTTACGCCGGCTTTTTGCGCGAGTAGTTTGGTTAGCTCCTTGTTGTAGCTTAGCGCGCTAGCCTCCACGCGAGGACCGATGTAGCTAAGACCGTAAAACTCGAGCAGTGCCGCGATCTTGCCATCCTCGCCGTCCATACCGTGGACTAAATTTATAAACACATCCGCCTCAATCTTTTTCTCGCCGAGCAACCCGCCCGCGAAAAATCCGCCCTGCTTTAGAGTAAGCTTTTTGGCGTTTTTATACTTGCCCGAGCTAAAGAAATTCGCCTTCATATCGGCGCCGTTTATCAAGTAAAATTCTCTAAATTTATCGCAAAATATAAACAAAGGCTCATTTTTTAGCACCTTTTTTAGGGCTATGGCGCTCACGATACTGATCTCGTGTTCGTAGCTTTTAGCGCCAAATATCACAGCAAATTTCATATCTTTTCCTTTTTTATGCTAGTTTTTTTAGGGCTTGTTTGATTAGTTCGCCCGTATTTTGCGCGTCGCACTCGCTAAGCGCCTTGGTTATCTTTTCTCTTTTAAAGCCGAGGCTCTCAAGCGCCAAGATCGCTTCGTGCTGATGGCTAGGCAGATTTTCATCCATCGTCATCTTTGCGTCGCTAAGCTCGGCGATGATGCGTCTAGCAGTCTTTGCGCCGATGCCGGGCACTGTTTGTAGCGCCGCCGCGTCTCCGCTTTTAACCGCGTTTAAAAATGCGTTGGGATTTAGGCTCGAGCACACCGCCATCGCCGTCGCCGCGCCGATACCGCTTAGTTTTATCAGCGTCTCAAACATCTTTTGTTCGTTGCTATCTAAAAATCCGTAAAGCAAGTCCGCATCCTCGCGGATGATCTGCGTGATGTTTAGCTCCACGCTCTGGCCTCGCTCGAGTTTCGCCGAGCAAAAAAGCGAGATCGCCACACCGTAGCTCACGCCGCCGGCTGTTTTTAAGATGAGATTTGCGGGTTCTTTTTTGGTTATGATGCCCTCGATCGCTTTTATCATCGTTTTCCTTTAAAATTTGCGATTATCTCTAAAATTTGATTAATTCTTGCAAAAATTTATCCGTCACTTCGCTAAAGGCGGCATTTAGCGCCTTCATCGCGATTTCGCCCTCGTCCGCGCCTGCGTCTTTTTGCGAGCTTAGCACGACGCTTTTTAGCTCTTTGCCCTCTTTAAAAAAGCTAAACATCATGGAAATTTGCGCCTTTTGATCTTTGATTTGAAGCGTGAGTAAATTTGACTTTACGCTAATGTCCGCGTTTTTAAAAGAGGGCTTAAACGCGCACTGATCGCTCGCGGCTATGATCAAATTTCGCCTCGTCATCTCACTTGGGAGCGCTAAAAATTTGACGTTTTTTAGCGGGCGGATCTCGCCGTTTGCGTCTATCTTTAGGACTTCGCGGCTCTCATACGCGCCAAAAACCCGCACCTCCTCGATGAAAACCGTTTTTTCCGGCTTGTTTGCACACTCTTTAAATTTATCCTCCGCGCTACCTAGCATAAAATAATTCGTCCTGGGTGCAGGCTTTGCCAAAACGCTGCAACCGCTAAAAAACAGCGCCGCCAGAACTAAAACCGTGCTTAAAATTTTCATTTTTCGTCCTTTTTCTGCGTGTCTTTAAAGAAAAAATCGTACGGGTCGTCCTCGAGTCTAAAAAGGGTATTTCTAAAATCCGAAATGAGCTTTTGGAAGCTAAGCAGCGTCCTCTCCGTCTCGTCGCCAATCGTATTTAGCGCGTCTTTCACGTCGTATTCGCCGCTTTTTATTTTTTCCGAGATCGCGGTTTGTAGATTTTTTAGCGCCTGCGCGGCGTCTGTGGCTTTAGTCGTAAACGAATTTACGAACTCAAGCGTGCCCGAGGCGTTTTTTAGCGCTTTTTTTAGCTCGTTTAGCGTCAAATTTGCATTTGCCAAAACCTCGTTGGCGTTTGCGATAGTCGCGTTTATATCGAGATTTCCAGCGTTTATTTTTTTCATCGCTTCATCGGCAGAAACTAGGATAGATGAAAATTTAGCCGCGTTTTCGTCGCTTAAAAATTTATTGATATTTTTAAAAGTAGACTCTAAATTTTGCGTTAAATACTCTGCCCTATTGCCTATTTTGTCAAAAAAACTCGCCTCAAGTCCGATGTAGGCCTTTTCGTTTTTATCAAAGAGCGGGCTATCCATGCTGCCGCGAGAGATATTTAGGTAGCCGATGCCCGTGATACCTTGTATCTCCGCAGACGCCGTGCTATCGGTTCTTATCGGTATGTCTTTCCTTACGGAGAGCTCAAGCTCGATGAGAGCTTCTTTTTCGTCGGCAAAGCGGATATCCTTGACCGTACCAGCGTCTACGCCGATAAATTTGACCGTGGAGTCCTTTTTGATGCCGCTTGGCAGGCTTGTTGTTTTGATGAAATACGACCTGTAGTCATCGGCCCTTTTCCCATATCCGCCCATCCACCATGCCGTGACGCCAAGAGCGCTCACTACGAGCACGAAAAAGAGCCCTATCAAAGTATAATTTATTTTATTTCCCACCGTTTTTCCTTGTTTTTAAAAGCTCTTCGAGCGGATTTTCGGGCATTTGCATCAGCTGCTCAAACGTCCCCTCGAAGGCTATCTTTTTATCCTGAAGTATCAAAAATCTATCCAAAATCGTGCAAATACTATCTATATCGTGCGTCACCATCACGACCGTGACGCCTAGCGTATCTCGCAGCTCGACCACTAGTTCGTCAAAGGCGCGCGCGCTGCTTGGATCAAGACCGGAGTTTGGCTCGTCCAAAAACAAAATTTTAGGACTTAGCACTAGAGCCCTAGCCATCGCCACGCGTTTTTTCATACCGCCGCTTAGCTCGCTTGGGTATTGCAGCGCGACGTTTTCGCTAAGGCCTACTTTTTGTAGCCAAAACATCGCTATCTCGCGCATAGAGCGCTCGCTCATACCGCTATATTCTTTTAGCAGGATGTAGATGTTTTCCAGCACGTTCATCGAGGTATAAAGCGCGCCAAACTGAAACATCACGCTGCAAGCGAGCTTCATCTCTTGCCTAGCCGCTTCGTCTAGCGACCACAGATCGCACCCCAGCATCTCGACCTTGCCGACGCTTGGTTCCTTTAGATATATCATCGTTTTCATCAGCGTCGATTTGCCCGTGCCGCTACCGCCGAGCAACCCGTAAATTTCAGCCTCATTTACATGGAAATTTAGCCCGTCATGGATCACTCTGTCGCCAAATTTCGTCGTTAAATCAGTCGCTTTTATTATCATTTATATGCCTAGCTGCGTGAAAATAATCGAAAACAGCGCGTCCACCATGATCACGCCAAATATCGCGTTTACAACGCTTACGGTCGTATAAGTGCCCACGCTTTGGGTATTTCCGCCGATCTGAAAGCCCCTCATGCAGCCGATAAACGCAATCACGATGCCAAAAAACGGCGCCTTAAAAAGCCCGACGTAAAGATGCTTTATATCTACCTCTTGGCTAAATCTCGCCAGATAGCTATCAAAGCTGATATTTAAGTAGTTTTCCATCACGACCATCTCGCCAAAAATCCCCGCCACATCGGCTAAAAATACGATAAGCGGCATAGCGACGATAAGAGCGATCACGCGAGGCAGGACGAGAAATTTAAACGGATCAAATCCCATCGTTTTCATTGCGTCGATCTCTTCGGTGATTTTCATGACGCCGATTTGCGCGGTAAAGCTTGACGCCAGGCGCCCGGCAACGATGATGGCGGCGATGAGCGGAGCTATCTCGCGCAGAGTCAAAAGCCCCATCATCTCGACGATTATTATCGTGGCGCCAAAACTCTCGAGCAAATTTGAACCCTGATATGCCAGCACGATGCCGATGAGAAAAGAGGTGAGGCACACGATAAAAACCGACTTTATACCCGCATCTTCAAAATAAGCCAAAATTTCCTTCACGCGGATATTTTTTAGCATAAAAATCTTGCTAAATTTGACCAAAAACTCGCCCGTAAAATTTAAAAACGCGCAAAATCCCGCAAAAAACGCGGTCAAATTTTTGCCGATTTGAGAGAATGGATTTTCGTGAGGTTTGGCGTCTATGATCTGCTTTATTTTGGGATTTATTTCGCTATTTATCGAGGCAAAAATCTTTTGCGCATGCGGAGTTAAATTTACGAGCTCGTAGTTCTTGCACGCGTTTAAAAAGGTGTTTTTAAAAAACAGTGCCGCCGCGTAATCAAGCTCTTTTATCTCTTTAAAATTTAAAACGATTTTATTAAATTTCTTTGAGCCGATGAGCGCGGCCGTCTGGGTCCAAATTTGAGCCGGCAGCTTATAATTCCAGTTGTTTTTTAGATTTATCGTTAGCTTACCGCCGCTTTGCTCGCACTTGTAAAATTCGCTTTCAAATTTTAAAAAAAGAGGCAAATTTAGGCCTTTCTGACGTTATTGTTTTTCTTAACTACGTAGTCTATGTCGCCATCCTCGGTCTCGACCTTGGCTATCGTTATGACTCGGGCGATCTCGTTTTCGCGGGTGCTGTACGTGATGTCGCGAGCAGGATCGACGAGCCTAAATTTTATCTCGTTAAACTCGCGCCAGTTGCTGTGATTTATCACCTTTGAGTTAAATATTCCGTCTTGAATATTGGCTATCTCGCTTTTTAGCTCGGCTATCACGGCTTTTTTCTCGCGAAATTCCTTTAAAAGCGCATTATACTCGTGCACTAGCTGCTGATATTCTTTTAGTTTTTTCATAAATGTCACTGGCGGAGTGTTGTTTGTGCTTTTTAGCTCCTCGATTTTAGCTTTTATGACGTTTATCGGACCTTTGTTTTCCTCGATGACACATCTTTTAGACTCTAGCGTGCGCGGCATTTTTACGATCTGTTCCCTGATAGCTTTTATCTTTGCCATGCGCTCGTTAATCTGCTCGCCCGTGTTTTTTATCATGCTAAAATCGACTAAAATTTTATTATTCACGCCTTTTAACTTTTTTATTTCCAAAGTATCGGCGATTATGATATTTGAGTTTGACACGAGCGTATCGATGCTTACGCTTTCGGCGATTATCTCGCCGCCGATGACCGATTTTATCACGGCTTTTTTAGCTTTTACTTTGCCACCTTCTAACCTATCTATCTCGACGTATTCGCCGTCAAAGCTACCGATATGTACGGCGATTTTTGCATCTTTTGCCTCTATGAGGGCTTTGGCGTGAGTTTGTCCGCCGATTACAACCTTGTTTGCTTTTACTACGGCGTTTGCAGCGACATTTCCCTCGACGTTTACTTCGTTTGCCTCAACCGTCATGCCCGTACCTATGGCGTCTTTTGTTAGGTCTTTTTCCTTTACGTTTAGCGTTACGTTGGTGTCAAGACCCGTATCGACCGAGCCTGTGGTTTTAAACGAAATTTCATTTACGTCAAGCTCGTCTTTGATATCAAAAACGCCTTTTTCCTCTTGGACGTAACCGGCCTTTTTGGCGTAAAATTTTATCCCCTCCTCGCCTTCTTTCGAGTAGATATTTTCGGTATGTTCGGGCATTTTCGTTATCGTTACTTTAGGCTTTTGCGTCGGCAGTAGATTTCCTCGCACGTCGCGACCGTTTGCGCCTTCTCTTAGTTTTACGTATTCAAATATCAATTCATTTTCTGTTACGCCAAGCAAATAGCCTCTGTTTGCGTAATCCACCTTGTCGTTTTCATCGGTAGATTTGTTTTTGTTTTTATAGTAAAACACCAGCGCGTCGTCTGCCGACGGATTTACGTTTACGCCGGCGGTCACGATAAAGGTGTAGTCCTTGTCGATAAATTCTTTTACTCTTAAAACCGAAGATATTTTAGCGACCTCTTCTAGCATCGTTTTGTTTCTGATACCCACCAGGATGCCTACTTTTATCAGCTTTTTGTAGATAAAATTTATCAACTTTTTATCAAATTCTTTAAAATAAACCGTGTCAGCGTTTTGCGAAACGGTGGCTAAAATTTTGGTCAAATTTTTATTTGCACTTATGGTGACATTAGGCAAAGGCGTTGGTTTTACCTGCCTCGTGTCGTAAAATTTAACCAGATAGTTTTGTTTTATGCTTTCTACTTTTTCTACGAAAAAATTATCGTCGTCAAAGATGTTTAGTTTTTCCGCCGGAATTTGGCGAGGCTGGCTCTCGCCCGCCACCTTACACTCGGTTTTGATTTCTATGATATCAAAATCTATAAATTTGCTATCGACGCCGAAGTGCTTTGCTAAATTTAATATCTCGCCGTACGGATTGGCCGTCTCAGACTCTATCTCGGCTAGGAAGTTTTGCTGCGCGTTTTGGTTTTCTGGCACGTGATACTCTCGCAATTTTTTGATTTTTAGTCGATTATCTCTAAAATTTCATTAAAAACTCTTGATTTTACGTCTTTTAAAACTAAATTTGCCTATCATTGCGCTAAAAATTTACTAGGATTTTCGTGTTTATCAAAGGCTTTTTTTCAAACAGTATCGGTATCATGGTTTCGCGAGTTTTAGGGCTCGTGCGCGACCTGCTCACGGCTTCTACTTTGGGTGCGGGCATTTATAGCGACATATTTTTCATCGCGTTTAAGATACCAAATTTACTGCGCCGTATCTTTGGTGAGGGGGCCTTTGCCAACGCTTTTTTGCCAAATTTTACGAAATCAAATAAAAAATCGCTCTTTAGCGCCGAGATTTTTCTTAAATTTCTAGCCTTTATCGGCATTCTCACGCTTTTAGTAAATTTATTCGCTCCGTTTTTTACCTCCGTTATCGCCACGGGCCTAGCGGAGAGCGACATAAACGAAGCCGTCCCGCTCGTAAAAATCAACTTCTACTACCTAGCGCTCATCTTTGCCGTTACTTTTTTAGCTTCGCTTTTGCAGTATCGCGGGCACTTTGCGACGACGGCATTTTCGACCGCTCTGCTAAATTTAGCCATGATCGGCTCCTTAGTTTTAGCTCGCGGACAGGAGCCTAAAGTCGTGGCTTATTATCTTAGCTTTGGCGTCGTTGTAGGCGGCGTTTTACAGCTCATAGCGCACCTTATCGCGCTTAAATTTAACGGCATCTCAAAGCTCTTTTTCGGCGGCTTAGTTAAATTTACCCGCGGCAAAAGAGCCGATACGAAGGGCTTTTTTAGCAACTTTTTCCACGGTCTGGTTGGATCGTCCGCCATGCAGCTAAGCTCGTTTATGGATACGTGGCTGGCGTCGTTTTTGGCGGCTGGCTCGATCAGCTATCTTTTCTACGCTAACCGCATTTTTCAGCTGCCTTTAGCGATATTTGCGATCGCGCTTTCTACCGCGCTTTTTCCTAAAATCACGCGTCAGATCAAGGCCGGCAACGAAGCCGAAGCTCTAAAATGGATGCGAAAAAGCTTTGAAATTTTATATTTTCTGCTCTTTGCAGCGGCCATCGGCGGTATCATTTTAGCCCAGCCTATCATCAAGCTGCTTTTTGAGCGCGGAAGCTTTACGGCATCCGATACGGCAGCGACTGCGAGCGTTTTGGCGGCATATATGATCGGGCTTTTACCCTTTGGACTCGCCAAGCTTTTTTCGCTTTGGCTTTATGCGCATTTGCAACAAAAACTGGCCTCCAAAATCGCCGTTATAACGCTCGTTTTTAACCTCGTTTTAGCAGTTGCCTTGATGCAAATTTATGGCGCGTTTGGACTAGCGCTTGCTAGCTCGCTAGGCGGGTTTTTGACGCTAGCTTTAAACGTCAAATTTTTTGGGATAAGGAAATTTTTAGCTATAATTGAGCCTAAAAAAATAACGCTTTTAAGCGCAGTTTTGGTTTTAGAAGTAGTGATTTTGATATTTTTAAGGAAATTTTTAGATGCAAATTTTTGATAGCGTAAAGAGAAAAAAAGTAGAATTTGAGCCCGTAAAAAGCGACTTCGTTCGCATTTACGTTTGCGGGCCGACGGTTTATGACGATGCGCATTTGGGACACGCTAAAAGCGCGATTAGCTTTGATTTGCTTAGGCGCACGCTAAGCGAGCTTGGATACAAGGTCAAATTCGTGCGAAACTACACCGACATCGACGATAAAATTTTAAAGAAAATGAGCGAGAGCGGCGAAAGTTTAGAAGCGATCACGGATAGATACATCGCAAGCTACGAGCGCGATATGAGTGCGCTTAACGTGCTTGAGCCGGATGTAAAGCCAAAAGCGACGCAGACGCTAAAAGAGATGATAGGCTACATCGAAATTTTGCTAAAAAACGGCTTTGCTTACGAGATCGCGGACGACGGCATATACTTTGACACCGCAAAAGACGCGGAGTATCTGAGCTTGAGCGGCAAATTTGACACCGAAGCAAACGTCGCTCGCGTCGAGTCAAATTTGCAAAAAGAGGACAAAAAAGACTTCGTGCTGTGGAAATTTGACGAGAAATGGTACGAAAGTCCGTTTGGCCGCGGACGCCCAGGCTGGCATACCGAGTGCGTCGCGATGATAAAAAAGCACCTAAGTAGCGGCGAAAAATTTGAGATCGATATCCACGCGGGCGGGCTTGATTTGCTATTTCCTCACCACGAAAACGAGGCCGCGCAGTGCCGCTGCGCCGAGCATAAAAACCTGGCTAAATACTGGCTACACAACGGCTTTATCCAAGTAAATAACGAAAAAATGAGTAAGAGCCTGGGAAATAGCTTTTTCGTTAAAGACGCGCTGGAGCGAAATTTGGGCGAGGCGGTGAGATTTTATCTGATCTCGAGTCACTACAGAGCGAATTTTAACTTTAGCGAAGACGATCTAAACGCGGCAAAAAAGCGCCTAGATAAAATTTACCGCCTAAAAAAACGGGTTCTTGGCGCGGCGGCAAATTTGAGCGCAAACGATAAATTTAAGAGCGATTTTATGTCCGCGATGGGGGACGATCTAAACACCTCAAAAGCCCTTGCGAGCGTAGATGAGTTTGTCCGCAGCGCAAACGACGAGCTAGACGCAAATCCTAAAGATAAAGCCAAAAAAAGCGAAATCGCGGCAAATTTGGAGCTGATAGCGCGGGTGCTAGGCATCTTGCAAGTAGACGTGTTTGAGTATTTTCAGTTTGGCGTGAGCGACGAAAAGCGAGCATATATCGAGGATCTGATAAATCAAAGAAACGAGGCCAAAGCGGCCAAAAACTATGAGCTATCCGATAAAATCCGCGATATGCTAGCCGCAAACGGCATCAGCCTCATGGATACGCTAAGCGGCTGCATGTGGGAAAAGATATGAAGCAGATGAGCCTAAAAGAGGTTTTGCGGCGGTTTGCGCCCTATTTTAGGGATTATATTTCGTATTTTATCATCGCGATCGCCGGCATGCTGATGGCTAGCGGCGGCACTGCGGCGTCGGCGTGGGTGATCGAACCCGTGCTAAATAAGATTTTTATCGAAAAAAACAAAGACCTGCTTTATCTTTTGCCTTACGCCATCATCGCGATTTACTTTTTAAAGGGGCTTGGCACGTTTTTACAGGCCTATTTTACGGCGTACATCGGGCAGGATATCGTGAGGAGATTTCGCGAAAAGCTACTAAAAAACCTGCTAAATTTGGATATGAAGTTTTTTAACGACTACCGCACGGGTGAGCTAATCAGCCGAAATATCAACGACATCGACCGCATCAGAAGCATCGTTAGCTCCATGATCCCAGAGCTAATCCGTGAGGCTATCACGATCGTCGGGCTACTTTGCGTAGTGCTTTATCAGAGCCTTCAGCTTGCGTTTTTTGCGCTAGTTATCATGCCTGCAGCCGTCTATCCGCTCTCAAGACTCGCAAAAAAGATGAAAAAAATCTCCCGCGCCTCACAGGAAAAGACCTCCGACATCAGCTCTAAGCTGAGCGAAATTTTTACCAACATCGAAATCATCAAAGCAAACAACGCACAGGAGTTTGAGCACGCCAAATTTACCGCCGAAAACGCTAAATTTTTCAAGCTAAATTTAAAAAGCGTAAAAGTAAACGAGATGGTGAGTCCGATGATGGAAATTTTCGGCTCCGTGGGCGTAGCGGCAGTCGTCATCATCGGCGGCAAAGAGGTCATAGACGGAAATTTGACGATGGGAAGCTTCTTTTCGTTTCTAACCGCGCTTTTCATGCTTTACACGCCTATTAAACGCATTTCAGGCCTTTATAACAAGATGCAAGACGCCGTGGTCGCGGCCGAGAGAACCTTTGAGCTACTTGATAAAGAGCCTCAAATTTTAAGCGGCGACAAGCCCGTGCCGGCTGAAATAAATTTGATAAATTTTAAAGACGTCAGACTAAACTACGACGATAAAGAGGTGCTAAAAGGCGTAAATCTAAGCGCGAGCAAGTCTCAAACCGTCGCACTAGTGGGCAGTAGCGGCGGCGGAAAAAGCTCGATCGTAAATCTACTCATGAGATTTTACGACGTAAACGGCGGAGCGATCGAGATAAACGGCGAAAATATCAAAAATTTCGATCTAGGTTCGCTTAGACAAAATATCGGCCTAGTTACCCAGCGCGTCTATATCTTTAACGACACGGTCGCAAACAACGTCGCCTACGGCCGCGAATACGACGAAGCCAAAGTCGAGCTCGCGCTAAAAACGGCAAATGCGTATGATTTCGTGTCAAATTTACCCGAGGGCGCGCAGACCGTTTTAAATGAATTCGGTACCAATCTCTCAGGCGGCCAGCGCCAGCGTATCGCCATCGCCCGCGCGCTTTACGACGACCCGCAGATTTTGATATTTGACGAGGCTACGAGCGCTCTGGATAACGAAAGCGAGCAGCAGATAACCAAAGCCATCGCGAATTTACAAAAAGAAAAGATAATATTTATCATCGCGCACCGCCTAAGCACGGTGCAAAACGCGGATAAGATCGCCGTTATCAGCGACGGAAAAGTGGTCGGTTTTGATACCGACGAGGCGCTTAGCAAGAGCTGCGAAATTTACGCGAAACTAAAAGGCGAAGCCCTTGTTTAAGCCTAAATTTGATAAAATCGCTCAAAATTTAAGGATAAAATTTGAATTACGAAACGCTAAAATCCATATTTTTTAAATTTGACCCCGAAACCGCTCACAAAATCGTCGAAAAAACGCTAAGTATCTCAGACTGCGTGTTCCCGGGCCTTTATAGCATCGTCGCTAAAAACTGCGTCGTTACGGACGCGGCTCTTTCGCAAAATTTGCTAGGAACCAGCTTTTTAAATCCGGTAGGAATCGCCGGTGGCTTTGATAAAAACGCCACCATGCTGCGTCCGCTGGCAGCGCTCGGGTTTGGGCACGTGGAGTTTGGCACCGTGACGCCAAAACCGCAAGAGGGCAACGCAAAACCGCGCCTTTTTCGCTTAATCGAAGAAGAGAGTATACAAAACGCGATGGGCTTTAACAACGAGGGCGCAGACGCTCTGAGCGCGCGCGTCGGTAAGCTCTATCCGTTTGCGATACCGCTTTTTGCAAACATCGGCAAAAACAAAATCACGCCAAACGAAGAAGCGATCAAAGACTATGAAGTTTTAGTCGCTAAATTTAACGAAATTTGCGACTGCTTCGTCATCAACGTCTCCTCGCCAAACACCCCAAACCTACGCGAATTGCAAGAAGATAGCTTTATAAAAGACCTCTTTGCGCGCCTTACGCCGATCGCAAAAAAACCGATAATCTTTAAAATCGCGCCCGATATGGACGACGACAAAGCCGTGCGGATCTGCAAAACGGCCGTAGAAAGCGGCGCAAAAGGCGTCATCGTAAATAATACGAGCGTTGATTATTCGCTATCAAAGTCGCCAAATTTGCAAAATTTCGGCGGACTAAGCGGCAAGGTCATCGCCAAACGCTCTCGTGAGCTTTTTAGCGCGGTAGCTAGCGAGCTTTACGGCAAGACGGTTTTGATCGCAAGCGGCGGTATAGACAGCGCCGAGGAGGCATACGCGCGCATAAAATCAGGCGCAAATTTGGTTCAAATTTACACTTCCTTTATATTTAAAGGCCCAAGCATCGCAAAACAGATAAACGAAGGTATTTTAAAGCTTTTAAAAGAGGATAATTTCGCCTCGATTAGCGAAGCGGTGGGCTGCGATATAAAAAACAAAATTTAAGGAAATTTATGCTTATAAAATACTCCAAAACAAAGCTCAAAAACGGCTTTGAAATCTATCACATCCCCGCTAGTAAGGGCTCTAGCGTCATCAGCGTGGACGTGTTTTACCGCGTGGGCTCGCGAAACGAAACGATGGGCAAAAGCGGCATCGCACACATGCTAGAGCACCTAAATTTTAAATCCACGAAAAATATGAAAGCGGGCGAATTTGACGAGATCGTAAAGGGATTTGGCGGCGTAAATAACGCTAGCACGGGCTTTGATTATACGCATTATTTCGTCAAATGCTCAAAAGGCAACCTAGATGAGGCTCTTAGGCTTTACGCCGATATAATGGAAAATTTGAGCCTAAAAGATAAAGAATTTCAGCCCGAGCGCGACGTCGTGACCGAGGAGCGCAGATGGCGCACGGACAACTCTCCGATCGGCTTTTTGTACTTTACGCTCTTTAACGTCGCTTTTAGTTATCACCCGTACCACTGGACTCCGATCGGCTTTATCGGCGATATCAGAAACTGGAGCATAGAGGATATAAAAGAATTTCACGAGACGTACTATCAGCCGCAAAACGCGATCCTGCTAATCAGCGGCGACATCGACAAAAAAAGCGCGTTTGAACTAGGTAAAAAGCACTTTGAAAATATAAAAAACAAAAAACCGCTACCTAAGTTGCACTGTATCGAGCCTGAGCAAAACGGCGCAAAAAGAGCTGAAATTTACAAAGATAGCGAAGTAGAGATGCTAGCGCTCGCCTTTAAAATCCCGTCGTTTAATCACAAGGATCAGACGCGTCTGGGCGCGCTAGCCGAGTATCTAGGTAACGGACAAAGCTCGGTTTTACAGCGCGTTTTGATAGATGAAAAATGTCTCGTAAACAGCGTGGACGTCTATAATATGAGCAACATCGACGAGAGCTTGCTCATCGTGCTAGCCGTTTGTAATCCTGGCGTCAAGGCCGAGGCCGTAGAGGATGAGATCTGGCGAGTGCTCGAAAACGCAAAAACGCAAAAAATAGACGAGGACGAGATAACTAAGATAAAAAATAGCTTAAAAAGCGATCTCATTTACTCGCTAGATAGCGCGTCGAAGGTAGCAAATTTATACGGTAGTTATCTTGTTAGAGGCGATATAAAGCCGCTTTTTGAGCTACCCGAAAAAACAGCCGCGCTAAAACCTGCCGATCTAAACGAAATCTGCAAAAAATATGTAAGAAAAGAAAAATCCACGACGATCATCCTAAGAAAGGAAAAAAGTGAATAAAAAAGTAATAACGGGCGCTATGACGGCGCTGATTACGCCTTTTAAAGACGGTAAACTAGACGAAATCGGTTATGAAAAATTAATCAAAAGACAAATAGCAAACGGCATCGACGCAGTCGTACCAGTCGGCACCACAGGCGAGAGTGCGACGCTAACGCACGACGAGCATAGGATCTGTATCGAGATCGCCGTAAATACCTGCAAAAACACGGGTGTAAAAGTACTTGCCGGTGCCGGCAGTAACGCCACTCACGAGGCGGTAGGTTTAGCAAAATTTGCTCAAGATCACGGCGCAGACGGTATCCTATCGGTAGCGCCATACTACAACAAACCGACGCAAGAAGGCCTCTATCGCCACTATAAAGCAATCGCCTCAAGCGTCGAAATCCCGGTACTACTCTATAACGTCCCGGGCCGCGTGGGTGTAGATATCCAGCCGTGCACGGTTTTTAGGCTATTTAAAGAGTGCGAGAATGTTTACGGCGTAAAAGAGGCCACGGGTAGTATCGAGCGCTGCGTCGATCTACTCGCGCACGAGCCTGGTCTGTCCGTCATCAGCGGCGAGGACGCGATAAACTATCCGATCCTCTCAAACGGCGGCAAGGGCGTGATCTCGGTCACGGCAAATTTGCTCCCGGATGAGATCTCAAATTTGACTCACTTTGCGCTAAAAGGCGAGTTTGCGCGCGCAAAAGCCATAAACGATGATCTGTATGCGGTAAATAAAATAATGTTTTGCGAGAGCAATCCTATCCCGGTCAAAGCCGCGATGTATATCGCCGGGCTCATATCAAGCCTCGAGTACCGCTTGCCGCTTTGTGAGCCGAGTGCCGAAAATCTCAAAAAAATCGAACAAACCATAAAGCAATATAACATAAAAGGATTTTAATGAACTGCGAAAACGAATTTAAAGGCAAAACTCTAGTAATCAGCGGCGGAACGCGCGGTATCGGACGCGCCATCGTTGAGGAATTCGCCGCAAAGGGCGTAAATATCGCCTTTACATATAACTCAAACGAAGAGCTAGCCAAGACCCAAGCCGCCGAGCTCGAGGCGACATACGACATAAAAGCCAGAGCCTACGCGCTAAATATACTAGAACCCGAGACCTACAAAGATCTATTTTTAGAGATCGACGCCGACTTTGACCGCGTAGATTTTTTTGTCTCAAACGCCATCATCTCGGGTCGCCCGGTAGCAGGCGGATATACGAAATTTATGAAACTTCGCCCTCGCGGTATCAATAATATTTTCACCGCGACAGTAAATGCATTCGTCGTAGGCGCGCAAGAAGCGGCAAAACGCATGGAAAAAACGGGCGGCGGCAGCATCATCTCGCTATCATCGACTGGCAATCTCGTCTATATCGAAAACTACGCAGGCCACGGCACCGCAAAAGCCGCGGTAGAAGCTATGGCGCGCTACGCGGCGACCGAGCTTGGCGAAAAAAATATCCGCGTAAACGTCGTTAGCGGCGGCCCGATCGAGACGGACGCGCTTAGGGCTTTTACGAACTACGAGGAAGTACGCGACAAAACGGCCGAGCTAAGCCCGCTAAACCGCATGGGTCAGCCTACGGATATCGCCGGCGCATGTTTGTTTCTGTGCAGCTCGAAAGCTAGCTGGGTGACGGGCCACACCTTCATCATCGACGGCGGTACAACATTTAAATGAAAAAAGCAAATTTAGCCTGCGCACCTTTGCCGGTTGCTTGCATTTTGGGCAAATTCGGCGCTATAAATTTAACGCGCTTGCAGGCTAAATTTGATGAAAATTTAAAATTTACAAGCAAATTTTGCGGTGCGGACGGTTTTCTTAAACCTAATCTAAATTTGCTCAAATTTGACAAAGCTACGAGCAAATTTAACCAAAGCGCAAATAAGAAACGGGCAAAGTCAAGCCAAAACAAGGCCAGCGCTTTTTCCGCCGCCTCAAGTACCGCGATGTCAAATTTTAAACTCCAAAATCCAAAAGAAAGAAAAAATAAATGAGCCTAAATTTACCAAACGCCCTAGCGTTCCTGCGCGTATTTCTAGCACCCTTGATGTTTTGGCTTCTACTTAGCGTAAATTCCTTCTCAGGCGTGCATGTTAGCTGGATGAACTACTTTGCCGCTCTTGTGTTCGTGATCGCTAGCGTCACGGACTTTTTCGACGGATTTATCGCGCGCGCATGGGATCAAAAGACCAAGCTTGGAGCCGTCATCGACCCGCTTGCGGATAAAATGCTAACGCTTGGCGCATTTTTAGGGCTCATGATGATAGACCGCGCGAGCCCTTGGGCCGTGTATCTCATCCTCGTTCGCGAGTTTTTTATCACGGGATTTCGCGTCGTGATGGCGGGCGAAGGCGTAGAGGTCGCCGCGTCGATGGCGGGCAAGGTCAAAACCGTCTGCCAGATGGTAGCGATCGGCTTTTTAACCATGCAGTGGCCTTTTGGCGAGTTTTTGCTCTGGCTTAGCGTCGCACTGACGCTGTATTCGGGCTTTGAGTACGTAAACGCTTATGTAAATCACGTTAAAAATCAAGCCAAAAAGGCGTAAATTTGAGAACAGGAAACGCCATAATCTATCTAGCGAGCTTCGTCGTGGTAGCAGCCGGACTAAAGGCCGCTAGCGTCGTCGTGCTGCCCTTTTTGATGGCGGTTTTTATCGCTATCGTGGCGACGCCTGCGATAAATGCGCTTGAAAAGCTCAAATTTCCCCGCGTTTTAGCCTTTGCGCTCGTTACCGCGGTCGTGTTTTTATCGCTTGGTTTTATCGCAAACACCGTGCTAAAGACCATCAACGGATTGGTTAGCTATATGCCCGAGCTTCAGAGCAAATTTAAAGCCCTAGCCGACCACTATCACCATATCTTAGCTAGCCGCGGCCTCATCGATCCAAACAGCGTCGCGGCGCCCGCAGACTTTGATATCAATAAACTTTTTGCCGTACTGGGCGGATTTTTAAGGAGCGGCACGGAACTTGCCTCAAAGAGCTTTTTTGTCTTTTTGCTTGTTACTTTTATGCTTTTTGAGGTACAGGTATTTTCTCAAAAAGTCGAGTATTTTGCGAGTAAAAATCCGCAAACAAATCAGATCGTAGATACGTTTATATCAAATCTCAAACGCTATCTCGCGATCAAGTCCGCAGCATCGTTTGCGACGGGCGTTTTTATATTTATCGGGCTAAATTTCATCGGCGTGCCTTACGCGCCGCTTTGGGGGATTTTAGCTTTCGTGCTAAATTTTGTCCCGACGATCGGCTCTATCATCGCGGCCGTTCCAGCACTTTTGGTGGCGCTTTTGTTAAACGACGCGGCGGCCTGCGCTTGGACTGCAGCGCTGTATGCGGTCGTAAATGTCGTCATCGGCAACTTTATCGAGCCTAAATTTCTTGGCAAAGGCCTTGGTATTAGCACGCTTGTTGTGCTTTTGAGTCTACTTTTTTGGGGATTTTTGTTCGGCATCGGCGGTATGTTTTTAGCCGTACCGCTTACGATGAGCCTAAAGATCGCGCTTGACGCGAACCCGAGCACGAAATTTATCGCCGTTTTACTCAGTGATAAACTCGAGCGGTAAAATCAAATTTAAAGGTAAATTTTGAAAAGCATTATCTTTGTGGCGGTATTGCTAGCCGTCGGCATTTATGCGTATTCTTGGCACTTTTTGATCACGGTTTTGGTGATTAGCTTTCTTATATTTTTCCACGAGCTTGGCCACTTTCTCGCCGCTCGCATGCTAAAAGTGGGCGTTTTAAAATTTAGCGTGGGCTTTGGCCAGAGCGTCTACTCAAAAACCATCGGTGGCACCGAGTACGCTATCGGCGCGATACCGCTTGGCGGCTACGTGAGCCTAAAAGGGCAAGAGGACGCCAAGCCGGGGCTAAAAAACGAGGACGCCGACAGCTACACTATACTTAGCCCGCTAGGACGCATTTTCATCCTTTTTGCCGGGCCGTTTTTTAACTTCGCTTTGGCGTTTTTTATCTTTATCGCGCTCGGACATATCGGCGTAGAAAGGCTAGCGCCTACTGTGGGCAAAGTACTGGAAAACTCCGCTGCGGCAAGCGCCGGACTACAAAAAGGCGATAAAATTTTAAACATAAACGGCATCAAAATCAGCGAATGGGACGAGATAAGTAAAAACGTAAATTTAACCTCCACCGCGATCACGCTCGAGCGCGCGGGCGAAATAAAAACGATAAATTTGACGCCTAAAATCGGGCAAAGCATGACGATATTTGGCGAAAAGATAGAAAAACCGCTCATCGGCATTTCGCCATCAGGCGAGGCCGTCACGATACGAAACACCGGCTTTAGCTCGCTCAAATTTGCGCTCGTTGAGACCGTAAACGCCTCAAAGCTCATATTTACGGGACTTGAAAAGCTCATCGTTGGCGTCGTGCCGCTAAAAGAGATGGGCGGCATCATCCAGATCACCGACATCACCTCAAAGGCCGCAGGCATCGGCGTCTCGACCCTACTCATCATCGCCGCGCTGATCTCCGTAAATTTAGGCGTTCTAAACCTGCTGCCTATCCCGGCGCTTGACGGCGGACACATATTTTTCAACCTTTACGAGCTCATTTTCCGCCGCGAGATGAACGAAAAAGTCTATATCGGCCTCACCTACTGCGGCTGGGCGTTTTTGCTCTGCCTGATGGCGTTTGCGGCCTTTAACGACGTGATGCGCCTAAGCGGAGCGGGACAATGAAGCTCGCGCAAATTTTAGAACGCATCGAAAATGCACGCACGGGCGAAGCGGTGAAGCTAATTGCCGTGAGCAAAAACGTAACGACCAAAGAGGTTTTGGAGCTTCTTGAACAGGGGCAAACGAGCTTTGGCGAAAACCGCGTGCAAGAGCTCAAAAACAAGAGCGAAATTTTATCAAATTTGCCGATCGAGTGGCACTTCATCGGGCGACTTCAAAGCAACAAAATAAACCACCTGCTAGCGCTCAAACCCGCTCTTTGGCAAAGCTGCGAGAGCGTAGAGGCCGCGCTTGCGGTAGATAAGAGGCTTGTTTGCGAGCTACCATGCCTGCTGCAAATAAACTCGGCCCACGAAGATAGCAAACAAGGCATCTCGCCAGAAGCCGCGCAGGATGCGTTTTTACAAATCGCGCAAGAGTGTAAATTTTTAAAACCTATCGGCGTTATGAGTATCGGCGCGCACGTTGATGACGAGAAAGTCGTCAAAAAAAGCTTTGAGACGACGCGTAAAATTTATGAAAATTTGCAATCAAAGGGCGCGCAAATTTGCTCGATGGGCATGAGCGGGGATTTTGAGCTCGCGATAAAATGCGGCTCTAATATGATTCGTTTGGGGTCGATTTTGTATAGTTAAAAGGCTAAAATATGGAAAAACGAAGAGATGAACTTGAGCTGCTATTTTTAAAAAATAAGCAGAGTAACAAAAACACTAATCCCCTTCCGATAATAGTTGATATAATCGGACTTATTGCCGGCTTTTTAACTCTATCTTTTGTTGCTCCTTATGATGATAGGGATGCGGTTGGATTTAAAATTTTAATACTTACCAATATCATTATATGTCTCATCTACGGCTTGATACCAAGACTACGAAACTGTAAATATTTTGTGCTTTTGGGTATTTTATTATTTATAAATTTTTTACTTTTATGCAATGTTGAAGGCTGGAATGAAGGCAGCATGGCTGGAAGTTACTACTACATAGATTTTTTTAAGCCAGCTAGCGATATATTATGGAGTTTATTACTAATATCTGCATTTTTATTTTCTATACCGATAGCCTTATACGTTTCGTTTTTACACTTCTTGTCCAGGACGACTTATTATCTATTAAATCGGGACAAATTTAAGACAAAAAACCAAGAAAACACAAAGGAGCGATAAATGGGCTACGACGTGAGTTATCATCCGATCAACGAAAGCGAGATCAAGCAGTGGTATTTTGATGCGTTAAAAAGCGCGCGAGAGGGCGACTGGTCGGTCGCGCAAAGGCTCGCAAAAGAGTACGGCATAGAGGATTTTTACGCGCAAAAATACATCGATACTCTTAAAATCGCGCTTGAAACCAAAGATGACGAGAGCTTTTCGACGGGACACGGCTACATACTCGCCGCCGTGCAGGGATTTTTTAGAAAATACTTCTACACGCGCGGCACGGCGTTTTGCTTTTTGGCGGAGGAGCATGGCGAATTTAAGCAGTATCTAAGCGACATAAGCGGTGTCATACCGCCCGAGATAAAAGCAAAATTTACAGGCGAATTTGACGGAAACTACTCGTCTGGCGCATTTATAAGCGCATCAAATTTGGCTAAATTTTGGCAGGACTACAATGCCGATGAAAATATCAAGCAAAAAACGGATAATTTTTACGCGCAAAATTTGCCTGCGTTTTTGAGCGCAGTTAAATTTAGCGTAGAAAACGGCTACGGGCTGCTTGAGGCGACAGACGTGATTATACCCAACCCGATTGATTTAAATGATTCTGAGTGCTACTCAAATCTTTTTAATTGCGACCCGGAAGGCGCGTTTATCTACGCCGATACGGCAGCTCAGCAACTAAGCGAAGCGATGAAGCTGGGTGAAAAGAAAAATGAAAGCGATAAAAACGAGAGCTCGGGCGGCTTTTTCGGCGCTATAAAGAGGCTTTTTGGCAAGTAAATTTGCTACGAGCCAGGATAAACTAGCAACCTAAATTTCGTATATCAAGAGCTTAGATTGGCCTTTTTTTGGTCAAACATAACTTTGCTGTTATTTGCAAAATTATCGCAGCAATTATTCAAATTTGATAGGTTTGTCACTTTATCTAAACGTTTTAGCGGTAAAATACGGGCGAGTTTATTGCTGCAAATCAAATTTTGCACTAGTTTTAAAAACCGCGGTGAGTAAGTTAAATTTAATGCGATAAATTTACGCTCGAAAACTCGCAATGTCTAAAATGAAATTTACTCCAGCCAAACATGCAAGCGGATACTATCGACTACTATTTGACATAATAATTTAACGAATCGTATTTGTGAAATTTTATTTACAAAAAAAGAAGTAAAACCGCCTTGTCCGTTTTTGGCAAGGCGGCAAGAAAATCAAAATAAATTTAAGATAGTAGGCTTATTTTCCTCGACCCATTTGTCGATGCGTTTTGCGTAGTTTTCATCGCCCTTAACGTCAAGCGCGAGGCCGATAAATTTGCCGTTTACTAAAAATGCAGAGTGGTTAAATTTATATCCATCCACGTCGCTAGCGCCAAAGATTTGCGCATCTTTTAGATACGGCAGAAAATCCACCGCGCCGCTAAAGAGCGTCTGGGGGTGATTGGCTTGATTGCCGATGGCTACGATGGCTACTTTTTTGCCTTTGCTTCCCGCTTTTAAAAGCGGCAGTTTCTCCGCCCAGTCAGACTGTATCTCGCCGTCGCCGTAGCTAGGTGCCGCCACGATGATAACGTCAAATTTAGCAAAATCCTCCGCCCCAGCGCTCTTTACATCAACTAGCTGTGCTCCTATTTTGCCCGCTAGATACTCGCACGCGCTCTTTGTGTGCCCCTTTGTCGTCGTGTAAAAAATACCAACGCTCATTTCGTTCTCCTTAAAATCAAATAAATTAATACCTGAATTATAACGAAATGATACTTAATTTATCTTATTTCAAATCACGCTTTTATTTGTCGTTTTCTATGCAAATTTTGGTGTATTTAATTCCCAGCTCATATGCTTTTTCATTTTCGGCATAGACTTTTTTAGGCACTTTTGAGAGCATTACGCGTTTAACTAGCTCGGTATCCAGGCAACCGCTCATCTGCACGGCCACTGCGAGCGCGACTACGCTTTGGGTTATTACATTGCCGACCTCGTCTTTGGCGATGGAGATGATCGGTATTTCGTAGATTTTCCAGCGCCTTTTGTCCTCGTCGCTAGCGCGAACCAAATTTGGCTCCACGACGATGATGCCGCCCTCTTTTACTCCGTCTTTAAACTGCTCAAAGCTAACCTGCGCAGTAGCGAGCATAAACTCGATCTCGCCCTCGTTTGCGTACGGATAAAATATCTCGCGCTCGCTTAAGATGATATCGACCTTCGTCGGCCCGCCGCGTACCTGCGAGGTGTAGGTCGAGGCTTTGACGCCGTATCCGCCCTCCTCGATTTTAGCCGCGGCTAAGATCTCACCAGCCAAAATCACACCCTGACCGCCCACTCCGACAAATCTTAATTGCCTTTTCATTTTAGCGCTCCAAAGTCGATTTTCTCGCCGTCTCTAGCGGCCTTTATCACCATGTCGTAGGCCTTAGTGTACTCCATGCGCGACTCGTTTTTGTGCAGCACTCCGAGCGGAAATTTACCCTCCCGCTCATCCTCGCTCATCGCGTCAAATTTAGCCTTGCTCACCGTGCGACCGTCGATCCACTCGAGCATTTGCGTTGCTTGACCCATTTTGTTTTTACGGCCTAGATTTATGTGGCAGTTTGAAAATACGTCAAAAAAGCTGTATCCGTCGTGCTCGAAGCCATCGGCAAATATCTTTTCCAGCTTTGAGGGCTCTATCACGCTACTGCGCGCTACAAAGGTCGCTCCTGCGGCGGCTGCGAGCTTGCACGCGTCAAAATTTGGATCGATGTTGCCGTACTGTGCCGTCACCGTCCAAAAGCCCGTCGGCGTGGTCGGGCTGGTTTGGGAGTTTGTTAGTCCGTAGATGAAATTATTTATCAAAACGTGGTTTAAATTTATATTTCTGCGGCATCCGTGGATCGTGTGATTGCCGCCTATTGCTAGTCCGTCGCCGTCGCCGGTTACCACGATGACGTGTTTGTCCGGGTTTGCTAGCTTGATACCCGTGGCGTAGGCGATCGCGCGCCCGTGCGTAGTGTGGACGGTATTGCAGTTGATATAGGAGCTAAAGCGCCCAGAGCAGCCGATGCCAGAGACCACGCACACGTCGTTCATGTCCCAGCCGAGTTTGTCGATTGCGCGGATTAGCGCCTTTAGTATCACGCCGTCGCCGCAGCCCCAGCACCACAGAGTCGGCATTTTGTCCGTGCGTAGGTAGTTATCGTAGTTAAATGCCATCAAATTCTCCTATTTTTTGCGCGATTTCTTGCGGGCTGATCGGACGACCGTTGGCTTTTAGCAGCGTTTTAAAGTCGTCTCTTAGAGTAGCTTTTATTATCTCTCCAGCGTACTGACCCAAATTTAACTCGCAGATCAAAATTTTGCTAAATTTAGCCGAGATCTCGCGCAACTTTGCGCTTGGCGTCGGAAATAGCGTGATAGGCTTAAAAAGCCCTACTTTTACGCCTTTTTCGCGTAAATTTAGCACTGCCTCTTTTGCCGAGCGGGCTACGGAGCCAAACGCGATAATGCAAATATCTGCGTCATCTAGCATAAACTCCTCCCAGAGCTCAAGCTCGTGCGCGTGCGCGTTTATTTTGTTAAAAAGACGTTTGATGTTGTAGTCCACGACCGCGCCGTCCTCTGTCGGAAAACCCGTCTCGCCGTGATGCAGACCCGTAACGTGATAGCGGTAACCGCCGAAAAATTTATTTAGTGTAGCGGGCTCGTCGGGCGCGGCTTTATACGGACGGTAGTCCGCGGGATCGCCGCCAAACTGCTTGCGCGAGTATATCTCTAGCTCGCTAATCTGCGGCAATACGGCCTTTGCATGCATGTGTCCGATCGTTTCATCTAGTAGCAAAAACACAGGCGTCATGAACCGCTCGGCGAGATTAAACGCGCGAACGGTCTGCGTATAGCACTCCTCTAGGCTTGAAGGCGCGATAACGATGCTGTTTACGTCGCCGTGAGTCGGGTTTTTCGCCTGTAGGAGATCGCCCTGCGCCACGCGGGTAGGTAGCCCCGTGCTAGGGCCTCCGCGCATGACGTTTACGATCACCAGCGGCACCTCCGCGATAAAGCCAAGCCCGATCTGCTCGGCCTTTAGCGAGATGCCGGGGCCCGAGCTTGCAGTCATCGCCTTTGCGCCGCTCATCGAGGCTCCAAGCGCCACCGAGATGCCTGCGATCTCGTCCTCCATCTGGATAAATTTGCCGCCGTGCTTTGGCAGCAGCACGCTTAGTTCGTGTGCGATCTCGCTGCTTGGCGTGATCGGATAACCGCCGAAAAAGTTGCACCCGCACTCAACCGCCGCAAGCGCGACTAACTCGTTGCCGCTAGCGATGATTTCTCTTTTGCCGCCGTTATTATTTAAAAATTCGCTCATTGCTCCGCCTCTAATTTTTCAAATTTATTCTCTTTTACGGCGGTCGCGCGCTCTTTACTTTCGGCGGTTAGTTTGGCGAATTTAAATCCCTTCTCCGCCACGTAAATAGCAAAATCGGGGCAGTGCAGCTCGCACTCTCTGCACCCGATACAGGCCTCCGGATGCACCACTTCGATCGTTTTGCCTAGCACCGCGCGCGGCTCGACGGCCATCGCCAGCACGCCCGCAGGACAGCGACTCACGCAGATATCGCACGCCTTACAGCGCGAGATATCGACCCAGACGGGGGCGTCAGTTTTTATCAGCATATTTTTCCTTATCAAATTTAACTCATAACGATAATTTTATAGCATTTAAGTTAAATTTGGTATTTAAATCGGATAGTAAAATAAAATTTGGAGATTTTTTGTATGAAAACGAGCAAATTTGAAACGCCCGTGCGGATGTTTTTGTGCTTATTGACTCAAATTTAACGACCATTGCGGCAAAATTTGGCATAGAGTAATTTTAGAAGTCAAATTTATCGCCGCTGATCCGTAAATTTGATGACGAATTTATACGGATACGGCGGTAAATTTGAAGCGATAAGCAAAAATCGGTTAAACTTAGTTTCTCCTTACGCTGGCTTTGCCAAATCCCGCAAATCTATTTGACGCAAGACACGACGTATTGTTATTTTTGCAAGATACGACATAGGAGTTTAGCTCTTTGTTGCCTTTTTTACGCGTGTTTTTATTTTTTAGATTCATAAAATCCACCGCATTTTTGCCTCTCGAGTTATGCGTAAAGCCAACCGTGCCATCTTTTTCTACACTACTTACTATGCCTACATGAGTGACGATTTTTGCTTTTTTGTTATTTTTCGTGCTTCTAGTCGTGTTGTTGAAAAATACTAAATCTCCAACCTTCGGATCGTCAAAGGCGATCAGATTTTTACTCTCGTAAAGCTTAAACATAGCTTCGCTTTTTAGACCGTGCTTGGTGTAAAATTTATCAAGCTCTTTTTCGTCAAAAAAGTCTCGATTTAATTTTTTATTTATAAGCGTCACAAAGCCCGAGCAGTCGCCGCCGTCTCTTTTACCTATATATCCTTGCAGGAGATTTAGCAGGGCCGTTTCTTTTGCGTCGAGTCGGTCGCCGGTTTTACCATAAAATGTCTTGCTTCCCCAATTTTGGATTTTATCCTTTTCTAGCGAAGTAGTAGCTTGGGTTTTACTTTGCTTCGTTAACATCGTATTTTTGGGAGTGCCTGACGAAACGTTAGCGCACCCCGACATAAAAGCCGCTAAAAATAGGGCGTAAATTTTAATTTTATAATTTACAAGCATCAGCTACGCGATTACCCCGCTTTCTTTTAGAAATTTGATATTTGCAGCCGTTTGCGATTCGCCTTTTTCAAGAGCCGCTTTTTCCTCCGCGCTTGGTTGTTTGATCTCGCGCACGCCGCCCTTGCCTAGCTTAACGAGCCTACCGCCCGCGCACTCGCCCTCTATCACGCAGCAGCTTAGCCACTGTTCGCTGCCGGTTTTTATCGCCTCGCACATCTTGGCAGCAGCCGCGCCAGGAGCGTAATACGCCGACGTGCCAAGTAGCTTAACTATCTTTGCGCCGCCAGTTTTTGCCTCCTGCGCTACCGCGTCAAATTCGCCGCCCAGATCCACGCTCACGTTACTTTGTAGCGCGACCATATCGTCGTTGTGAGAGCCTATGATGTGTGCGCTAAATGCGCTGTTTTTTAGTCCCGTTTTTTGAGAGATCTCGTATTTTAGGCGCGCAGAGTCTAGTTCGCCAGCCATCCCCAGCACCCTGCTTTTATCAAAACCGCTCGTTTTATAGACTAGATACGTGAGCGCGTCAAGCGGATTAGTTACGTTTATGATGACGCAGTTTGGAGCAAATTTAGCGATTTTCTCCACCGTGCCTTTTACGATGCCTGCGTTTTTTAGCAGCAAATCCTCTCTAGTCTGCCCCTCTTTTCTAGGACTTCCGGCGGTCACGACCACTATATCGCTATCTGCGATCAGCTCAAAATCATCCCCGCCGGCAACGCTCGCGTCCAGACCAAAAACCGCCGCGCTCTGAGATAGATCGATCGCCTTTGCGCGCGCCACGTCGCCAAATATATCCACCAGTACGATTTCGTCTGCTATGCCTCTTAGCAAAATAGCGCTAGCCGCACTCGCGCCTACGTTTCCGGCTCCGATAACTGAAATTTTCATTTTTTTCCTTTTTTATAAAATTTGATTTTGTAAAATTTGATTAAACGTCGCGCTCGGCTTCATCGCCGCGCTCGCCTTTTTATCATCCGGCTTATAGTATCCGCTGATATCGACCTTTTGTCCTTGCGCCGCGTTTATTTCGGCCACGATCGCGCTCTCGTTTTGCGCGAGATTTTGGGCGGCGAGTTTAAATTTATCGCCCAGCTGCGTACCGCTAGCGGCAAGCTCGATCGCCCAGTAAAGCGCGATATAAAAATGGCTCGTGCGCGTATCTAGCTGCCCCACTTCAAACCGCGGAACTTTGTTTTCTTTTAGATAGCGCTCTACGGCCGCGTTTAGCGTATCTGCTAAAATTTGCGCCTCAGGGCTTTGCTTAAAGCCGGCTAACTGCTCAAGACTAGCGCCCAGAGCCAAAAACTCGCCCAAACTATCCCAGCTTAGGTGATTTTGCTCCAGCAGCTGTTCGGCGAGTCTTGGCGCGCTGCCTCCGGCTCCCGTTTCAAAGATACTTCCGCCCTCCAGTAGCGGCACGATAGAGAGCATCTTGGCGCTGGTTTCAAGCTCCAAGATCGGAAAAAGATCGGTCAGATAGTCGCGCAAGACGTTGCCCGTGACGCTGATGCAGTCCTCGCCGCGCCTCATGATCTCAAGCGATTTTTTACAAGCAGTCGCAGGAGACAATATCTCTATATCAAGCCCGCTCATATCCATGCTAGCTAGCTGCGCTCTTACCTTTTTTAGGATTTCTCGGTCGTGAGCCCTGTTTTTGTCCAGCCAAAATATCGCCTTTTGTCCCGTGATTTTCGCGCGTTTTAGCGCTAGCTCGACCCAGTTTCGCACGGCGACGTCTTTAACCTGCGTCATCCTAAATATATCGCCCTTTTCTAGCTCAAATTTAAATAAAATTTCGTCTTTGGTGTTTAGCACGCGCGCCTCGCCCGCTTCGCTCATTACAAAGGTTTTATCGTGACTGCCGTACTCCTCGGCCTTTTTAGCCATTAGACCTACGTTTGAGACGCTGCCGATTTTAGCGGGATCTAGCGCGCCGTTTGCCTTGATATCCGCAATCGCGGCTTCGTAAACCACAGCGTAGGTTTTATCCGGTATCACGGCTTTAGTTTCGCGAGCTATACCCTCTTTATCCCACATTTTGCCGCCGTTTTTTATCATCGCCGGCATCGAGGCGTCGATGATAACGTCGCTAGGAACGTGTAAATTTGTAACGCCTGCGGCCGAGTTTACCATCGCTAAATTCGGCCTCTTTGCGTAAATTTCATCAAATTTGGCTTTGATTTTTTCCTGCGTAGCTTGAGGCAAATTTAAAATCCTGGCAAAAAGGTCTTTTAGCCCGTTGTTTTCGCTGACGTTTACGCTTTTTAGCTCGTCTGCGAACTCATCAAAAACTTCCGCGAAAAAAATCTTCACAAAATGCCCGAAAATCACTGGATCGCTCACTTTCATCATCGAAGCTTTTAGATGCACGCTAAAGAGCAAATTTTTTGCCTTCGCGTCCGCGATTTGCTCTTTTATAAAGGCGTCTAGCTTACTTGCGCTCATAAAGCTAGCGTCGATTATGTCGCCTTTTTCTACCGTTAAATTTTCTTTTAGCACGCGTTTTTTGCCGCTTTTTGAGATAAACTCCACGCGTAAATTTTCATCCGTTTCAAAGCTAATCGAGCGCTCGGAGGAGTAAAAATCTCCGCCCTTCATATAGGCGACTTCGGTTTTGCTGTCTTTTTCAAAAGGGGTGATTTTATATGGATTTTCGCGGGCGTAGCGTTTTACCGCACCGACGCATCTGCGGTCTGAGTTGCCCTCGCGCAGCACTGGATTTACCGCGCTTCCTAGCACTTTGGCGTATCTAGCGGCAGTATCTTTTTCCTCAGGCGTTTGCGGCTCGGACGGGCATGGCGGCAGATCGTAGCCTTTGGCACGAAGCTCCATGGTAGCGGCGTTTAGCTGAGGCAAACTTGCCGAGATATTTGGCAGCTTGATGATATTCGCACGATTTTCTTGCGTCAAATTTCGCAGCATCTCCAGATCGTCGCTTACGCGTAGATCAGGCGGTAGCTTGTCGTTAAAAGCGGCGATGATCCGCGCGGCTAGCCCTATGTCGGCCTGGACTATCTCTATGCCGCCCGAGCGCAAAAATGCCTGCAGGATCGGAAAAAGCGAGTAGCTAGCAAGCAGCGGGGATTCATCGGTTCTAGTATAGACGATGTCGCTCATCTTTCCTCCTAAATAAATTTCGCAAAATCTTATCCAAATTTATATTAAAACGCCTTTTGGCGCGCTATTTTTGGGAATTTATCGCGCCGACGTGCTCATCGTAGGTTACGCTAAATTTATGCTTGCCCGTCTTTTTATCCCGCACGAAGTACAAAAACTCGCTCTGCGCCGGCCTTATCGCCGCCCTTATCGCCGCTAGACCCACGGTACAGACGGGGCTTGGCGGCAGGCCTTCGTTTAGATAGGTGTTAAATTTGCTCTTATCGCTTCGTATGCGTTCGGCCGTGACCGTCTCGTGCGAGTAGAGTCCGTAGTTTAGCGTGCCGTCCATTTGTAGCTTCATGCCCTTTTTTAGGCGGTTTTGTATGACGGAGGCCACAAGTGGCATCTCATCCTCGCTCGCGGCCTCTTTTTGCACGACCGAGGCAGTAACCAGATACTCGCTCCAGTGCTTTTCGTCATAGCTTCCCAGTAGCTCGGTCGCCGTTTTTTCGTGGGATTTTTTAGATAAATTTACGAGGTGCGCCGCTAGTTGTTCTTCGTTTACGCCAAGAGGCACTTTATAGGTCTCAGGCACCAAAAAGCCGTCTTCTAGCGGAGCAAATTTGGCGTAAAATTCATTTAGCTTCGCCTCGCTCAAATTTAGCTTTTTTGCGACCTCTTGTAAAAATACGGCCGTCGTTTCGCCCGGAATCAGCGTTATTTGCGTTAGGGCCGCTTTTGCGGTCGTGAGCTTGTATAAAAAATCAAGCTTGCTAAGCTTTGCCGCGCCCAGGTCTATCCAGCCTGCTTGCACGTGCCCCATAGCGCGCAAGATCACGGCGTCTAATTTATTTGCGTCCGTATTTTTTTCGCTTAGATATGATATAATCGCGAGCGTACTGCCCTGAGGCACGAAAATGACCTCGCTCACGCTCACCGGGCGGCTAAGATAAACAAGAAAGCTCAGAAAAAATATGAAAATCATCTCGCTGATAATGAAGAAAATTTGGCGCATTTTGATCCCCGCGGTTTTGATATTCGTCATTTTTATAGCCGTCCTAAAACACGGCGCCATGATAGAAAATATCGACGCGGGCGACTTTAAAATAGAGCAATTATATATAAAACTCGATAAAAAAATAATTTTACGCGCGAAAAATATAGAGATACCTAAACAAAGCGCCAAGGATAGCTCCGAGGAAACGCTACTTGACCTCTCCAAAAACATCGTCTGGATCGACAGGCTGTTTGAAGAAATCTTACTCGAGCGCATCAAATTTTTAAACAGCGAGTCCACGCTATTTTACAGAGACGACGTTTTTTATCTGGATAGCCCGTTTTTGGCGGTTAGCTCAAATTTTAAAGATACCGAAGACGGCATAACCGCAAACGTTTATCTACTCGAGTTTAAGGACTTTAACATCACTTTAAGCGGCGTTAGCAATGCCGATTTGAGGCGCCAAATTTACGATTTTAACGGCACTTTTTCTAGCCACGAGCTAAACGGAAACGCTACCGTAAATCTCAAAAAAGCCGAGCTAACATACGAGCTAAGCGACATAAACGCGACTAGCCTACGGGGCTTTATGGACGAGCTGGGCGCAAAAACTGGGCTAGATAAAGAGATAAAAAGCTGGATCTACGGCTACATCACGGCGGATAACTACTTCGTAAAATCGCTTCGGGGTAGATTTGACCTAAACAAGCAAGAACCATATCTAAACGAGCTTAGCGCGCAGGGATTTTCTAAAAACGTAAAGGTTAAATTTCACGAAAAGCTACCCGCCGCGACCGCCGAAGGAGTCGATGTCGAGCTAAAGAAGGGTTCGCTGTTTTTCACGCTAAAAAACCCAAAATGGCAGGGCAAAAATCTAAACGGAAGCAATCTTGAAATCTATAAAATTTTCGAGGAAAAAGGCGCGGGACTCACGCTAAATCTGCAAACCTCGGCCCTCTACGACAAAAGCGTAAACTCTATACTAAAGGCCTACGATATCGAAGTTCCCGTTGAGCAGCTAAGCGGCAAAACGGACGCCAAACTCGCGCTTGATATCAAATTTGATCCGCTAGAAGTGACGCCTAAGGGCAAATTTAAGATCACCGGCGGGCAAACTCTGATCGCGGGAGCTAAATTTAACGTCGAAACCGCAGACGTCGAGCTTTTAAACGACAAACTAAAGGTAAGTGCAAAAAATACGGGGATGGACTTTTTTAGCGCGGACGCAGCGGTAAATCTCGATCTAGGAAAGCTCGCAGGCGACATAAACGGCACGCTAAAAGGGCTAAATTTAGCATTTGGCAAGAGCGAAATTTTAAAGCTAGGCGCGACGCCGTTTGCTGCTAGGCTTGATTTTAGCGGCAAGGATACGAAGCTAGATATCGCTTCGCCCGCTACCGTGGGTTTAAAATTCGGCGCGCAAAACGAGATAAATTTACCCGACTCGCGCGATCTACTGCCCTACTCGCCGCTGCTAAAAAGCCTACAAATCTCTGAAGGCGGCGTAAATATAAAAACCAAGGATTTTGAAAATCTAAGCATCGAGGCTAACGGCGTCAAATTTGAAACTCCGCTACTTAAAAAAGACGGCTCGCCATATGACGCCGATAGCTTTACCATCGACGTAAACGCAAAAGGCGCAACGGGCAAAAGCAAAAGCGGCGGGTTAAATTTCAAAATCGCGGGCGGTAAAACGGAGCTTTTTATAAAGGAGCTTGATCTGGCGCTTAGCGGAGATGAAAATTTGACCGACAAAGACGGCGACATCGAGTTTGAGGCCAAGGGCTCAAAGCTGATTTTAAATGATTTCAACGCGACTCTAGACCTGCTAGCCTACAGCGGCCAGAGCGCGGGCGGGACGGTGAGATTTGACGCAAAGCCCGCTCGCGGCAACTTTTCGCTCATAAAATCGGACAAAAAATTTGAAATGTGGGCAAACGACATCAGAGGCGAGTTTATCAACTCGATCTTTAACATCAAAAGCTTTGAGGGCGGCAGCTTTAAAATGCGCGTTTTAGGCGGCGGGACGAATGATTTCAAAGGCGAAGTGAGACTAATCGGCGCCACGCTAAAAGACTATACGTTTTACAACCAGCTTCTGACGTTTTTAAACTCCGTGCCGTCCCTGCTCGTGTTTAAAACACCGGACTTCGGCGCGGACGGGTATCCCGTGAAATTTGGCAAAATTTTGTTTGAGAAAAAAGGCGATGTGCTAAAGTTTCTAGCCATCGAGTTAGAGAGCTCGAGCGCTGATATCGGCGGTCACGGCACGATAAATCTCGCAACCAAAGAGATCGACGTGGATCTGGAGCTAAAGCTGCTAAAGGACGCTAGCTCCATCATCGACAAAATCCCGCTCATAAATCAGATCGTGCTGGGTAAAGACCGCACGCTATCAACCGTCATCAAGGTGCGTGGAACTCTGCAAAAGCCGCAGTATTCGACGCAAATCCTGCAAGACACGCTACTCTCGCCGTTTAAGATAATCAGAAACGTACTCGAAGCGCCGTTTTTGATATTTGAGTAAATTTGACGAGCTTCCAGGCGTCTGCGCTGCTAGTTTGCGGGTTAAATAAAGCCAAATTTGATACCCCGCGCCGCTCGACTGTGCAAGGCGTTCGCGGGCTATTGGCAAATTTAGTCTTTGATATTTCTAAATGGCAAGCATGAGCGCCATACTTAAATACGGCAAAAACCGAATCGAAAACAAAGCCCAAAATCACAGCGTTAATGACCGCATAGCAAAAATTTCGCCATTAAAATATACTAGGCTCGCTGCGAATTTTCATAAATTCGTAATCTTTATAGGCCGTTAAAGCCGCGAGCAAAACGCCAAATATCGCTGCGATATTTGGTGCCGCAAAGCCAAAATCGCCTCCGAGTCAAATTTGATAAAAACGGCGCCAAAGCTAGCAAGATAACACGGCGTAGATCTAGTACGCAGACGCGCTAAACTCTCTCAGGGCAAAAACGGCACTAAAAATTAGCGCGCCGACCGTAGATTTTGCACATTTCTTGTAAATTCACGGCGGGTTTTGGCGTTTGGCGCCATCTTGCCAGGACTACGATTTTTATTAAATTTGCTTGCGTTTTAAATTTTATTGCTAGCGGCTCGGGCGTTTTACGGCATCAAATTTAGCTTTTGATCTCATCGTCAAAAAGCTCGCGAACGTCCACCCAAAAGCTTTCGGGCATAAAAATCGGCGAGTCCAAAATCTCCAGCAAACCGTCCCTAAAAGACAAAAACTCCGCAACTCTTTGGAGTCTGTCAACGGTTTTTAGGCTCATGTCCGCTAGTCGCAGCACCTTTGCAAGCTGCATTTTATCAGCCGTCCACTCGGCAAATGCCAAAAACCGCGAATCGTCCGAAAACATAAAGCACGCCGTAGCCTGCTCGCTAAGCAAAATTTGCTCACTCTCGCCGCTTTGGCTAAATTTTACATTTTCGCTCTCGCTTTCTTCGCGCTTCAAATTTAAACCTTGTGCCTCGGCGTTTGCGTCGCCGTTAAATCCGCTTTGCAAATTTACGCCGCCTCGCAAAAGCTCAGCGCTCGCGTAAAGCCGTAGCTCGCCCAGACTCGGCGCACCCATAGCTATCTCATGACCTTCAAATTCCGCGCTAAATTTACCGTCCGCGCTGCACTCTTTCGCACTGTAATTCCAAGCAGAACCCATTTATTTCCTTTCAAATTTATTTAGCTAAATTTATCCGCGCATTTACCCGCGCCGCCGCATAAAATCTCGCGGTCTCACGACTCAAAATCAAAGCAGTAAAAATCATCCGCCTCGCTCCAAAGCTCTTTGAGCGACTGCCCGTCTATCTGAGGCGCGGCGTAGAGTTCTCGCAGCGTGGCGAAATACCGCTCGCCGCTCGCGTTTGCGCCGGGCTCGTCCGAGCACCTTTGAAACGAGCAGCGATCCGCATAGGCGATGATCATATATTCTGCACCGAGCAGATGAAAACCAAACTCGGGCTCGCCGCCCTGGGCTACGCATTTTAACAGCATTTGCTCTATGGTTCCAAATGAAAATTTGGGCTTTTGACTTCTTTTTAAAATTATTTTGCCGTGTTTTTAAAGGTAGAAAATGCGTAAAATTTGCCGCGTTTTTGGAAGTAAATTTTAAAAATCGGTTCAAATTTAAACACCGATTTAAACATCAAATTTGAGCTAAAATTTGCAGCAAAATCACCGCATCTCAAGGCGCATGAGGTGCATATCCTCGCCGCCCGTGACCTCTAGCTCCTGTGAACCGCAGGCTGGGCAGGTGAAGTCGTTTTCGCTTAGCTCGCCGCTAAAACCGCAGCTTTTACACTCCACGGCGACGTTTTGCACCGCGATAGCAAGTTCGGCATTTTCGCAGATCGTGCCCGTTTTATAAACCTCAAACGCGCTTTCTAGATAGTGAGGCTCGACGCCGCTTAGCCGCCCGATACGCACCTCAAGGCGCACGACCTCTTTTGCGCCGTTTGCAGCGGCGTTTTTCTCGCAGAGCGCGACTAGGCTTTGGACTATGCTTAGTTCGTGCATCGGATTTCCTTGCTTGCGGACGGAGCGGGTTTTATTTGCACGGACGTGCCTAGGGCGTAAATTTGATAAATTTTGCGAGCCCGCTCTCGTGCCGTACAAGCCCAAAAATATTGCGCATTTAAATTTGATCTAGCCATCGCCGCTCCTAGCATATTCTAGGCAACAGCTCGCCCTTTGGCGCTTCTAAAAAGCGCTTCGAGCCGTATGTGTTTTGCAGGATGACGCGGCCGTTTGTAGTACCTAAAATCTCACCGATCAAAGCCGCGTTAGCGTCAAATTTGCGTAAAATCTCAAGCGCACGCGCCTCGTCTTTTTCATCGACGGCTAGCACGAAGGTCCCCTCATTTGCTAGCTCGTAGGGCTCAAAGCCAAACAGCTCGCAAACGCCCGTCACTTCGTCGCTAACCTTGATATCCTCCTCGCGAACGAGGATGTCTAGGCCGCTAAATTTCGCCCATTCGTTTAGCACCGCCGAGAGTCCGCCGCGCGTCGCGTCGCGCATACACATGGGCTTTACGCCGCCTTCTATCAGCGCCTTTACCACGCCTACTAGCGCCTTGCAGTCGCTTTTTAGCTCGCTTTGCAGATCCAGCTCCTCGCGGCTGGCCAGTACTACTGCGCCGTGTCTACCCACGTCGCCAGAGATCAGGATTTTGGCGCCGGCGCGCAGGCTTTTTAGCTCCACGCCCTCGCAGACGATCTCGCCGATACCGCTCGTGTTGATAAAAATTTTATCGCATTTACCGCGCGGCACGACCTTCGTATCGCCGCAGACGATCCGCACGCCGTTTTCGCGAGCGACCGCGGCTAGTGAGCCTAGCACGCGCTCTAGCTCGGCTATTTCCAGCCCCTCCTCAACGATGAGCGCGCAGCTTAGGTACTTTGCCTCAGCACCCACCATAGCTAGGTCGTTTATCGTGCCGCATGCGGCGATCTTGCCGATATCCCCGCCGTTAAAAAATATCGGCGTAACAACGAAACTATCGGTGCTAAAGGCTAGCTTGCCGTTAAATTTAGGCGTCAAATTTGCCGAGTCGCCAGCATTTTTGTCCGCGTGAAAATCGCTGAAATTTAGTATCGCGCTGTCGTTGCTCTCGCGCAAAATTTCATTATCGAATATCCTAAAAATCGTCTCGTTTATGAGCGAGTTCATCTCCTCGCCGCCGCCGCCGTGGCTTAGCATTATCTTGCTCAAATTTGCCTCCTCTTAGCCCGCGCTTTTTACGTCGCCGTATTTGTAATATGCCGCGCACGCGCCCTCGCTAGAGACCATGCACGAACCCACGGGAGTTTTTGGCGTGCAGGCTTTGGCGAAAATTTTGCAGTCAAAAGGCTTTGCTCGCCCGCGTAAAATTTCAGGACAGATACAGGCCTTGCTCTCGCCTTTGCTTTGCACATTGCAGTCAAATTTGACCCTCGCGTCAAGCTCGGCGTACTCGGAGCGCAGCTTCATACCGCTTTGCGCGATCACGCCAAGACCGCGCCATGAGAAGTCGCACGGCTCAAAAAACTCCTCTATGAGCGCCTTTGCTTTTTGATTGCCCTCGCGCGTGACGACTCTAGCGTATTCGTTATAGACCTCGTGCGTGCCTGCGTTTTGCTGGCGAACGAGGTTTAGGATGCCGTCCATCAGATCAAGCGGCTCAAATCCGCTAACCGCGATAGGTTTTTTATACTCGGCCGCGATGCTCTCGTAGATGCCATATCCCGTGATCACGCTCACGTGGCTAGGGCCCAAAAATGCGTCGATCTTGACGTCCTCGTCGTTTAGGATCGCTCGCACAGGTGCGGGGACCGTAACGTGATTTATATGGAAAAAGAGATTTTTTAGCCCGAGTTCTAGCGTTTTTTGGACCAAATTCGCGCTCATAGGCGTCGTCGTCTCAAACCCGATTGCGAAAAATATCACGCTCTTTTCGGGATTTTCGCGCGCGATCTTGATACAGTCTAGCGGGCTATATAACGCCCTGATGTCGCAACCCTCGCCTCGCAGCTTTTGCAGGCTGGTGTTTGAGCCTGGGACTCTCATCATATCGGCTAGAGTGCAGAGAATTACGCCTGGCATCTGGGCTAGCTTGATCGCCTCGTCTATGCGGCTCCTTGGCATCACGCAGACGGGACAGCCCGGGCCGTGGACGAAATTTATATGCTCGCCGACTAGCTGCGGCAGGCCAAATTTCATGATCGAGTGCGTGTGTCCGCCGCAAATTTCCATGATATTTAGCGGTTTTACGCTCTCTTTTTTAATAAGTTTTGAAAGCGCTAAAATAAGCTCTTTATCGCGAAAATCATTGATTAGATTCACGCTTTTTCCTTTGCGTTTGGATCGTTTGTCGCCGCTTGCATAGCGCCTAGCCCGGCGTCGCCTTCGTCCGCACAGATCTGGCCGCTCTCCATATCTTTAGCGATTTGGCGGTAGATTTCGATACTCTCTAGCGCAAATTTCGTATCGATTTTTTCCATCGCGTAGCCGACGTGGATGAGTACGTATTCGCCAACGGCTACGGGCTCGGCGATGAGATCGAGGCTCACGCGGCGACTCACGCCTAGCGTCTCGACGGTAGCGACGTTATCTTCGTCGATCGCGACCACTTTTGACGGTATTGAGAGGCACATTATCTAAGCTCTTTTTTAAATTTTAAGAAATTTAACCACTTCTCCATGCCTTCGCCCGTTTTTGCGTCAAGCTCGATGACGTCGACCTTCGGATTTAGTTTGCGAGCCTCTTTGACGACTTTTTTCACGTCAAATTCAAAATGCGGCAACAGCGAAGTTTTGGTTATCACAATGAGATCGGCGGCGCGAAACATCACGGGGTATTTTGCTACCTTGTCGTCGCCTTCAGGTACCGAGAGCAGCACGACGTTAAAGTGCGAGCCCACGTCGTAGCTAGCCGGGCAAACGAGGTTGCCGACGTTTTCAACGAAAACTATATCAAGGCCCTCTAGCGGCAGATGATGAAGCCCCTCGTGCACCATAAAGGCATCCAGGTGACATGCCTGTCCGGTCGTGATTTGGTGGGCCTTGCCGCCTGCTTTTATTATGCGGTCGGCATCTTGGTTGGTTTCTAGATCGCCCTCGACGACGCCGATTTTAAATTTACCGCTTTTTATCGTAGCTTCTAGTAGCGTTGTCTTGCCGCTACCGGGGCTGCTCATGAGATTTACGCATAAAATCCCGCACTCGTCCAAATGCGCGCGGTTGTGCGCGGCCTCTTCGTCGTTTTGGGATAAAATTTTCGTTATCACTTCGACGGTTTTACTCTCGTTTAGCGCCGGGTGCGCGTGGCCGTGACTATGCTCGTGAGCCGCGCCGTGTCCATGCTGGGCGCCGTGATCGTGAGCGTGCGAGTGTGTCGTGCCGTCTGCATGAGTGTGGGCATGATCGTGCCCGCCCAGCGAGCATCCGCAATCTTTACACATATTGTTTCTCCTTAGCGATTTTTTGGGGTTATTATACTCTTAGATGTTAAAAAATTGCTTTAGTTTCATACCTTGCGGATATTATTTCGTTGCGTTTTATTTATATTTTGAGATTTTTGCGGTAGCGGCGAGGGGGGGGGTAAATTTGACTCAAATTTGAGCCTAGTTAAATTTGACGGCTCGGGCTAAATTTGAGTTCGGGTAAGTCTAGTCAAATTTAGCCCTCCGGCCGCCCATAAATTTAACGCTTGTTAGATTCTGCCGCGTTTGGTTTTTCTAGCACGATATCCTTGATTCGAGCTTTGCCGTTATCCATCACGCTGATGACGGCCGTGGCGTTAAACTCCATCATATCTCGCTCCATCTGCTTTGCGCTTTTGGGAGGCATGAAAAAGGCCTCGATGCCGAAATTTGCGGTATTATAATCAACCCTGCCCGCTAAAAACGTCCCGCCGTTAGGCCGCTCGAAGCTATATCTGTCAAATTTATACCTGCCGTCTTTGTCCTGCTTTAAAACGGCGTAAATTTTAGCGCCGTGCAGCTGCTGCCTTTTGCTTAAATTCGAGTCTCTTTTATCCAGCTCGTAAATGCCTGTAAAGCCGTAACTAAGGCGCACGTAGTCGCCGCGAAACATATCGCGCGGATCGTAAAGCGTGGTTTGCAGCAAGATCTCTTTGCCAAAATATATCGGCGCGTACGCATACGCAAGCATCGCGATCACGGCTAAAATTTGAAATACCGCGGCGGCAAAAATCAGCTTTAGTTTCATTTCGCGCTCCTTTTTTTAGAGATCCTAGATACCCCGAGCACCACGAGCGCAAATACCAAAAACAGCGCGCTAGCACTGACGTAATCGCCAACCAGATCCACATATCGCACGAACGCCACCCAAAAAATGAGCGTAATGCCGAATTTCATGTTATTTTGCTTGATAAGAGAGACCGCGACGCAAACGCCGATGAGCGAAAACACGCCCTCCTCGTAGCCCGCAAGCGCGTCTAAGATAAAAGGCAGCGCGACCAAAAGCGCTCCGACTATTGCGGCGGCGTATTTTTTAAAGTAAAACGCAAGCCCCAAAGAGGCCCCGCAAAAAGCCACAAACAGCGCTCCAAACACGCTTTTTAAAAACGTAACGCCGTTTAAAACATACTCGTAGTTCTGGGCGCCGTAAGACCACGGACGCGAGAAATGCAAATCCTCGTAAAGCGACATATCAAAACACAAGATGCCAGCGCCGCAGACGATACCGATGTTTTTAAGGTAAAACGCGAGTTCAAATTTACCCGCCCTCTCAAGCAAAAACGAGGCGCAAACGGCGAGCAAGCAGTAGCTAAGCGCAAAAAAATGAACGGCGTAAAACGCGTCGTCCACGCGCAAATCAGCTAGGAAATACCGCTCGTAAAGCACGAAAGAGACGATATAAGCAAACACGCTCGCAAAAAGCGCGCCCGTAAGTAGACGCGAATCATCGCGCCAAAGCACCGCAGCCGAAGTTATGATAAACAGCAAAAATCCGTGCGAAACACCGCTAAACTCAAACTCCATCAAAAACCAAATAAGCCCCAAAACAAGAGCTTGCAATGCGATGATGGACTTGCGCGTCGCAAGCGCTAGCGCCAAAGCTCCGACCGCCCACAGCAGCACTCCGTCAGGCATATGCTCGCCTAGGTGGTAAATTTGCGCGACTAAAACGATCGCCGCGCCGTAGCAGAAATTACCCAGAAAAAACAGCGTCGTAGCCTGCGTCTCTTTGCCGTTTTTCTGCGCCCAAACTCCGCTAAAATTTACCGCCGCGAGTATGCCAAGCACGATGATTAGCCTCACGGCGCGCGGCAGCTCCTCCCAGTTTGCGCCCACAAGCGTAAATAGCGAAAGCGCCAAAAACAGATACGCAATGAGCTTTAAAATAAAGCTTCGTCGCTCGTTTGCGCCCGATAAATCTATATCGTATCTAGCTGCTATCTTGCGCGCCACCTCGTCGCTTATCAGCCCGTCTTCTCGCCACTTAGCAAGCTCGTCAGCGAGAAAATTTTTATGAAATATCATCATTTTTCTACTCCACGCATTTCATTATCCTATGTCGTCCAGCCCGGTAGAGCACCGTATAGCCCGTAGCGCCCGAGATCACCGATGCGATTAGTACCGCGAGCTTATCGGCGTACGCGAACTCGTACGTGTCGTGATAGGAGAGCGAATTTATAAAAAGACTCATCGTAAAGCCAATGCCGGTAAGCAAGCAAAGGCCGTAAAACTGAGCCAGATTGCAGTATTTGGGTAGCTTTGCGAGCTTAAATTTGATCGCAAGAAAGCAAAATCCAAACGCCCCAAGCTGCTTGCCTGCAAACAGCCCCAATATGACGCCCAGCGATACGGGGTGAAAAATCTGCTCCACCCCTATGCCTTTTAGCGAGATGCCAGCGTTTACGAAGGCAAACACCGGTAACACGAAAAAGGCGACGTAACCGTGCAAGTCATGCTCGATCTGCTTTAGCATCGAGCCCTCGCCCTCCTTTGCCTTAAGCGGTATGAAAAATGCCGCCACGACGCCAGCTAGCGTCGCATGCACGCCTGATTTTAGCACGCTCACCCAAAGGATAATGCCCAAAATCACGTAGCAGGCTTTTTTATTTACGCCAGCTAAATTTAAGGCTAAAAGCCCCAAAGTAGCCGCTCCGGCAACTATAAACGATACTGCTGAGAGATGTCCGCTGTAAAATATCGCCATTATTAAAATCGCGCAAACGTCGTCGATGATAGAGAGCGTCACGAGAAAAATTTTAAGACTCGCCGGCACTCTTTTGCCAAGTATCATTATAAGTCCCAATGCAAACGCCGTGTCCGTCGCAGTCGGGATCGCCCAGCCTTTTAGCGCAAAAGCATCGGCGTGGTTAAACGCGTAAAAAACGAGCGCGGGCATGACGATACCGCCGGCCGCACCCACGATAGGCAGCACGATCTGAGCGGGATTTCGCATCTCGCCCTCGACTATCTCGCGCTTTAGCTCAAGCCCCAAAAGAAAGAAAAAAACCGCCATGAGCCCGTCATTTACCCACAAAATAAGCGGCTTTTGCAGGCTAAATTCGCCAAAAACCACGCCCATATTTATGCGTAAAAAGGAGTTGTAAAATTCGCTCAAAAAGCCGTTTTGAAATATCATCGCAAAAATCGCGGCAAGGATGAGCAAGATGCCCGAACTAGCCTCGTTTTGGACGAAATTTTTAAAAGAGATATGTTTCAAATTTTAACCTTGAAATAAAAATAGTGATAAATTTGGATAATTTTAGCGTTAAAGAGATAAATGCGTGATAAAAGAGAGGCTTTTGCGGGCAAATTTGATATGGCTTATCAAGCTTGCCCGCATTTTAAACGTTACGAGCGCGGGACGGCAGCCTTGGTTAGTTTTGCAAATTTAACCCCTTTTAGTCCGCCCATTTTTTCGGAAAATTTCTCGATAGCTCCCGCTTTACCGCGCAGTATCAGAGTCTCCAGGCAGTTGTCGTGATCTATATGGACGTGAGTCGTGCAGGCGATGTGCAAATTTGCCTGATGCTCGATGTCCATCATTTTTACGACGAGGTCGTTTTGGTGGTGCAAATAAATGAGCGTCAAAACGCCGATGAGATCCTCGTCCGCGTCTTTCCAGCTGTCATTTACTATTTTTTCCCTAATCAGATCGCGAGTAAACTCGCTTCTCGAAGCATAGCCCTGAGCGCCTATTTTGTTGTCGAGTTCGTCTAATAACTGCTTTGGCAACGAGACACTAAATCTTATGATGTTTTCCACTATCGCCTCCTTAAAGAAATTATTAGTTATTATACATCAGAAAACTTTAATTTAAATTAATGTAAGCGCGATCTGACCGATAGCTACCGAGGAGTCGTTTGAGGAAAAGTTCTTATTTATGTAATACTTCTTACCTTTTTGCTTAAGAATTAAAATTACATTTTCAAGCAGGGCCTTATTTTGAAAAACTCCGCCAGCTAGCAAGACGTCGTTATGCTGTGCGCAAGCCACGTCTGCTACGAGCTTTACTAGCCCTTTTATAAAGCCCGTCGCAGCCGTTTTTGCATCGTCTTTGAGAGCTCTTTTAAAGGCCTCTTTAAAGCAAATTTTGTCACTACTGATTTCAAATTCGTAGCAGACGTCTAAATTTGCGTCGTAAAGCGCCTCTAGGCTCATTCCCGCCTCGCCCTCGTAGCTGATGCTATCAAGCCCGAGGATTACCGCCGCAAACGCGTCAAATATGCGTCCAAGCGAGCTAGTTTTAACGCAGTTTATTTGCTTTTCGTGCAGGATTTTTAGATTTTTTAGCTTAGCGGGCTCAAATTTAGCCAAAAACGCCTCCGCCTCGCTCTCTAAATCATATTTTAAAATCGCGGCATAAGCAATCTGCCAGATATTTTTCACGCTAGCTTCGCCGCCGATCAGCAAAATTTCGTCAAATTTGCAAACCCGCTCATACTCTTTGCCGCGCACTTTCATGATCTCTCCGCCCCAGACGCTCCCGTCCGGGCCGTATCCCGTACCGTCAAAGCAAAAGCCCAGATACTCGCGATTTGCGTCTAAATCGTTTTCTAAAATCACCGATAGCAAATGCGCGTGATGATGCTGGATCTGCGTGATTTTTGAGCCCAAATTCGCAGCATATTCGCGCGCCCATTTCAAATTTAAAAAATGCGGGTGCAAATCAGCCGCTATCTCGTCAAATTTTAACTCGTAAATCTCGCTAAAAAGCTGGATTAGCGCGCAAAACCGCTCATAGGTTGCGACGTTTTTTAGATCGCCGATATACGGGCTTATCATCAGCTCACCGTCCTTAAAGATCGCAAACTGGTTTTTTAGCTCCGCTCCGACGGCTAAAACGGTCTTTTCGCTCTTAAATTTAGTGCGGATAAATTTGGGATGCACGCCGCGGCTCGTGCGGATAAAGATAGTCTCGCCGCCCGCTACAAACGCGATACTATCGTCGCTTGGCGAGTGTATCTCGCGGTCGTTATCTAGGTAAAAATCTATCGCGCCGCCGAGCTTTTCTCGCAGGTCTTTTTCACCATATATGATGGGCTCGCCAGAGACATTGGCCGAGGTAGCGATAACGTCGCCCTCTAGGTACTCAAAAAGCAAAAGATGTACGCCCGTGTATGGCAAAAATATGCCGATTTTATTTAGGCCGGGTGCTAAATTTGAGGGAACCCGCGCGCTAGGCAAGCTTTGCAAAACGACGATCGGTTTTAAATTTGAGCTTAAAAGCTGCTGCTCCTCGGGCGAAATTTGAGCGTATTTTTTAGCGCGCGCGAGGTCTTTACACATCACGGCAAAGGGCTTTTTAGGCCGCTTTTTGCGCTCTCTTAGCAGCCCTACCGTATCCTCCTTTAAACGGCACATCAGATGAAATCCGCCAAGCCCTTTGACGGCTAAAATTTTACCCTCATTTATGAGACGTGCGGCCTGCTTTGCGCTTTCGTTATCCCGTGCTAAAACCCGCCCGAGTTTATCTTTTAAAGCAAGCCTAGGCCCGCAGTTTGGGCATGAGACGGGCTGGGCATGATAGCGGCGATTTAGCGGATTTTTGTATTCGCCGCCGCAAAATTCGCATATCTTAAACGCGTTCATCGTCGTGTTTGCGCGGTCGTAAGGCAGCGACTCGATAATCGAAAACCTCGGGCCGCAGTTGGTGCAGTTGATAAAAGGATAATGATACCTCGGGTCTGCGGGGTCATAAAACTCGCGCTCGCAGTCTGCGCAAAGGGCAAAATCGGGCAAGATAGGCGCGTGCTTTTTGGCCGATTTTGAGGCGACTATCTTAAACTCGTCAAATTTCGCGCCCGCTAGCTCGGTTTTTCTTATCTCGTCGATGCGAGCAAGGCTGGGTAGCTCCTCATGCAGCGCTTTTTCAAATTTTTCTATCTGCTCGTCTCGCCCGCAAAGCGTTAGTTTCACGCCCTCGTCGTCGTTATAAATTTCGCCCGTAAGGCCGAATTTAAGGGCTAGATTATAAACAAAAGGGCGAAAGCCGACGCCTTGGACTAAGCCTGAAATTTCATATTTAAAACATCTCTTCAATCAAAAACTCTTTGCTAAATTTGGCATTTAAGCCTGTTTTTAGATGCTTTAACGTCAAATTTGCAAGCGTTTTGTTCTCAAAAAGCGAACCGCAAAGCAGCGCGTTTTGCACGCTAAAATCCTGCTTTAGCGCGTCTGAAAAATCGCTCAAAAAATACGCTAGCGACTCGGCGTATCCGTAGCTAAGCAGCCTCGCATCGACGCCAGCTAGCCTAAAGCTCATGCCGCTTCTAGCAAATTTAACGACGTCAAAATGCGTTTTATTTAGCATTTTAAAATCGAGCCTAGGCCCTTTTGCGCCGTTAAAATCGCTCGCGTTTTGAAGTAAAATTTCGCCTGCTTTTTGCGCATCGCTATCAAATCCAAGCAGCGCTCCGACCATGCAAAATAGCCCGAAAAAGCCGTTTTGTACGTTTAGTTCGCCGCGCGGCAGGCTAAAGCTTTCGCCGTAATTTTGAAGCAAACTCTTGCCGCTCTCCTCGCGCTTTATCTGCGCGTAAAGCTCGTCAAAGCTCGCGGGCAAGGCGAAATTTAAGACGTTAAAATCATCAAATTTGGGGTAAATTTTAACTTCATCGTCTTTAAACCTGCTTAAAAATATCCTAGCTACCCCGCCCTCTTCGTCAAATTCTTTTTTTGCGAGATTAAAAGCGGCTAGATTTTTATCAGCGGCGCCCTCTATCTCGCTTAAATTTGCGCGCGAATAATAAATCCTAGAGCCGCTAAAAATGTATCCGTTTTCAAGCACGGTAGCCTTAAATGGCGGCTTTTGCGCTTTTAACGCGATAAAATTTACGCCCGCTTTAAAAAGCTTGTCGCAAAGCGCATAGATAAAAATGTCTCTAGCCGCGCAGACATCAAAAAACCTAGGAGAGCTTGGGTGATTGCCGCGGTAAATCGCCGTCGTTTTTAGCGTAACGGCGGGCTTTTCGTAGCTTGCTAAGGCAACCTGCTCGGCTTCGTTTGCGATAAAAATTTTAGGTAAATTTTTAAGGTTTGTCGGCATTAAAAGATTAAAATTTTCGTTTAGTTCGGTAAAATTTGACGCTTCAAATTCGCCGCTAATATCTTTAAATTTAACGCTTTCGCCCGCGCTTAAATTTTTAAAAGCAAACTCCAAAAGCTCGTTAAAATTCGCTTTCGTCACGGGAGTAAATTTACCGTCTATAAAAACGTAAACGTCACTAAAAACGCCGTTTTCGCACTCTTTTAGCTCGCCTTTTAGATAGGCGCTAACGACGCGCGGCGTGATGTTTGAAAGAGTATTCTCAGGCTCGTTTGATTCGCCTTGGGGTAAATTTTCGCTCGCGTAAACCTTTGAGCCGCGTAAAAAGACGCTGTGAGGCAGCGCGCTAGAGAGCAAATCAGAAAATACCAAAAGCTCATCTTGCGAGCCCTGGGCGTAAAGCGCCCTTGAATCTCGCTCCTTTTTAATGCTAAATTTTAAACCGCTTTTTTGCGCGTAAAATTTAAGAAAAAACGCGAAATTTTCGCTCGCGCCGTCAAACTCGTAAGCTAAAATCATATCGCGCCCTTTTTTGAAAACTCTAAAGCGATATCGCAGACGCTAAAATTTGCGATCTTTTCGTAGCTAAATCCAAGACGCGAAAGCTCGTTTAAAAGCGTCTTTTCCATCAAATTTGCCCCCTCTTGCGCCTGCGCGGAGAGCTCAAAGCTCATAGGCTCGATGCGCTTTGGTACGATACCTAAAATTTTCGTCCGCGGCAAATCGCCCGCAAGCTCCATGAGCCGCAAGGTCTCTAGCATCTCAACCTCGTGCGCGGAGCCGTTCCAGGAAATTGTGGGCGGCATCTGCTCGTAACCAAAAAAATACACATCCCCCGTCTCGCTGCCCTCGGCGCTGATACAGTCGGCGACTATCAAAACATCCGCCCAAGCAATAACGGGCGTGAGCGCCATAGCTAGCGTGCCGCCGTCGATAAATCTTAGCTCCAAATTTGCGCCGTCTGCGTTAAATTTGGAGCCGTCGCTACGAGCGAGATCGCCGCTTAAATTTGAGTTCGCGCCATCCAAATTTGTCGAGTCAAATTTATCGTCCAAATTTAAAACGGAGTCAAATTTAGCCCCGTTTTTAGGGCTAAATTTGTAGTTTCGCTCCATCATTTTTACAAAATGCACCCCCACGCCCTCGTCGCCAAACATCACGTTGCCGATACCTAGCACCAAAACGCGCATCAGTGCTCGTCTTTTACGTATTTGTAGCCGCTTACGATGGCGTCCATAGCTCCGTTTTTGCCTTTTACGGCGTTAAATACCGCCATATACACGTGCGCCACGACAAAAACCATGATGATCCACATGCAGATGCGGTGTATCGTGCGGACGTTTGCTAGCCCTCCCATGAGCTCCTCGCACTGTCTCATCGGCTCGTAAAGCAGCCCGCCAAGCCCCTCGTGATAGACGTGTACATAGAGCACGAGGCCCGTTAGGCAGATCAAAAACAGCACTAGATAAAAGAAAAAATACGACGCAAACTGAAGCGGGTTATAAACGCCCTTTAGATGCGGGTGCGGGCCCAAAAACAGATAGTATTTTATCTGCGCTATCCAGACTTTGGGATTAAAAAAATCAACGATACTCACGACCTCTTTACGGCTGTATTTATCAAATATAAATAGGTAGAGTTTGAAAATAAAGCACGCTATCAGGACAAATCCCGCGATCTGATGAGCTGCGCGCCACTTGGCGTTCATAAACAGCACGGGCTGGGTCGTGACCTCGGGACTAACAAAAACATACGATATATAGTATCCGCTCACGACTAAAAATGTGATGGCAAAAAACCTGATCCAGTGCGTCGCTCTAAGCCCGATGGAAAATTCATACTCGCTTTTGCGGTCAAATTTATGCTCGCTCATAGCCGCTCCTTTCACAAATTCGGGTTGATTTTGTATTCGCCCAGCTGCGTGCCGCGCGCATCCATCACGTGTACGGCGCATGCGATACAAGGATCGTAGGAGTGGATCTTACGTATGATCTCAAGCGGCTTGGTTAGATCGGCGATCTTTAGCCCGATGAGGCACTCCTCGTAGCTTCCGCGTACGTTTGCGGCGTCTTTTGGCGAGGCATTCCATGTGCTTGGCACGACTGCTTGCCAGTTGGTTATCACGCCGTCTTTTATGCGGCACCAGTGGCTTAGCGCTCCGCGAGGGGCATTGCCTTGGAAATTTCCCTTATACTCTTTGCCGTTATCTATGACGTACTTTGCGCAGGTTTCTTGATCGGTTTTTAGATTTTCTACTAAACTATTAAAGGCCGTTAGTCCGTGATCGGCTACCAGTTTGGCCTCTAGCATCCTGGTTGCGGTTCTACCCAGCGTAGAAAATACCGCCTCAAGCGGAAGTCCAGAGTCTTTTAAGAATTTATCTACGATCTTTACCACGCGCTCGTTGCCTTTGGCGTAGTTTATCGCGATGCTGGCAAGAGGCCCCACCTGCATCGGTTTGCCCTCATAGCGAGGAGCTTTGATCCAGCTGTATTTGCCTTTTTCGTCAAATACCTTAGTATCTACCTCCTTGCCGTGACCGTCTAGGGTTTTCATATCTTTTAGGCCTGTATAGTTTGGCTCGGTCTGTCCGTCGTACGGATGCAGCGGGGCCGGGTTTTTATACCATGCGCGAGTGGCTTCCTCGGTGATCTTATCGCCGTCTACTTCGTAAACCTTGCTGATATCGCCGTTTAGGATAACTCCGCCTTGGATTAGATACTCGTTTCTACCGACTAAAAACTCATCATAAGCGAACAAATTTGACACGCCAACGTCCTTTAGTACGCTTGGCTCGCTGCCGTAGGCTTTAGCGGCCATGACGAGATCTGGATAATACGCCCTGTTAATAAAATCGGCCGTTTCTTGAAATTTGGTTAGATATTCGCCCAGTCTTGCAGGATCTAGCAAGTCCATGACGCAGGTCACGCCGCCCACAGTTAGGCTTTGGGGATGCGGGTTTTTGGAGCCAAATATCGCCATCATCTGCGCTACCGTCCTTTGTATCCTTAGACACTCTAAATAGTGCGAAAGCACGATCAAATTTTGCTCAGGCGTAAATTTATAGGTCGGATGTCCCCAGTAGGCGTTGGCAAAAGGCCCTAAATTTCCTTTTTTTACGAAGGTTTCGACGCGCTCTTTTACCTCCTTTAGTTTATCTGCGCCGGTCGCATACGGCGTATCGCAGTATTTAAACGCTTCGTCGCTAGCCTTGCGTACGTCCGCGCTTAGAGCCGAAACCACGTCCGCCCAGTCAAGGCCGTGAAGCTGATAAAAATGCACCACGTGATCGTGCATATAAAGGGCGTTATTCATCAGCGTGCGCGTTAGCTGCGCGTTTAGCGGAGGCGTGATACCTAACGCATTCTCGACGGCCATGATGCCCGCGCGGTAGTGCGAAAACGTACAAACGCCGCAAATCCTCTGCATGAAAAATCCCGCATCCCTCGGATCGCGCCCCTTTACGACCTGCTCTATGCCGCGCCAGAGCGTCGAGCCCGAGTAGGCCTCTTTAACTACGTTATTTTCATCTACGACGACCTCTATGCGCAGGTGGCCTTCTATCCTGGTTATCGGGTCTATTACTATTCTTTGCTCGCTCATTTTTACGCCTCCTCCTTGTCTTTAGCAAAAATGCTTATCGCGGCGTGCGCTGCTATACCGATGCCTGCGAGCGCCAGCACTCCGATGCCGATTTTATCGCTGACGTTATCGGCGCCTAGACCCAAAACCGTGTTAAACAACCTATCTGCCATCGGCTCCTCAAAAGGCCCCATCGTATCCCAAAAATCAGGCTCCGAGCAACCTATGCAGCCGTGGCCTGCTTGCACAGGCCAGCTAGTATGCTGATTAAATCTCTCGCGAGAGCAGTTATTAAACGTATATGGGCCTTTGCAGCCGACTTTATAGAGGCAGTAGCCGTTTTTTGCGCCCTCGTCGCCAAAGGTCTGCACGAACTCGCCCGCGTCAAAATGCCCTCTTCGCTCGCAAAGATCGTGAATCCTAAGTCCGTAAGCCCATTTTGGACGGTTAAATACGTCAAGTGCGGGCAAAGTACCGAAAAGTATGTAGTGGAGGACGTTGCCCACGATATTTTTCTCGCTAGGAGGACATCCCGGGACGTTTATAACGGGTTTTGAGGTTACTTTTGATAGGCCTACGGAATTTGACGGATTTGGCTTTGCCGCTTGTATACCGCCAAAGCTCGAACAGGTGCCGATAGCAAATATCGCCGCGGCGTTTTCGCTCGCGTGCTTTGCGTGATGAAGGCCGCTAAGACCCAAAGGACCGACCGTTAGATAGTTTTCCGTATCGCCCGTAGGTATGCCGCCCTCGACTAGCAGGATGTATCTGTCTTTGTATTTTTCGATCGCACTTTCTAGGTTTTCCTCAGCCTGCCAGCCTGCCGCAGCCATCACGGTTTCATGATACTCGAGGCTGATGTAATCAAAAATCAAGCTATCTATACTCGGCGCATCGGTGCGAAGCAAACTCTCGCTACATCCGGTGCACTCGGCCATATGTAGCCATATCACGGGCAGCCTGTCGCTAAGCTCGGCGGCTCTAGCTACGGTCGGCGCCATAGATGCAGGCAGCGCCATAAACGCCGTCATCGCGCCGGCCCACTTCATAAAATCTCGCCTGCTAAATCCGCTTTTCTTTAAAGCTTCGCCGATTGAACCGTTTTTAAAAGTCGGAAGCGTGGCAAGCACGTTAAGCCTCTCGTTTATCCTAACTAGGACGTCATCTTTCATGCTCTCTCCTTTGGTGAAATTTGCATTTTGACATTTTTGATAACAGAGTAAATTTGTCTTTAATCATTATCAAATAGCTTTAAATATTGAAATATTACAACTAAAAATTAAAATTCTATATTTAGTAAAAGTATTAGTTTTTATGATTAAGTATATTATTATTTTAGTGTCATTTTTGCGAGAAAAGTCCTAAAAATAATTAAAGTATAAAAATAGATTTAATAAATCGTTTTTACATTTTGATATTTTAAAATCAAAATCGTCCTATTTCTTAAATTTGCAAATTTATGGCGTCAAATTTTACTCTGGCTGCCTTGCATCTCTAAAATTCGCGCGCTTATTTGCATTATCTGCGCAAAAACAGCCCCCTTTTGCGTCTCGAGCGAGGCCGCCATATCCTTTGCGTATGGATTTTTGCTCGCTTTTATTCGCTTTATCGCGGCTTCAAGCTCTTTTAGCCGTTTTTGTAGTTTTTCTAGCTGTTTTTTTAAGATATCTGCGCTGCTTTCTGCCTCGTTTGCGCCGCTAGGCAAATTTGACGCGCCGCGCAAGATATCGCCCCTATCGCCGCTTTTTAAATTTAGCGCGCCCGCGTTTAAATTTACCGCGCTAGTCGCTGCAGAGCTTTTGCCGACGCTCATCAAATTTGAGTTTAAATTTATGTTTAATTTTACATCCATCGCCGCGCCTTTAAATTTAAAAGTATATCGGCAAATTTGAGTAAATTTTAAGACGCAACCGTAAATTTCACTCTCAAATTTACGGATTTTACTTAGGCTCGGCAAAAACGCCCAAATTTCGCCGAGCCCAAAAGTAAAGCGTCAATTTATTCCTTCGGCGCGATCATATCCTCAGGCACCACCCACGCGTCAAATTCCTCGGCGGTTAGTATGCCCGATTTTATCGCTTCCTCGCGCAGCGTAGTGCCGTTATGATGCGCGGTTTTGGCGATCTTGGCGGCATTTGCGTAGCCGATGTGCGGATTTAGCGCGGTTACTAGCATTAGGCTCTCGTGCAGTAGCTTGTCGATTTTCGCGGCGTTTGCGCTGATGCCGCAAGCGCAGTGTTTTTCAAAGCTGTTCATCGCGTCGCTTAGCAGGCGGATGCTTTGGATGAGGTTGTAGGTAAGCACCGGCTTAAAGACGTTTAGCTCGAAGTTTCCCTGGCTTGCAGCGACGGAAATCGCGACGTGGTTGCCCATCACCTGCGCCGCTACCATCGTGACGGCTTCGCACTGCGTCGGATTTACCTTGCCCGGCATTATCGAGCTTCCCGGCTCGTTTTCGGGGATGTTTATCTCGCCGATACCGCACCTAGGCCCGCTTGCTAGCCAGCGCACGTCGTTTGCGATCTTCATCAAATTTGCCGCCAGACCGTTTAACGCGCCGCTTAAAAACACCTCGGCGTCGTGGCTGGTTAGGCCGTGAAATTTATTCGGATGGGATTTAAATTTAAACGCCGTGCCCGTTAGCGCGTTTAGCTCGTCGCTTACCATCTCGCTAAATTTCGGGTGCGAGTTTAGCCCGGTGCCCACCGCTGTGCCGCCGATAGCAAGCTCCTGCAAAAACGGCACGGTAGCTAGGATCTGCGCCTTGCTCGCCTTTAGCATATGCGCGTAGCCGCTAAATTCCTGTCCTAGCGTGAGCGGCGTGGCGTCTTGCAGGTGAGTGCGGCCGATCTTTACGATCTTTGCAAACTCGGCGGTCTTTTTATCCAGCGTCGCTTCAAGCTTTTCTATCGCGGGCAGTAGTTTTTTTTGAAGCTCTAGCACAAAAGCTATTCGCATCGCCGTAGGATAGGTGTCGTTTGAGCTCTGGCCTTTATTTACGTGATCGTTTGGATGCACGAATTTTGCGTCTTTAGCGTCCAGCGCCGCCTTATCGCGGAAATTTAGCCCCAAAATCTCCATCGCGCGGTTTGAAACGACCTCGTTTAAATTCATATTTGACTGCGTGCCCGAGCCCGTCTGCCACACGACTAAAGGGAAGTTCCCATCCAGCTTGCCGTTTAAAATTTCATCGCACGCCTGCGCGATCGCCTCCGTGCGAGGCTCGTCTAGGCGGCCTAGCTTGCGATTTACCAGAGCGCACGCCTTTTTTAGATAGGCAAAGCCCTCTATGACCTCTTTTGGCATCGTCTCTAGCCCTACTCCGATCTCGAAATTTTCATGGCTGCGCTGTGTCTGCGCACCCCAATATTTATCATTTGGTACCTTTACCTCGCCCATCGTGTCTTTTTCTACTCTATACTCCATGTCTTTATCTCCTTTACTTAAATTAGTATTTGAAATTATATATCAATTATCATAAATTTAATCTTTCGAGATTTTACGCGCAAATTCGATATAATCGCAAAATGAAAAGAGTTTTAGCTAAATTTATCAAATACTTCGCCGCAGTCGCCCTGCTCTGCTTTGTAGCTTTTTTGGTGCTTGACTTCGCCTACCCGCTCGACGTCAAAGCGCTAAAGCGGGAAAATTCGTTCATACTTTTTGACAAAAACGGCCAGATCGTCGCCCTTCGGCCTAGCAGCGACGAAATTTGGAGATTTGAGGCTAAAAACATCCCGCAGACGCTAAAAGATAGCGTTCTTTTGTTTGAGGATAAATTTTTTTACTACCACATCGGTGTAAATCCATTTGCTATGATCCGCGCTGCCGCGCATAATCTCACGCACTCTAACCGCATCGGCGCATCCACGATCACTATGCAAGTCGCGCGCATGATGAAGCGAGAGGAGCGCACCTACGCGAACAAATTTAAAGAGATCTTTACCGCGCTTCAGCTTGAGTGGCACTATAGCAAGGACGAGATTTTAAATTTTTACTTTAATCTCGCTCCCTACGGCGGAAATATCGAGGGTGCGGCGGCTGCGGCGAGGTTTTATTTCGGTAAAGATTTAAGCGAGCTTAGTATCGCCGAGTGCGCGCTTTTAAGCACGATCCCAAAAAATCCAAACGCCAACCGCCTAGATAAAAAATCAAACATCAACGCGCTAAAAAACCGCGTCGCAAAACTGCTTTATAAAGCAGGCGTGATAGATCAAAGCGCTTTTCAAAGGGCGCAAAGGGAGCCTTTTAAAAACAAACGCTACGACGCCGTTTATAAGGCCAGGCACTACGCCGCACAGGCTCTAAAAAACGGCATTACGCACTCAAATTTGGATCTAAATTTGCAAATTTTACTCGAAAACGCGCTAAAAAATACGGCTACCTCGCTAAAATCAAAAGACGCCTATAACGCCGCTGGAATAATAATCGACAACAAAAATATGAGCGTAGCGGCCTACGTGGGCTCGCACGACTGGTACGCTCCGCAGGGGCAAAACGACGGCGTAACGATGAGCAGAAATGTGGGCTCGACGCTAAAGCCGTTTATATTTTCGCTAGGACTTGACGAGGGTTTCATCACGCCAAAAAGCCAGATGATAGATACAGAAATTTTCCTCGGAGAGTACGCGCCTAAAAACTACGACAGCAGGTTTTTTGGTATCATCTCAGCGACCGAGGCGCTGGCACTTAGCCTAAATATCCCGGCCGTTAGCCTAAACAACAAACTGGGCGAAAACTCTCTTTACGAGCTGCTTTCTCACGTGCATTTAGTGAGTTATTCAAAGGAATTTTACGCCGACAGTATCGCGCTTGGAAGTGCGGAGATGAGCCTGCTAAGCTTAGCCCACCTCTACACGATCTACGCAAACGGCGGCGAGCTAAAACCACTTGAAGTCGCGGGCAAGACGATACTAGGCTACGGACGGCTAATCAGCCCGCAAAGCGCGTATCTAACCTCAAAAATGCTCTCAAGCGCGTCAAGAAGCTATCTGGGCGTCGCGTGGCAATACGCAAAAGACACGCCTCAAATCGCCTTTAAAACCGGCACCAGCTACGGCTCGCGCGATATCTATACGATCGGCGTAAATAACGACTACACGGTTGCGGTGTGGTTTGGCAACTTTAACGGCAAAAAGACGCAAAATTTAAGCGGATTTAGCGACGCGTCTCGCACGGTTTTTGACGTCTTTAAACTGCTAGCTCAAAAGCAAAAACTGTCTTTCATGAGCGCGCCAGGCGGCATTGAGAGCAAAAAAACATGCCTTGATGCGTTTAAATTTAAAGAGTGTAGAGATGAAGAGGATGACTGGCAAATAGAGGGCGTTGCACTAAAAGATATCTGCGAGAGTATCAGAGGCGATGAGGTAGGATTTTTACTAAAAAACGGCGCGATTACTCAAGAAGATATCAAAGAGAGTCCTTGTTACTATAAATTTAAAAGCTATAAACCTCTCGTTGCAACGCCGTCAAATAATCAAATTCTGCTAAGCGATGAAAATTTAACTAAAGTTATGCTAAAATGCTACGCTTATATCGGCGATGAGATATATCTCAAGATCGACGAAAACGAGTGGGAAAAAGTAAACAACGCGAGCGAAAATACCTTAAATTTAACACAAGGCAAACATAAGCTCGGGTGTCTGGACGAAAATTCAAATCTAAATGAAATCAATATAGAAATAAGGAGGTTTTAATGCGTTTAAAGCTGGTCGGCTTAAGCCTAAGCTGCATCTTGGTAGCAAATTTAGGCGCCTTTACGCTTGACGGCTCAAGCAGAGCATTAGACGATGGCTCGGTAAGCATTGGCGTAAAATACGCCCAAAACGAACAGTCTCTCATCGGCAAGGTCACGCACAAAAAGATAATCGAGTGTTCGCCCGAGATAACGGGAGCCTTTGAGTATGGATCAGACTCGATTTTCTTTTGCCCTAAAAAGCCTCTTGCAAAAGGCGTAAGCTACTCGTGCAAAAAAGGCGAGAGTAAGGTTAAATTTTACGGCGGAGATTTCGTGCTATCAAACATGATAGAGTACTCCGGAGATACCTTTTTAGCGGTATTTAACGATAATGTTAGCGAGGATGAGTTTGCCGCGAATTTTAAAATTTACGACAAGCAAAATTTGGCCAAGCAAAACATCAAATATAAAATCGTAGCCAAAACGCCTAAAAGTTTTCAGATAAAGTTACTTGAAAGCGGCGACAATTTAGTATTTTCGGTTTCTAAAAACCTCAAAAATACTTCGGGTATAAATTTAGCCGATAGTTTTGAGGTCGTGCAAAAAGTCTCAAATCCAGATGAAAATTTCGTCGATAAGCCAAAAGCCAAGACTATGTTTTTAAACGAAGTCGAAGGCATCAGCCTAGATAACGGCAAACTAGCGGCTAGACTCTATCTTAAAGATTGGATAGATTCTGATAATATTAAAAAATTTATCAAGGTCGATGGCGTAAATAGCTTTGAAGTTGGCGAAATGGAGTATACTAGCCACCAAAACGCCGACGGCGAGTATTACTACTACTATATCGACATTACTAGTAAAGACTTCAAACCGCAGACAACCTACAAAGTCACCTTCTACAAGGGCTTTGGCGACGACTACTCGATGCTACGAGAAAACTCCACCTTTAACGTCGCTTTTGGCGATCTAAAGCCGTTTTTGGAGTTTACAGATAGCGGCACGTATATGTCTAACATGGGCGAGATCGGCATAAAAAGCGTGAACACAAACACCGCTAAAGTCGTCGTCGAAAAGCTAAAAGAGCAAAATTTAAGATACTTTTTAAATTTTACCGAGACTCCTTTGGATAACTACGCCGAGGAAGTAGCTAGCAAAAACTACGAGATCGGTGGCGCTCAAAACGAAATGCAAAAAAGTAAGATCAAGCTTGACTTTGCCGAGGGCGGAGATGGAGTTTATCTAGTCACGGTCTACTACGACAAAGACAAAAGCGTACAAAAAGCGGTCTATCTAACCGATATCGGCCTAAGCATGAAGGTTTCAAAAGACGAGGTGTTTTTATTTGCCAACCGCTTGAGTAAAAACGAAGTGGTCGCAAACGCGGACGTCAAAATTTACTCCACTAAAAACAATCTCATCGCAAGCGGCATCACAAACGACGAAGGCGTATTTAAATTTAATAAAAAAGACATCGGCAAGGACGTCTCAAGCGCAGTTTTAACGCTAGGTAAAGAGCAAAGCTTCATCGCCCTATCGCAGAACAAACGCCTAAACGAGGAGTCAAATTTAGACGCCAAAGATAGAAGCGAAACGTATAGCGCGTATTTGCATTTTGCTAGTAACATCATACGTCCGCAGGAAAACATAAAAGGCGAGATCATCATCAAAAACGCGCTGTTTAAGAGCCTCTCAAACATGCCCGTTAAGCTAAAAATCAGAGATCCGCAAAACAAAGTGATCCTAAATAAAGGCGTAAACACCACCGAGCTTGGCGTGATAAATTTCGACGAGCCGGTAAACTCAGGACTAACCGGAACGTTTAAATTTGAAGTGATCTTTGCAAATAAAATCATCGATAGCTACGACTTTTCAGTCGAGTCATTCACTCCGCAACGCATCAAAAACGAAGTTAAGCTAGATAAGCAAATTTACGCTCTAGACGATCTAATAGACGTAAAACTGCAAAGCAACTACCTTTTTGGCGGAGCGGCGGCTAATCTCGAAGGCGATGTGGCGTTAAATTTATATCAACAAGATTACAAAAACGATAAATTTAAAGAGTATAAATTTAGCAACGGCGAATACGCTGCAAACGGCCTAGATCAGTTTACTAAACCAGTCACTCTAGACAACGAAGGTAAAGGCGCGACTGCGTTTAAGCTACAAAATAAAGGCAAAATCGCAAGCATTTTAAAAGGCACCGCGGTATTTACCATTAACGATGACGGCAAAAACGTAAGTGCTAGCAACGACTTTAGCGTATATCCTTTTGACGTGATGGTCGGCGTCAGAGCAAACGACACCTACATCGACTCAAACTCCAAACTAACGCTAAATTTTGTCAGTGTCGATCCGCTTAAAGACGAGGAGTTAAAAGATAGACAAAAAGCCGTCGAGATCAAAAAAGCGATCTGGGAATACAACTACGACAAAGAAGGCTATCTAAAATGGAACAAACGCTACGAAAAGGTCTTTAGCGATACTCTTAGCGGTAACGAATTCGTTTATGATTTCAATCAAAGCGGCGACTTCATAGTCGTGGTTTCCGATATCCTAAGCGGCCACTCGGCAAATTTAGATATATATGTTAGCGGCTGGGACTACGGCGGCACGTTGCAACCGACAAAAGAGCTAGCTAAAGCCAAAATCAAGCTGAACCAAAAAGTCTATAAAAAAGGCGACTCGCTAAACGTAGACGTTAGCTCTGTGCTAAAAAGCGGTATCGGCATCATCACGGTCGAGTCAGAAAACGTCAAAAAGTATAAAGTCGTAAATATAGAAAACAACGTCGCAAACGCCAAATTTGACCTTGACTTCGATTTTGAGGGACTTTATATAACCGCATCCATTATGCGCGTGGCAGATAACGACGTCTTGCCGTTTAGAACCTACGATAAAGTCTATGCAAAAGCGGATAAATCATACCGAGCGACAAATGTCAGCATCGAAGCGCCGAAAGTCGTCAAGTCAAACTCCAAATTTAAAACTACCGTAAAAACCGAGCCAAATGCGGAGGTTACGCTATTTGCGGTTGATGAAGGCGTGTTACAAGTAACAAATCAAAAGCTAAAGAGTCCGCTTGACTTTTTTGACAAAATTTTAAACGACGGCGTGCTTGACTACGACATCTATGCAAATTTGAGCGGATTTAAAAAAGACGGTAAAGTACTAAGCTTCGGCGGCGACGCGGCAGCTGCTCTCATGGAGATGAGAATGGCTAAATTTGCTAGCCCGGTCGATAAGAAAAACGTCAAAACCTACATCAAAATGCAAACCGCAAAAGCGGGTGCGGACGGCGTAGCGAACTTTGACGTAGAGGTACCTAGCGACTTTAACTCCGAGATAAATTTGGCCGTACTTAGCGTCATCGGCGATAAGCTCGGCTTTAGCGTAAACGCAGTCAAGGTAAAAGACGATATCATCCTAAAACCGACGCAAACGGCGTATTTGATCCAAGGCGATCAGGTAAACTACACGCTAAGAGTGATAAACACGACTAAAGAGCCAAAAACCGTTGCTCTAAGCATAGATACGAACCTAAACGCACAGCTAGCAGTCGATAGCATCGAGCTAAAACCTAACGAAAATGCGAAATTAAATTTCGTCATCGATGCTAACGCTACGGGCAAATCATATATAAATTTCACCGCAAACGACGGCAAAAACGGCTATACATACTCGCAAAAGCTTGACGTCATCCACGCCTATCCGCTTAGCACCTACGCTAAAAATTTCCAGGCTACCGTAGAGAAAACATTTAAGCTTGACAGCGAGTTTAAACGCATCAGGATCGACGCCTCAAGCTCTATAAAAGGCGTACTAAGCGCAAATAGCGACAAGCTCGTAAACTACCCTTACGGATGCGCCGAACAGCGCTCAAGTAAGCTTTTTGAGCTAAATTTCCTAGTGCTTGGCGGAGATGATTCTAAAGAAGCTAAAGCAAAAGAAGCCGATAGAAGAAGATTCGTCGAAGCGGGCATACAAGACGTCGTCAATATGCAAAAAACAGACGGCAGCATCGGCTACTGGAATCAGCTAGGCTACACGAACAACTTTGCTTCTATCTACTCTATCGATATGCTGTTTGCGCTTGAAAAATCAGGCTTTGCGCTTGATAGCCACGTAAAAAATAAAGCGATCGACTGGTTAAGGGCGTTTGGTAGCAACGACAACTTCCAAGCTCTTTACGCAGCCTACGTCCTAAGCACGCAAAAGAAACTCGATAGATCAAAGCTAAATGCTCTATACGATCAAAAGAGATACCAAGGCAGCGCCCTTGAGGGCTACTTGATGGCTGCGATCCTCAAAAACGAGGGACTAAATAAAGAAAGCGAAAAAGTACTAAAAGAGCTAAATAAATCGACCTATAACCGCGAAAAAGAGCTAGCAGATAACTTCGGTTCAGAGATCAGAAACAAGGCCTTTATGCTGCTTTTACACGCTAATCACTTTGAGAAAAACGCATTTAGCGACGAGCTAGCCGACTACCTGATCGCTCGCGTCGATAAGCTACATTCGACGCAGGAGCGCGCATTTACGCTAAGAGCGCTAAGAGCCTATATTAAAGACGTCTCAAGCGAGAACAAATTTAAGCTTATCGCCGACGGACACGATCTAAATTTCGACGGCCGCGGAGCTATCAACATCGCTCCTAAAAAGCCTGAGATTACTATCGTACCTGAAAACGGCGCAGCCGTGTATCTAGGCGTTAGCGCGTCAGGCTATAAAAAGCTAGACGTAAATCACAAATTTGACAAGAAGGGGCTTGATATCTATAGAACCTTCGTCGGCAAAGACGGCAAAGAGATCGATATCAACGCGCTTAAGGTAAACGATATCATCTACTCTAAGCTATCGCTAAAAACGAATGAGTTTATCAGAAACGGCGTGATAAACGAAACGATCAGCCCTTGCCTTGAGGTGGTAAACGAAAACATCGTACCTAACGTTAGAACGGAAGCTACGAAAAACTCTTTAACACTCGAGCATCAAAATATCGAGGACGACAGAGTTTTGAGCTTTTATAGCTTGGACGCTAGCAAGGATGCTCACGTGCTTTATACGCCTCTTCGCGTCGTCATGAGCGGTAAATGCATGCTGCCTGCGGTCATCACGGAAAACATGTACGACGAGAGCATGAGCGACTACGATCTAGCTCAGCACGAATTTATCGTCAAATAATCCTTTTGCGAAGCGGTTTTTTAGCCGCTTCGCTTTCTTTGCCTATTCTTAAAAACAACCTAATTTTAAACATACTATTAGCAAATTTGTAGTAAAATCCGACATTTTTTAAACAATTATTAAGGATAAAATATGGCGGAATTTTACGACGCAAAAGAAGTAGAAGATAAATTTTATAAAATTTGGGAAGAACGCGGATATTTCGAGATAGACGCGAACAAAAACATACGCAAAGACGGCCGTAAATTTTGCATCATGATGCCGCCTCCAAACGTAACGGGCTCGCTTCATATCGGGCACGCCCTAACCTTTACCCTGCAAGACATAATGACGCGCTACAAAAGAATGGACGGCTACAAAACGCTGTGGCAGCCGGGCCTTGATCATGCAGGTATCGCCACGCAAAACGTCGTTGAAAAGCAGCTCCTAGCCCAAGGTATCAAAAAAGAGGAACTTGGACGCGAAAAATTCGTAGAAAAAGTCTGGGAATGGAAAGAAAAAAGCGGCGGAATGATCGTTCACCAGATGCGAAAACTAGGCATCTCGCCGGCATGGTCGCGCCAAAGATTTACGATGGATGAGGGACTAAGAATAGCCGTCAAAAAGGCTTTCGTAAATCTCTACGAAAAAGGGCTCATCGTACGCGAAAACTACATGATAAACTGGTGTACGCACGACGGCGCGCTCAGTGACATCGAGGTCGAACACAAGGAAAACAAAGGCAAGCTTTATCACCTAAGATACTACCTAGCGGGAGAACAAGATAAATTTATTGTTGTGGCGACTACACGTCCTGAAACCTACTTCGGTGATACAGCGGTAATGGTCAATCCAAACGACGAGCGCTATAAAAATTTGATCGGCAAAAAAGTCGTCCTACCGATAATCGGTCGCGAGATCGAGATCATCGCCGACGAGCACGTCGATATGGAGTTTGGAACGGGTCTTGTTAAAGTCACCCCGGCGCACGACACTAACGACTACGAGGTCGGCAAAAGACACGATCTAAAATTTATCACCGTTTTTGACGAAAAAGGTATCCTAAACGAGCAGTGCGCGCAGTTTAAGGGGCTAGAAAGGCTTGAAGCCAGAGACGTCATCGTAGCAGAGCTAGAAAAGCTCGGAAACGTCGAGAAGATCGAAGACTACGAAAATCAAGTCGGCTACTGTTACCGCTGCAAAAACGTCGTCGAGCCCTACATCTCAAAGCAGTGGTTCGTCAAAAAACAGATCGCGGACGACGCGATCGCAAAGGTCGGCGAAGGATTAGCTAAATTTTACCCGGCGCACTGGATAAACAGCTTTAACGCCTGGATGCGCGAGCTTCGCGACTGGTGTATCTCGCGCCAGCTATGGTGGGGACATCAGATCCCGGTATTTTACTGTAATGAGTGCGGACACGAGTGGGTGGACGAAGGCGAACCGACGCAGTGCCCAAAATGCAAAAGCGCAAATTTCCATCAAGACCCGGACGTCCTTGATACATGGTTTAGCTCGGGGCTTTGGCCGTTTAGCACGCTTGGCTGGGGCAACGGCGAGGAGCTAAAAAACGAGAAATGGTTTGAGGGCGATTTGGCCGAATTTTACCCGAACAACCTACTGATCACCGGCTTTGATATTTTGTTTTTCTGGGTGGCTAGGATGATGTTTCAGGGCGAAAACGCGCTTGGTAAGCTGCCGTTTGACGATATCTATCTGCACGCTTTAGTTAAAGACGAGCAGGGCAGAAAGATGAGCAAGAGCCTAGGCAACGTCATCGACCCGCTCGTTAGCATCGAGGAGTACAGCGCCGATATCTTGCGCTTTACGCTTGCGCTACTTGCCGTGCAGGGACGCGACATAAAGCTAAGCGACGAAAAGATGAAGCTAGTGAGAAATTTTACGAACAAGCTTTACAACGCGAGCAAATACCTGCTGCTAAACGAGTCTAAATTTGCAAATTTAAGCGACGCCAAAATCGAAACGAAGCTTGGCAAATACATGCTAAGCCGATTTAACGAGTGCGTGCGCGAAGTGCGAGAAAACATAGACGCCTACCGCTTTAACGATGCGGCAAACGCGATTTATAAATTTTTATGGGATGAGTTTTGCGACTGGGGTATCGAGCTTAGCAAAGCCGACAAAGGCAGCGTAAAAGAGCTTGGAGCGATATTTAAAGAAGCGATGAGGCTACTTAGCCCATTCATGCCGTTTATCTCCGAATACCTTTTCCACGAGCTTAGCGGCTCAAATTTAGAAAACGCGAGCTCGATCATGGTCGAGGAGTATCCGCAAGCTAACGAGCGCGATTTGCAAATAGAAAAGACCTTTGAGCTAGTGATCGAGGCTATCGTCGCGATCCGCCGCGCAAAGGCAACCATCGAGCAAGGCAACTCAAAAATCCCAAAAGCTTTCATCAAGCTAAACGGAAACGAAAATTTGAACGAAGCGACAAACTATATCGCACTGCTAGCCAAATGCGAGCAGATCGAGTTCTGCGACGATAAAATCGAAAACGCAGCTCGCGACGTGAGCGAAAATTTAGAAGTCTTCGTGCCGCTTGAAGGCGTGGATATGAGTGCGGTGATCATGCGACTGCGGTCGCAAAAAACCAAACTAGAAAAAGAGATAACAAAGCTATCAAGTATGCTAAATAACGAGAAATTCGTGGCCTCCGCCCCGCAAGCCGTGGTCGAAGCCAACCGCGAAGGACTAGCTAGCGCGACGCAAAAGCTAGAAAAGGTAGATAGCGAGCTAGCAAATTTGGGAGCGGTCGATTGATATTTTTTGGTTTTTGCGTTAGGACTTGGCAGATCCAAACAGTGCCTTGAGCGGTTAAATTTAAACTGCGGCGCACTGTTTAATGCGCAAAAATTTAAAAAAATAAAAGGATAAAAAATGAGCGAAAAAATAAAAATAGCGGTTTTAGGATATGGAAATTTGGGTCGCGGCGTAGAGCTTGCCGCACAAAATAGCAAGGATTTAGAATTAACAGCGGTTTTTAGCCGCAGAAATCCAAGCGAGGTAAAAACATGCGGCGCGCCGGTATTTAGCGCGGATGAAATTTTATCGCACAAGGGCAAATTTGACGTTTTGGTGCTTTGCGGCGGTAGCGCGACGGATCTACCGACACAGACGCCGGAGTTTGCGCTAAATTTTAACGTCGTAGATAGCTTCGATACGCACGCGAAAATCCCAGAGCACTTCGCCGCAGTAGACGCCGCAGCTAAAAAAGGCGGAAAAGTAGGCATTATCGCTGTGGGCTGGGATCCGGGGCTGTTTTCGCTAAATAGACTATTTGGCGAGAGCGTGCTAGAAAACGGCAGCAGTTATACATTTTGGGGCAAAGGCGTGAGCCAAGGCCACTCCGACGCCATCCGCAGGATCAAGGGCGTCGTGGACGCACGCCAATACACCGTGCCGATAGAAAGCGCCTTGGAGCGAGTTCGCGCGGGCGAAAACCCAAAGCTTAGCACGCGCGAAAAGCACCTGCGCGAGTGCTACGTAGTGGCGCAGGACGGCGCCGATAAAGCGCGCATCGAGCATGAGATAAAAACGATGCCAAACTACTTTGCCGACTACGACACTAGCGTGCATTTTATCGATCTTGCGACGCTTAAAAAAGAGCACGGCGGCATCCCTCACGGAGGATTCGTCTTGCGAAGCGGAGCGACGGGCGAGCGCGGCGAAAATAAACATCTGATCGAGTTTTCGCTAAAGCTTGACTCAAATCCGGAATTTACCGCGAGCGTGCTCGTTGCCTACGCCCGCGCGGCATATCGTTTGGCGCAAAAGGGTGAGCGCGGCGCATTTAGCGTATTTGACATCGCTCCGGCGCTTCTTTCGCCAAAGAGCGCAGATGAGCTAAGGCGCGAAATTTTATAAATTTTAGTAGCGCTTCGGCGGAATTATGAATGAGGAAATTTGAGTGATAAAGATAGAAAATTTAAAGAAATTTTACGGGGCGACGCAGATCATAGACGGCGTCAATCTAACCGTAAAAAAAGGCGAAATTTTCGCCATCGTAGGCCACAGCGGCGCGGGTAAATCCACCCTGCTTCGCTGCATAAACGGCCTAGAGGACTATCAAGGCGGCAGCCTGAAGGTATTTGACAAAGAAATCTCGGCGCTAAAAGATAAAGAGCTAAGAGAGCTTAGGCGAGATGTTGGGATGATATTTCAGCACTTTGCGCTGATGGCTAGAAAAACGGCGTTTGAAAACGTCGCAACCCCACTTAAATTTTGGGGCTACTCAGACGGCGAAATCAAAAAAAGAGTGAGCGAGCTGCTAGAACTCGTAGGTCTTGCAAACAAAGCCGCAAGCTACCCCGGCGAGCTAAGCGGCGGACAAAAGCAGCGCGTCGCTATCGCCCGCGCCCTTGCGCTAAGTCCAAAAATTTTACTCTCCGACGAGGCTACCTCGGCGCTTGATCCAAATACGACAAATTCGATACTCGAGCTTTTAAAACAGATCAATCAAACGCTAAACATCAGCGTCGTTTTGGTCACGCACGAGATGGAGGTCGTAAAAAGTATCGCGCGCCGCGCAGTGCTGCTAGAAAGCGGCAAAATAATCGGCAGCGGCACGATCGAGGAGCTATTTTTAAAACCCGACGAAAAGATGAAGGAATTCCTCGGCGAGGATGAAATTTTGCCGAGCGAGGGCGTAAATATCAGGCTCTTTTTCCCAAAAGAAGTCGCGCAAAACAGCGTCATCACGCATATGGCGCGCACGCTAAACATCGACTTTAACATCGTTTGGGGCAAGCTTGAAAAGCTAAACGAAAACGTGCTAGGCTCGCTCGTCATAAACGTCGATCCTAAAGACGAGGCGCGCGTGACCGAGTACATCAAGCAAAGCGGCGTACTATGGGAGGTGGCGTGATGTTTGGCATAGATTTTTCTAAATTTCCCGACGTTTTCGAGCGCATTTTGCTCCCGGCTATCGGCGAGACGCTTTATATGAGCGTAGTTTCGACGCTTTTAGCGTTTCTCATAGGTCTAGTGCCCGCTATCTTGCTCGTTCTTTCCGCGCAAGACGGCCTAAAGCCAAACAAACCGCTATTTATAGCGCTTGATATCACGGTAAATACGCTAAGGAGCTTTCCTTTTATCATCCTCATCATCGTGCTTTTCCCGCTCACGCGCCTGATCGTAGGCACCAGTATCGGTACCAGCGCGGCTATTGTTCCGCTTACTATCGGTGCGGCGCCGTTTATCGCCAGGCTGATCGAGAGCGCGCTAAAAGAGGTCGATAAAGGCATCATCGAAGCTGCTAGAAGCTTTGGTAGCTCAAATTTTCAGATCATTTTTAAGGTGATGTTCGTTGAGGCATTGCCCGGCATCGTGGCCTCTATCACGCTTACGCTTATCGTTATCATCGGCTTTTCGGCGATGGCGGGCGCGGTCGGCGGCGGCGGGCTAGGATCTGTTGCGATAAACTACGGCTATCAGAGATTTCGCCCCGATATCATGCTTTATACCGTCGTGATTTTAATCATAATGGTTCAAATTTTCCAATCATTAGGAAATTTTATTTATAAGATCACAAAGAAATGATTTTTTACATCTGATTTTATTTTCTTTTAAACTTTTTTTGCATAAAATCCCGAAATTAATTTTACAAAGAAAGGATAGAAAATGAAATCAGATATGTGCGAAATGCGTAGCTTCACTCAACTTAAGTCGTCGAAAGACTAACGCTAAGCGCAAAATTTCTTTTTAAGCGCTTAGTCTTGCTAAGCATTTAAAAAGAAATTTAAGCCTCCGCTCATATCCTTTTTTAAATGCTAGCCAAATTTTAAAAAGGATATAAAATGAAAAATCTACTCAAATACTCTCTAGTCGCTCTAAGCCTAACGGTCGCCGCAAATGCAGCCGAGAAAATCGTCGTAGGCGCTACGCCAGTTCCGCACGCTGAAATTTTAGAAGTCGTAAAACCTATCCTTGCAAAAGACGGCTTTACTCTTGAGATCAAAGAATTTAACGACTACTCTACTCCAAATTTAGCCACCGAAGACGGCGATCTAGACGCTAACTACTTCCAGCACCTACCGTATCTTGAGGAATTTAACAAAAACAAAGGCACTCATCTAGTTAAAACCGTAGGCGTTCACCTCGAGCCTATGGGCGTTTACTCTAAAAAGATAAAAGATATCAAAGAGCTAAAGGACGGCAGCACCGTAGCGATACCAAACGACCCGACAAACGAGAGCCGCGCGCTTGACGTGCTAGCTAGCGCAGGTCTGATCAAGCTAAACGACAACCCTCTAAAAACTCCGCTTGACATCACGGAAAATCCGAAAAAGCTAAAATTTGAAGAGATCGAGACCGCTCAAGTACCTCGCACACTTGATGACGTTACTATCGCCGTTATCAACACGAACTACGCTCTAAACGCCAACCTAAACCCAACCAAAGACGCGCTCGTGCTTGAGAGCAAAGATAGCCCGTACACCAACTACGTCGTGGTCAAAGTCGGCAACGAAAATAGCCCAAAAATCAAAGCTCTAGACAAAGCCGTCACGAGCCCCGAGGTAAAGAAATTTATCGAGGCAAAATATAAAGGCGCGATAATCCCGACGTTTTAATCAAATTTAGCTCCGCCCGCTCAAATTTAGCGGCGCGGGCAAATTTAACGAAACGACGAATCCAAATTTAGTTTAGAGACCACTCTTAAAACAAAACGGCGTAAAAGCTTTTACCTTTTTAGCGCCGTTTTTCAAAACAAAAAAGGAATAATAATGCAATTTTCAAAAATACTTCTTGGCGCGCTTCTAGCTAGTGGCCTATATGCTAGCGACAAAACAATCACCGTAGGCGCATCTCCCGTGCCTCACGCCGAGATCTTAGAAGAGGTCGTAAAGCCGATCCTAGAAAAAGAAGGCTACAAGCTCGACGTTAAAATCTTTAACGACTATGTGATCCCAAACCTCGCCGTCGAAAACGGCGAACTCGACGCCAACTACTTCCAAGGCCTGCCGTATATGAAGTCGTTTAACAAAGACAAAGGCACTCACATCGTACCGACCGTGGGCGTACACGTCGAGCCTATGGGCGCGTATTCTAAAAAGATAAAAAGCCTTAGCGAGCTAAAAAACGGCGATATCATCGCTATCTCAAACAACGCTGCAGACTCGACGCGCTCTATAAATTTGCTCGAAAAAGCCGGCATCGTAAAGGCTAAAGAGGGCGAATACAAATCGCCGCTAGATATCATAGAAAATCCGAAAAATCTAAAATTTAAAGAGATGGAGTCCGCACAGACGCTACGCTCTTTAGATGACGTCGCGCTAGCGTTTATCAACGTAAACTACGCCCTAGACGTTGGCCTCAAACCGACAAAAGACGCGCTAATCCTCGAGGATAAGGATAGTCCGTACACCAACTACGTAGCGACCAAGGCCGGTAACGAAAATAACCCGAAAATCAAGGCTCTAGATAAAGCCATACTAACTCCCGAGGTTAAAGACTTTATCGTAAAGCGCTACCAAGGCGCGGTGATACCGAGCTTCTGATCGCGTCAAATTTAACCGATTTGCCATCGTAAAATTTAGTTTTTAAAATCGCAACAGGCGTTTTTTGCCTAAATTTTATGACTCAAATTTGGCAAAAAAGAAAAATAGTCGAGAAAAATCTCCAAAAAATAAAACGGCGTAAAAGCTTTTACCTTTTTAGCGCCGTTTTTCAAAACAAAAAAGGAAAATATAATGAAAGTTTTTAAAATTTTAGCAAGTTTGGCGCTAGCCTTTAACCTCTATGCAGCAGATAAAGATCACACTATCGTAGTAGCCGTCTCGCCCGTGCCTCACGCAGAGATCATGGAGTTTATCAAACCCGCTCTAGCAAAAGAGGGCTACGATCTAGTCATCAAGGAGATAAACGACTACTCGATCCCGAATTTAGCGACGCAAGACGGCGATTTGGACGCAAATTTCTTTCAGCACTGGCCGTATCTGAAAAATCACAATGAAACAAAAGGTACGACCTTGATAACCGCCGCGGCGATACACCTTGAGCCGCTGGGCTTTTACTCAAAAAAGATAAAGAGCCTAATCGAGCTAAAAGACGGCGCTAAAGTCGCGATCGCCTACGATCCGACCAACGGCAACAGAGCGCTAAATATACTGCAAAAAGCCGGCCTCATCGAGCTTGATAAGGGCGCTGAGCTAGCCACGCCAAAAGACATCGTGAAAAATCCGAAACACCTAAATTTCGTCGAGCTTGAGGGCGCGCAGATACCTCGTACACTGGACGAAGTCGATCTTGCCGCTATAAGCACAAATTTCGTCCTTGATATCGGTATGAATCCTAAAAAAGACGCGCTAGCTATCGAAGGTACTGAAAGCCCGTACGCCAACATCATCGCAGTCAAAGCGGGCAACGAAAATAGCCCGAAAATCAAAGCCCTCGTTAAAGCCGCAACCAGCCCCGAGACGAAAGAGTTTATCCTAAAAAGATACAACGGAGCGATCCTGCCGGTATTTTGATTACGCGCCGCTTGCGCTTTGACGCAGAGACGGAAGCTTTTTGGCCGATTTTAAAGTCGGCCGATAAAATTTGAGTCAAATTTGACGCTCAAACGGGCGCGGTTAAATTTATAACTCAAATTTGACCACGACTCGTTTTTTTAACTCAACAATCCTCCACAAAACCTTATAAAGGTGCGGGTAAAACCCAAATCTTTATCTCGCAAATTTATCTTGCAATCAAATTTAAAACTCGCCTGAAACGCCGTTAAATTTGACCGCCGCAGACGACCCTAGCCCCAAATTACGCCCGCCTAAAGCTAAAATTTACCGTAGTTTGCTAAAATCATAATTTTAAATTTAAGGAGAAAAATGCTAGGCGATTTTATAAATTTTATCGTCCAAACCGTCGGCGAGTGGGGATATGCGGGCATATTTTTGATGATGTTTTTAGAGAGTTCGTTTTTCCCGTTTCCAAGCGAAGTGGCGATGATCCCGGCGGGATATCTAGCGCATCAAGGACAAATGAGCCTAGTGCTAGCGTGGTGCGCGGGTACGGCGGGCAGCCTCGCAGGAGCCGTATTTAACTACTATCTGTGCTACTTTTTTGGGCGCGAGCTCGTACTAAAATACGGCAAATACGTCGGCATAACGAAGGTAAAAATGCGCAAATTTGAGGCCTTTTTCAAAAGACACGGCGAGATCTCGACCTTTAACTGTCGCCTGATCCCTGGCATTCGCCAGTACATCAGCCTGCCTGCCGGCCTTGCTAAGATGAATCTTTTTAAATTTAGCCTCTACACGACGCTTGGTGCTGGTATCTGGGTCGCTATACTGCTAGCCGTGGGCTGGTATCTAGGCAAAAACTACGACAAGAGCGCGTTTAGCCACATTGTGGTCGCCCTACTCGCCGCCGTCGGCCTGCTGACTGCGCTTTATATTTTTTACGTAAAACGCCTAAGTAAAAAATCAAAAATCGGCGCACGAGAGCTAGAATAAACCTCTGATCAAGCTAGCAAGCAAGGCTGAAATCAAAATTTGGCCTTGCTTGCTTTATCAAATTTATAGCGCACCGTAAAAACTACGGCAAATTTTACGGGCATATCGCGGCTAAGAACTTCGTGTCTTACGACCTTTCATTTAACCAAAACCCTAAAAATGCAGAAAAATCTGGAATTTTATCTCTATTGCAGCCAAATTTCGGCTTAAATTTAGAGATCATGTAAAACGCAAATTTGATTTATGCGTTTAAATTTTACGCCTTAAAGCAATAAATTTGATTACTTTTAAAGCTTCTTTAGTGAAATTAAAAAATGAAAATTTAGCCCTTTTTGCGTCTTTGTTTTTCAAATAATACCCGCGCAAATCAAGCGCCAAAAGCGTGATAAGGGAAGGAAACATGTAGATATTTATGGCGATAAGCACGATGCGAAGCGTAACGGTATCTTTTAAAATAGCTTGTAAATTTAGGCTGTTTTCGATACTAACGTAATAAACACCGATCACGGCAAAAAGTGCAGCGATACGTAAAATTTTAGATACGATTTCGTTGCCCAGTTTTGAGATATTTTCACTCACGGCTAGCGATAAAAATAGCCAGCAAAATATCCAAATAAGCGCAAAAACCACGTCTAAAAGCAAATTTTCATCATAACGCTCGCGTACGACTATAGCAAAAACGGGCGAGAAAATCAGACTCAAGACGAACCAGAAAAGCGAACGAAATGCAAGCAGGACGAAACACGCATAGATACAAGCGCTAGCGGCAAGTAAAAGCCACTCTGCCCCAAAAACTAGCCCGAGCGCATAAACGCCGATACAAAGCGTAAAAAGGCCGCAAAAGAGCGAATAATAGCCCTCAAGCAGCCTCGTAGCCTTTAAATTTATATTTTCAAAAAAGTTTAGCACGCGTGGATCATGAAATTTTCTTTTGTTTCGGGCGAAACACCTTCATCACGCTCTCATCAGTCTCTATAAATGCGCCGCCGATTAGGTCGATGCAGTACGGGATCGCAGGAAATACGGGCTCCAAGCACTCCCTGATCGCCTTTGGCTGGCCGGGTAAATTTACGATGAGCGCGTGCCCTCTGATACCGGCCGTTTGGCGCGATAGGATCGCTGTGGGGACGTATTTTAGGCTGGCTGCGCGCATTAGCTCGCCAAAGCCGGGCATCATCTTTTCGCATACGGCCTCGGTCGCCTCAGGCGTCACGTCGCGTGGAGCCGGTCCCGTGCCGCCCGTCGTTAGCACTAGATCGCAGTCTAGCACGTCTATCATGTGTTTTAGGCGCTCTTTTATGAGCTCGATCTCATCGGGAATCACCTCGTAAAAATACTCGCGCTCGCTCGTTATCCAGCCATCCAAAACCTCTTTTATCGCCGCGCCCGATAGATCGTCGTATTTGCCTTCGCTAGCGCGGTCGCTTAGCGTCAAAATGCCTATTTTTGCCTTCATTTTTTCTCCTTAAATTTAGTTGTAATACTCTTTTATTATCTTGCCCAGCGCGTCTTTATCGATACTCTCAAAAATCTCGATATGCTCGCAAATACGCTCTAGTTGCGTTTTCATGCCTGCTAAAAACGTTCCGACCTCGGCGTATGCCTCTTGCAGTAACTCCTCGGCCTCAGCCGCGCTTGGCGTAAAGGTATGCCCCATACCGTACTCAAAGACCATATTTTGCGCGATCTCGCGAGCCTTTTGGATGTCGGCGTTAGAGTTTGAAAAAGTATCGTCTTTGACCATCTTTAGCGCGCTCATGCCCGCCAAACAGACCTTGATACGCGCAAACATCTGCGAGCGCGACTCTATCTCTCGCTCGGGGCGCATAAACTGCTCCTCGACGAGCGAAATTTTTTCAAATTCTATCCCGAACCAATACGCAGCCAAAGCCTTTGCGCCCTGATATAGCGCCTGAATGCGCTTTTCCTCGTCGTTGTAGCTTAAAATCCTTCTTTTACCGAGCAAGACTTTGTTTAAAACGCTTTCAAAATCGCTAAATTCGATTATCTCGCCGCCGCGTCTTAGCGCGTTTATCGCAGCTTCATTTACCAGCGTGGAAAGAGCCGCCCCGCTAAAACCGACGCTGATACGCGCCACGTCTTGGGGCTCTACGCTAGTATTTTTATCTTTTAGATAAGACTTTAAAATCTCGACTCTATCGGTAAAATCGGGCATCGAAAGGAATATGCGCCTATCAAATCGCCCCGAGCGTAGCAGCGCCTCGTCTATCATCTCGATACGGTTGGTCGCGGCGATCACGATGACGCCCGAGTTGTCCTCAAAGCCGTCCATCTCGGTAAGTAGCTGATTTAGCGTAGCCTCGCGCTCGTCGTTTCGGTTGCCGCCGCGCACCTTGCCCACGGCGTCGATCTCGTCGATAAAGATGATAGACGGCGCATAGGCTTTAGCCTTTAAAAACAGCTCATGCACGCGTTTTGCGCCCATACCGACGTAAATTTGCACGAAACTCGCGCCGCTTTGGTAAAAAAACGGCACTCCCGCCTCGCCCGCGACGGCCTTTGCTACTAGCGTTTTACCCACGCCAGGAGGCCCCACCATCAGCACGCCTTTTGGCATTTTGATGCCGAATTTTTTATATTTCGTCGGATTTTTTAGAAAATCCACGATCTCGCTTAGCTCAAATTTGACGTCTTTTATACCCGCCACGTCGTCAAATTTGACATTTGAGATAGCAGGCGCCACCGAGCTAGCGGCGATATTGTCGTACTCATAGACGTTTGCTTTTTGATTTTCGTTTTGAGCGGCTAGTTTTTGTTTTTTAAACCTAGCATAAATCGCAAGCCCCCCAAAGCAGATAACAAGCAGCGCTAGCACGGCTAAAATTTCATCCAGCACGGGCGTCTCTTTTTTTAGATCGATGGGTACTTTTTGCACTAGAGCGCGCATATCTACGCCATCTTTTACGATGATATATTTGTTACCGCCTTTAGTAGTGAGCTCCAGCTCGCCGCCGTTTACGGTCGCGCTTGCGATCATGTCGCCTTCTAGCAGCTTTTCATAGCTTTCGTACATTATGTTTTTGGGTTGATTTCTACCCACCGCAACGGCTAGCAAAACCGCCAAAATAGCCGTCAAAATCACGATGATCTTTTGTTTATTTAGCTTAAATTTGCGCATAGTCGCCCTCGCTTTTTACTTCAAATTTATCTATGACCGCCCACTCTTTTAAAATTTGCTTATCCGTTTTGATTTTTACTTTGTTATAAAACTGATCGAAACCTTCGTAAAATTCACCGTTTAGCTGTTCGACTAAAACGTTTAGGCTACCGCATTTTTTGGCGTGTTCTTGCCTAAATTTAAAATTATTCTCCGCTACGATTTGCTTTAAAACCTTAAGTCTAGCCTTCGCCACGTCGCCGTTAACGTCCACTTTCATATCCGCCGAGTGCGTACCACTTCGCGGCGAATACGCAAAGCAGTGCAGATGCGTGAGCGGAAATTTTTTAAAATTGTCTAGTGCCTCGCTCCAAATTTCCTCGCTCTCGCCAGGATGCCCCACGATGTAGTCGGTTCCTAGCGCAAAACCCATCTGGCTAAGCTCCAAAAACAGCTCCAAATCCCTAAAGGCTTGATTTCGCCGTCTCATGATACGCAGCATCGCCTCGCTCGTGTGCTGAAGCGCGATGTGCAGGTGCCGCTCCAGCCAGCTCTCGCGCAAGATTTCGCGAAAGCTCTCGTCTATCTGGCTGGGCTCGATACTACCGAGCCTTATGCGCTTTATGCCGCCTATTTTACCGAGCCGTCCTAGCAAGCGACCCAGGCTTGAACCTGTATCCTTGCCGTAGCTACCGATGTTTGTGCCGGTTAGCACTAGCTCGTTGTAGCCGTTATAGGCTAAAATTTTAGCCTCACGCAAAATAGCTTCCTCATCCATACTGCGCGCCTTGCCGCGAACGGCGGGGATGATACAGTAACTGCAGGCAAAGTCGCAGCCCTCTTGGATCTTGATAAAGGCTTTGGTGTGATTTTCGTAGTTGGTTACGATATTTTTGTCGATACTTTTTAAATTTCCAAGCTCGAAAAACGGGTCTTGCGACTTTAGCAGCGCGTTTATGTCCTCTTTTTTACTCGCTCCTATTACGCCAAAAACCGCGCTTTTGTTAAACAGCTCCTTGCCCTTGCTCACAGCGCCGCAGCCCGTTAGTATCACTCTAGCGCCGCGTTTTTTTATGCCGTTTATGTAGCTGCGCGCACCGCTATCGGCGGAGTTTGTGACCGTGCAGGAGTTTACTACCACGATGTCGGCTTCGTTTTCGTCGCTAACGATATCGTAGTCTTTGACGTAGCTTTTCATTAGCTCCGTGTCGTAGATGTTCGTGCGACAACCGAAGGTTTTAAAATACACCTTCTCTCGGCGCGGCTCTTGCAGGGTCAAATTTGAGTTAGGCTTCATGCTTCTCCTCGCCGCCTTCGCCCATCGGCTTTGACTCGCCGGCTTTTACGCGCCTATCCATATATAAAGTCTGCGTCGGATAGGCTATAACGATGTCGTCGTGGCTAGCTATAGCTTCCATTATCTCCGCACTTATCGTGCTTCGCAAAGATAGCGTGGCAAATGTGTTTGCCATGTACCAGACTGAAATTTTCACACCGTAAGGCTCGATAAAGGTAAACACGCGCGGCTCGACGTTTGGATTTTTTATACTGTATTGATTTCGCAGCTTGCTCATTTGTTTTTTGGCGATTTCCGTGTAGCCTTTAGAGTATTTTCGCGCGATATCTTTGATGATGTGAGCGGCTTTTTTGTGGTTAGAATCAAAGCTACAAACGACGTCGATGCCGTCCCAGACGGTCTTCATGCCGTGGTGCGAGTAGTTTGCGATCAGATCGGTGAAGATATAGTTGTTCGGTACAAATATAATGCGCCCGGCTCTGCGGTTTGAGTTTACCGTGACGATCGTGACATCCTCGTAAATAGTCATCCTAAGCAGCGAGATATCGATGATGTCGCCCACGACGTCCTCTCCGTCCTTGCGCACCTTGATGCGGTCGCCGACGTGAAAACTACCGCCAAAAACGATGACCGTCCAGCCGAGCATACTCATAAACATATCTTTCATGGCAATCGCAATACCAGCGGACGCAAAGCCCAGCACCGTGACGAGATAGGTCACGTTTTCGATATAGGCAAAAAGCAAGATCATGATAATGAGCGTGATGTTTACGAGATTTATAAATTTATTTGCCGTATAGAGGCGCTCGTTGTCGGTGATCGTCTTTTTAATGATAAATTTAAACAAAAACGAAAGTCCGATAACAACGACGATAAATATACCGATATCAAGCGCCTTTTTCATCTGCGCCTTGATGTCCTCGCTAGTGCGGTTTATCGCTTCGTTTACGCGCTTTTCGTACACACCGTAGGTGGTCTTTGCGATGTCGGCCGCGGCGTTAAATTCCGCTAGCTCCTGCCTAGCCTCGGCAAGCTCTGCTTGAAAGCGCGCGTCGTCGCTCAAATTTACGATCTGGGTTAAAATTTGCTCTTTTCTAGCTAACTCGTCGGTCGTCTTAGAAAGCCCGTCTAGTCGGCGTTTATACTCGTCTTTTTCGCTTCTGAGCTGCTTTATGTGCGAAAAGCCCGAGATCACGGCGACGGGATTGGTTATCTTTTGTAAAATTTCTATCTCGGGAGCCGTTATCATGCTAGAAAACGGCGCTTTTTGAAACTCTCTTAGAAGTTCGATCTGCTCTTTTAGCGTACTTTGTTTTTTTTGTAGCTCGAGTACTTTTTCGGTATTTTTTGCCTGTTTTTTTATCGCTGCTTCGATTTCGTCGAGCTCCGCGCTTAGCTTTTGAAAGGTGTTGTAGTTTGAGTAGCGAGTCGCCCAGATGTTATCGGCTAGCTCGTCCTCGATAAAGGCCAAAGACGCGTTTAGTTCGGATAGCTGAGCTTCTTTTGTCGCGTTAAATTCGCTAGGAATATCATCAAGCGAATAAGCAAAGATCGCAAAAAATAAAATAAATAAAATTTTTCTCATTCAAACTCTCTTAAAACGTCCATCACGAGCTCGCGCGGCACGTCTTTTTGTATCTCGTAGTCTCCGATACCTCGCGGCAAGATAAATTTGATCGCTGAGTTTTCCGCCTTTTTATCGAGGAAAAAAGCCTCGTAAAAGCTGCTTGCGTTTGGCACCTTGTAGCTTATCGGCAGGCCAAATTTAACTAGCAACTCCGCCACGCGCGCCTTTTGCTCCTCGCTCATGAGGCCTAGCTTCACCGCTAGCGAATTAGCCATATTCATCCCGATCGCCACCGCCTCGCCGTGCAGGTATTTTTTATAGTTCGTTTCGTTTTCTATCACGTGAGCGAAGGTATGGCCGTAGTTTAGCACCGCTCGCACGCCCTTTTCGCGTTCGTCGGCCTCTACGGCGGCGGCTTTTATCTGCACGCAGCGGTAGATCAAATTTTGCAAATTCGCCTCATCCGTCAAATCTGCATCCTCCATCCACGAAAATATTTTTTCGTCAAAGGTTACGGCCATCTTTACGGCCTCTGCGAGGCCTGCTGCAAATTCGTGCTTTTCAAGCGTCTTTAAAAACTCGGTCTCGCAGTAAACGGCGCTAGGTTGATAAAACGAGCCGATTAGATTTTTGCCAAATTTATTATTTACACCCGTTTTTCCGCCCACGCTAGCATCCACTTGCGCTAGCAGAGTAGTCGGGATGTTTATAAATTTGATCCCGCGCTCGAAAATGCTCGCCGCAAAGCCCGCCATATCGCTCACCACTCCGCCGCCAAGAGCGATGATCACGCTGCTGCGGTCAAGGCGGCTAACAAAAAGCTGCTCTAAGATCGCCTCGATCGTTTGCATATTTTTATACTCTTCGCCGTCTGGGACGCTGATGACGAATTTTTGCGGACAATCTATGCGTGAGAGTAAATTTTGCAGATAAAGCCCGCCTACTTTTGCGTTTGTAACGATAGCGACTTTAGCGTCAAATTTAAGCTCTTTTAGCTCGTTTATATAGACGCCGTAGCCCGGCTTGCCGTCAAATTTTATATCTATTTTCATCTTATTCTCCGCTTTTATTTTATCCAAAATAGCCTAATTTATCGGTATAAAAATCTGATAGTTGTCGCTAAGGCGCGCGTACAGACGGTTCATATCATTTGAAAACGTAGCAAAGGCGTCCTTTTTACTGATCTTTTTCGTAAACGGCACGAACTGAAGCAAATTTTGCTCGTTTTTTAGCTTTAAAATAGGATTTATATTTCTATCTTCGACTATCTCGACCTTACGTCCGAAAATTTTAGAAAGACTATCAAAATGTTCCTCCGCGCCCTCGCCGCCGCTAAGAGCGCCAAAGTGATATAGCGAGATTTGCGTATCTAGCTGCGCGCAGCAGTCCATGATGACGGCTGATTGGTTTTCTATCTCGTCGCCAAAACCGCTACTTAGTATCACGCCTTTTTTTATCTCGTCCGCGTCGCCTCGGCCGATAGTAGTTACCGGCCTTTTAAGCTCGAAAAGCATCCTTTTGTGGGCCGAGAAAAATTTATTATCGGTTACTATTAACCCGACGTCGTTTTTAAATACGTCGTCTTTTATCTGTTCTACGCCGCGACCGAAAAAATCAAACGTTACCGCAACCCTCTCGTCTCCGACCGATTTTAGCTTCTCGTAGGCTAAATTTAACGTCGGATTTACGACCTTTACGTAGAGGCGTTTGCTATTTAGCTTTTCGTGCAGTTTTAGGCTCTGTTCTAGCAGCCGTAAACAAGCCTCTTCGCCCATGGCGCGCATATCTAAAAACAGGTAAGTGTTATGTCCAAATGGGCTTGGAAACTGCCCCGTTTCTTTTTTCACGCTTCTAAATACGCTTAAAAGCACGCTAGGCTCGCCCACTATCAGCAAAACGTCGTTTGGCAGGATCATTAAATTCGGCTTTGCGATCATGAAATTTGAGCCGCGATAAACCATCGCGATGCGCCATTTTTTTTGCGTTATTGAGCTGATATGACGGTACATAAACGAGCTTCCTACGGGTACTTTTACTTCCATTATTTCGCCTTGTCCAAGCCCCACGTTATCGGCTACTACGGGGATATCGGGCAAATAATCCATGAGCCTAGCCGTCACGATGCCTCGCCCGTCTAAAACCGTTAGGTGCGAGTCGTCCTCTAACCCGCCTAGTCCCCATAGATCAAGCATTAAAATTTCCGTTTTTTTGCTGATTTGACGCAGATTGTTATAGACGCTAACCGTCTCAAAGCCGTCTTTTAGCATTATCATAAACTGGCTAAAATAGCCGCTAACTACCTGCTTAAGACGATCAAAACTCGTCGGATCAAAGCGGTAAAAGGTAAAATTTTCTAAATTTTCCCCTCCAAAAATCTCCTCGTCCATAGCGATAACCGTGTAGTGATGAGCGTTATTTCGCGCTACGAATAGTCTTTCTAAGAAATATTTAGCTACAATGCCGTCCGCAACTATCAAGATATTTTTCATTAAAACTCCAAATTTAAAGGGACTATTATATCAAAATGACTTTTAGTATAGATAAAACGGACGGTGCGGCGCGCGCGGGCACGCTAATCACCGCTCACTCGACGATAAAAACGCCCGTGTTTATGCCAGTTGGCACCGTAGGTGTGGTAAAAAGCCTAGACGCCGTGGATATGATGCAAATTCTGGGCGCCCAAATAATCCTCGGCAACACCTACCACCTCTACTTGCGTCCTAGCAGCAAGGTGGTAAAAGAGCTTGGCGGCCTGCACGGCTTTACTAAATTTAACCACTCGTTTTTAACAGATAGCGGCGGCTTTCAGGCATTTTCTCTGAGCAAGATCTCAAAGCCCGACGAAAACGGCATAAAATTTAAAAGCCACATCGACGGCAGCGCGCACTATTTCACGCCGCGCTCGGTGCTAGATACCCAGTACGACCTAAACTCCGACATCATGATGATCTTAGACGATCTAGTCGCGCTTCCTGCCGAAAAAAAGCGCGTGGAGCTAAGTATAAAACGCACGATAAAATGGGCGCGCGAGGCGATAGACTATCATAAATTTAAGCAAAGTAAAGGCGAAGGGCTCACGCAAAATATATTCGGCATAATCCAAGGCGGCACGGACGAGGCGGCGCGTAAATTTTGCGCCGAAGCGCTGTGCGAGATGCCGTTTGACGGTCTTGCTATCGGTGGCCTTAGCGTAGGCGAAAGCAACCAAGAGATGTATGATACCGTGCAGGGCGTGATGCCCTACATCGACGCGGCGCGCCCACGCTATCTCATGGGCGTAGGCACTCCAGAAGACCTTGTAGAAAACGCGGCTCGCGGCGTGGATATGTTTGACTGCGTTATGCCGACGCGAAACGCGCGCAACGGCACGCTATTTACGAGTTTCGGTAAGATAAATATCAAGTCTGCAAAATTTGCAACCGACCGCGCTCCGATAGATCCCCAGTGCAACTGCTACGCGTGCCAAAACTACTCTCGCGCATACCTTAGCCACCTATACCGTGCTGGCGAGCTGACGTTTTTCCGTTTGGCAAGCCTACATAACTTGCAATATTATCTAAATTTGATGAAGCAAATGAGAGAGGCGATAATCGCGGGCGAATTTGAAAAATTTAGGCGAAATTTCTACGCCAAACGCGGTAAAGACGCGCCGAGCATATAAGGCAAAACCGTGAGCGAGCGCGATATCTCTGGGTACTATTACGGCGAGGAGTGCGAGTACATCTATCTCGTCACGGACGGTAGCGAACAAAACTATAAATTTATCTTTAAAGACGACAAAATTTACGCCCGGGACGGCAGCGAAAGCGGCGCGGAGGAGTTTATCCGCGTCGTAAAAAAGATAACGAGCGAGTTTCGCGCCAAGATCGCCGAGCACTCCGCCCAGCTTGAAAGCTACGAGAAAATTTACGCAGGCAAGAGGGATTTTACTAAATTTATCAAAAAGCACGCGGTCTTAAAATACGAAATACGCAAATTTCAAAATAAAATTTCACACTTTTACGAGGCTCTGGCGATCTGTCAAAACGAAAGGCCCGAGCTAAAAAAGCAGCTCAAAAACTACGTCTATGAAGCTGGCGTGCTAAAAAACGCAGCCTGCGAAAACGCCGCTAGGATAGACGATATCTACGCGCATATCCAAAGCCTAAAAAACGACAAAATAAACCGAAATATCTATATCCTGACGCTACTTTCGGCGCTATTTTTACCGTTAAATTTGATCACGGGATTTTTCGGGATGAACACGAACGGGATGTTTTTAAACGGCTTTCAAAACGGCACTGCTATCGTCGCCGGATCTATGCTTGCTCTTTTTGCGACGCTAGCGGGGCTGTTTTATTTTCTAGGCAAACGGCGGGAGTAAATTTGCCAGGTCATTTGCAGCTAGCTAAATTTAACTAGCCGTCAAATTCGCTGCAAATTTAACGCACCCCAAAAAACCGCAAATCAGGCGCGGCATAGTCAAATTTACTCCGCTTTTCCTGCTGTCGCTTTATATATACCGATTTCGTCTTGCAAAATTTTATACTTTTGTGCTAGCGCACTAATCTTGCCTTCAAGCAGCGAATTTTGCGCCTCCAGATAGTTTTTTAGCTCGGTTTTGCCGTAGTCGTATTTGAGCTTATATATGTCGCTGATAGAGCTTAGATTTCGCAAATTTTCGTTTAAATTTCGCAAGACCGCCTCGTCTTTTTGCAGATTTTTATAGCCGGCATCGATCTCATTTAGCGCGGTCGTTAGCGTCTGCGCGTAGTTTAGCTTCATCGTCTCAAACTCAAGCTCGGAGATTTTTAGCTTTGATTTGAGCTTGGAGTAGTTTAAAAATGGCAAATTTATCGCGATATTGCCGCTTAGAAAATTTAGCTTAAGCCCCTCGCTCGCACTATCGCCGCTACCGCCAAGGCCCGCGCCTACCGTGATGCTTGGATAAAAGCTTTTTTCGCTAACCTTGACCTCTAAAAGCGACTCTTTGATGCGCGAGATTGCAGCTTGCAAATCAGGACGCGCGCCGATAACGTAAAGCGGCACGTTTAAATTTACGCCTTGCGGCGAGATATCGCTCAAATTTCCGCCCAAATTTAAATCAAACTCGGGCCTAACGTTTAGTAGATTTCTTAGCGTTTTTTCCACTGCGTCAAGGCTCTTGCTTGCGTTTAAAATTCTATTTTTAGCCGAGATTACCGAGCTTTTTACTTGCTTTAGGCTTAGCTCCTCTTCTTTACCGAGCTCAAATTTGGCCTTTATGATGGCTTCAAGCTCCTCGTAGTTTTTTAGCGTTTTTTTGTATAGATTTATGCTCTCTTTTTGATATTTAGCCTCAAAATACGCATCCGCGACGGAGTTAATGAGCGCAAGGCGAGCGGCCTCTAGGTCATATTTTGTCGCGTTTGCCTCCCACATGGCGGCGTCTGTGGAGTTTGCTAGCTTGCGCCACAGATCGATCTCGTAGCTTAGCGAGATGCCGCTTTTATAGCTCTCGCTCCAGCTGCCGCCCGTTTTTATATTTTTACCGGTTTCCGCGCCTAAATTTGCGTTAAAGCTAGGCACGAGATCAGCCTGCAAGACGCCTGCTTGAGCTAATGCTTTATTTACGGCTATGGCTGATTTTGCCAGGTCTATATTATTTTTTAGCGCGAGGCCGATTAGCTCATTTAGGCGCGCTTCGCCGTAGCCCGTCCACCACTCGCGGTTTATCCTTATATCGGCGCTTGCGTCCTCTTTTAGCAAAATTTGCTCGTAGTTTTCGTTTATTTGCGTTGCTGCACAGCCGCCGAGCAAAAAGGCGGCTAGGATTATGGAGATTTTTTTCATTTTATTCCCTTGAAAGAGCGTCGATCGGATTTAGCTTAGAGGCGCTGCGTGCGGGCATGTAGCCAAATATCACGCCTATCGCGCTAGAAACGACGAGCGCGACCACGATAGAGGTCTGCGAAAATATCATCTTTATATCGGGCGCTAAATTTTCCGCTAGATACCCGATACCAAACGCAGACCCGACGCCGATTAGCCCGCCGATGAGACACAGTAACACGGCCTCGATCAAAAACTGCTCTAGGATATTTCCCTGACGTGCGCCGATCGCCATCCTGATGCCGATCTCTTTAGTGCGCTCGGTTACGGAAACTAGCATGATGTTCATCACGCCGATGCCGCCCACCAGCAGCGAGATAAACGCGATACAAGAGATCAGTAGCGTCATGGTCTTCGTCGTCTCCTCGATCGTTTTTTTGATAGTGTCGGAGTTTCTAGTGAAAAAGTCCTTTTTGCCGTGTTTGGCGGTTAAAATTTCCGTTAAACTCTGCTCGGCGATTTGCGCATTTACATTATCTTTAACCTTAACCGTGATAGATGAGAGATGCCTATCGCCGGTTAGCTTGTTTATGACAGCGGTATATGTAGAAAACGTGCGCAGAGTGCTGGAGTCGGCGAACATATTGTCGTTTTTGGCTACTACGCCGATGATTTTAAAGGGGCGTTTGTTAAAAAGCACCGTTTTACCTAGCGGATCTTCGTCTGCGAAAAACTGCTCACGAGTTGGCTGATCTATCACGATCACGGACGCCGACTCTGCGACCTCTTGGGCGGTAAACACCCGTCCGGCCTCGACCTTGTAGCCCATCACGTTTAGGCTCTCCTCGCTACCGCCTTTAATCGTCGCGGAGGCTGATTTATTGCCGTAGGTGAGCGTGCCGCTAGCAGAGGCGTTTGGCGTGACGCTATCTAGATAGTCTTGCTTAGATAGCATCGTTGCGTCGCTAACGGTCAGGTTTCTCACCCGCTCCGAGCGCATATCGCCAAAACCCTTGCCGTTTAGGATATCGATCGTGTTAGTGCCGATACCGCGGATATCGGAGAGGATCTGCTCCTGCGAGCCCTGCCCAAGTGCTACTACGCAGATAACCGATGTGATGCCGATGATGATACCAAGCATCGTTAGCGCCGAGCGAAGTTTGTGGCTAAGGATCGCGTTTATCGACATTTTAAAGCTCTCGATAAACTGATCTTTGTAAAAGCTGAAGATATTTTTTTGCTTTGGCGCCGGTTTTTCGGAGGCGAAAATTTCTCCGCTTTTTACCGTATCGCTCAAAATTTTACCGTCTTTTATCTCGATGACGCGGTTTGCGTATGCGGCGATATTTGGGTCGTGCGTGACGATGATGATGGTGTGGCCTTGCTTGTGTAAATTCGTTAAAATTTCCATCACCATGAGGCCGCTTTTGCTATCTAGCGCACCCGTTGGCTCATCTGCCAGGATGATCTCGCCGCCGTTAATAAGCGCCCTAGCGATCGAGACTCGCTGCTGCTGTCCGCCGCTAAGTTTATTGGGTAAATTTTGTAGCTTTTCGCCAAGCCCGAGCCCTTCTAAAAGCTCGCCGGCCTTTTTCTCGCGCTCTTTTTTAGAAACGCCCGCATACACGCTAGGCAAAGCTACGTTTTGCAGCGTAGTTAGCGTAGATAAAAGGTTATAACGCTGAAAAATAAAGCCGAATTTTTCTCTGCGTAAACGCGCCAGCTCGTCGCCTTCAAATTTAGATATGTCGCGCTCTTCTAGCAAATACTGTCCGCCGCTTGGGTTATCTAGGCAGCCAAGGATATTCATGAGCGTAGATTTACCAGATCCGCTTTGACCGATGATAGCGATAAACTCGCCCTTTTTTATGGTTAAATTTACGTCTTTTAGCGCGTCAAACACGTTATCGCCGAGTTTAAATTTCTTACTTAAGTTTTTAAGTTCTATCAAATTTTTCAAGACGTCGCCTTAGAGCTTCATTCTTCTTTTTTCTTTTTCGAGCATCGCATTGATTTCAGCCGCCGAGTTTCGCTTCGTCACGACCTCCTCGCCCTCCTCTACTCCGCTTAAAATTTGAGTTTTTAGGCTATCGATTAGTCCCGTCTGTACCTCTCTTCGCTCAGCCGTATCTAGCCCGTCTTTACCTTTTTTTAGTACGTAAACTACGCTTTTGCCCTCTTCGTTTTTGACGGCTATCGATGGTACTATGACGGCGTCTTTAGCGCTATCTAAGATGACTGTGTTTTGCGTAGTCATACCGATCCTTAGCGTGCCGTCCAGGTTATCCACGATAGCTTTGGCGTAGTAGTAAATTGCCGAACTACTCGAGCTTGAGGCGGTCGAGCCTGAGCTTGTAGTCGTGGTGTATTTGCCGTTGCTTAGCGTGGTTAGACCGGGATCAATCGAGCTAATACGGGCGTAAAATTTACGATTTGGCTCGGAGAGGATCGAGTATTCGACTTTCGAGCCGACCTTGATTTTAGTTATGTCGCCCTCGGCGATCTCCATTTTTAGCTGAACTTTGCTTAAATCGGCGATATTTACGATAGTTGGCGTAGTTTGGTTTGAGTTTACGGTTTGTCCCTCCTCTACCTGCACGGAGACCACGACGCCGCCTTTTGGAGCAGTGATTTTAGTGTAGCCAAGGTCGATTTGAGCGGTGTTTAGAGAGATTTTAGCCTGCACGATTTGCGCCTCGATCTCTTTTAGCGAAGCTTCGTTTGCTGCTAGGGTATTTTTAGCGTTTTCAAACTCCTCTTTTGAGGTTGCGTTTTTGGCAAAAAGCTCTTGCTCGCGCTTAAATTTGGTCTTTGATATCTCGAGTGCTACTTTGGCTGAATTTAACTTTGCTTCGTAAATTCCAAGCTGCGCTTTTTTGGTGTCTACGTTATTTTGCTGGGTCGCCGAGTCGATTTCAGCTATCATATCGCCGGCTTTTACGGCATCGCCGAGCTTTACGTAGAGTTTTTTGATCTGACCGCCTACCTGTGCGCCCACGTCGATTAGCTCGGTAGCGTAGATCTCGCCGTTACTTTCGATACTTTTAACCAGCTCGCCGCGAACGGCTTTTGAGGTGATAAACTGATCGCCCTGCGGGACGTTAAAATTTTTATCGTAAAAATAGTAACCTATCCCAGCCAGCACGACTAAAACCGCGATAAATTTGATAAATTTTTTCATTATTTCTCGCTTTTTTAAATTTAACGCGAGATTATATACAAAAACCCGTTAAGGCGATGTTAAGTAATTCAATTAAATTTTATTTTTCTTTAATGCGAGCCGCCGTATAATCGCGTTTTTAAAATTTATAACTCGGATTACGCAAATGTTTACGCAACTATTGTCTATTTTTATCATTATCGCTTCGGGCTACGGGGCGAAAAAATTTAAAGTCTTCGAGCAAAAAAACGCCTCCGTTTTCATAAACTACGCACTTTGCTTCGCTCTTCCGGCGCTGATTTTCGATAAAATTTACCACGTAAACATCGACACCACGCTTATAAACGTCATCACCACGGGTTTTGCTTGTTCGATGCTAGGCGCTGCGGCGATATTTTTGGCGTGCAAATTTTTAAAATTTAACAAAGCCACGACCGTGAGCGCCGTACTGCTAGGGATGTTTGGAAACACCGTATTTATGGGTATGCCTATCATAAAGGGCTTTTTTGGCGAGGACGCGATGAATGAAGTTATCTTTTACGATCAGCTAGCTACCTCGATCCCGATTAGCATTTTTGGCCCTTTTATCCTGGCTTTTGGCGCTCCGGCGAAGGTTTCACTCGTGCAAAACGTGATGAAAGTGATCAAATTTCCACCTTTCGTTGCGCTCATTTTAGGCTTTTTACTCCGTGGCGTTCCGCTTCCAAATGTGCTATTTGACGCGCTTACTCTTTTTGCGCAAAGCGTCGTTCCCGTCGCTCTTTTTGCGATCGGCATCGGGCTTGGATTTCGCAGTATCAAGAGCTGCTACAAATCAACCGCAGTGGTAATCGCGGGCAAGATGCTGCTAGCGCCTTTTATTTTTATATTAGTCACGATAGTTTTTGGCGTAAATTTCGGTCAAATTTGGATGATCGGTATCCTGCAGTGCGCCATGCCGCCGATGGTGCTAGCAAGCGCGATGATCATGAAAGCAGAGCTTGATAGCCAGCTAGCCGTCGCCGCAGTAGCCGTGGGAGTCGCATTTAGCTTCGTTAGCTTGCCGCTTTTATCATACGTCTTTAGCTTGATGGCTTAAATTTCACGCTCGTTTCACGTTTCTTGGCTAAACTTTCATCATAAATTTTCCTAAAGGAGACGCTATGAAAAAGTTAGCTTTAGTTGCGCTTAGCGCGTTGTTCGTTACGAGTTCTATCTTTGCCGCCGAGATGAAAGGCGATATGATGGAGAAAAAAGATACCATGATGGAAAAGAAGGACGCCATGATGGAGAAAAAAGACGATATGATGATAAAAAAGGACGAAATGAAGGGCGACATGAAAGAGATGAAAGACGATATGGGTAAAAAGAAAGACGACATGAAAGATATGAAAAAGGATAAGATGTAATGACGCAAATTTTGCTCGTAGAAGACGATGAGACGCTAGCTGAACTCATCAACGAGTACCTAAGCGAACATGGTTACGACGTGACCGTTCGCGCCGATGCTAAAGCGGCTCTAGATACCGCCTACGAGCGAAATTTCGACATCTTGATCCTCGACGTCAAGCTGCCTAAGGGCGACGGTTTCTCCCTTTTGCGCGAACTTAGGCGGTTTGGCGACGACACGCCCGCTATATTTACCACCTCGCTAAACACGCTACAAGATCTAGAAATCGGCTACAAAAGCGGCTGCGACGACTATCTAAAAAAGCCCTACGAGCTAAAAGAGCTTTTGCTTCGTATTCAAATTTTACTCAAGCGCAAATTTTCTCACGTAAACGACGAATTTATAGAGCTTAATGGCGGATATAAATTTTATCCAAGCTCCAAAACTCTCAGACAAAACGGGCAAATCGTAAACCTCTCAAACAAAGAAAGCGAACTTTTGGCGCTATTTTTGGAGAATAAAAACGCGCTGCTTAGCAAAGAGGCGATATTTGAGAAAATTTGGAACTACGGCGAGGAGCCCAGCGAGCTGAGTCTGCGGGTTTACGTCAAAAACTTACGCCGCATTTTAGGCAAGGACGCGATCATAAATAGGCGCGGCGACGGCTATATCTATGTCTGAGCGCTCCGCCGTTATAGCCAAAATCCTCTCGCTTTATCTCATCACTAGCGCCCTATTTTTGGGGTATTTTTTCACGAACGACTACAATATGAAAAAAGAAGCCCTCGTCTCAAATGAGGTCAAAAACCTAAAAGAGATCAAGATGGGTATCTATATGAAAGCGCGTATGGACGGGCTTGGCGCGGTAAAAAGCTTTACCGCCGAAAAAGACGTCAGAGCCTGCATCGTGGCTAAAAGCGGTCAAATTTTATACGGTGAGGTGGGCTGCGCTAAATTTGACGACGCACAGAGTAGCACGGTCGCAGCAGACGGCAAGGTAACTATATTTGAGGCGCTGCAAAACATGGACGAAGACGGCGCGGATGAGCTAGCGACGGCAAAGATCGCGCTAAGCGGCAAGGACGTCACGAGCGAGCTAAATTTGCTACGGCTACGGACGGTATTAAATTCGCTCATCGTTTTAGGCGTCATCATGATAATCGCCTTTTATCTAGCAAAGACCGCACTAGCACCGCTTCACGCCAAGATCGCCGGGCTAAATCGCTTTATCAAAGACTCCACGCACGAGTTAAACGCGCCGCTTAGCGTGATACTCATGAGCATCGAAACGGCGGATAAAAGCAGCCTAAGCGAGCGAAATCTAAAGCGTATAAACAACATCCAAACCGCGGCTAAAACGCTAAGCCGCACCTACGAGGATCTTACGTATTTATCGTTTGGCGCCGAGCGTTGCGCACCAAAAGAGGAGCTAAATTTGAAAGATATTTTAAACGAACGGCTCGAGTTTTTCGCTCCATTTTTTGCTAAACGAGGGCTTGATTTAAGGCTAAATTTAAAAGACGTTCTTATAAACGCAAACGTCTACGAGCTAAAAAGAGCGGTGGATAATCTACTAAGCAACGCCGCAAAATACGCAAACCAAGGTGGCTACGTCGCGATTAGTTTGCAAGACGGCGAGCTAAAAATCTCAAATACCGGCGAGGGGTTAAGCAAAGAGCAGCAAGATAAAATTTTCGAGCGATACACGCGGTTTAACGAAGACCAAGGCGGATTTGGTATCGGGCTAAATTTAGTCAAAAGAGCCTGCGAAAACAATGCTATCGTCGTAACCTGCGAAAGCGAACCGGGTAAAGAAACGACCTTTACGCTTAGGTGGAAGTCTTAAATTTAGATTTTGCGTCATAAAAGCGACGGTGCTTTTCTCCAAACTGGCAAATTTGGCTCAAATCACAAACACTCTCAGTCAAATTTTGATTAGGATAGTTGTAGAATCGTCAAATTTGGCGGTAAAATCAAGAAAGTGTAAATAAATTTTACTCGTCTCCGATAAGCGAAAGGTTCCTGCATCCTATCTCATCGCCCATCTCGCAGCCCATTTTGTAAAATTTTTTTGCGGTTTTAGAATCGGCGGTTTTGACGCCTAGCGAAAACTGATACATACCGCCGAGATTTGAACAGCTTTGAGCATGATTTAGTTTTAGGCACGATTTCTCATAAAGCCTGCGCGCTGCGGCAAAATCATGCTCCGTGCCGCGCCCGAGGCGGTAAAAGTTAGCCGCATTGTAGCAACCGTATTTGTTGCCGAGCGTGCAGGACTTTGCAAATATCGTCAAGATCTCGCTCTCCTCTTTGCTTTTTAGCTTTTGGTGCAGCGAACCTAGATTTGAACAGGCGATACCCTCGTTATCGTCGCAGGCTTTTTGATAGCAGAGTTTTGCACGCTCGTAGTCTTTACTGTTTTCAAATTTTACGCCCGTATCGTTGCACTCTTTTGGGGTTTTGCCGTCGCAGATGTTTTTTATTTCAGACTGCGTAACGGGCTTTGGCGGTGCGGGGGTTGCCTTTTTCGGCGCGGCGCAACCACTAGCAAACGCCGCAACCAGCGCAAAAACGGCAATGTGCGAGATAGCTTGAAAAAAAGCGCGTTTCAAAATTTAGCCTTAAGAAAATTTTGCCTTAATCTTACCTTACGCTCGCCAAAATAACGCTTAAAATAAACTTTAAAATCCTTGGCAGTAACCAAACGGAGCCAAATTTGTAACAAATTTATCGCTCGTTAAAAGGACATTTTTAGCGTATTAAGGCGAATTTACCCATAGTTTTATATCTAAATTCGGCGCCTATCATAACTCGTAAATTTATGGGTTTAATACCGACAAAAAGCGCCGAATTTATAATCTGGATAACCGCATTAGCAAACCAAGCTACGTGGCAAAAAATCTAAAGGGCTTAAAAACTATACGTAAAACCTAGATTAAACGTTCTCGGGTCGCCGTAAACCATCTTGTTATTGCCGATGCCTTCGAAGTATTTTTTGTTAAACACGTTGTCGATATTTAGCTGAATGTCGAAGTTTTTGCTTATCTTGTAGCCAAACATCAAATTTGCCAGTGTGTAGGCCTTTTGCGTGATTTCGTTTGCGCCGCTACCGACGTAAATCTTACTTTTATACTGCACTCCCGCACCTGCTCTAAAGTCCGCTATAGAGTATTTGGCAAACAGATTTGCCGTAGTGCGCGAGCTTTCGGTGTCAAATTTCTTACCGTCTGCGTCCTTAGCGTTAAAGTGCGTGAGACCAAGACCTAGGCTTAAATTTTGATTTATCTCTCCGTTTACGTCTACTTCAAAGCCCTTACTCGTTACACCTTTTTTAGCTTCGTAAGCATCGGTCGTAGTGCCTGGGATCTTTTGTCCGGTTTTTGCGCCTAGTTTATCTTGTACGACCTTAAATACGCCAAATGAGGCCGAAAGCGCGCCGTCAAAATAATCCCCCTTTATGCCGAGTTCATAGTCTTTGCCTTGGATCGGGTCTAAGTATTTGCCGTTGATATCCTTTACGGTTTGGGGTTTAAAGATGCTTGTATAGCTAGCGTAAAGCGTGTGGTTTTCGCCGATATCGTACGTGATGCCTAGATACGGCGTGATTTCTTGAGTGAAATTTCTATTTCCGTTACCGCCCGTGATGCGGTACTTATAGTAGCTCATTCTGGCTCCCAGCAAAAACTTAAGCTCGTCCGTGATTGAGAATTTATTAGCCAAATATACGGCCTTTTGCACCGTTTTATCGGCGTTGTTTTGATCGGCGTAAGGTAGCTTCGGGTCGTCTAGGTGCAGGTTGTTAAAATCTATCCTAGTGCGCGCCGCATAGGCTAGGCCTGCCGGAGTCGTGCGGCTATTCCAGTAGCTACTGACGTTGTCGGAGCTTTTTTTATAGTTGTTGTACATAGCGCCGAAAACCGCCTCGTGAGGCAAGCTAAACGCTTCGTACGGCAGGTTTACGTAGGCGTCTACGTTGTGGATATTTTCTTCGCGTTTGTTTGCATAGACGCTAAGTCCGCTAACATCGCCCGTACCGTCTAAATTTACCTTGCCGCCGTAGTAGAGTAGATTTGAGTCCGTATTTGCTCGGCGGAAGGAGTAGGAGAGATTTAGGCTGGCTTCGTTTTCAAAATAGTGCCTAAAATCGGCATAAACGTCAAAAGTCTTGATATCCCATCTAGTCCAAGGCTGCGAGAAAATTTCATTTTTACTAAACTCGCGCCTAACGTCGTTCTTGTAAAACGCAGGCATTCCTCCCCAGCGTATGCCATGGCGCTTTAGCTCCTGATAAAAAGCGCCTAGGCTTAGCCACGAGCTATCCATGATATCTGCATCAACAACGCCGTAGATAGCGGTGTTTTTACGGTTATAGTAGTCCATATACGAGCGAGACTTCTCGTGCATAAACGACGCTCTAGCTCGCACGTTACCATCGGCAGTTACGGGAGTCTGCACGTCGCCCGATACGCCGTATCTATCGTAAGAGCCCGCACTTAGTTTGAAATTTCCCGTCAATTCTTTTGAATTTGCTCTTTTTCGGATGAAATCTAAGCTAGCAGCCGGATTGCCTGCACCCGCTAGTAGGCCGTTTGCGCCCTTTACGACCTCGACGCGCTCATACGGCAACATGCTCATATCGTTTGCGCCTAGGCTAAATCCGCCAAAGCTAGGCATCGAATCAAGCAAATAATAATCTATCTTAAAGCCTCTTGCCGTAGGATATACGCGCTCGTCCCACTTGTTAAGCGTGACGCCCGGGATATTTCGCAAAAGCACCTGATAGTCGTTGATATTTTGATCCTTTAGCCTAGCCTCGGTGATGACGGTTAGCGACTGAGGCGTTTGGCGCGAGGTGAGGTCTAGTCTCGTGGTACTTTTTACAAGCTCTTTAGCATTGTATTTTACGTCGTCGCGCCTTTGTTCGCTAGTTACCTCGACGGCACGAAGCGTCTCTTTGCCTGCTGCGTTCTCGCCGTTTTGAGCGGCTAAAATTTGAACGGACGCGAGCAAATTTATAGCCGCAACCGAAAACAAAATCTTATTTCTCATCTTTTTCTCCTTTTAAAATTTGATCTTTTTATCCATAAATAAATCCCCGAAACGCTAAGCGCAAGAGGAGCTAAACCGCACAAAAACCAGATAAATTTGGTCGCTGCATTATAGTCGCCGTAGTGAGCGCGCCTAAACGTCGATAAAAATTTATCCGTTTTGCTTGCTAGCTCGATATCTTTTACATCGATTAAATTTGCGCTATTTTTATCGTAAGTAACGGTGCTTGAGTACTGGTTATGCAGGAAGCTTTGACTCGGTTTTTGCCCGTAAAGCGTGATATTTGCGCCTTCATAAAACGGAAAGCTAACGTAATGCGTCTCAAATCCGGGCACATCCGAAGCCGCTCTTTGCACGAGGGCGTCGATTGAGATATTTTTGTCGTAAATTTGCGGACCGATTACGAATTTAGAATTATCAAAAGGCGGCATAAACATAAACCTAAGCTCCCACCAAGCCCCGCTAAGCGCGACCGCAAAGATAACGGGCGTAGAAAAAACGCCGATAAATTTGTGCGAATCGCTCATAAAAACCGCCATTCTCGCAAACCGAAGGCGTAGCAAATTCGCCCAAAAATTTCGGTAAACGATAAAGCCGCTAATCGAAATAAGAAAAGCAAAAATCGCCGTTAGTCCAAGCAAAATTTGACCGCTTTTTTCAAGAAGCAAATTTTCGTGAAGCTCGGTAATAACCCCGATAAATCCGCTATCGTGCGGCACGAGGTCGCTTTTTATCTCTCCGCTAAATGCATCAAGATACACGCACGCCCACTCTTTTTCGCCCGCTCCGTGCTTTAACAGCCAAATTTTGTCCGTCTTTTGGGGATCTGTGTCGATATTCCAGCCTACTATCTCGTGATGCGGATACTCTTTTTCTATTTTTTCTCTTAGTTCGTCAAATTTTAGCCTCTTTTTATCGTTGCCGTCTGCTACATAGATGACGCCTGGCATTAAAATATTATTTATCTCGTCTTTATAAACTAAAACCGAACCGGTAAAGCAAACGATAACTAGCGGAATGCAAAATATGAGTGAAATATAAGTATGAATTTTATACATCGTCTTTTTGTCAAGTATATTCACGTTTAAAATTCGTCCTTTTAAAATTTACTCTAAATCGGCGCGGATTTTAGCATTTTAAAAATTAATAATTTCTAAAACTATTATCAAATAAATAAGGAATCTATATTTTGCGTTGAATATTTAAAAACAGGGTTTAGCAGAGGCAGACGAATGCAAAACGGCAAATTTGTTACGTTAAATTACCTAAATCAATTTAATGTGGTCTCAAAGCAAAATCGGCTTTTTAGTTTAATCAAAATCAGCGCCCAACGGTCGAGCAAACGCCGAGCGCAAATTTGACGCAGGCTCAGCTGAGAGAAAACTCAAATTTGAGCCCTAGATTTCCTCTCTTTTATAAATTTTACTCACAAATTTATCTATCTTATACACCGCGCCAAAGAGCGCAGGCACGACCAGCAGCGTTAGCAGCGTCGAGCTAATGAGCCCCGAGATCACCGAGATCGCCATAGGAGAGTTGCCCTCGTATCCCGCGCCTCTGCTAAGCGCAAGCGGTAGCATCGCAAATATCATCGCAAAAGTAGTCATCAGTATCGCTCGCAGTCTTTTGACGCCAGCTCGCACGATGGCTTCGTTTAGCTCCACGCCCTCGTTCGCGTAGCGGTTGGCAAAATCCACAACTAAAATCGCGTTTTTGCCCACCATGCCAAAAAGCAAGATCGCGCCGACCATCACAAATAGGCTAAAGGAGTTACCGCTAAGGTACAACCCGACCGCCACGCCGCCAAACGCCAGCGGCATCGAGATCATGATGATGAGCGGCAGCACGAAGCTCTCGTAAAGCGCGGCCAGGATCATATAGATGAGCACGACGCTAAGGCTGATCGTAAATACAAAGGCCGCGTTCGTGTCGTTCATCATCTCGATAAAGCCCGTCATCACGTAATCATAGCCCTCAGGCAAAATTTGACCGATATTTTCATCGATGCCCTTTTGCACGGCGCCTAGCGGGACGTTATCCACGTTTGCGACGATCCTGATCTGACGCTGTTTGTTAAAGCGGTTTATCACGGAAAAGGTCTTGCTCGTCTTAAACTCCGCCACCGCGCTTAGGCTTATACTCTCGCCGTGAGCGTTTTTGATCTTTAGTTTTTGCAGCGCCTGCGCGTCCTTGCGGTACTCGTCGTCAAACCTCAGTATCATATCGTACTGCGCGTCGCCGTTATCAAAGCTACCAAGCCTATTTTGCCCAAAGGACGCATATATCACCTGTGCCACCGCGCTAGGATCGACGCTTAGGCGTTTGGCCTTGTCTTTATTTACGCTGATTTGTAGCTCGTTTATCTTATCCTCGTTATCGCTGCCCACGTCCGTCGTGCCCTCTATCGCGCGCACCATGGCGATGGCTTTTGGCAGGATTTCGTCTAGCTTTTCCAGGCTATCGCCAGTGATCGTTAGCTGCACAGGCTCGCTGTCGCTACCGGTATCGACGTATGGTATCTGCAGGACTTTGACGCTGAGGTCATCAAATTTAAGCTTTTTTCTATACTCGTCCATTATCTGCGTTTGGCGCTCTTTTCGCGACTCAAAGCCCTTTAATCGGACGTAAATTTTAGCCTTGTACGCGTCCTTTGAGTCCGTGTAGCCAGCGATCATATACGAGTACTCGACGTGCGGATCGCTATCTACCTCGCGCACGACCTCGCTAGCTCTAGCGCTCATAGCTTCAACCGAGATGCCCGGGCTTGCTTTTAAAAATATCTCAAACTGCCCTTCGTCCTCGACGGGCAAAAAGTCCATGCCGACCTTGCCGGCTAGGCTCATACAAAGAGCCAGCACGCCTAAAGTGAGGATAACAAACGCGGTTTTAAACCTCAAAATAAGCTTCAAAAGCCGCTCGTAACCGCTCTCGAGCATCTCAAAAAATGGCTCCGTCACGCGGTAAAATTTACTCTTGCCCTCGTTCAAAAATCTCGCCGCCAGGCTAGGTATCAGCATAATGCAAACCAAAAACGACACCACGATACCGCCGCTCACGCTCATACCAAAGGAGTTAAAATATTGCCCTACGATGCCCTCCATAAAGGCAATCGGCACAAACACGCAAAGCAGCACCGCGCTAATGCTAAGCACGCTAAATGCGATCTCGCGCACGCCCTCAAAGCTTGCTTTTAGTGGGTTGCTCTCGCCTTCTTGCATCTTTTTTGAGATATTTTCCACGACCACGATCGCATCGTCGATAAATATACCTATACCAAGCGTGAGAGCCAGCAGCGTGAGGCGGTTTAGATCAAAGCCCAAAACGTCGATGATAAAAAACGTCCCCACGATACTAGCCGGGATCGCGAGCGCGGCGATGACGGTCGCACTAAAGCTTCGCAAAAAGAAAAAAACGATGACGACCGTGAGCGCGACGCCCAGCATCATGTCAAATTTGACCTGATTTATGTGCTTTAGGATGCTTTCGCTCTTTTCATAAACCCGCTCTACTTCGTAGTTCTCGCCTAGTCTTGCCGCTAGATCGTCCGTTTTAGCCTTGAGCGCGTCTATCGTCTCTATCGTGTTTGCGCCGCTTACTTTTATAGCGTCGAGCAGCACTCCGCGCTTGCCGTTATACATCGCTACGGCGTCGGTGTCGTGATGAGATAGCTCCACGCGCGCGACGTCTTTTAAAAACACGTCTTTTTGTAGGCGTATCTCCTCTAGCTCGCGCACGCTTTTAGCGTCAAATTCGCTCTTTAAAAATATCTCGAATTCGCTGTTTTCCAGCTTGCCAAGCGGAGCTTTTAAATTTTGCGATTTGATTATATTTATGACCGAGGCCGCGGTTAGGGCGTATTTATCGAGTTTAAAAGGATCAAGGTAAATTTTAATCTCAGGCTCCAAAAAGCCCTTATCATCGACCTTACCAACGCCTTTTACGCGCTGCAAAAACGGCTTTGCCTCGTCTTTGACCGCTTGCATAAGCGCGGTTAAATTTTCGTCCTTGCGGCTAACGAAAAAGCTCGCCACCTTGCCGCTGTCGCTGTTGATTTTTTCTATCTCGGGCTGGGCATCGAGCTTTGCCTTTGCGACCTTGTCGCGCACGTCGTTCGCGGCGACGTCGATGTTTTTCTTGAGATTAAACTCGACCATGACGATGCTGAGGTTGTTAAATGTATAAGACCTGATCTTTTTGATACCGTCTATCGTCGAGACCTCGTCCTCGATCTTTTTAGTGACCCTGCTCTCGATGAGGCTCATGTCGCCAGGCGCGTAGGTCGTGATCTTGATCAGCGGGATGACGACCTCGGGAAAGAGATTTACCGGCATCCTAAGAAGCGACATCGCGCCGAAGAATACGAGCGCGACGAAAAACATCAGCGTCGTAATCGGGCGATTTATGGCTAGTTTATACATTTTGCGCCTTCGCTAAAACTGCCTTTTGCGTCAAATTTACCCGTCCGCCCTGCTTTGCAAAAAGCGTTTGGCGTTTATCGGCTAGTAAAATTTGCGCCGCGTCAAATTCGGCATTTAAATTTACGCCGCCTTGTTTGTGCGATAAATTTAATCCGTCGCCCGCCTCTTTCGTCAAATTTGCATTTTTCGCGGCGGCGTCAAATTTAACGCCGCACGCCGAATTTGAGTTCAAATTTATCTCGCTTTTCGTTTGCAACGTCAAATTTAAAAACCAAGCTACGCCAAGGCTAGTTTTTTCTGCGTCAAATTTCGCGCACGCAAACTCGCCGTTTTTAAAGCCGTCAAGGCCGTCAAATTTAAGCCCGGACGTTTTATTTTCGTCCTTATTTTTAGGCTCGGCGTCCACTCCCTCCTGCGAGTCTGAGACGATATATCCCTCTCCAAAAAGCCCCGGCGTCAAATTTCGCGCCTGCACTTCGGCGTAAATTTTGCCGTTTTTAGCGTCGATAGTCGGGTAGATGAGGCTGATTTTACCGCGCCTTTCCTCACTTTGGCCGTCTAGTTTATAGATAAATTCGCTACCTATTTTAACGCGGTCTTTGAATTTCTCATCAAAGCTAAGCTTGAGCTTCACGTCCGGGTACGAAAAGATCGACATCAACTTTTGCGCTACGCCGCCCACGCCCTCGCCGACCTCGATGCTCTTGCCTGAGATCGTCCCGTCAAAAGGTGCTAGTAGCCTCGTGTCTTCTAGCCGCTTTTGCGCCAAATTTAGCGCCAGATGCGCTCTGTTTTGGGCTAGCGCTGCATTTTTAAAATCAAACTCCGCATTTTCAAAAGCCTGCTTTGAGCTCACGCTTTGAACGAGTTTAAATTTATCCAGCACGCTTTTTGCGTGGGCTTTTGCCGTCTGCGCACTCTCTAGGTCGTTTTGAGCGAGCTTTACGGCTAGCTTTTCGCTCTCGTTTTCAAGCTCGAGTAGCACGTCGCCGCGCTTTACCGCAGAGCCGACTTCTATATTTACGGTCTTTACGATACCGACGGCCTTTAGCGCGAGCTGCGCGTCTTTTGCTGCCGCGACGTCAAAGCTCGCGTAAATTTTATCCTCTGCACAAAGCGCAACCGCCGCGCTCAGTAAAAATAGTAAAATTTTATTCATTTGCGCTCCGTTTTTTCGATATTTTCGGCGATTTTGCCGCCGCGCTCGTATAGATACTCCGCCTTTTTGATCTCAAATTTACTCTTGCTTAGCTCCAGCGCGCTGCCTGCGCTAAAGCTCTGCGCAGTCGCATTTAAAAACTCTACATATCCAAGCAGCCCGGCTTCATACTTTTTGCTAACGGCATTTAGCGAGGTTTGCGCCGAGTTTAGCGCGCTTTCGCCCGCGGCTATCTTTTGCTCGAGCGTCTTTAGGTCGTTTTTGATATTTACTAAATTTAGCTCGTTTTGCAGGCGCTTTTGATCTAAATTTAGCTTCGCTTGCAGCGCGCTTATGCGCTTTATCTCGCGCCGCTTTTTGTTCGCGCCAAAATCAAACGCCTTCCAGCTAAAGCCCAAAATCAGCTCGTTTGTATTTAAATTTGGCTTAAAAAAGTCGTCGAAATAGGGCTCCAGCGCGCTTCTATACTGCGCCGGCAGCAAATTTCTATCGTAATGCGTGCGCATAAAGGTGTAGGTGTTTTTGATGAAAATTTGCGGGTTCGTCTCGGACGCGGTTATCTTTTCATCCTCCAAGGCCGCGGCGAAATTTAGCCTAAGCGCCTCAAGCTCTGGCTTTGCACTTTTTTGCGGCGTGGAGTCGTCGTCTGTAAACGCGATCCTAGAGCCCGCCACAGGCTTTATATCTCTACCCGTTAGCGCGTAAATTTGATTTTTTATCTCGTTTTGATTTTGCGTGATTTCGAGGCGTTCGGCGAGCGCCATGGCGTATCTAGCGTTTACCGCTTCATACTCGCTCTCGTCGCTAAGCCCCGCGCGGTAGTATTTTTCCAGCCTATTTAGCGCATTTTTTAGGTAGTTTATCTCGCCCTCCTTTGCGGTCGCAAGCTCGCCCAGCGACAAGAAACCAAAATAGAGCTTAGTCGCGTTAAACGCAAGCAGGTTTTGATACTCCTCGTTTTTTAAAATTTCAGCCGCGCTAAGGTGCGAAAGCGAGCTTAGCAGGGCTTCTCTTTTACCGCCGTCATAAACGGCAAGCTCCAAAATCGCCCTTGCCGTGGCGGCTCTTTGCGGGCGCAGGACGTTTATATCGCCGCTTAAAAAGCTGTATCCGCCCTCAACCGTGAGGCTTGGCATATACGCACTCTTTACGGCATCTTTTTGCAGCTGCGCTTTTTGCGGTTCGTAGTTTGAAATTTGAGCCAAATTTGAGCTCTGCGCTGCCAAAATCAGCTCGTGTAAATTTCCATCAAATTTAACCTCCGAACCGCCTAAAAAAACGCAAAAACTCAAAAATATATAAATTTTTTTCATCTGAAGCCTTCCCTATTAGCTCTGGGCGGCGCGGGCTAAATTTGAGCTGATTTGCGCCGTCTGAAGTCTGGCGCCGTAAGTAAAATAAAATGAAAATTTAAGCGGCGCGCTGAGCTTTTTTAAGATTATAGCGACAAAAAACCTAATGAAAGCTTTTAACGAGATTCATGACGAGCAAATTCCACCCGTCGACGAGCACGAAAATAAGTAGCTTAAAAGGCAGTGAAATCATCGTCGGTGGCAGCATCATCATACCCATCGCCATAAGCACGGAGCTAACGACCATATCGATAACTAAAAACGGCAGATAGAGCAAAAACGCTATCTCAAATGCCGTTTTCATCTCGCTGATCATAAACGCGCTCATCACGACCGTGAGCGGGATATCGTCGAAGCTTTGCGGGTTTGGCATGTTTCTGATGCGTAAAAATAGCGCCAGGTCCTTCTCGCGTGTATTTTTTATCATAAACTCGCGAAACGGCTTTACGCCGCGCTCAAAGGCTTCTTGATAGCCGATTTGCTCGCTTAGATACGGCTGCACGCCCGCTTCATAGGCTTGCTTGCCCACAGGCTCCATGATAAAAAACGTAAGCACCATCGCAAGGCTAATAAGCACCGTAGACGGCGGCATCTGCTGTGTACCCATCGCCTGACGCAAAAACGAAAAAACGATAATGAGCCGTAAAAAGCTCGTCATCATAAAAACGAGCGAAGGAGCGAGCGTAAGGACGGTGAGGACCAGTAGGACGTTTAGCGAGCTAACTAGCTGGGTTGGCGTAGTGGGCGCGCTTAGGCTGAGATTTACGGTCGGGATCGTGACGTTATCCTCGCCGATCGCGACCGCCGCAAAGATAAAAAACAGCAAAAACGTCAGTTTTTTCAAATTTACTCCTGCGCGTCCAGTATGCTTTTTTGCGTTTTGGCTTTGTCGTCTAAATTTAACGAAACGAAGTGGATCTCGACCCTGCGGTTTTTCTCCCTGCCCTGCTCGGTGAAATTCGTCACAAACGGCTCAAATTCGGCCTTTGCTGATGCGGTTAGCTTTTTAGGATCGACGCCGTCTTTGATGAGCTCGCTAACTACGCTGATAGCTCTAGCCGACGATAGCTGCCAGTTGTCTTTAAACTCGGTAGACGCCGGCTGCTCGCTGTCGGTATGTCCGATCACGTTTGCTACGACGTCGGGCGGTAGTTTGGCTATCACCATCGCGATACGTTTTAAAAACAGCAGCGCATCGTCGTTTTGCAGCTTGGCGCTATCTTTTGCAAAGAGCAAATTTGCAGGTAGCCTGATCACGAAGCCGCTCTCGCTCTCCTCAAACGTAACCTCAGGCGAGCCGCTAGCGTGCAAAAGCTCGTTAATAGAGCGCAGCGTCTGCTCGAAATTTGACTTCACGCCCGTGCGCTCTTTGTTTGAGGTGGCATGGTCGTCTTGGTTTTGCTCGGCGCTGACGTCCGGTTTCGCGCCGCCCTCAAGCACGCCCAAAGCCCCGCTTAGCGAGCCGATCGCGGCTTCTAGCTTCTTTGCGTCCATCGTACTCATAGAAAGAAGCAGTACGAAAAAGCAAAGCAACAGCGACATCAAGTCGCCAAACGCAGCGAGCCACTCGGGTAAGCATTTGGGGCAGTCGCCCGGATCGATTAACTTTTTAGCCATTTTTACTACTTATCAAACTGACTGACGCGGTCTTTAGGCGGTAAAAACGATAGTAGCTTCATCTCAAGCGTCCTAGGGTTGTCGCCCGCCTGTATCGCCATTATGCCCTCTAGCATCAACACCTTTGCCGTGCCTTCGTCCTTGTCGCGGATACTTAGGATGTTTGCCACGGGCGAGCCAAGGATGTTTCCTATCATCGCACCGTAAAGCGTCGTGATGAGCGCGACCGCCATCGACGGACCGATAGCCGAAGGGTCGGACATGTTCATAAGCATCGCAACCAGACCGATGAGCGTACCGATCATACCCATAGAGCCCGCAAAGCCCGCGATTTGTTCGAAAATTTTGATATTATCGCCGTGTCTGGAGCTGGCCTGCTCCATATCTATCTCAAGCAGCGTTCTGATGGCGTCTGGTTCGTTGCCGTCAACCGCCATAGATAGACCCTTTTTTAGAAACGGATCGGTTTCGTTATTTGCATCACTCTCAAGAGCCAAGATACCGTCGCGGCGAGCTTTTGTGGAGTACTCGACCATTTTTTTTACAATTTCTGGGAGATTGTAGGTTTTTGGTTTTACCGCGATGCCGTAAAACGTGCCTAGCTTTTTTATCTGCTCCATCTTAAAACCGATCATCAGCGCGCAAATCGTACCGCCAAAAACGATCAAAACAGAGGGAATATCGATGTAAGCTCCGATTCCGACGCCCATTTGCATGGAACCTAGCAAAAGCACCATAATAACTATCCAACCGACGAGGCTACCTAAATCCATCTTGCAACTTTCTATTTAAAAATTTTAGTTTGTATTTTAGTTTTTTTTTAGTTGAAAAAACAGTTAAACTTAGATTAGCTTTTTGCAAAAGGCGTTCCAAATCGGCATAAATTTTTTCAAATTTTGCATTTTTGGTCATATTTCGTTTTTTTGGCACTTTTCTTGACCAAATTTAAATGCTAATTTTTTCTAAAAATTTGATTTAAAAAGCAAAGCGAAATTTTAAACAAAAACAAAAGGTAGCGTCTTGCGGCAAGAGCAAATTTGGCAAATTTATCGCTCGCACGCGTAACGTAAAGGGCAAATTTAACTAGGCTTTTTTGGCTTAAACGCCCTTTTTGCCGTCATATAAAAGCCGCTAAAGATAAAAAGCGCCATCAAAAGCGAAACGACCGACCACAAAATTTTACCCGCAAGCCCGAAAAAATACCCCGTGTGCAACTGATAGTTCGTGCTTTTTACCATACCTATGGTTATGCCATCGGTTTGCTTTTGCTCAGCCATCTTGCCCTCTTTTACGTTTACGGCGGTCATTTTCGGACGAGCGGTGCTAGGCGCGTCCGGCTCGTAGTATCTGACGTTTATCTTATCTCCGGCCGCGAGCATCAGGCTAAATTCCTTATACTCTATGCCGCTTGATCTGAATATCTCATAAGCCTTCTGTACATCGCTAAATTTATACTCGGCGTTCTTTTTACCCTCTGCTTTTGCGGGCGCTCCGTCTTTTTGCGCGGTCTCTTTTGGCAAATTTTGCTCGCTAACGAAAAGCTCCATCACCGCGCCGTTATACCAGCGATACGACCACATGAGCCCAGTTAAGCAGACGATGAGATAGATCACCGCGCTTAGGGCGCCCAGACTCGTGTGCAGGTTGTGAAAAAGGGCGTATTTTTTGAGTTTAAAATTTGGCTTTATCGCCTCGGCAAATTTGCGTTTTAGTCTCGGGAAATGTAGCCAAACGCCGCTTATCACGAGCACTATCATCGCGACCGTACTAGCGCCTACGATCTGCTTGCCGACCTCGCCCACGGTTTTGTTGCCAGTTAGCGCAAAGCCCAAATTTCGGTGCAGCGACATTACGGTGCGAACAAAGGCGAATCCATAGTCCTTGCCGATGATCTGCGCGGTATACGGATCGACCAGATAGGCGTCGCTACCACTAGCATAAATTTTGACCGCTTCGTTTTCGCTTTTAGGTAGCACGAGCCTTGCCGGCTGTTTAACGCCCGTTTGCTCGCTAAAGCCTTGCAGGATTTTTTCCGCGCTTAGCATTTCGCCCGTTTTTTCCACTTTGGGAGCGTTTAAATTTATGAGATCATCAAGCTCATGCTGATACGACAAAATCGCGCCCGTAACGCCGATAACGAGTAGCGGAACGGCAAAAATAATCGATAAAATCAGGTGGAGATTAAACAAAAACTGATTTCTTCTTAAAGCCTTTTTTAAAAATGAAAGCAAGTTACATCCTTTAAATTTGATTTTGATTATATTCAAAGGCCGTGATTATATAAGTTAATGCTTAAGAAATTGTTAAGTCCAAAAAAGCATTAATCGCGCATTTAGCAAATTTGAGATAAAATCGCTCAAATTTAAACAAGGAAAAAAGATGAGCGATATCGGCGTAGTGGTGCTTGCCGCGGGGCTTGGCACGAGGATGAAATCAACCAAACCAAAGGTGCTTTTCGAGCTTTGCGGAGAGCCGATGATTATCCATATTTTGCGCAAGGCTTATGAGATCAGTAGCGACGTGAGCGTGGTTTTGAGCTATCAAAAAGAGCTAGTGGGAGCCAAAATCAAAGAAATTTTCCCTCAAACTAAAATTTACGAACAAAATTTAAAAGAGTTCCCGGGCACTGCGGGCGCGCTAAAAAACATCCCTCTAAATAGCGAAAAAACGCTGATTTTGTGCGGAGATATGCCGCTTATAAAAACTAACGACCTAATCCGCCTAAGCGCGGGCAACTCAGACATCGCGCTAAGCGTTTTTGAGGCGACAGACCCCTACGGATACGGCCGCGTCATCATAAATAACGGCAAAGCAGAAGCCATCGTCGAGCAAAAAGACGCGACCGAGACGCAAAAAATGATAAAAAGCGCAAATGCCGGTTGCTACTGCTTTAAAAGCGAAGTTTTACGCGAAATTTTGCCTCTCATCGGCAACAAAAACTCGCAGAAAGAATTTTACCTAACCGACGCGATAAAAATCGCAAACGAGCGCGGCTTAAAGTGCTGGGCCATCAGCGTCGAAGAGCAAAATTTCATGGGTATAAACGATAAATTTCAGCTCAGCATAGCAGAAAATTTGATGCAGGAGGAGATCAAGAAAAATTTGATGAAAGCGGGCGTACTAATGCGTCTGCCTAATAGCATTTACATCGACTCTAGAGCAAAATTTGAAGGCGAATGCGTAATCGAAGAAAACGTAAGCGTCATCGGAGAGTGTCTCATCAAAAACTCCGTCATCAAAAGCGGCTCGGTCGTAGAAAACTCCGTCGTCGAGGACTCGGACGTCGGCCCTCTAGCGCACCTGCGTCCAAAATGCGAGATCAAAAACACTCACATCGGAAATTTCGTCGAGCTAAAAGCAGCCAGGCTAAACGGCGTCAAAGCAGGCCATCTAAGCTATCTTGGCGACTGCGAGATCGACCAGGGCACAAACGTAGGCTGCGGCACCATCACGTGCAACTACGACGGCAAAGCTAAGCACAAAACGATAATCGGCAAAAACGTCTTTATCGGCTCGGACACCCAGCTCATATCTCCCGTAAAAGTCGGCGACGACGTGCTAATCGCCGCAGGAAGCACCGTAACTAGCGACGTACCAAGTGGCGCGCTAGCCATCAGCCGCACGAAACAGGTAAATAAAGAAGGCTTTTTTTATAAATTTTTTAACGGCGCAAAAAGCGGCGACGAAAATGCTAAAAAATAAAAAAATTTTGCTTGCGGTTTGCGGCAGTATCGCGTTTTATAAAGCTTATGAAATTTTATCCGCGCTAAAAAAAGAGGGCGCGGACGTGCGGGTTATGCTTAGCGAAGGAGCGCTCAAATTTTGCTCTGAAGCGGGCTTTGAAGCGCTGTGCGAGCATAAAATTTTAACCTCGCGCACTGAAAACTGGCAGGAAGGACTAAATCACATCGCCTACGCCAAAACCGATCTAATCCTCATCGCGCCCGCAAGCGTAAATACGATAAACAAGCTTGCAAGCGGCATTTGCGATAACGTCTTTATGCAGACTCTGATCGCTAGCCCGGCTCCCCTACTCATCGCGCCTGCAGCCAACGACAAAATGCTAAATCACTTCTCTACGCGCAAAAATTTCGAGTTTTTAGCGGCAAACGGCGCGAGATTTATCGAACCGGTAGAAAAAACCCTAGCCTGCGGCGACGTCGGTAAAGGCGCACTGGCAGACGTTTCTACGATCATCTACGAAACCAAAAGAATGCTAACAGAGCCAAAATTTAAAGGACAAAAGGTGATCGTAACGGGTGGCGCTACGAGCGAAAAGATCGACGACGTAAGAGCCGTGACGAATCTATCTAGCGGCAAGATGGCAAAAGCGCTGGCGGGCGCCTTTTACTACGCGGGCGCGGACGTGACGCTGATAGCTAGCTTTGAGACGGCAAACGCGCCCTATATAACGCTCAAATTTCAAAGCTCGGCGGAGCTAAAAGAGCTGCTACGCGCAAATTTGACGGACGCAAATTTGCTCGCGATGGCGGCTGCGGTTAGCGATTACGCTCCAAAAACAAAATTTGAAGGCAAGCTAAAAAAGCAAAATTTAGGCGAAATCTGGACGCTAGAACTCGCGCAAAACGAGGATGTTTTGGGCTCTCTGGCGGGTTTTAAAAATGTCAAAAAAATCGGTTTTAAAATGGAAATGGACGGCGCAAACGCTATGCAAAATGCAAAAAATATGCTTGAGAAAAAGAGCCTTGACGCCGTTTGCCTAAACGTGCTGGGCGGCGATGTAAATTTTGGCTCTGATAGCACGCAAATCACCTTTATAACGAGCCGTGACGCGCAAAATATCGCGCTAACATCCAAAGAGGACGCGGCGCGCCAAATCGTAAATTTAGCAAGCAAGCTATGATAAATCCCGTCTCACGAGTGCAAAAAATCGCAAGCGGCGACGCGGGCACGGCTCTAAACGCGAGCCTGCCAATCAGCATCAAAGTCGCCGAAAAGACGGGCTACAATCGCTACAATCTCAAAATGGGCAACAAAATCCTAAGCACCAAAAGTATGAAAAGCCTCGACGTGGAGGGCGAATACTGGGGCGAGATCGCGAGCGGCACCGAAAATATCGTGATAAGAAATCTCTTTAAAAAACCAAATTTAGCCTACGCTGCGCCCGACGGACTGGCCCTAATAGAAAGGCTTATAAGCGAGTCCGATCTAAACTGGTTTTATGAATATATATTTAACGGCCTTAGCGCGGCAGACTCGCGGGAATCATTTGAAAGTCTAGCTCAAATGCTGCTTGCGCTACAAAAAAATATCATTAATATTTCGTTTGTTTATAACGGTGCAAAAGGGGTTTTTCAGATGAAATTTGACGGCGCCCGGACGAGTCAAATTTACCTTATTTTTTCAAATTTCGCTCCGATTATTTTTACGCTAAAAGGCGCTCAAATAATTAACGCCCAAACGCCGTTTGACAAGGTCGCTAGGCTTTTGCGAAATGAATTTGACTGCGAAGCGCAAACGACGCAAAACATCGCCGCTTTTTTTGATCTAAGCGGCAAAATAATCGATTTTAAGGGCTAAAATGAACGAGCTAAATCACCTAGCTATCATAATGGACGGCAACGGCAGATGGGCTAAGCGCCGCGGTTTGCTACGTACAAAAGGGCACGAAACGGGCGCGAACGTCGTGGAGCAGATGTGCGAGTTTTGTATCGACGAGGGCGTGGCGGTGCTGAGCCTTTATGCATTTAGCACCGAAAACTGGAAGCGTCCAAAGAGCGAAGTGGCGTTTTTGATGGAGCTTTTGCATAAATTTTTACTCTCAAAACACGATAGTTTTATCAAAAACGGCATCAAATTTAACGTTATCGGCAACGAAAGTCCGCTAAGCGATAAGCTAAAAAACGAGATAGCTGATATCAAAAACGCAACCGCGCAAAACTCTAGGCTAAAGCTAAATTTGGCGCTAAACTATGGCGCTAAAGATGAAATTTTAAGAGCTTTTAGGAGATTTTGCGAAAAAAACGGCGGAGAGTTTGACGCCCAAAACCTAGCCCTAAATTTAAGCGAAGATAGCCTGCAAGCCTGCCTCGATGAGTCCGTGCCCATCGACCTTCTAGTGCGCACGGGTGGCGAGCAAAGACTGTCAAATTTCATGCTTTGGCAAGCTAGCTACGCCGAGTTTGCCTTTACGCCTACGCTTTGGCCAGATTTCACGCGCGAGGAGCTAGCCCAGATAACGGCTAAGTTTAAGAAAAAAGATAGAAGATTTGGCGGACTTTAAAATTTGATGTTTTTGGCTGCCTCTGTCTTTTTAAATTTACGTCATTTTATTTGATTAGTTTGCCGAAAAATGCGTTTAAATTTGACAAATAAAAGCCTTTCCGCAACGCCGTTTTGCATAAATTTTGAACCGAAATCTTTAAATTTAAAATCATTCAAGGCAATATTTCGCTAAAATCGCCTTTAAATTTTGTGTTTTATGCTTTTTTGCGGCGCAAATAACGAGTCAAATTTTAGCTCAAATCGTGCGGCAAATTTGCACAAACATTACTTAAAAACGTCGCCGCTAGCTCAAAAACAACCGCAAGCAGCCAAATGCATTATAAATTAAATTAGGAGAGTTATGATTTTCGCCGTTGTATTTTTTATTTTATTATTTTTTATCTTGGGCGCCGTAGTCGGCAGTTTTAGCAACGTCCTGATCTACCGCATGCCGCGCGGCGAGAGCATAAATTTCCCTGCCTCGCACTGCCAAAGCTGCAAAACTCCGCTAAAGCCGTATCATAACATCCCGATTTTTGCGTGGCTGTTTTTGCGCGGCAAGTGCGCGTTTTGCGGCGAAAAAATCAGCTTTCAGTATACTCTAGTTGAGCTTGCTAGCGGCCTGCTTTGCGTGCTTGCGTATTGCATTGAGACATACGGACTTGAGCCTCTTACGGACAGCTTTTACGCCGCGATTTTTAAGGCGGCGATGCTTGGCGTCTGCTTTATCTTACTACTAGCGCTTAGCCTGATCGATTTTCGTTACAAGGCTGTTCCCGATCCGCTGCTTTTTGCCAGCGTTGCATTTTCGCTGCTTTACGGTTTTAATCCGCCCGACTCTTTTGACTCGGATGGGCTTTTATTTGCATTTGATTCGTTTATAAACGCTGCGATTTTTATGTTTGCCTTTTGGCTGCTGCGCGCTGTCGTTAGCCTGACTCTCAAGCGCGAAGCCATGGGCTCTGCGGACATCTTTATCGCGGGCGTTATGGGCGCGATACTAGGCGTCAAGCTCGGCCTCATGGCGATCTATGTCTCGGCGCTACTGACGCTGCCAGCCTACGTCATAGTGCGAAAGCGCGGATACGAGCTGCCTTTCGTGCCGTTTTTGAGCCTTGCCACGCTCATCGTTTACGCGTTTAAGGAGCAGTTTATCTACATATTGGGACTGATTTATGGATAGGACGGCGCGTTATCTTTTCTCAAACTTCCTAGGTACGTTCGCATCGCTATTTGCGACGCTTTTTCTCATCATGTCGATCGTGTTTTTCATCCAGATTGCCCGTATCACGTCATACATCGAGATTACGTTTATAGAGCTTTTTAAACTCTATATGTTTATGCTGCCTAGAGTGCTGCTTTTTACCGTACCTATCGCGTTTTTTGTATCGCTTGCGCTCATGTTTTTCAGACTTTCTCGCGAAAACGAGAGCATCGTGCTTTTTACGCTCGGATATTCGCCAGTTAGGATCGCTAAATTTTTCCTAATCGTTAGTGGCGCGGTCTCAATCTTTCTCATTGTAACCGCGATAATACTGATCCCCACAGCTGCGGAGCTAAACTCAAATTTCGTCTCGTACAAAAAAACCGTCGCCAAGCTAAATTTGAAAACAACCGAATTCGGGCAAAAATTTTCCGACTGGATGGTCTTTATCCAAAATGAAAAAAGCGACGAGAACGGCACTCTTTACGAGGGCGTGACGCTTTATTCGCCAAAAGAAGGCGCACACCGATTCGTCCTTGCTAAAAACGCTCGCCTAACCAACAATAACGCCGTGCTTGAGTTTACGCTATCAGAGGGTAAAATTTACGATATGAGAGACGCCTCGTGGCATAAAACCGACTTTGGCACGATGAAAATCAGCACTGCCCAAGAGGACAGCGTCGCGCAGACGAAGTCGTTTGTGCAGTATTGGCAGGCAATGAGCGAGGATAAAAAGCGCGCTAAAGACTTTGCGACCTACGTTCTCATCGCGCTTTTTCCGCTAGCGACGACGCTTTTTGCCTTGAGCCTTGGTATCGTGACTTACCGCTACGAAAAAGGCTTTGTGTATTTTGGGATATTTGGCGTGCTGTTTGGATATTTTACGCTCATTATGCTCTTTAGTTCGCGCGTTTTTATCGCGATTGCGGCGATATTTTTGTTATTTTTCATTGCCTCGATTTTTAGCTTTAGGGCTAAAATTTTAAAAAGATACTAAGTGCGTCTTAAACTCGTTTTTAGCTACGACGGGTCGAAATTTCAGGGCTCGCAGACCCAGCCGCACGAAAATGGCGTTGAGGACGCTCTGGGCGTAGCCCTAGCGCATGTAGGGATCTTTAGCAAAATAATCTCCAGCTCGCGCACAGACAAGGGAGTGCACGCAAACAATCAAGTCGCCTGCGTGGAGTGCGGCGAGCATTTTAAGGACTTTGTGCGCCTAAGATCACTCGTCAACCGCCACGCCCATCCGGCCATTCACGTCAAATTTATAAGCCGCGTTAAAGATGGCTTTCATCCGCGATACGACGCCACGGCACGTGCATATCGATACGTGATTAATCACGGCGAGTTTTCGCCTTTTTTGTCGCCTTACGAGACTTTTATACCCAAATTTGACCTAAATTTAGCAAACGAGCTGCTCGCGCTTTTTGTCGGAGAACATGATTTTAGCGCGTTTATGAAGCTTGGCAGCGACGTCAAAAGTCCCGTGCGGCGCGTCTCAAAGGCTTTTTGCTACGAACGCGGCGAGCGAACAATCATCGTTTTTAAAGCAAACGGCTTTTTGCGCGCCCAGGTTCGCCTCATGGTCGCTAGCGTTTTAAAGGCGCTTGAGCTTGCCAAAAGCGGTAAATTTAGACAAACGCAGGTGCAGGAGTTTAAATTTGAGTGCACAGAGGCGGCAAATTTGGACGCAAATTTAAACAAAAACAGCCGCGATAATATCCTAACGAAAAGCCACGAAAGCGTAAATTTGGCCGCCGAACAAGCCGAGTGCGTCGCTTCAAAATTTGACGCCAAAAACTCAAATTTAAACGGAGTCGCAAACAACTGCCGCGACGAAAATTTCCTAAAAGCAAAAGAGCTTTTGCGCCAGGCTATCTACGAGCAAAAGCCGCTCACGCGTATCCCCGCGCCGCCAAACGGTCTTTATCTAAACCGAGTTTTTTACTAATGAGAAATCCAAAAATAAAAGAAGCCATCGCCGCCGTAACGCAAAAGCAAAATGAGTGTAAAAAAATAGTCAAAAAATACGCTACATTTATGACTATAACGACATTTGTCGCACCAATACTAATTTTTATTATTATGGAGCGACGCTTTGAAATATTCTTTCTTTCATTTGCAGTCATCCCAATATACGTCACGCCGAGGATTCCAAAAGTAGAAAAAACGCTGGAAGAGTATAGAAGCTTCTACAAAAATGTTTTTGTTAGCACGGTAATTGCCGATATAGATAGCAATTTTACATACGAGCCTCAAAAAGGCATCACCGCAAACGAATTTTATAAAAGCGGAATATACAGGCGCGTAAATTTTTACGGCGAAGACCAAATAAGCGGTACTTACGCTAATGTCAAATTTCAATTAAGCGAGGCTATAAAAGTAGAAAAAACATATGACTCAAACGGCTCAAAAAACCCTTATCTGGCGCTTTTGAGAGTAAGCAAAGTCATATACGACGAATACATGGACTTTAACGGTACAGTACTAGTCTGCGAGTTTTATAAAAATTTCAAAGGACAAACGATACTAGCCGACAAAAAGGTGCTAAATACGAAAATATCTGGCGAAAAAGAGATACTTGACGATACAGAGTTTAACGGCGAATTTCGCGTATTTACCGACGACAAAATAGAAGCGCGCTATCTTTTAAGCCCCGGTTTTATGCAACGCCTGCGCGAGGTTAAGCAGGGTTTTGACAGTGCCGTATCGCTAAGCGCGGCATTTATGGACGATAAATTTTATCTCTTTTTAAACGGTGCAAAAAACCGTTTTGAAAGTTCGCTATTGGACCCGCCGCTAAGCCTTTCTGATGCGCAGGCCATAAAAGACGAGGTCTTGCGGCTGCTGCGCATAATCGACGAGCTAAATTTGAGCCTTGACATTTATAAATAATTTTGCTTCGGCAGTAAATTTTGCCGACTACGAGCCTAAAATTTGACCGTAAATTCGGTCGGAAATTTAAATATAGATTTTAGCTAAACGCGTAAAACTTCGCAACGCCGCGCAAAGTCGGTCGCTCATAGCAGGCGCATATTTTCAAATTTAACGGCGCTAATCTAAAAATAAATACAGCCGACACTCGCCTGTAAATTTGAGCAAATTATAAAATATCCCTCTGCCCTTTTGCGTTCATTGGGCTTAGCACACCCATTTGCTCCATCTGTTCGATGATTGTGGCAGCGCGGTTATAGCCGATTTTTAGGCGGCGTTGCAGGTAGCTGATCGAGGTTTTTTGCTCGCTTAGCACGATCTCTTTGGCCTCTTCGTAGAGCTCGTCTAGTTCGCCCGCTACGGCGCCGGAGCCTGTAGCCCCACCGCCGCTAGCGCCCTCCTCGGCTAGAAATCTCTCGTCGTATACCACCTCTTGCTGAGCCTTTAGGAAATTTACGATAGTGTCGATCTCTTTTTCGCTAGCAAACGGCGCGTGCAGCCTGATGACGCCTGGGCTTCCGGGAGGGGTAAACAGCATATCGCCGCGTCCTAGCAAGCTCTCCGCGCCCATTTGATCCAGAATCACCTTGCTATCTATGCGCTGACCGACGCGGTAGCTGATGCGGCTAGGCAAATTTGCCTTTATGAGCCCCGTCACGACGTCTACACTCGGGCGCTGGGTGGCTACGATGAGATGTATGCCGCTAGCGCGCGCCATCTGCGCCAGGCGCCCGATGTATAGCTCCACGTCCTTGCCGCTAGTCATCATGAGATCGGCTAGCTCGTCTATGATCACGACGATATACGGGAACTGCTCGCCGCCCTCCTCTTTCATCTTTTCGTTGTAGCTTTCGATGTTTTTGGTGCGCGTGTGGCTCATGATCTTGTAGCGGCGCTCCATCTCAGCAACCATGTTTGATAGCGCGGTTATAGCCTGCTTGGCCTGCGTGATGACGGGCGTGAGTAGGTGCGGGATGTCGTTATAGATACTAAACTCCAGCATCTTGGGATCTATCATCATCAGGCGCAGCGTCTGCGGACTGTTGCGATATAGCAGGCTTAGTAGCATTGCATTTATACCTACGCTCTTGCCAGATCCCGTCGTGCCCGCGATTAGCAGGTGAGGCAGCTTTTTTAGATCGGTGATAAAAGGCGCACCGACGATATCCTTGCCTAGCGCGATAGTCAGCGGACTGCTCGAGTTTTTGAAAACTTCGCTATCTAAAATTTCCTTTAGATAGACGGTTTCGATGTTTTTGTTAGGCACCTCGATACCTACGACGTCTTTGCCCGGTATCGGAGCCTGGATGCGGATAGTCTGCGCGCGCAGAGCCATCGCGAGGTCGTCTTGCAGGGTTAAAATTTTACTCACCTTGATGTGCGGCGCCTGACGAAACTCAAACGTCGTGACGATCGGACCCGTATAGGTGCGCACGACATCGCCGTCTATTTTAAATTTGCGCAGTTTATCGAGCAGATCGGAGATCTTTTGATCGATCTCAGCCTCATTTACGCTGTTTGATCTCTTAGGCGGATCGGCTAAAAATTTAAGCGGCGGCAACGCAAAATCCTTAGGTTTTTCGACCTTGCCTTTTTCCATTTGTTCAAGCAGTTTTTTATTTTCGGCGACTTCGTTTAAAATTTCGACGCCGTTTATAGTAGTACTTTTTTCTTCTAAATTTGACTCGCTTTCATCCTGCGCATCGTCTTCGTCGTCCGGCTCGTCTTTATCCTCTAGCTTTTCGCCGTTTTCCTCGCTCAAATTTGACTCGCTTTGAGCTTTAGGCTTTTTGATTTGTCTAGGTTTTTTTTGCGATTTTTGCTTAATCTCGGCTGGGCTTTCAAATTTATCTTCATTGGCGCTAGGTTCTACAAAAGCCTTTTTTAGGATAGCTATGATGTTATCTTGCGCGATGAGACCAAAACTCAACACAAAAAGCATCAAAATAAATACCCACATACCTATCACGCCGGCCACGTCTTTTAGCGCATCATTTATGCTGTTTGCAACCAGTCCGCCGTAGTTAGCGTCCGCACCTGATTGAAACATCAAAAACGCTAAAAATAGCAGCGTCGCTCCAAGTGTCGTCTGGGCAAATTCGGCGTTAAAGCCGTTAAAATATTTGTAAATATAATACGCAAAAAATATAAAAACAAAAGGGTAAACGTAAGCGATAAAGCCGAAAAGCTTGAAGTTCCAAAGTCCTATCGCGTTGCCAAAGCTACCGACGAAATTTGCCGCAGGCGCGATGGTAGCGATCCCGAAAAATATCAAAAAACAAACGACTACGACTAAAACCGATTCTCTTAAAATGGCGCGTCCTTTTAAATTTAGTAAATTTAAATTTGCGGGAGAGCTAAATTTGGGCCGAATTTATCAAAATTTGACTCCATTTTCGCTCCGCCCGCTTTGATAACGAAACTTTAATAAAACCGTAGATTATAGCGAGTTTTTACATATAGTTTAATAAAGAAAGCTGGTTTATCTTAGCCACAGACTGCAACATCGCCTGATACGACATCATTTTTTGCATGAGATTCATATAGGTCTCGCCATAGTCGGCGTTTGTGATATCGGCCTTGACGGTTTTTACGTTTACCTCCATGACGCTAGCGTGCGTGTTGGTCTGTATTAGCGTATTTGTTTGGTTGCCCACTTTAGTATGGATTTTGTTTACGTGATCGGCGATGTGATCTAGTCTCTCGATCGCGCCCTGGATACCGGAGTTTCGCGGATGCTCACTCTCACTATCGGCGCGGTATTGACCGCTTCTTACGGCCTCTATCATCCTATCCAGGTCATCAAAAATATCCACGCTCGGGCTATCTATTTCGATACCGTTGTTTGCCGAAAAGTTCCATAGTGAACCGTCTCCTTGCGTGGTTGCAGGCGTCGTGCCGGTGCTATCTCCGTAAAATTGATCAGAATTTACCTCGTCGTAAATTCCGACTTTTATCGGCGTGACGGCGTTTTGCTTGTCGGTTACTTTTATGCGGCCGCGGTGATCCATATTTGCCTCTACGCTACCTTGCGATTTTGCTATAGCTTGTTTGTAGGCGACATAATCAGCCTGGGCACTACCGCCGGCGCCCGCAGGAACATTGTCACTAGCTACCATACCGATAATGTCGTTTAGCTGCCTAAAAGTCATATTTTTTGACTGCGTTTCTCTACCCTCGGTGGTCGGCGGGTTTGTGGTGTCGTTGTAAAAACTATCCCAAACCTCGGTAGTGTATGTGGTGCCATCCGGTCTTGTTATGCTTACCTGAGCATTGCCTGATGTTGCAGGCGGTACGGCGCTACCGAAAATCACGTCCACTTTATAATCTCCGCCACTTTTAGATTTGATCTGCATTTTTAAGGCTTGATCATTCATGTCGTATTTGTCTCTTTCGCCGGGATATAGCTCTTTTGAGCCCACGACTTGGCTTAGCGTCGTGTTATCGTCGGCAAATTTACCGCTACCGCGCTCTACTTGCGATACGGTGCCTATTAGGTTTCTGCCCTCTTGTTTAAAGTTTATCTTGTCGTAGTCGTAGGCATTTGTAGTGGCTCCGTCTAGGTCTTCGTATTTACTTTTAACAAATTCCGTGATTTCATAGTCGTCTGGGTTTGCCTGCACCATGGCTTCGAGCGGGTTTGCGCCGCTAGTTAGGCTATCTACAGTGTCAAACGCACTAGAAGCTCCAGCTATACCGCCAGCTAGAGCATCCGCGTTTGCCACTTTTTTCGTCGCCGCTATCATGTGAAAATCAATAACCTGATTGCCCTTGCTTAGGTCTTTTACGTTGATTTGACCCTGGTTATTTATCGTTACTTCGACGACTTTATTAGTCGGAGTGTTGCCGTATTCGGTGCCTATTTTTTCTAGCAGGTTGTTTATCGAAGCGTCCGAAGTCATCTTAAATTTACTCGTAAAGCTAGTGCCGTTTGGCTTTTTACCCTGCAAGAAAAAGGTCGTATCCTGAAACTGCCTAACGCCGGTTCCGGTAAAGTCTTGATTGGTTAGAGTTTTTTCGTCTTTTACATATTTAAAACCGATTAAATCGCGCATTTTATGCTCGCTATCGATATAAACGGTTTTATTTTTATCGTCTAAATTTTGCGCTTTTAGCATTGTGTTGGAGGTGACTTTTTTATTATAGTCGCCGTCCTTGCCCAAAAATAGCTCATAGCCGTTTTGGTTGTAGGTCAAATTTACCTGAGCTCCGCCTACAGCTTTCATAGTTTGCGCATTGCCGAAATACTCATTCGTATCGCCGTTTATAGGTTTTGTGTTTATAGCGCTTCCGGCAAATAAAAACTGTCCGTTTATCGAGGTGTTTGCGATGTTTACTAGATGATTTTTGATGCCCTGAAGATCGTTTGCGATGGCTTCCCGCGATGTTTGCGAGTGGATTTCGTTTGCACCCTGAACTAGCTTCGTTTTAAAAGTTTCAAGCTGCTGCTTAAATTCACCCAAAGCCTTATCGGTATTTTTTGAAAAGTGTTGCGCCTTTGACGTCGCCGTTTGCACCTGCTCAAGCGTCGCAACCTCGTAATCAAGCCTCATGCCGTCATTGTAAACACTACTGTCTTCGAAAGAATTTTGGATTTTTAAACCGCTTGAAATTTGCGTATTTAGCTTGTAAAGCGCTTTCATATTGGTCTGATAGTCGTAGTTATTCGTAAATTTCATCAGCTGATTCGTCATTCTCATCGCATTTTTCCTTAAATTTAATTGATCTCTTGTAAGCAAATAAAGTTCCATTCGTTATATCGTCAAATTTCAAAATTTATTTAGTTTTAGATATGATTTTGCCAAATTTAAGGAGAATAAATGAAAATACTCTTTTCGCCGAGCGAAGCAAAAACCGCCGTGAGTCCAAACAAATTTATAGATAGAAACGACTTTATTTTTCCTGATTTATATGAAAAGCGGTGCGAAATTTTAAAAATTTACGATGATTTTTTGCAAACGGCAACTTTGGAGCAAATTTCAAAACTTTTCGGCGTTAAAAATTTGACCGATGAGCCGAGTTTGCGTGAAAGCTTATTTAAAAAAGGCACGGTAAAAGCCATCCTGCGATATAACGGAGTAGCCTACAAGTACCTTGACTACCGCGGCCTTGATAGCACGGCACAGGAGTTTATAGATAAAAATACGCTGATTTTTTCAAATTTATTCGGTCCAGTGACGCCAGCGGATGCACTACCCGAATACAAACTAAGGCAAGGCGAGCGCATAAACGGGCTAAATTTAGAGGAATTTTATAGGCAAAATTTTAGCGACGAGATAGATGAGTGGCTGGGTGATGACGACATTTTAGACCTTAGAGCCGAGTTTTACGAGAAATTTTACCGCATACAAAAACCGTTTGCGACCTTTAAATTTCTAAAAAGCGGCAAAGTCGTCAGTCACTACGCCAAAGCATACCGCGGGATAGTTTTGAGGCAAGTAGCGCAAAATGGGGTAAAAAACTTCAGCGAACTTTGCAAAACCGATATAGAAAATTTGCGCCTTATAGACGTCAAAAAAACTGGACTAAAAAGCGAGTTTTTGGCGCAAATAGTCTAAAATTCGAGCTTTTTCGTCAAATTCGCGTAAAAATCGTTAAATTTTCGGCTAAAAACTATTGTATTTTTTATAAAAACGTTGTAAAATGCCCGCATATCACTTCTTATTAAGGATGGTTCTATGAAAAAAGCTGATTTTATTCAAGCTGTTGCCGACAAGGCCGGTCTTTCTAAAAAAGATTCTCTAAAGGTAGTTGATGCCGCACTAGAGACTATTGAAGAGGTTCTTAAAAACGGCGATAGCATTAGCTTTATAGGCTTTGGTACATTCGCTACTGCCGAAAGAGCCGCTAGAAAAGCAAGAGTACCGGGAACTACAAAAGTTATAGATGTTCCTGCTAGCAAAGCGGTTAAATTTAAAGTAGGCAAAAAATTAAAAGAAGCAGTAGTAGCAGGCGCAGGCAAAAAAGGCAAAAAGAAATAATCACCCTTTCATGAAAGCTCAAGATTGGGCTTTCATGTTTTTTAATCTCTTTTTTATATCTTTCAAGGTAAAATCTCACTTCTTTAATTAGCCCGAGTGGTGAAACCGGTAGACGCGCCAGACTCAAAATCTGGTAAGGGCAACCTTGTGTCGGTTCGAGTCCGACCTCGGGCACCATCGATTATGTCGTTATTACAAAGCTTTTATAAAAATCCAAAATATACAAAATTCTAATCAAGGGTACACATTTTTTTACTTTTATATTTTTCTATATTAATTCAGCAACTAGATATTGTATAATTATTCATTGCATTATTTAAGGATATATCATGGGCATAGAAGACTGCAGTTATATAAAACAATTAGATTATTGGAATATTTTAAACCAAGTAGCTTTATTCTATCAATATCCAGTTTTGATCAATAATAGCAATAACAACAATATGGCCTATAATAATCACATTTTAAAGGATACAAACAACATATTTTTGTGCTTGGCAGACGATGGTCACTATTTTTGGATTAATCAAAATGGTAATATAATTTATAACCACCAGAATAAGTCCAATCAAATACTTTTTCAAAAGCTAGAATTTTTTTAAACAAACTGTCTGGAAAAAAAATAAAAATATTTAAAATAAGCATTGAACTAAGCATATGGATTTCAAAGTGCGAAGAAAAATATAACAAAATACAAGATTCCTTAAAAAAGTTCGTATTTAAATCGAGAAATGATGTTGTTTGTGTAGCACTAGATACTTTACCTATTGTACTTGGTGATGTTTTTGATATTCATAAAGAAAGATTTGCAACATATGATGGTAGAAAAACATTTTACATAAATAAATTTTACCGGTGTAGTCATATTCTAAATAATATTTTTATCTTAAACAAACCTAATATTTATTCTATCACAATGCAATATATATATCATATATCTGGGTACAATAAGGACAAATTTAACTATATTATGTGTTGGCTAGCCAATATGTTTAAATATATTGCGAATGATAGCAATATAGGATTTGACCAAAAATTATTAAAAAGCATATTGGTTCTTGTTGGCGAAGAAAAAACATGTAAAGAGATTTTTTTAATAATATAGTAAAGCCACTTTTTGGAGAAAATTATTGCTTAAAAATAGACAATGAATTGATATCGCACAAAAATTTTAAAAAAGAACAATCTAATAAAATTTTCTACAATTCTGACAATATTTCAAGCGATTCCATTAAAGATATAGAAAAGAAAGGGCTTATTCAGAATATTCTTGAAAAACAAGATAAAAACATAGTGGGCACTGTTGTAACAACAGATACAAAATATATCCCTTATGATTTGTCTAATATTGAATATACGGTTTTCGAATTGCCAGATAATATAGAAAAGATTTATATGCCAGAGGCATATAAATACAATGATCTAAAAGATTATTTAGATAAAGATTTGCCAAATTTTTCCAGCATTCTAAAATACTATACCTCTAGTAAAGAAATATTATATATAAAAGATATGGATATAACAAAAAAAGCTACATTGGAAGACTGCATTATAGAATTTGCTAGCAAGCTTGCCAGTAGTCAAAATATGCTAAACCAAATAGATAAAGTAAAATGGAATAACACGGATGAAACTTTTGAGAATATAAAAAAACTATATGATAAACATAAAAAAGTAGAACGAAAATACATATACGAAGTCTTTAAACAAAAATACGACTATGATATTAGCGCTACTACTTTATATAAAAAACTAAAAAAGCTTGATGGAAATTTATTCAAAACAGTACTGGCTCCAGGCGGAGCAAAATGCTTCTATTTCCCAGACAAAAATTAGATAAATATTTTTAAAGTATTAATATTATACTTAATTAATATTATGTTTCTTTTAGTGTTTCTATTGTATTTCTAGATATAGATAAAAAATAAATTTAATATTTCTATTCTAAAGTTAGAAACATTAAAAGATAATATAGAAATACTTTTAAAATACCTAAAAAAACGTATTTTATAGCACTTTTGTTTCTATATTATTAAAATATTATATTTTAAAATTAATACATAAATTCCTAAAAATAAAATACTTTTTACTTATATACATATATAATTATATAGAAACTATTTCTACATTATACAATGATAAAAATAAATATATGCTATCTAAAAAATAGTTGCATAAATTTTAGATTTCGTATGCGCTTTTAGTACTTTCTTTTTTCAGCAGCTCAATCCATTGACAAAATACAACCCAAGGATTTTGAAAATGGAAATTTATGCAAATTATGATTCGCTCCTTCCAAAAGGATTGCTGTTTAGCATAAAGGATATAGAGGAGATGAACTTGATAAAATCTGATATGCTAAAGAAGTTGATTTACAATAGAGAAATAGAGGTGGTAAAGATCGGCACCAAGAATTTTATTAGTAGGCAAGTCTTGATTTTATTCTTAGAAAGCAACACTCTGCCTGCCCTAAACTAACAAAACCGCTACAAATTAAGCAATATCACCCTTTTTATTTTACGCACTTACAAAATGCCCCCTACTTCAACAAGGCACAAAGATCTCCACCTATGGCTAATCTGCCATGGGTGGAGATAGGATCAAAATGAAAAAATTTCAATTATATATTATTTATATAAGCATATAGAAATATATCGCTACTTCACTTTTCAAGGAGCTAATATGGTAAATCGTTGCTTTTTACCAAATAAGAGGCCGTCTTGGATCAAAAGACTAATCCATAAACTATTACGTCTAAAACGCAAAAGGAATAGATATGAGTTCTAGCGTAGTCAGTATAGGCGATAGTTCACCGACGGCAGAAACAGGTTTTGGATATTTTCCAATCAACTGCGTAATTTTTAAATTATACTTTTAGGAGGCGTAAAATGGGAGTTTTTTTAGAGATAGTGATGGCTGTCGCTAAAATAATTAAGGATAGTATAGACGAATAACCTTGCTATTCATAACCGAAATAATAGTCGAAAGGAGAAACAAAAAATGACTACATCAAATGAACCGCTCACTAATGAGCAATTAGAGCAACTGGCTCCATCTTTGTTTGCGGACGAACCGTATTTTGAAGCAAGCGACAAGTATCACTTTATATCTACGATCGACGTAATAAACGAGATCAGGGATTACGCTTGGTATCCTGTAGGCGTAAGCGAAGCAAGCGTGAGAGACGAAAAGAAAGAAGGATTTCAAAAGCATTACGTAAGGTTTCGTCATCTAGACGATTTTTTAAACCCGGGAGAGAATGTAGTAGAGCTTTTGCTGTTTAATTCGCATGATAGAAGCAAATGCTTTAGTATAAGCGCGGGCGTATTTAGATTCGTTTGCGCTAACGGCCTAGTGGTATCAGACGAAGTATTCGAGTCTTACCAAATAAAACACTTGGGCGACAAAGAAAACGACGTATCGATCGCTATAAACAAAATAGCCAAAGCCAAATACGATATTTTGAACAAAATAAAGCTATTTAGCAAAATACCGCTAACCCAAGACGATAAAGCAAGCTTTGCCAAGGCTGCGATCCCGTTAAGATTTGAAAAGCATTTGAAGGTGGATTATAGAGATTTATTGGTTCCGCACAGAATAGAAGACGAGAAGGACGACCTATATACTACCTTTAACACCATCCAGGAACATTTGATTAGGGGCAACATTAGCGGAATTAACGCCGAAACGAATAGACGATTTACTAGTAGGATTATAAAATCGATTTCTACCGATACAGACATAAACAAGAAGCTTTGGAATATGGCAGAAAGCATCGCCAAGATTAAAGCTACTCAAAGCAAATTGATAGCATAAGGCAGAAAAATGAAACTTATAAACTACAAGCTACAATCCGAGATAGAACGCTTAAACGAAAATAAGCCTACACAAAATTTTGAAGAGTATCTTAAAGGCATCCTAGAAAACAATAGTACGAGCTACTTTCAAAAATGCGACTACTTAGGGTTATCTCTAGACGAGATTAAAAATAAGATATACATTTTATCTCAAGACATACAAGAGCTTCAAACTCTGAAACGAAACTTAATGCAAGCATTAGATATCGCAAAAAAGATAGCAGCGGAAGTTTTCTTAGAAAACGGTATCGACAGAATAGATGGTAACGTAATCTCATCTTTAACTCTGATTAAAGAAAACATAAAGACAAAAGACGAAATCAAGATTAAAGACGAGGCTGCGTTAATGAGCCTAGGCTACGTAAAATTTAGACTTGATATGGAGGCCATAGTAGAAGGACTAAAAGATGGTAGACGGGACGAAATAAAGGATTTTGCGGAAATTTCGGTCGTTACCACCGTTTGTCCAGCCAAAATCAAGGTTAATAAAAAGAGAGACGTTAAACCTAACAATATCAATATGCTCCCAGCAGACGACGAGCTTCCAAAAGCCGTTTAAAAGGATATTAGATGTTTAACGAAAAGCAAATTAAAATCCTGCAAGAAGAACTAGATAGCAGTAGGATAAAAACAAGAGAAAAAGCTGGTATTAAATTATCCTACTTGGAAGGTTTTGACGTTATAGAAGCGGCCAATAACATTTTTGGATTCGGGAGTTGGAGTTACAATATCGTTTCGTTAGGGCAAGTATCGCAAGAGACGAACAATAATCAAAATGCCGTCATTTGTTATAAAGCCGTAGTCAAAGTCGATGTTTTTAGCTTGGATCACTCCAAATGCATTACTCGTCAAGATGTAGGATTTGGCACAGGAGTAGCCAAAAGTCTAGCAGACGCTCACGAAAACGGTGCAAAAGAGGCCGTAACCGATGCACTAAAAAGGAGTTTGCGGACATTTGGAAATCAATTCGGCAATTCTCTATACGACAAAAGCCGTAACTACGTTCCGCAAAATGCACAGCAAAACAATTTGTCAAAAGCTACCGTCAGCCTACACAAGCAAGAACAAAAACCTAACTTCTATACCAGACAGAACAACCTCAGCCAAACCGACGAGCAAACGACCTTACAAAATTTAGGTTTAGACATCGTCCAACGAAATGGATTTTTGCTAGTTACTGGGAAAGACGTATTTTCAAAGAAGGATACGATTAAATCTCTTGGCTTTAGATGGGACAACGACAGCAAGCAATGGTATAAAGCCATTAGCCCTAACGTTGCATAATAAATATACGCTCAAAGTCCGATATGGGCTTTGAGCGTATATTAATATTTTACTTTTTTTTGTTTTGCCATAAGTACGTATATTAACTGATAATTTAAGACGTATAGAATATCAAGCCCTTAGCCAATCGGCTATATTGATTTCTATAGGCTTTGATTTTAGCATAATAAGTATTATTAATTAAATTAAAATTATTAATAGATACAAAAATAGCTAAATATACGATCTGTAGTTATCTAAAATATCAAAGGAGTTAAATATGACAAAGAAACACTGTGGCAGAACAGAACAGAGAAGGCAAGAAAGCCTAAATGAATATGTAGATGGAATTATGCAAACTAATTCCAGGGTAGACGTGATAAGAGTTGATTTGTATTATAGACAAGAAAATAGAGACGACGTTACATTGGAAAGCTTTCACAATGATATCAACCACTTGTACACCAATAAACGAGGCAATACGCTATTTAAAAATTCAAAAGGCTATATTATCAAAATGGAGCAAGGAGATAGTGGATATAACCACTTACACGCTCACGTCGTTATCTTTATGGATAGGCAAAATACTAGAGAGCAAACAACACCAAAGACAGCCGAACGTCTTTGCGACTATTGGAATAATAATATTACAAAAGGCAAAGGGTGTTCTCATAATTGCAATTTAGGAAAATATAAGAATAATGGGCTGGGCAGAATTTGCTACAATGATAAAATAAAAATACAGACTTTAAAAGATAATGTGTTGTCTTATCTATGCAAGGGAGAGCAAAATATAGCCGGCAAAGATGGAAAAAGCTTTAGGGCTTTGAGGCGTGGCCTTATGCCAAAGCAAAACAATAAAGGTAGACCCAGAAAACACAGTAAAATAAACAGTAGTTATTAAGTAAAAATATACATATTATACCACATTTTAATACAAGGCCACGTATTCATTACAGTTATAGCACTATAAATATTCTATGGTAAACAAAAAATGCTTTTGTAAAATCAGTGTGTAGAAATTTTATCATAGACTATAGACAAAGTTGAAACATCGCTTTGTATATAGAGCAAAGTGTGATATAATTACTTTAAACGTAACAATAATGAAAGGTTGTCCAAAAAATGCAAATTAAAAACGTTTTATTGGCTGGGTGCTTAATCTCTGCCTTAAGTGCCAATGATCCTGCGCAGAATATTGGAGCATTTGTTTTTAAAAATGGTTCCGAGCAAAGTACTGCACAAGATTTCAACCTTAAAGAAGATAAAAATATAATTTATGTAAAAGATATTAGTGGCATAGGTGAAAGTCTAGAGATAGCAAAAAAAGATGCTATACAAAATGCTATGAGATTCGGAGTAGGTGAATTATTGGTTTCAAAAGAAGAGTTGAATAATGATGAGCTCAGGCAAGAAATCACAAATTATTCTAATGCCTATATACTGGACTACAAGCAGACACATGAGGCAAATGAGAACGGAGTTTATAAGGTAAAAGCCGATGTGATGCTAGAAAAGAATAAAGTTTTAGGAACATTAAGTAAGCTAAATATAAATGTATTAGATTTAAGTTCTGGTATTTTAAAAAATTATGCTGAAGATAAAGCCGAGAAAAAAGATAATGCTGAAAAACTAATCAAAAATGAGATAGTTGAACCATTTCAAAATGGGTACGCATATAATCTTGAAATTTTAGATATGCAGCCATTAAATAGAAGTGATTTAATAAAAGCCAGAAGTGAAAAAGGTCGCAATTTTAAAGATTTGTCGTTATATAAAGAAGCTAAAATCATTGACGAGTTGTATATGGTTAAAGTAAAAATTAAATTAAATAATGATTATGTAAAAAAAGCAGAAAAAATAATAAGTCAGTTTTCTGAAAAGTCAAGCAATAATGCAAATAATCAAAAACAAACAAATTTTATAGTAGATAATCGTTCATATTTTATTTCAGATGATTATATTCGCAAAGAAATATTTAATAATGTTTTAGACAATATTGGTATTTATGGTTTTTCTTTTAGACTAATTGACAAAAATAATGAATTATGGAATAAGAAATGTGTTACCACTAAAATTCCATTTCATTCTTATGATAATGCATATTCATATTATAGTCATTATTTTGAAAATCCAGAGAGGCAGTTCATATCCAAGGAGCTGTTTTACTTCTTTGAACTCAAAAAAATAAAAAAAATTACAGAAAATGATAAAAATGATAACATAGAATATTATTACAAAGATTTTGATTATATAGGAAATAGTATTGTGAATTTATCAAATATCGTTAATCCAAAACAAAAATTTAAACTAAAAAACGGTTTAATTGATTATGAATTTTTAAATTTCAATACCAAAGAACAGATATTTTACATAGTAATACAGTTAGATAAACAAGACATAGCAAATATAAATAAGATTGAATTTAATTTTCTTTATACAGAAAATAATGAATGCAATAATTAAGGAGCAATTATGAAAAGATTTTTATCAATTTGTGCCATTGTCGCAATGGCAAATGCTGGTGTAGACTCAGTTGGTATTGATGAAAGTGGGAATATTAAACTACGAGCCACTGGTGAAGACGTAATGAAAATAGGAGATGCAAGAGATAAGCAATCTTGCCTAAAAAGAGCTGAACTAAAAGCCAAGGCTGATATAGCTAAATTTTTCAAAGAACAAATTACCTCAAAAGAAGTTCTTGATGACTTATCTCAACAAACAGAAAAAGCACAGATTGGTAATGGCAACGAATCAGAAACCATCAATAGAGATGTAGTTATAAAAGAGGCCACTCAAATACAAAATAACGCCGAAGCGGCACTGCGCGGCGTTGTGGTAATAGAAAAAATAGCTTCAGTTGAAACAAAAGAATGCAGTGTAACTGTGGGCTTTAATAGCAAAACTTTAAAAGTAGCAGAGTCAGCAACAAGAGCCATGCAACAATCAATGGCGGGCGATGCCGAAGCTATTAACTCGAATAACATATCTAGTAAGACTAACAATAATTCATCTGGTGGCGGAATAGAAAAGGCTCAAAGTTCATCCAAGAGATCACCTATGTATGATCAATTTTAAAAGTATCTTATTATGCCCACTAGACACCTTTGCAAACAAAGGTGTCTAGTAAAAAAACTATTTTGGTCAAATTTTTTAATTAAATTGACTTATACCTGAATTTCGTGTATAATTTCTACAATTATGATAAAGAGTTTTGCAGACAAAGAGACCGAGCTTATATACAATGAGACTTTTTCAAAAAAGTTTCCGCCCGATGTGCAGCAAAAGGCTTTGCGCAAACTCTTGATGATAAACAATGCGGATAATTTAAACGATTTGCGCTCTCCGCCGTCCAATCGCCTAGAAAAACTAATAGGCGATAGAAAAGACGAGTATAGTATAAGAATAAACGACAAATGGCGCATTTGTTTTAAGCTAGAAAACAAAAACGATTTTTGCGACGTGCAAATAGTGGATTATCATTAAGGAGTAGTTATGGATAGAATACCTCTTCCTACGATAGGAGAAATTTTAGCTAGCGAATTTATGGAACCTTACGGCCTATCGGCATATAGACTAGCCAAAGATATAGATTTGCCGGTTTCTCGCATACAAGATATTTTACATGGAAGACGCAGAGTATCTATAGATACGGCCTTGAGGCTCTCAAGATACTTCTCGATGTCCGACGGATTTTTTATTAATTTACAAAGCGATATAGAGCTAAGAGAAAGCAAAAATAGGCAAAAAGCCGAGCTGGAAGCCATAAAACCGATAAGCGTTATTAGCGCGTAAATATTTTATCAGTGGCAATAGATTTTATTTTTTTACTCTTTTAAAAAAATCATCTAGGCTTTCGGCAGCCACTTCTCTTCTGGCCTTTGAATATCTTTTTGTAACATTTGTAGAAGTATGGCCTAGTATAGAAGCTATCTGCTCTAACGTTTTACCCTCCGAAACCAAAACTCCGCCTATCAAGTGCCTTAAATCGTGAATTCTAATTTTTATCCCAAGCTTTGCTAATATCTTTTCCCAATGAGGTCTGATCGTATTTTTATCTATTTTTTTACTCTTATCTGTTATGGCGTGAAATATATAGCCACTTTCTTGCCTATCTATATTTTTAAGGGTTTATAAAAGCTCATTGCTTAATTTATAGGTCATAGGCTTTCTAACTTTATTATTTTCGTATCTAATATTATATATGCCATTTGGTATATTTATGTCTCTCCATTCTAAACTCAAAACCTCATTTAGTCTTCTGCCATGCGAAAGCCACACAAATATACTTCTAAACGGTTCTACCGGATAACCATATAGCGCATCGTATAGTTCCCTTATTTTTTCGTCATCTAGCTCAATATTTACCTGGTTGTCAAATTTAGGTATTTGAATCAAGCTAGCTGGGTTAGTTTTAACCATGCCCTCCAAAACATACAGGTTAAACATAGACCTAAGAGCTTCTTTAACAGATTTTGAGGTTCTAGGGCTCATACCTAAATCTAGCATTTTATTTACTATGCTTTGCAGCATTTCGGTGGTAATGTGGGTTATAGGCGTTTTGGCTAGCTTAGAATCAGACAGTATCCATTTATTTGTAAATAGATTATAGGAAGCAAGCGTATTTGAGGATAGTTGATTTTTCTTCATATCCATATATCTGTCCCACGCCTGACTTAATGTCGGTATTTTTATTTTTATCTCTTTATGCTTACCCTCTTTGAGCTTGCTCAAAAGCCCTTCTCTTTTTGACGCCACCTCCTTAATTGCTTGCAAGAAAGTGATTTTTTTATTAAAGGAATATGTTTTCTTGGTTTGAGTTCTCATGCCGCTAATATTTATAATAGTAATTCTTAATATCAGTTTATAGTCTCTACTAATGTAAGTTGGAGCTTTTACGATCTCTTTTCCAGCGAACAAATCGTCATTATTTACAAAATATATGTTTTTACAATCCGCATTATCAAGATTGACTTTAATCAACTTATCTGCCACAGCAAAATCCTATATCTATATGCTCAAATTTTTGTTAGGGTACACATTAGGGTACACATTTTTATAGCAAATTGTATAAAATTGTCGCTTATAAGGAAATTATAAATATACTAAAATAGCGTAAAATAGGGTATTTATAGAAAGTTATAATAATCTATAGTTTAGTAAATACCCAGACTCAAAATCTGGTAAGGGCAACCTTGTGTCGGTTCGAGTCCGACCTCGGGCACCATATAAACTTACAAATATCCAAAAATACACTATTCTCGACATATATAATGTTTAAAAAGTAAAATAGAATATTCCAAACCAACTACCAGCTGGTAAAGTGTAATTTTTGTGCTTTTAGTAAAGCATAACACATATGCTATTTTGTTTTAACTACCGTAAAACCATTTTAGGTATGTTCTATTACCGTCAAAATTGTTTACATAACTTTAGGTTTATTCCAAAGGTTATAGTTGCATTTTCTGCCATCCCGCTACGCTCCTTTAGAAATCTTTTCGCTACGCGAAAAACGCCCTGCTGATTTTGTCATCCCGCTACGCTCCTTTTAACTTCGCGGACGAGTGAAGCCCGCCCTTGCGACGAGGGATTTCGTCCCCTCGACCCATCTAAAGCACACGTCGGCGCGTCGGCCTACGCGTATAGTGCAGTTTTTAATCATTTTTCAGCCTTTTTTATCTTTATATTATTAAAATTGAGATGCAAATTTATACAACGGAGACGCTAGAATGAACGATCTATTTATCGGCGTCGTATTTTATTTTGCTTTTATGTTTTTCGGGCTTCTTTTTCTTGCTATTTGCGCTTTTTGGTATATTTCTATCCCGCCATTTTGTATTTACGTGTATTTTAAATATTTCAGAAAAGAGGGAAAATTTGAGGCTAGAGTTTTTTAGAGCCTTAAAACTCTTTTGCAAGCCTCAAGCCATTTCATAATAATCTCCAAACTCGTTAAATTCTATTTTTTAAATTAAAGAATATGGATTTACGGTTGCAAATCAAACCACTAAGCAACCGCTACGACAGCAAGCCTAAACGTCGCGCTAGTTTTAAATTTAGCCTAATTTGGCTTCAAATTTAGGTTATTTTGCCGCTATGCTTACTCGCTCGTAGTGTGCGATGATTTTATTGTGAATGAGTAGCGAGATATAAATTACCGCACCGCCAAGGCATAGTCTTAGTATGTCCGCGTCTTTATGCCAAAATACTAAATTTACGATGATGGCTGCAGGTATGAGAGTGTTATTCATGATGGCTAGAGTGCCGCTATCTACCTCGCATGCGCCTTTGTTCCACAAAAAGTATCCTAGACCGCTAGCTCCTATGCCAAGCCACAACAGCACGGCGCCTTGGGTTAGGTCGAGGTTGATCTTTTCAGGATTGCCAAACATAGCAAATGCTACGCCTGCGCAAATCATACCTAAACGTTATACCCCAAGCCAAATTTAGAAGCGGCATCACCGCTTCTAGCGTTTATAAGCTTATCTCTTTTATATCGGCGATCTTAAGAAATTCCGTGTAAATTTGCCCAACGAGCGCAAGGCGGTTTTTACGCACGAGCTCGTCCTCGGCGTTTATCATTACGTTGTCGAAAAACTCGTCTATCGCGACTTTTAGACCGAAAAGATTTTTTAGGCGTTCGCTATATGAGCCGCCGGCTTTTACCGCGGCCTTAAACGCATCATTTAGCTTTTTCTCGCTCTCATTTTCAAATTTCGCTTCATCAACCGAGCCGAAATTTTCATCCTTTATGATATTTGCCAGGCGCTTAAAGGTGCTGAAATTTTGCCTAAAGTCATCTGCCGCGCAGATAGCGCCTAGAGCGTCGATCGCCTCGCACTGCGCGAGTACGTCGCCCTTTTTGCTAGCCAGGCAAGCCTTTACGACGGACGGGTTCACGTCAAAAAATGTATAAAGCCTATCAAATATAAATCCTATCAGCGCCTCGACGTCAAATTTGGCGTAGCCCTCCGCCGTCTCGCGCAAAAACGCCGCGATATCAAGGTTTAGATTTTCGTTTTGGATTATCTTTATAACGCCGTTAGCCGCGCGGCGCAGCGCATACGGGTCCTTGTTGCCGCTTGGGATCTTACCCGCGCTAAAGAGCCCGATTAACGTCTCGAGCTTGATCGCGAGCGCGACGACGGAGCTAAATATAGTGCTAGGTAGCGCGCTAGCCTCACCGCTCGGCAAGTACTGCTCCTTGATCGCGGTTACGACGTTTTCGTTTTCGCCCTTAGCCGCCGCGTAGTAGCCACCCATCACGCCTTGAAGCTCGGTAAATTCATACACCATCTGCGTGGTTAGATCGGCCTTGCTCAGCATCACGGCGCGCTCCAGCAGCGCCTCGTAGCCCTCTCCCGCGCACGCTTTTAGACGATCGGCGCAGATTTTAGCCAGCCGTTTTGCAACGCCTAGCTCGCGTACGCTTTTGTCGTATGTGCTGCCAAGCTCTTTTAGATAGGTGATATTTTTTAGCTTTTCTGGGCCAAACTCATGCGCCAGGTCGCTACGCCAGAAAAACATCGCGTCGCTAAGTCTCGCGCGCAGTACCTTTTCGTTGCCTTTCACGATGAGCGCGGGCTCGGGCGAGATGGCGTTGCTAACTACTACGAAGCGGTTAGCGAGCTTGCCGCCCTCAAAAACCGGGAAATACCTCTGATTTTCCTTCATCGAGGTGATGATAACCTCGCTAGGTACCTCCAAAAACTCCCGCTCAAAGCCGCCTAGCAGCGCGGTCGGATACTCGGTGATCGCTACGACTTCGTCTAGCAGCGCCTCGTCCGCCTCGACCGTTACGCCGTTTTTGGCTTCGATTTGTTTAAATTCGCTCAAAATTTTCTCTCGGCGCGCATTTTGATCGAGGATTACGCCGATTTTAGGCATCGCAGCGAAATAATCTTTCGCATTTTTGACGGTAAATTTATCGTAGCTTACGCTTCTGTGCATGAAAATACTGTCGCCGCTTTCCACGTCAAATTTGTTAAATTTAACGACCTCGTCTCCAAGCAAGCACAAAAACGAGCGTACCGGGCGGATAAACTCAAATTTACCCTCGCCCCAGCGCATAGATTTGCCAAAATTTAAGCCGAGCAAAAACTTCTCTATCATATCTCCCAGAAGCTCCGCGCTTGGCTTACCCGCGACGGGCTTTTTGTAGTAGAGCACCTCTTTGCCGCCGACGGTTTCAAATTTTAGCTCGGACTCTGCGATACCGCATTTTTTAGCAAAGCTTAGCGCGGCCGGCGTCCATGCGCCGTCTTTTTGCGCGACTTGCCTTGGCGCACCGATAAACTCGCTATATCCGTCCTCCTGACGTACCGCAAATTTCGGGTGGTAAAACGCGATCCTGCGCGGCGTGTAGTAAAACTCGCACTCACTATCCAGGCCGTTTTGCGCTAGCGTCTCGCGCCATTTCGCCGCGACGTTGCCGCACTCTTTTAAAAACGGGATCGCCGGCAGCTCCTCGACGCCGATTTCCACGATCAGTTCTTTTGTTTCGCTCATTTTTTATCCTTTTTTAAATTTTGTCTTCTTTTGCTTCTCTCAAGCGTCTGCGTGACGAATCCGCGCATCAAAAATATCATAAAAAGCACGAATGCACCCAGCATCACCGCGTCAATTATCTTCATTTTCTATCCAAATTTGGGGTTCGTTTTTGTGACTCACGACGCGAACGGAGGCGAAAATCGCCTCTTTTTCGTTGCGCGGTTTGCCCTTAGCGCCGTAAATTTTGATATCTCCGTAAGGCGTGTAGAGTCTGCCGTTTCGCACTTCGCCACCGATACGGCTAAACACGTCGCCCGGGCGCGCTTGTTTTAGGCTTTTAGCTTCCAGCATTTGCTCACGCGGATCTTGCGTTTCGTCATAAATTTTTACCGCATAATGCGAGCTGATCTCAAGATTTCCCTTAAACTCGTCTAGGCGGTTTACCACTACGTCGATGATCTGGCCGGGCTTTGCGTCGTTTTTTGGCTCATAAACGTAAATGCCGCGCTTATCTTGCGCCAGCGTAAAACCCTTTTTATCTTTTTGAACGACCGTAGCGCGTTTTAGCAAAACGGGTAAATTTGGCTTTTTTGATAGCTCGCCGACCCGCGCCTCGGCTATATGTTGCAGCGTATTTTTAGCGTTTTTATCAAAATTTAGCCTAAAAACCAGCGCGAAATGATCCGAAATTTGCGCTCCGTCTCGCTCAATCTTAAAGCTGTTTAAAACGTAATTTTGGCTAAGCGCGTCTTTTGAGAGCAGGACGTGATCGAGCGCGTTTAGGCTCGTGTGCGAGTAGCGCTCGTGCTTTGGCAAAAACACCCAAAGATTGGCTAAATTTTTACTAGTCGCAAGATCGCCAAGCAGCTCTTTATCTCCGTAAGGCGTATTAAAATCGCCTAAAACTACAACCTTTTCGGCATCTATAAGAGTCGATTTTAGCGTGATAAAGGCGGTTTTTCGCTGCTTTAGAGGGTTTTTTCTAGCGGGAAAATGCAAATTTAAAAGGCTAAATTTTTGCCCATCCACTTCAAAATCAAGCTTTAAAATGTCTCTTGTTTTAACGTTTGGTACGCTAAAGATCTGCGTTTTTTCAGGCTTTATGCGAGACAGCACGGCTAGGCCTACGGGGCCGTTTTTATCCTTTGAAAAGGCAAAATATTTATAACCCGCATCCTTCATCAGCTCTTTTAAAATCATTTCGTTTTCGATCTCTTGAAGCGCGATGATATCGGCGTTTAGCTCTTTTATCTTTGCGCTTACGGCTTTAAATTTGGCGCTCGCTTTTTTCTCGTTCCACTCCGATTTGCCGACGACAAAATCATTATACTCGCTGCCGTCGTTTTTGGCGTCAAATAAATTTTGCGCGTTAAAAGTAGCGATCTTTAACTCGGCGCCCGCCGCAAAAACGGCGAAAAATAGAGCCGCAAAAAAGAGCGCAAAGAGCCTATTTACCGTAAATTTCATAGCGCGCTTCCAAGTCCTGACTGGGCGAAATTTTGCCTGATAGCCTCATACGCGATGATGCCCGCGCTCGTGGCTAAATTTAAGCTTCTACCATGCTCGCCCATCGGGATTTTGATCGCATTTGCGAAATTTCGCTCCATCAGCTCCATAGGCAGGCCCGTACTTTCGCCGCCGAAAAACAAAAAGTCGCCCTTTTTAAACTCCGCTTCAAAGTAAAATTTATGCGCCTTCGTCGTCGCGTAAAAAAATCTATCCTCGAACTGGGCGTTTGCGTGCAAAAACTCATCCAAACTCTCCCAAATCACGGGATTTAGCCGCGCCCAATAATCAAGCCCCGCGCGCCTAACGGCCTTTTCGCTGATATCAAAAACGGTCGGTTTGATTATATGCAGCTTAAGGTTTGCATTTACGCACATGCGGCCGATCGAGCCCGTATTTTGGGGGATTTGAGGATGAACAAGGACGATATTAAACATTTAAAAAGCCGCCTTAGCCTGCGTTTTAACAGCTGCGCAAGCATTTGCAGAGCTGTTCAAATTTAGGCTTTTTGCAAAACTTATATTAAAAAGAATATCTTTATTTTGAAAATTTATATTTGAAGTTTTTTCCACTTTCGCCTCTTTAAAATAGGGCTTGATTTTAGCCAATTTGCGCTTTTAACTAGGTTAATTTTTAGGCACAGCTTGACTTTTCGTTTAAAAATTTATCTATCGCTATATCCTGCCTACGCCTTATCTCAGCGCCTATTGCAGCTCCTTTAAAGCCCAGTTTTAAAATCTCAGCCGTGTCAATAGTGGGTTCAAATTTAGCCTCATAAACGCCTAAATTTTTAGCTCTTTTTATGAGGCTTGGCGAGTTTAGCCCGAGCCAGCTTTTTAGCAGTTTATCAAGGGCGATTTTTAGCAAATCTTTATCGCTCGGACGACACGCAAAAAACGGTTCTTTAACGCAAGCTTCAAAGCTTTTAGGAAGCCCTAAGTCGTAAAAATTTTTAATGCCAAAAAAGCCGTTTAAAAGATATAAAAACTCGCGCTCGTCTTTTTTGCCGTTTTGTTTGGGTAGAAATTTGACCGCGCTTTTTAGTTTTGCGGCAAATTTTTCCGCCTCGGCTCGGCTCAAATTTAGCCCGAAAATTTTACCAAGAAGACCTAGTTTATAAAGATACAAAAAGCCAACCTCTTGAAATTTGGCGCCAAAAAGCTTCATTAGCTCGCCGTTTATGCGCTCTCGGCTAAGATCGCTGATACTTAGGCGTTTCATCAGCCCCAAACTCTCCCGCGCGATACGAAAATTTAGCCGCGCGCTAAACTGCACTGCTCGCAGTATGCGCAGGCTATCTTCGGCGAATTTTTCATCGTCGATATGGCGCAAGATACCGCGCTTTAGGTCTCTCTCTCCGCCGTAAAAGTCTAAAAACGAGCCGTCAAAGATATTTATCATCATCGCATTTACGGTAAAGTCTCGGCGCAAAGACGCCGCACGCTCGTCATCTGAGTAGGCCACCTCAAAGGCCTTGTGTCCCTCGCCGGTTTTATTTTCGGTTCGCGGCAAAGAAAGGTCGAAATTTTTAAATTTATAAACGAAGTAGTTTTTGCCCACGCCGCAAGCGCCGATTTGTGCCATCAGCGCGTCAAATTTAGCAGGCTCGATACCGTAAATTTCAACGTCAAAGTCAGAGATTTTTTTACCAAGCATCGCGTCGCGAACGCAGCCGCCCACGATATACGCGCGCTTAGTGTAGGGTGCTAGAAAATCTCGCAGCCATTTTAGATTTTTATTTTTGCAGATTTTCGAGCCGATTTTCGACATTTGCCAGTACGAATTCTAAAAATTTAAGCGTGAGCGAGAGCCTGTCTTTCAGATTTTCCTCACTAGTCGCGTTTAGCCCTTCAAAAAGCACCAAAACGCGCTCTTTTAAGTTTTTTAGAAATATCTCCTCACCCGTGAAATTTGCAACCTCGACTTCAAAGGCTTTTTGAGGCGTAGCGGTCAGGGCGATCTCCTCTACGCCGTCAAATTCGGGCGCGACGTTTTGCGAGTTTGCCGCGTTTTCTAAAACAGCTTCAAACTCGCTAGCCTCGTCCACGCTTATCTCGCTAACTAAATTTGCAAGACCAGCGGCGTTGGTTAAATTTACATCGCCGCTTGATACGGGCGTATTTGTTAAATTTATCCCGTCTTTAGTTTCGCAAGCCTCTTGCGATACGTCCTGTTTTTCGCGCGCGGCGTCCATTCGCTCTAGCTCCATCGCCACCTCGTCTATCGCCATTTTCGCTATTTCTTCTAGTTTCATAGTTTTATCAGCCACCTTTTAAATTCGGTTATTTCTTCGTCGGTTTTCATTTTAATAAAAAAATCTTTCATCTGCTCGTTTACGCCCGTTTTTTTTCTACTAAGGCCGCTTAGGCGCCTTATCGCGGCGATCGCGGCGGCGTTTGCAGGCTCGCGCTTTAGAATATTTCTATAAACTATCAGCGCGTCGTCTTTTAGTCCTTGAGCCTCGTAGATTAGGGCCTCGGTAATCGTATCTTTCATCTTTATGCTTTTTTTACGAGTGAGGCTACGATACTGCCCATTTCGCTCGTAGTGCAAATTTCTTTAGCGTCAAATTGCGCTATATCCTTCGTCCTGTATCCTTGCGCGAGTGCGGCTTTTACGGCGTTTTCGATCGCTTGCGCGGCCGCGTTTTCGCCAAATGAATACCTAAGCATCATCGCCGCGCTTAGTATCGTAGCGACCGGGTTTGCGATGCCCTGCCCCGCGATATCAGGCGCACTGCCGTGGATAGGCTCGTAGATGCCCACCTTGCCCCCGATGCTGGCGCTTGGCAGGAGCCCTATCGAGCCGCACACCATGCTAGCCTCGTCGCTTAGGATATCGCCAAAGAGATTTTCCGTCAAAATCACGTCAAATTTACTAGGTGCGCGCACCAGCTGCATTGCCGCGTTATCGACGTACATAAACTCCAAATTTACCTCCGGATAGCTCTTTGCGACCTCACTCGTGACCTCGCGCCAGAGCTGACTAGTCTCTAGCACGTTTGCCTTATCGACCATGCAGACGCGTTTTTTGCGCTTCATCGCGGTTTCAAATCCGACCTTTGCGATGCGCTCGATCTCCTCGCTCGTGTAGGTCATCGTGTTGTAGGCGCTGTTTTCTTTTTTCTCGCGTGGCTGACCGAAATATATCCCGCCCGTTAGCTCGCGAACCACGATAAAATCGACGCCCTGAAGGACAGATGGCTTTAGCGTGCTAGCGTCCACCAGCTCGTCAAATATCATCGCAGGGCGCAAATTTGCATACGCGCCAAGCCCTTTTCGCAGCTTCAAAAGCCCGCTTTCAGGGCGTAGATGACGCGGCAAGCCGTCCCATTTAGGCCCGCCTATGGCGCCAAAAAGCACCGCGTCCGAGTTTAGCGCGCCGCTTAACGTCTCGCTAGGCAAAGGCTCGCCGAACACGTCGATCGCGGCGCCGCCCATCAGATAAAAGTTATAGCTAAGCTCAAAACCAAACTCCGCGCTAGCCGCATCCAGCGCCTTTATCGCCTCATCCACTATCTCAGGGCCGATGCCGTCGCCCTTTATCACCGCTATGTTATAAATTTTAGCCATTTTATATCCTTGTTTTTGCGTATTCTATGAGGCCGCCGCTTTTTAAAAGCTCTTGCATAAACGGCGGTATCGGGCTAAATTTATACTCTTTGCCGCTCGTTAAATTTACGACCGCGCCGTTATCTACGTCGATTTTTAGCTCGTCGCCGGCGTTTATCTCGCCCGTTTCTTTGATTTCCAGTATCAAAAGCCCAGTGTTAAAGCTATTTCTATAAAAAATCCTAGCAAAGCTCTTGGCTATCACGGCTCCTATGCCTGCAGCCTTAAGCGCCAAAGGAGCGTGCTCGCGCGAGCTGCCGCAGCCGAAATTTTCGCCCGCTACGATGACGTCGCCCGCGGAGATTTTTTTGCTAAACTCGGGATCGGCGTCCTCCATGATATGAGTGGCCAAGATTTTCTCGTCGGAGGTATTTAGATAGCGCGCGGCTATGATGATGTCGGTGTCGATATTGTCGCCGAATTTCCAGACTTTTGCTTGTTTCATGATTCGCCTTAAGATTAAATTTGGGCGATTTTATCTAAAAGAAACTAAATAAACAATCAAAGCGCGATAGCTAGCGGTCGGTGCGTGTAAATTTGAGGTTAAATTTAAACAGTTCGGCTCTCGAGTTAAATTTTATATAAAAACAAGCTCGCCGAAGCGGGAAATTCAACAAGCTGCGCAAATTTGAGCGGTTAGAAAAGGTGAGTTTCAGAGCGGCGGGATTGCGGTTAAATTTGATCAAAAAATGGACGAGCCATTGCTGAGATACTCGTCCGTAGATTTTTGTTTTTACGTTTTGTTACGTTAATCGTTAAAATAAAACCACCGCTGCGGTTAGACAGCCCCAAAGCACGGCTCCGATAGCCATAGTTACGTGAGTTACTGCAGAATCTTTCATATTTTTCTCCTTTATTTTTGGAGAATTATAATGACCTTTTGTGTCCTCAATGTGTCCTTTGTATGACTTTTTAAAATTTCGCGTTAAATTTACGCTTATTTCGTCAAATTTACAGCAAACTAGGTTGCGTCGCTCGCATCAAATTTAAAATTTCGTCAAATTTCGCGCCCGCAAATGAAATTTGTCGCGCAATCAGCCGAGCCTGAGAGTCAAATTAGCCCGCCGCAAAAGCGCAAATTTTCTCAAATTTAACCGCGCTTTGCCTCAAATTTTACGCGCGTTTGGGATCATTACGCTTACGCTCGTACCGCGTCCAGGCTCGCTTTCGTAGCTTATCTCGCCGCCTAAAAGATGAACGATACGCCGCACGATAGATAGCCCCAGGCCGCTACCTTTGCCCTTGTGCGACTCCTCGCATTGATAAAATTTATCGTAGATTTTTTCTAGCTTTTTTGCCTCTATGCCAGCCCCCTCGTCGCTAATGCGCACGACAAGCCCGTCGCCCTCTTCGCAGCAGCTCACGCCGACGTCCGCGGCCGAGTACTTTAGCGCGTTATCCATCAAATTTATCCAAATTTGCGCTAGCATCGAGGCGTTGCTGCGTACGCTTACGGCGGGTAGATCCAGATCAAACTCCCGCCCGTCGTACTTTTGCATCAGCATCGCCGCGGCCTTTCGTAGCTGCTCGTCTACTCGCACGTTTTCGTCTAAATTTACGCCCGCTTGGCTATCTAGCCGCGAGAGCAGCAGCATGTCCTCGCACAGCCTACTTAGCGAGTTTGCCTGCTCTTTTATGAGCCCCAGATACTCGTTTCTGCGCGTCTCGTCCGTCTCGTCCTGCGCGATCTCACAGTAGCCGCTGATGACGCTTAGTGGCGTTTTTAGCTCGTGCGAGACGCTTGAAATGAAGTCCTTTTGCATGTAGTCCATTTTTTCCAGCGCCGCCGCGGTCAAATTTATATTTGCCGCCAGCTCGTCTAGCTCGTGCAGATATTCGCTATCTGCGCCGCGCTTGCAGTTTTTGCGCGCGACCCTAACGGCAAAGTCGCCTCTAGCGATCTTGCCGGCTGCCAGTCTAAAGCTCTCGACATATCTCAAAAAATAAGCCGATACCGCGTAAAATATCGCTCCGCCCGCGCCCATCACGATAGCGCAAAAGCTGATAATGCCCCAAAACATCCCAAGCTTCATCTCAAATATCCGCTCGTAAGCCAGGATCGCCGCCGACGCCGCGACGCAAAGCACGCAAAAGACGAAGATAAACATCGCCGCCGTGTAGGTTTTTAAACTGATTAGGTATTTTTTCTTATTTTGCGTAATATTCATATTTTATTTCCGTTTTTTTATATAGACCGATCTCTTTTATGTCGCCGTTTTCGTAGTATTTGTCCGCGGGCTTAAATTTGACCGAGGTTTTATGTGTCAAATTTCCCCGCTCGTCCCTGCTTATATCCTTAAACTGCAAGATTTGCCCGATTTTTGCCTCAGATCCGAAGTAATTCACCGACGTATACTCCATCTCGTCGCCGTTTGCGGCGTAGTAATAAACCCATTTCGAGCCCGGGGCTTGCGTGATTTTTTCATATTCGCCGTTTGGCTTGTGTTCGTAATTTATCTCTATACCGTGCCGCGGCTCCAGATTATTTTCTATCCGCGCTAAAACGCCCTTTTCGTCGTAGACGTAGCTATCGTCTATCACTAGCGTCCCGCCGGAATACACAGCCCGAGCGATCATTTTGCCGTCCTTGCCGTAAGTAGTTTTCTCCGTGCGCGGGTAAAATTTATCCCCCACATGCTGCTCTTTAGCCGTTGCGACTAAATTTTCGCCGTCAAATTCGTATTCGTAGAGATAAACGGCGCTATCTTGGTATTTTTTGCGTATTAGCCCGTCTTTGCCGTATTCAAACAAAACCGAGCTGTTTGGTACGCCGTTTATGTGCTCGGTTTCTTGCAGTATATAGCCGTTTTCGTTAAACTCCGTTAGCTTCACGCGCGTATTTTCTAGCGTGCCGGAGCCATCTACGGAGTATTCGTACTCCGTAGCCGTCATGCTTTTGACCTCGCCTTTTAGATCCTTTTTGCTCCAGTCGCTTTCGGGTAAAACGGCCGAGTTTAGATAGCAAACCGCCGATGCCGCCGCAAAAATAGCTTTTAAAATTTTCACTTTATCTCCCCGCCCCTCACTCGTAAATTTCGCCCTTATAGCCGATGCCGCGCACCGTAGCTATCTCAAAGTCCGTGCAGCCTTCTAGCTTGCGGCGTAGTTTTTTTACGTGCGTATCGACCGCGCGCTCGTCGCTATCCGTGTCGTAGCCCCAGATTTCTTGCATGATTTCTAGTCGAGTGAAAATTTTGCCCGGGTTTGAGAGCAGTAAAAAGAGCAGATAAAACTCCTTTGGCGCGAGCTCTACGGCCTCGCCGCCGATTTTTAGGCTAAGGGCCATATAGTCGAGCTCTGAGTTTTTAAACCTCAGCCGCTTGCCGCTAGCGATCTTGGCTCGGCGCAAAAGCGCGTTTATGCGTAAAATCAACTCCTTTAAATTTAAAGGCTTACTCATATAGTCGTCCGCCCCCGTGACAAAGCCCTTCTCCATGCCCTCCATGCCGCTTTTTGCCGTTATCATGAGCACCGGCAGCGACTCGTCTAGCAGCTTGATTTGTTTGGTTAGCTCGTATCCGCTAAGCCCCGGCATCATGATATCGGTGATCACAAGGTCGGCACGCTCGCTCTCTAGCAGCTTTATAGCCTGCTCTCCGTCAAAAGCCGCAAGCGGCAAAAAGCCCTCCTGAGCTAGCTTTAGGCAGATTATTTTATTTAAATTTTCGTCATCCTCGGCGACTAAAATTTTAAACATTTGCTTTCCTTAAATTTGCCCCGAATTTAACGGGCAAGGCGATAAATTTTATCCTATTTTATCAAATTTAACTAGAAATCGGCGGGTAAATTTAGCGAAGCATCATCAAAATGCCGATAGCGCAGATGATGGCGGCGGTAAAAATCTCCAAAAGTCGCAGGTGGGTTTGTAAAAATTTCTTTAGTATCGCGCCGCCAAGAGCATAGATACTTAGCGAGCAAAACTCGATAAAAACGAGCGTAACTGTGATAGAAAGTATACGAGACAGGCTAAAAGGATCGTTCGCGTCCAAAAAAGTCGGCAGCAAAGCCGATAGAAAAATCCACGCCTTAGGATTTGAGATGCAGACCACGGCGCCGTTTAAAAACATCTGCTTTTTACTCGGAAGCTGCGAGACCTTCGTGATGCTAAGCTGCCCCTTGCTAAAAAACAGCATAGCGCCCAGATACAGCAGATAAAGCCCCGCGATGACGTTTAAAACCTTAAACGCGAAACTATAATGCGCCAAAACGGCGCCCACTCCCAGCATACAGCAAATACCCACGAAGGCCAGAGAGGCGAGCTGCCCCGACATCATCGGCAGCGCGCGCACGTAGCCTAGGCTCATGCCGATACTCATCGCGTAGGTCATGTTGATGCCCGGCATCAGGCTGATGGGGAAAAACGTAACGGCAAAAAGCAGGTGGTTCATAAAGCGCCTTAAATTTTGAAGAAATAGTAAATCAAATTTTATAAATTTAAGATAAAAAACGGCGACCAAACGGCGGAAAATTGACAAAATTTGCTTAAGGCGTAGTTTGCATTTTTGGGTCGCGGCGCGAAATTTGCTTTTTATGTGCAGGCAGGGAAATTTAGCGGATTTGGCCGCGGCTTTTGTTTACATTTTTTTGGGCGTAGAACGTAAATTTAGCAAGCCGATCTTTGAGCGCACAAATTTAAACCCGCAAATTTTGACTTTATACATGCGGGTTTAAATTTATCCCGCAAAACGGCTCTAAAATTAGCCGACCGTTTAGCGGGTTTTGCCGTAAAATTTAGAAATCTAAGCTATTACGATCAGTACGCCAAGCCCATTGTCGGCGGCATTTTGATAAAAGCTCAAAAGCCCGTTAAAATGCTCTTTTAGCTCGGCTTTGATATCCTCAAATTCGCTCTCGTACTCCCATATCTCAGGGTATGTGCCAGCCTCGCCGAAGTCTGCAAAATTTACGTTTGCCAAAAGCGCGCCAATGTCAGTACTCTGCATCGCTTTAGCTACGGCTTTTACGTCGTCTGCGTCCACGTACGATACAGCTTCACTCCCCTCCTCGCCCGCCATGCCGCGTCCAAATATCGCCCAACTAAGCGGGTTTGGCGTCGCGAAAATCTCGCCCGCACTCATCGCCTCAAACATGTTTTTACCAGTTAGAGTTTTGTGCATCGCGTCCCACATTTTATCCAGGTCGTATTCGCCCATCGTCTCGACATCGTCACCGCCGCCGTTTTTGATCGCCTCTATATCGCCCTGCGTATAGGCATAATAGTGCGCGCTCATTCCCATTTTCGCTCCTTAAATTAAAATAATCGATTATATCCAACGATAGCTAAAATTTACGCTTGTAAATCGCGCTTTTAGCTGGGTTTCCGCCGTTTAGCACGGTAAATTTAAACGCAAATTTAAGATAAATTCATCGCAGTAAAAGCCACTAAAAAAGTAAATTTATAAAAGAGACCGCGGATCGTAAATTTAGCAAATCCGCCGTAATAAAAAACAAAGCGGAAGTATCGCGAAACTAGGTAAGATGGATTTTGCTTTGCGAATGAGATGGCAAGTTGCCCGCTTTGAATAACCTTGCCTCAATATAAAATAAGGCGGATATATCGTGAGGTGATTTTAAATGTTGTGCATAATTTTTCGATTGAGACTAGCCGTGTAGGCTGTCGATTGAGAAAAATTAAAGCTCATTTAAAAGCACCCACGAGATATCTGCTCAAACTCAAATTTTAGTGAGTTAGGAAAAGCTCCTGGATCTTAGCCTTATCGGTTGTTTGCGTAAGCGCAAGCATCAAAAGCACTCTAGCTTTTTGCGCGTTTAGGTTGTCGCTAGCTAAAAAGCCGTATTTGCCGTCGTCTACCTCACCGTTTAGCGTGGTCTCGCCGCTACCTACGCGGGAGTCGCGCACGACTACTACGCCGGCTTTAACCGCTTCGCCTAGAGCCTCGAGCGCGCTTGGGAATGGATTTCCGTTACCCATGCCTGCATTTATGATGCCTTTAGCTCCGTTTTTGACGGCTAAATTTACAAAGTCCGGGTTGTCGTTTGAGTGGCTGTAGATGATATCTACTCTTGGAAGCTCTTTGATCTTTGTGATGTCAAATGCTGAATTTACGGTGTGTTTGCGTGTAGGATTCATGTAAAATTTGACGTTGCCGTAAAACACGGTGCCGATCTTGCCACTGTTTGGAGATTTAAATGTATCGACCGCGGTAGTGTTGGTTTTAGTTACTTCTCTAGCCGCGTGGATCTCGTCGTTCATCACGACCATTACGCCCTTGCCTACAGCTTCTTTATTCATCGCAACGTTTACGGCGTTAAAGATATTTAGCGGGCCGTCCGCGCTTAGCGAGCCGCTATTTCTCATCGCGCCGACCATTACGATAGGTTTATCGCTTTTTACGACTAAATTTAGAAAATACGCAGTCTCCTCCATCGTATCAGTTCCGTGCGTGATGACTACGCCGTCGGCCTTGCCGCTAGTTAGCAGTTCGTTTACTCTGTTTGCTAGCTTAAACCAAACTTCATTGTTCATCTCTTGAGAGCCGATGTTTGAGATCTGCTCGCCTTTGATGGTTGCTATCTTGTTGATATCAGGTACCGCAGCGATCAGTTTATCGACCGTAACGGTTCCTGAGGTATAGCTCGTATCAAGAGCCCCCGAGCCGCTGCCGGCTATCGTGCCGCCAGTTGCCAAAATGTAAATAGTAGGCTTCGCAAAAGCCAAAGTCGCTCCTAAAAGCATGAAAATCACCGCCTTTACTGCAAAACGCATGTTTGCTCCTTGTATTGAGATGTTACGAGGATTTTAGCGTTTATTGCTTAAATTTATTATTAATTCTTAATTTTTATTTTCAGTTAAATAATCCTAATAAGCGTCATATATATCGCCGTAGAAGCCGCGATACTAAGCAGGGTATTTTTAAATTTTAGATGAATCAAAACCGCGCTAAAAACGGCTACCGCTTCGTTTAGTCCGTATGGATAAACGTCAAATTTGATGTCCTTTAGTCCGTAGCACACCAAGACGACCATTATCATCAGCCCCATGTGTCGCTCCACAGCCGTTAGCCACGGACGCGGCTTATAGTTTTTGATAACGTAAAACGGCGCGGCGCGCGTCAAAAAGGTCGCAAACGCGCTTAGCAAAACGGCGGCGAATATCGCCCACTCGCTAGAACTCACGCTTATCAAAGCTTATCCTTAAAAACTAAAATAAAAATAAAGCAAAGCGCCATCGAGCCTACCAGCATCGCTTTAGCAGGCATAAGCGCTACGCCGGCGACTCCAAAAAAGCACGCCGCGCCCAGCACTTTATAATTTTTATCGTTTTTAAACATCTCCATCACGATCACGATAAAAAGCGCCGTCAAGCTAAACTCAAGCCCGCTCGTATCGACCCTAATAAGCTCGCCGGCTAGGCATCCGACCGCCGTACCCGCCGCCCAGTAGAGCCACGAGAGCAAATTTAGCCGCGTAAAAACATAGCTACGCTCCGCTGCGTCTGCGATCTTAAGTGCCTTAAATATCGCAAAGGTTTCGTCCGTGAGAGTCGCGATATTAAAAAGGCGAAATTTGAGATCTTTGTACTCTTTTAAAAGCGCCAGCCCGTAAAAAGTATGGCGTAAATTTACCAGATACGAGACGATAAAAACCTCCAAAAGCCCCGTACCCGCGCTAAAAAGCGAGAGCATCATAAACTGCGCTGCACCGCCGTAAGCTAGAGTGCTAAGCGTTATGGCGATAAATGCGCTAACGCCCATGCTTTTAGCTAGTATCCCAAAGGCGACGCCGAGGGGAAAATAGCCCATAAATATCGGAATACTAAGCTTAAAAACGTAACTAAAATGCAAAAATTTTCCTTAATAAAAGCGCGATAATATCTAAAATTTTAAAAAATTTGGATAAAGGCGGGAGATTTGAGTAAATTTGAGCCGATGGCGCGCTGGGCAAATTTAACCAAACCAAATTTAGCGTTTAATATAAAAATTATCCAGATTTTAATAATAAATCTTATAAAATGGCGCTAATCTTTTTATAGGAGCAAAAGCATGAAAAAAATAGTCATAGCGGTAGCATGCGCGGCGGTTTTGTTTGGAGCGGGCGATGACGCAAAAAGGCTGCAAGACGCTTGCGACGGTGGAGATACAAGAAGCTGCTATAATCTTGGCTTTTCGTACGCAAGCGGTGAAGGCATAAAACAAGACTATAAAAAGGCTAGCGAGCTATACTCTAAAGCTTGAGAGGCTGGAGAAGCTCTAGGCTGCGGCAATCTCGGGCTTTTATACGAAAAAGGTCAAGGCGTAAAACAAGACTTTAAAAAGGCCACTGAGCTATACTCTAAAGCTTGCGATATGAGCTATGAGGGAGGCTGCTATAATCTCTGGGTTTTATACCTAGAGGGACAAGGCGTAAAAAAAGACTACAAAAAAGCTAACGAACTATTTTTGAAAGCTTGCGAGGCGAACTATGCAAGAAGCTGCTACAATCTGGGCGTTTCGTACGCAAACGGGCAAGACGGCGTGGAGCTAGACTATAAAAAAGCTAGCGAGCTATACGCTAAAGCTTGCGATATGGGCTTAAAACAAGGTTGCGATAATTACAAAATCCTAAGCAAATAAAGAGCCATTACAAAACGGCTAAAATTTAACTCAAATTCGGCCGTTTTGTTTAATTAAATTTAAAAAGCCGCCCACTCCGTCAAATTTGCAAAACAAATCTCGGATTAGGCGGCTCAAATTTAGCCTATTTTAGGCTATCTCTTTAGGCTATTTACGATAGAGAGCATATCGTCGCTCGTCGTGATAGCCTTTGAGTTGGCTTCGTATGCGCGCTGACCAGTGATGAGGTCGGTCATCTCTTCGACCAGTTGCACGTTACTCATCTCGACAAATCCCTGTCTGATCGTACCCAGACCGTCAAGACCTGCCGTGCCGACCACGACCTCGCCGCTAGAACCCGTAGGCAGATAGAGGTTGTCGCCCATAGAGTGCAGGCCTGCCGGGTTGATAAAATTTGCTAGCTCGATGCGACCTACCTGCGTCATCTCAGTGTTGCCAGGTTGCAGCACGGAGACGGTGCCGTCGGTGCCCACCGAAACCTGCGTAGCGTCGGCAGGGATAGTCATCTGAGGCTGAAGCACGTATCCATCGGAGTTTACGATCGTGCCCTCGCTATCTAGCTTAAAGGCGCCGTTTCTAGTGTACGCCGTCGTGCCGTCCGGAAGCTGCACCTGGAAAAAGCCGTTACCAGCGATAACCATATCGAGGTTGTTGCTCGTTTCTTTAAAATAACCTTGCGAAAATATCTTCGTTATCGCCGTCGGACGCGCGCCCAGACCCACCTCGATACCCGTCGGGCTTTTCGTCGTGGCACTAGTTGCCGTGCCTGCATACTCCATGACCTGATACATCAGATCGGCAAACTCGGCGCGGTTTTTCTTATAGCCGATAGTGTTTACGTTTGCGATATTGTGCGACGTAACGTCGATCTGGGTTTGTTGGGCGATCATGCCGGTGGCGGCGGAATAAATAGACCTCATCATTTCATTTTCCTCTTTCTACAGGCGCGTCGCGCTTTGGTTTTATACGTCGTTGTGTTTTATTTTGACTTCGGTCACATACGCCCAGTATGCTCCCTCGCCAAAATAAAACCCGCCTCGTCTAATCCGCAAATCGCTTCCGCTTAGTCATTACCTTAGCTTTGAGCGCCTTATCTTTAATTTGTTTAATTTGCAAAAAATATTCCAAATTTGCAGTCTTAAATTTTACGCTTTTGCATAAAACCGTCGCCGACTGCTTTATGCCTGGCAAAAGTCTAAAATTTACAAATTCGGCGCGATTTCTCGCATTTATTGGGTATTTAGCAAAAGGCGTTCCAAATTTGCAAATTTTGGGAAATTTGAAAATATTTTGGCGAAAGTATTTTAAAATAAAATTTTGAGAGAAAATTAGAGTTGAAGCACCTGCGATCGTAAGCAAAAAAGCAAATTTAACATAGCTATAATAAGCAAAGTATTTTTAGATGATTTTTAATGCTGTTGCAGTTTTTGCGACTGAGGCTAACCATGAAGGTTGCCGAAGAAGCAAAAACCAAACTCATTAAAAAGCGCTAAAAAGACGCAGCTTATTAGACTTTCGTATTAGCAAGCTTACTTATAGCTTCCTGATTTAGATCATCCATATGGCTCGTCATCACCTTTTGATACATCTCGACAAAGCGCTGCGTCTCGATCAGTCCGACCATCTCAGTCACGGCGTTTACGTTGGAGATTTGAGTGTATTTCCACGCGACTGCGTCTATCTCGCCGCCCACGTCCTCAAGCTCCTTTAAATTCGGCAAAACATAGAGATTATCGCCCTCTTTTGTTAAATTTCGTATCTCTTTTGGCTGCGCGATATAAAGCCTAGCTAGCGGCTCCTCGTTTGAGTAGAGATTGCCGTTTTTATCGGCGGAAAAGCGCTCTCCCTGCGGGATTTGGATACCTTGAAAATTGTTCGTAAAATAATCGCTCGGCAGCACTTTATAGCCCTCTTTTGTTACCAAAAATCCGTCCTCGTCGAGATTAAACGAGCCGTTTTTAGTTAGGCGCACGTCACCTGGCTTTACTTCGACTAGGAAAAATAGATCCTCGCGCTTCATCGCAAAGTCAAGGTCGTTGTTTGAAAATTTAAGCCCGCCCTGACTAAAATCCACGTATTGCTCAGAGATCTGCGGCACTCTATCGATAGTTCTGTTTAGGAATTTCGCCGCGTCTTTCGTGTGATTTTCTATCGGTAGCTCGTCGCGGTACTCCTTAAAAATCCTCTCAAAATCACCCACCACGACGTCGTCGCGTTTAAAACCGATAGTGTTTATATTGGCAAGATTGTTTGCGATGACGTCTAGGCGGTTAAACTGCGTCACCATGGCGCCGGTTGCTTGGTAGTAGCCGTTGTTCATTTACTTTTCCTTATTTTGGCGACTTGTCTCGCGAGCATCTTTGAATGGGTTTGCCAAAATTTAGCTCGGCAGGCCACTCGCCTAGCCTACGCAAAATTTTGGCTTCACGATATTCAAATCCACCTCACGATACTTCGCCTCACTGTTTTATTTTTACAAATTTGGCGCGATTTATCGCATTTTTCTGACAACATTAGCAACTTTCGTTCCAAATTAAATTTAATAAAATTTTCAGCAAATTTAGCCTACATAAAAACGCCCGAATAATCGTATTTTTATTAATATTTAAAGAAGTTTGGGTATAATCCTCGTTTTCTACAAAAAGAAGGAATCCCGAATGAGTACCGCAAAAAAAGAGGCATTGTCGCTCATAGAAGAGCTTTTCAAAGAAAATGCCAAAGGCTATATCACTTACGAAAAACTTGTTAAATTTCTAGACAAAGCGCCGACGGCAGCGATAGCAAAAAAAATAGAATCGCTGGCAAAAGAAAATAAAGTCCAGCTCATAACCTCGGCTGAAATCGCAAAAATGCGCAACATCGAAGATGCTAAAAAGCGCCGCGAGGAGCTAGCAAAACTAGCCGACGACAATCTGGAAGAAGAATTTGACCTCGCCAGCGAAACGGACCTGCTCGAGTGGTCGCGCTCGGATAGCCCAGTGCGTATGTATCTGCGCGAAATGGGTCAAATCGCGCTACTAACCAAAGAAGAAGAAGTAGAAATCAGCAAAAAAATCGAACTTGGCGAAGATATCATCATCGACGCATTTTGCTCGGTACCATACCTTATCGATTTTATTCTTGACTACAAAGAGCCGCTTATAAACCGCGAACGCCGCGTAAAAGAGCTTTTTAGAAGCTTTGACGACGAAGGTGAGGAAGGTAGCGAAGAGGTCGAAGAAGAGGAAGAAAACGAAGAAGTCGAGGATGATGTCGAGGAAGGCGAAGAGAAAGAAGCCAAGCCAAAAAAACACAATAAAAAAGACGACAAACGAGCCGAAAAAGTAATCGAAAGCTTTAAAGCGCTCGAAAAGGCCAAAAAAGAGTGGTTAAAAACTGCAAATAAACAAAACGAAGTAGAGACTGAGGATGAGTTTTTAGCAAAGATAACGCTTGCGTTTAAAAAGAAAATTTTAAAAGACAAGCTAATGGATCTAGGCCCTACCAGCAAGCTCATAACCGAGATCGTAAAGTCGATGGAAACGGCGCTAAAGAGCGATGATGAATTTGACAGAGAGCTAAAAAGACTCGAGTATAAGCTGCCTATGTTTAGCGACGAGCTAAAGAAAAATCACAAGTCGATCCTAAAAGATATCATCAAGCTCAGCAAAGAAGATATAATCGCGCGAGTACCCGAGGCTACGATGGTATCAACCTACGTGGAGATCAAAAAGCTATTTGCGACCAAGGAAGCGAGCAAGAGCGGATTTAACCTAGATCCGATACTTTTAAAGGAAATTTTAGAGCAGATCAAACGCGGCAAAAAGATATCCGACGAAGCAAAAGCTAGGATGGCAAAGTCAAATTTACGTCTTGTCGTAAGTATCGCCAAGCGCTACACGAACCGCGGTTTGCCGTTTTTAGACTTGATTCAAGAGGGCAATATCGGGCTAATGAAAGCGGTTGATAAATTTGAATATAAAAAAGGGTATAAATTTTCTACCTATGCGACGTGGTGGATACGTCAGGCTATTAGCCGCGCTATCGCTGATCAAGCACGCACGATACGCATACCTATCCATATGATAGAAACGATAAACCGTATCAACAAAATCAACCGAAAATACTTACAAGAAGAAGGCAAAGAGCCTGATATAAACGTAATCGCAGCCGAGGTCGGACTAAGCGCGGACAAGATAAAACAGGTCATCAAAATAACCAAAGAGCCTATCAGCCTAGAAGCTCCTATCGGCAACGAAGACGACGGTAAATTTGGAGATTTTGTCGAGGATAGAAGCTCGCTAAGCCCGATGGATCACATCCTAAAAAACGATCTAAAAGAGCAGATCGACGAAGTCCTGGATCAGCTAAACGAGCGCGAAAAAGCCGTCATCAGGATGAGATTTGGCCTTTTAGATGACGAGAGCGACCGCACGCTAGAAGAGATCGGCAAAGAGCTAAACGTAACACGCGAGCGCGTCCGCCAGATCGAAAGCTCTGCGATCAAAAAACTAAAGCACCCAAAAGTCGGTAGAAAACTCAAAAACTACATCGAGGGCTAAATTTAGCCCTCCTCTTTTATAGCCGATCGGCAAATAAAATCAACTACCAAATTTAAAGAAAATCCAAAGGCGCAAAGATGAATCAGAAGCTCCTGACCGAGATAAAATTCCGCGGCATAGCTTCTAATATTCTGCTAATCTGCGGCTACATATCTATTTGGATTTTGTGCGAATTTTGTAGCCGCGTCTCGCTGGCTGGTTTTTTGACCGCCGTGTTTTTCGTTTGGCTTATATTTCTCGCATCGATGATTTTTAGGCTTCTTGCCGCTAGACAAATTTCCAAACTATCCGCAAGCAAACTTTTTATCAAAACTTCCTCCGCGCTAATCGCAGCGGCGCTAATGGCGATTTTATGGTTATCTATGGCATTGTATTCGGTAAGTCAAGTCGGTTTTAGCGCGGTAGAGTATGCCGCGGCGCAGATCGGAGGCTCTTTTGTCGACAATGCTTATTCTGTAATCAGATCAGTCGCAAATAATTTTTTAAATATACAAGGCTCGGCCATTACGATATTTCTTACTATAGGCTCTATTCTAACTATCTATTTTTGGCTTATGCTCGGCGTTGCGTACTATCTGCTCGGCAAAGATACGCAGAACAGTGCTTTCTACTTCTACCCAGGCTTAGCCTTTATGTGCACAGCGCTTCAGCTTATCGATATTTCGCCACTTAAAGGTTCAGTAACTCCGTATGCGCTGCTTACGATAGCGCTCTTAATCCCGCTTTACGAACTAGCAGCTTGGACTAGGATCAAAAATATCACTCTTGCGCAGCCTTAAAATTTATAAATTTCAAATTTCATCGCAGCTACCACGCTTGTCGTTTCGCTAAATTTATCAAAAACTACACCAATGTCGCCCCTCAAATTTACCCGTAAAACAAAATCTGCAAATTTATAATAAATTCATCGCCGTTCTTGTAATATACTACTATTTATTTATGGGTTAAAAATACCAATTCTAAGCCAATAAATAAATATAATTTAAAAACTTAAGGAAAAAACATGAGTAAGCCTCACTCTTTCGCGCTAGCTCTTGCGCTGTGCGCGAGTTCGCTTTTTGCCGATCGCGTCGTAACCGATCAGCTAGGCCGCGATGTCACGCTACCGGATGAGGTTAAGCGCATAGTCGTGCTTCAGCACCAAAGCCTAAACGCGCTCAATGAGCTAAACGCGCTGGATAAAGTTGTCGGCATTCAGGAGTCATGGGAAAAGTCGCTCGGCAAAAACTACGTCCGCCTAGCGCCAAGCCTAAAAGACATGCAGACGCCTGGCGATCTAAAGGTCATCAACTACGAAGCGGTGCTTAAGCTAAAGCCCGACGTCGTGATCGTCACAAACTACATCCCACAAGAATACATCGATAAGATGAGCGAGCTCAAAATCCCTGTCGTCGCCGTTAGCTTTCAGCGCAGCGACGCCGCCGATAAGAGCAAGCTAAATCCGACCTTCAAAGACGACGAAGCGGCCTACACCGAGGGCTTTTACGACGGGATCGAGCTTCTTGGCAAAGTCGCAAACCGCGAAAAAGAGGCCGCCGAGCTCATAAGCTTCGTCAAAACCTCACAAGAGCAGCTAAAGGCTAAATTTAGCGACTTCATCGTGGATAAAAGGCCTAAAATTTACATGGCAAATCCCGATCTCACGACCTACGGCAGCGGCAAATACACGGGCATAATGTTTATGCGTGCAGGCGCGCAAAACGTCGCGGCAGAGAGTATAAAAGGCTACAAACAGGTATCTGCAGAGCAAGTTTTAGCGTGGGCGCCGCAGATGATCTTCGTGCAGGATCGCTACCCTCAGGTGCCCGCCGAGCTTAAATCCAACCCGCAGCTTGTAAATTTGAGCGCGGTCAAAGAGGATAAAATTTACATGATGCCCGAATACGCCAAAGCGTGGGGCTATCCGACCGCCGAAGCCATGGCGCTTGGCGAGTGGTGGCTAGCGATGAAGCTCTATCCGACGCACTTTGACGAGGCGGAGTTTGACAAAAAAGTGGAGGAATTTTATCAAAAATTCTACCGCACGAGCTATAAATGAAATTTTCCGCCCTGCTGCTGCTCTGGATCCTGCTATTTGCGGTATCGCTGGGCATCGGGCAGTATCCGGTTAGCCTAGAGGAGACGGGTAAAATTTTACTCGGCTCCTCCGCCGACGAGACGGCAAAGAGCGTTGTGCTAGATATCCGCATCCCGCGCGCCCTACTTTCGAGCCTTTGCGGCGGGATACTGGCGCTTAGCGGCCTCGCGCTTCAGGCGGTGTTTAAAAACCCGCTCGTAGGCCCGCACATCGTAGGCGTTAGCACCGCGGCGGCATTTGGCGGCGCGCTTTGTATCATGCTAGGTTTTGGCTCCTATTTTATCGTAGGCTTTGCCTTCTTTTTCGGGCTTGCAGCGCTTTTTATGCTCTATTTTATCGCCAAATTCGTCTCGCGCAGCGACGTCTTTTCGCTCATCCTAGCTGGCATCGTCATAAACGGCGTTTTTGCCGCGCTAACGAGCCTCGTACAGTATCTAGCCGACAACGAAGACGTGCTGCCAAACATCATCTATTGGCTGCTTGGCAGCTTTGTGCGGGCTGATTACGACAAGCTCGTCATGCTCGCCGCCGTTTCGGCGCCCTGCGTCGCGGCGCTCATCGCGATGCGGTGGCGATTTAACCTACTCAGCCTCGAAGACGGCGATCTAAAGGTGCTCGGCGTAAACATCGTGCGGCTGCGCTCGGTCATCCTCGTCATCTGCACCCTGCTAGTCGCCGCGCAGGTCAGCGTTAGCGGAAACATCGGCTGGATCGGCCTGGTGGTACCGCACGTAGCCAGGATGATATTTGGCAGCGATCACTTGCGCTCCATGCCCGCTTGCTTCGTCGCGGGAGCCGTTTTTATGCTCGCTATCGACGACGTATCGCGCTCGATCAGCTCTAGCGAAGTGCCGCTTAGCATCATCTCCGCGCTCATCGGCAGCCCGACATTCGCCATCCTCTTAAAAAGGAGCGCCGATGCGAACAGAAGGTAGTTTGCTCTCGATCAAAGACGCTGGATTTTTCTACGAAGAGGGCAAATTTCTTTTTAAAAAATTGAGCTTTGAGATTGAGCGGGGTCAAATTTTAGCGATTTTAGGACTTAACGGTCAGGGCAAAAGCACGCTGATGTCGTGCATGATGGGAATTCTAGGCCTCAAAGAAGGGCATCTTAGTACGCAGGCAAAATTCGGCTTTCTGCCGCAAAGCTTTAGCGTGGCGTTTGATTACAGCGTGCAAGACATCGTGGCGATGGGACGCGTGCGCGATATTTCGCTATTTTCAAAGCCGAGCAAACGCGACGTGCAGATCTGCCTGGACGCGCTTGAGAGCCTTGAAATCTCGCATCTGAAAAACAAGCGCTTTAACTCGCTCTCGGGCGGTCAAAAGCAGCTCGTGCTCTTTGCCAGGGCAATCGCGAGCAAGAGCGAAATTTTATTTTTGGACGAGCCTGCCAGCGCGCTTGATATAAAAAACCAAGACCGCGTGCTAAGCCTCATCGTAAATTTAAAGCAAAAAAGCAACGCCAGCATCGTTTTTACCACGCATCAGCCAAACCACGCTCTTGCGGTGGCAGACCGCACGCTCATTTTAAAAGACGATCTTAGCTACGTTTACGGGCCCAGCGCCGAGGTTTTGAACGAGGAAAATTTAAACGCGCTTTACCGCGTGCGGATGAAAACGGCGGAATTTGACGTTGCGGGCGAGCAGATACCCAGTATCACACAGATTTTTAGCGCGCAGGTGAAGTAGTTTTTGGGTTATTAATCGGCAAATTTTGCGCTGTGCGTAAAATTTTATGTATTTTGAAATTTACAAGTTCGTGAAATTTGCCGATTATTTAAAATTTTAGATTAGTAATTTGCGCAGACTACGAGCTTTGCGGCGTTTATTAAACTACACGTAAGCCACCCAAATTTATCAGGCGTAAATTCTATTTTCCTGTTTGCGGTCTCAAATCATCTTTCATTCTAGAAACTCAAATTTGACGCAAACGATACTTTTTCCTGCTTATGACTTCTCTTTTTTGTATTTTTATGCCGTGATTTTTACCCGGCCTGCTAGGTTAAATTTAATAAATATTTTAAACTTGTTTGTGTAAAATTTTTATTAACTTAATAAAAGGAAAAATATGCAAGAAAACTTTATAGGACGCATAAGTACGGCAAGGACGCTCGGTATGACGTCGGGGATTTTGGTTATTTTAAATTTGCTCTCGCAAGAGATGGTTTTACCAAAAAGCCTCTTTGATATCGCAACGAGCGCGCGCGTAGCGATGTTATTCGTCTCCGTCATCTGCCTTTACGGCGCTATATCAAAGGTAAACAAACTCGCAGGCGGAGGCGTGTTTAAGCTTTACCGCATTTTTATCGCTATTAGCAGCACAATGATTTTGCTAAGTTTTAGCACAAACTACGCACCAGCCAGCACGCACAAGGTCCTATTTTTCGTCATTTGCGGCACGGCGGTGCTTGCCTTTTTGCTTTGGATAAAGATAAATTTAAAACTCGGTGACGTCACGCAAAACGCCATGTTTTCAGGCTATGCCGTACTTTGCGTGATCGGCACTTTTATCGCTGCGGCGCTAAAGCTTTTACTAACCAAAGCCCTGCGCGATCCCTACCCTATCGAGCTTGCGGTGCTTGGCATCTATCTAGCGTTAGGGTTTATCTACGTGCTTGCCTGGTCGAGAGTGGATTACGTCGAAAACCGCAATCAAGACTAAGCCAAATTCGTCAAATTTGCGTTTTAGGCAAATTTAGACGATAAAAAATCGCGCGGCTATACTAAGCCCGTCCAAATTTAAGCCAGGTCAAATTTAAATTTATCGCAAATCTGCAAATTTGAGCTAACGACGGCTTTAAATTTAACTCCGCAAAACTCCAAATTTAACTCGTAAAATGTGCCTAAAAACTTTGCTTCAGTCACGTCTGCTTCGTATTTCTCGCCGCTTATTATTAGCTCCGGACGAAACATAAAGTTTCTTTGCTCCAGCCACGCTCTAAATTCAGCCGGCAAATTTTGCGCATCCCGCTCATCGATCAAATTCATATCGCCCAAAAAGCAAGCGATCTCGTAAGAAGCTGGGTTAAAATACAGCTCCCTGGGCGCGCCGAAAGCTAGGACCTTGCCGCCTTTTATCAGCGCGATTTTATCGCTTAGCAAAAAGGCGTCCTCTTTATCGTGCGTTACCATGACCGCACTGATGCCGTTTGCCTTTATCATCTGTTTTAGCTCGCCTCTTAGCGCGCTTTTTAGGTTGCGATCAAGGTTTGCGAAGGGCTCATCGAGCAAAAGCAGCTTTTCGCGGTTTGCTACGGCTCTGGCAAAGGCCGTTCTTTGCGCTTGACCGCCCGAAATTTGATCGGGAGTTTTGTCCTTTAGTTCGGAGATTTTAAATTTCTCCAGCAGCTGCGCGCTCCTTTGGGCTCGCTCGGCGCTAGGGAGTCGCCACAGCGCAAATTCTACGTTTTTACATACGCTTAAATGAGGAAAAAGCGCGTAGCTCTGAAACATCATAGCCGTACCGAAGCCGTCTTTTACGGCGATTTGCCCGCCGCTTGGCGTCTCAAGTCCCGCTATAATGCGCAAAAGTGTGCTTTTGCCGCAGCCGCTATCGCCTAAAATGCTTAAAATTTCGCCCTCGTTAAGGCTTAAATTTACGTCCTTTAAAACCTCTAAATTTCCGAATTTCTTGTTTAAATTTACGACTTTTAAAATTTCAGCCATGTTTTTATCTTTCTTGTTTTTTTCTGGAGATTATCTCTAGCCAAAGGACGGCAACTAGCGACATCGAAACGATGAGAAACGACGGCAGAGCCGCAGCATAAAGCCTCTCGTCAGCAGCGTAGAAAAACGCCCTGATACTAAGCGTCTCAAAGCCCAAAGGCCGCAAAATGAGGCTAAGCGGCAACTCCTTAATGATGTCGATAAAAACGACGATGAGCGAGAGAAAGAAAAAGTGGCGAAGCAGCGGAAAATGCACTTTGAAAAACAAATTTAACCGCGAGCCGTTTAGCAAAAGCGCGGCATCGTCGATGCTTGCCGGGATCTTGGTGTATCCGCTCTCGACGGCATATATCGAGGTCGCCAAAAAGCGCACGACGTAGCCAAAAATCAGCACTACAAAGCTCGACGAGAGTAGATGCGTACCGAAATTTCGGTCAATATAACCAAAAACTATCATCACGCAAAGCCCGATACTAGCGCCCGGCAGCGCGTAGCCTAGCGAGACAGATTTTAGCAAAAAGGCGTTTAGCGCTTTGTTTTTTATAAGTCTCGTCGCAAAAACGAGGAAAAAACTCACCGCCGTGATGAGTATCGCTGCGCCTGCAGCCATCAGAAGCGAATTTGCCGCCATCTGTACAAACTCAAATTTAAAACTATCCAGCTCGTGAATACTCCAATACAAAAGCCAGGTAAAAGGAAAGGCAAACGCCAGACAAAACACGCTCGCGCACCACAAAAACGCCGCCGCCGAGCCAAATTTACCAAGCTCCTTTTTTTGCGTAAATTTGGAGGTGTCGTGCGTGGAGAAGCTGTATTTTTTAGAGTTTTTATTAACGTGCTCAAATATCATCAAAACAAACACGAACATCATCAAAAGCCCCGCTAGCACTGACGCGGAGTACGAGTCGCCCATGTCAAACCATAGCTTAAAAATGCCCGCGCTAAAAGTCTCTACGCCGTAATAAGCCGCCGTGCCGTAATCGCTAAGCGTCTCCATGAGCACCAGCATCGCTCCGCCCACGATCGCCGGACGTGACAGAAATATCGCAACCCTAAAAAACACGGCGGCGCCTGAGAGCTTATAAATTTTACAAACATCGTAAATCGCTGCGGACTGCGTTTTAAACGAGGTTTTGGCAAACATATAGATGTATGGATAAAGCGACAACGACAGCACAAAAATCGCTCCGTAGATATTCATAAACTCTAACCTAAAGCCAAAAATTTGATGAAAATATCCACCGTAATCCATAATCCCGACGTAGCAAAAGCTAAATATATAAGCAGGAATCGCAAACGGAAGGATGAGGGCATATTCAAAGAAATTTGATAGCGCAAAGCGGTAGTTCGCCACCAGCCATGCAGAAACTACGGCGATAACGAGACTAAGCGCCAAAACGCCCGCCGCGACGGCAAAAGTACCTTGGATATACCTCATAAAAAGATACTTAAAAAAATGCTCGAGCAAGGAGTAGTCGCCCAAAGCGATCTCGAAAAATATGCTAAAAATGGGGATCAAAACGATAAGGGCGATCAAAATCGCCCCGAATTTTACTTTCATTATTTCCAGCCGGCTACGTCGTAAATTTTAATAGCTTCGTTCGTGTTTTGCACGCTTTTATAAAGCGGAGTGGAGTCTTCTTTAAATTTACCAAAGCCTTTTACGATGTCGCTAGGCTCGACCTCTGCGTTGATCGGATACTCGAAATTTATACCCGCAAGTATCTTTTGCGCCTCAGGGCTCACCATAAACTCCATAAATTTAACTGCGTTTTCTTTATTTTTAGCAGCCTTTGTTAGCGCGATACCGCTGATATTTACGTGCGTGCCGCGATTGTCCTGATTTGGAAAAATTATACCCAAATTTTTCGCAGCCTCCACGTCTTCGGCTTTTGGAGAGGTTAGCATGAGGCCTATGTAGTAGGTGTTCATAACCGCTACGTCGCCCTCACCAGCGTAGATGGCCTTAGCCTGATCCCTATCGCCGCCTTTTGGATCGCGGGCTAGATTTTTTAGCGTGCCTTCCGCCCATTTAGTAGCCGCGTCTTTGCCGTCAGCCTCGATGATAGCAGCTAGCAGCGACTTGCTATACGGAGCCGTCGCGCTTCTGATTAACAGTTTGCCTTTTAGCTCCGGTTTTGCTAGATCTTCGTAGTCCTTGATGCCTTTAGGATTGAAGTCTCTTTTATCATAAACGATGACTCTAGCGCGTTTTGAGATAGCAAACCACTGGCTGTCGTTGTCTCTATACTGCTGTGGTACGATTTTTTCCAGAGTTTCTGATTTGACCGCTTGCAACACGCCTTTAGTCTTTGCGGTGTAGAAATTTCCAGCGTCTGCGGTGATAAAGATATCCGCCGCGGAGCTACCCCCTTCAACTTCGAGCTTTTTGATTAGCTCGCCGGCTTTTGCCTGCGTGGCGTTTACCTTGATGCCCGTTTTTTGCTCGAAAAGCTTATAAAGCTCGCTGTCGGCGTCGTAGTGACGCGCAGAGTAGATATTTACCTCCGCGGCAAACAAAAAGCTTGAAAGCAAGCTAAGCGCGAAAAAACTTTTTTTCATTTTTATCCTTTGTATTGATATGGATTTGCGATTATAGCGTCTGACCGATGAAAGTAATATTAATTATTAAAAAAGAAAAATTTATGCCGGAGTGATTTTAGAATGACAAAATATTTAAAATTGAGTGCTAATATTCGCGCCGTCAAATTTAAGGAGAGAAAATGAGAAAAATTTTACTTTTAGGAGCGGCGGCAGCAATGGCTTTTGCGGAAATTTCTACGGTTCAAGTTAGTCCCGAAGCGATCAAAAACTACGAGCAGATCGTAGATATCAGGACACCTGCTGAGTGGATGGAAACAGGCGTGATAAAGGGCGCAAAGACTATCACTTTTAACGCAACCGATAAAGAGGGATTTTTGAACGAGCTTAAAGCCAATGTCGATCTAAAAAAACCGGTCGCGCTCATATGCAGAAGCGGGCGCAGAAGCGCTGCGGCGGCGATGATGATAGATTCGCCGGAACTAAATATAATAAATCTTGACGGCGGTATGGGTAGCCTCATAAATCAAGGCTACAAGACGACGCCGTATCAAAAATAATCTGCGGTTTTACTTTATAAATTTCGTCCGTCAGGCTTAAATTTACGCTAAATTTTAAGTCTGACGGCGCTGTTTTTTGTCCTACTCCCGTGAAAAACGGCAGTAAATTTTAAATTTGTCGCTGCTTTTTTTACAAATTTAATAAAATAAAACGCATCTACTTTAAATTTTAGCGGACGTAAATTTGACCAAAATTTACGCCAAAAATATCCTAGGCTTTAGCTTTAGCAAGCAAACATACGCCGCCAGCGCGCTTTGCTCTCTTATGTAGTTGCGGTCGCCGTTTAAATTTAGCCTCTCGATCATGCACTCGCCGTCTTTGGCGTAGGCTCCCACAAATACCGTCCCCACAGGCTTTGCCTCGCTACCGCCGTCAGGCCCCGCGATACCGCTGATAGCTAGCGAAAAGTCCGATTCGCTCGCCTTTAGCGCGCCTTTTAGCATCGCCATCACGCACTGCTCGCTCACCGCGCCGTATGTTTGCAAAATCTCATCGCTAACGCCCAGCCAGTCGCGTTTCATCTCGTTTGCGTAGGTCACTAGCGAGCCGTTAAACGCCGCCGAAACTCCGGCAAAAGCGCCAAATTTAGCCGCGGCAAGCCCAGCCGTACAAGACTCGGCAAACGTAAGCTTGAGTCCGCTTGCTATAAGCGTGCTCGCAACGTGGCGGAAAACATCCTCGCCCTCAAAAAATTTGCCCGAAAAGAGATTTTTCGCGCCGTTTATAAAGCCGCTCGTTTGACCGAATTTGTTTGCTTCCACTCTGATTAGAGCCAAATTTGATAAAATTTGAGACGAATAAATCTGCACTTCATAGGTTTTTGCTAGCGGTTCGAGCAGGATTTTCGCACTCTCCTCGTCGATATCGACCAGGTGAAAGTAGCCGAAATCTCGCTGCGTTTTGATATCTATGGCAGGCAGTTTTTGATTCGCGTCAGCCTTTAGTAAATTTACATAAGTTTGATTTAGTTTGATTAAAAATCCATCATCGCTAAATTTTTCAGCCCTGCTCGGAGCTAGCGTTTGCGGGGATTTTAGTTCCAAAATATCGCCGCTTAACGTAGCTAAAATTTTTGCCGCGACGGAGCAGTTTTGACTCGACGCGTAGATACAAAGACTATCCGAGCGCGCACAAAGATGCTCGATGATAAACGGCAGCTCCTTGTCGCTGCGACTAACGAATCTAAACTCGCCAAGCTCGCCGAAATGCCGCTTGTAAGCGCAAAAAATATAATCCAAAAAAGGCGCGTTTACGCCGATATCTTCGCCGATAATCAGTAGTGCGTTTTTCACTGTTTTCTCCTTTAAAAGCCGAAAACATCTTACATAAATTTAGCTTAAAATAGCGTTTTTTCAGTAGCATTTAATCGCCGTTTGGATAAAATCTACCAATTTTTTACTTCAAGGCGAACCTATGGATTACAAAGATACATTATTGCTTCCAAATACCGAATTTCCCATGCGCGGCAACCTGCCGGAAAACGAACCCAAACGCTTAAAATCGTGGTTTGACGATAGAAAAATCTACGAAAAAATGAAAGCTAAAAGGCAAAAAGCCGCAAAAAGCTTCACTCTGCACGACGGCCCTCCATACGCCAACGGCAACATCCACATCGGACACGCGCTAAACAAAACACTAAAAGACATCATCGCAAAAACGCACTATTTCTTCGGCGAAAACGTGAGATTTACGCCGGGCTGGGACTGCCACGGACTACCGATCGAGCAGCAAGTCGAGGTAAAACTGGGCGACAAGAAAAAAAGCCTGAGCAAAACGCAAATCCGCGAGCTTTGCCGCGAACACGCTAGAGAATTTATCGACGTGCAAAAGGAGAGCTTTAAGCAGCTTGGCGTCGCCAGCGACTGGGATGATCCGTATCTGACGATGAAATTTAAATTTGAAGCCGAAATTTACAAAACCCTTTGCAAAGTCGCCAAGCGCGGACTTTTGATCGAGCGAAGCAAGCCGGTGTACTGGAGCTGGGCGGCTAGAAGCGCTCTAGCAGAGGCCGAAGTCGAGTACGAGGACAAAGAGGACTACAGCATCTACGTCGCGTTTAAGCTAGGCGAAGAAGCTGCGGCGAAAATAGGCGCAAAAGACGCCCGCGCGGTCATCTGGACGACTACGCCTTGGACGCTGCCGGCAAACCAAGCCATCTCGCTAAATCCAAATGAAATTTACGTTTTAACAGCTGAAAATTTGATATTTGCCAAAGAGATGCTAAGCGAGCTGGAAAAAGAAGGGCTAACTAAGGGCGAAATTTTAAAAGAATTCGCCGCAGCCGAGCTTGAAAACCTGCACGCTATAAATCCTCTAAACAGCAGAAAATCACTATTTATCCTAGGCGATCACGTCACGATGGACGGCGGTACGGGTCTAGTGCACACAGCTCCGGGGCACGGCGAGGACGACTACCACGTGAGCCTAAAATACGGCATCGAAGTCATCATGCCTGTAGATGAAGGCGGTCTGTACGACGAGACACTAAAGGCCAAAAAGTTATTTCCAGACGGTGTAGCGGACGAGCTAATCGGCATGCATATCTTTAAAGCAAACGAGAAAATTTTAGAGCTTCTAGGCTCAAATTTGCTAAAAGTCAGCAAATTCGTCCACTCATATCCATTTTGCTGGAGAACGCACAAGCCGGTCATCTACCGCGCTACGAAGCAGTGGTTTATCGCCATGGACGAGCCGAAAATCGAGGGCAAAACGCTACGAGAAGTCGCGCTAAAAGAGCTTGAAAACGTCAAATTTTATCCTGCAAGCGGCGTAAAAAGAATAGGCTCGATGATAGAAAATCGTCCCGACTGGTGCATCTCGCGCCAACGCGACTGGGGCGTGCCGATAGCGTTTTTTAGGCATAAGGATACTAAAGAGCCGATATTTGACGATGAAATTTTAGATAACGTCGCGGCGATATTTGAGCAAAAAGGCGCTGACGCGTGGTGGGATAGCGAGATAAAAGATCTCTTACCGGCAAACTGCAAATACGAGCCGCAAAATTTAGAAAAAGTTATGGACATCCTAGACGTCTGGTTTGACAGCGGCTCGACGTGGGCTGCTGTGCTAAAAAGCGGCGACTACGATGCGGGCAGCTATCCTGCGGATATGTACCTGGAGGGCAGCGATCAGCACAGAGGTTGGTTCCAAAGCTCGCTACTACTAAGCTGCGCCGCGCAAGGAAGAGCGCCGTACAGAAGCGTGCTCACGCATGGATTTACCGTCGACGAAAACGGTCAAAAGATGAGTAAGAGCAAGGGCAACGTCGTAGCTCCGGCGGACGTCGCTAAAACCTACGGCGTGGAAATTTTACGCCTTTGGGTTGCGCTTAGCGACTACTCCAGCGACCTAAAAATCAGCGAAAACATCCTAAAACAAGTAAGCGAGCAGTACCGAAAAATACGCAATACGATAAGATTTTTACTAGCCAACGTAAACGATCTAGAGGATATCGAAACATCAAATTTCAACATCCTAGACCGCTGGATACTAAGCCGCGCGAAAAAAACATTTGATGAGACCGAAGCGGCGTTTAGAAACTACGATTTTTCAAAGGGCTTTAGCCTGCTGATGAATTTCTTAAGTGCGGATTTAAGCGGCATATACCTTGATATCTGCAAAGACCGCCTATACTGCGACGCCAAAGACAGCGATACGCGCCGCTCGGCTCAAAGCGCCATGGCGCTAATCACTAGAGCGCTACTGCCTCTCATCGCTCCGACGCTAACCTACACCGTGGACGAGGCGATGGACTATGCGCCTAAGATCATCAAAAACGGCGCGGCGGACGCATTTGATCTAGAGTATGCGTCGCTAGATTTTGAGTTTAACGTAGACGACGAGCTGCTAGTGGCTAGCCGCGAGAAGTTTTTCGAGCTAATCGATGTACTCAAAAAAGATAAAAAGATAAAATCAACCCTCGAGCTAGTGCTGCAAACCAGCTCAAATTTGATCCTGAGCGAGGATATAAACGAGATAAGCGACTGGTATATGGTTAGCGACGTCCAGAGCCTAGACAGCAGCGACAGCCTGGCTGAATTTGACGTCGGCAACGATAAATTTAAACTCGTTTTATCGACGCGTCACAAATGCCCGAGATGTTGGAAATTTACCGCTAAGCACGACGGCGAAACATGCCCGAGATGCGAAAAGGTACTAAAAAATGTTTGAGCCCATCTCCGCTTGGTTCGTCGCGGCAACCATCGCGACCATCCTCGCGGTCACAGCCGCAGGTATCGTAGCGGTAATAAAATTTAAGGATAAAAAATGATAACTTTAAAAGAGGCTCTAAAGCTAAGCGCCGGCGAAATATCCGAGCTTAGAAACGAGCTGGAAAAGAAAATTTTCGCGGATAAAGAACTTGGCGCTTACGTCGAGCAGCTGGCAAATTTGCCGCTTGACAAACTGGGCGCGGGCGTGCCGATCGCTATCAAAGACAACATCCAGGTAAAAGGCTGGAGCGTAACGTGCGCGTCTAAAATTTTACAAGGATACGTAGCGCCTTATAACGCAACCGTCGTCGAAAAGCTGCTGGCGGCAGGCTTAGCGCCGTTTGGCCGTACGAATATGGACGAATTTGCCATGGGAAGCACGACCGAGAGCAGTTACTACGGCAAAACGTTAAATCCCCTAAACCGCGAAAGAGTCGCAGGCGGTAGCTCGGGCGGCTCTGCTGCCGCGGTCGGTGCAGGACTAGCGGTGGCTGCTCTAGGAAGCGATACGGGCGGCTCGATACGCCAGCCTGCGGCATTTTGTGGGTGCGTCGGGCTAAAGCCCACCTACGGACGCGTTAGCCGCTACGGTCTTGGCGCCTACTCCAGCTCGCTCGATCAAATCGGCCCGATAACGCAAAACGTCGAGGACGCCGCGATCTTGTACGATATCATCGCAGGACACGACGACAAAGACAGTACGAGCGCGGATATAAAATTTGAAAGCGTCGCGGACAAGCTAAACGCAGATAAAAAACTAACGATCTGCGTCATCGAAAACTACATAAACGAAGCCTCAGAAGAGGCTAAAAAAGCGCTTTTAAAAGCGGTTGATGTTTTAAAAGCCGCAGGCCACAAAATAATCTATAAAAATTTAGAAAACTCAAAATGCGATATCGCAACCTACTACATCATCGCTACGGCCGAAGCCAGCGCAAATCTCAGCCGCTACGACGGAGTGAGATACGGACGCAGAGCCGAAGCTAAAAATTTAAAAGAGCTCTACATCAACTCGCGCTCGGAAGGGTTTGGCGAAGAGGTAAAAAAGAGAATTTTACTCGGTACTTTCGTACTTAGCAGCGGCTACTACGACGCGTATTACATCAAAGCTCAAAAAGCTCGCGCCCACACTAAGGCCAAGTATGAGCAAATTTTGAGCGAATGCGACCTCATTTTGATGCCTGTCGCCCCTAGCACGGCGTATAAATTTGGCGAGCTAAAAAACCCGCTAGACTCCTATCTATCAGACATCTATACGATCAGTGTAAATTTAGCCGGCCTGCCAGCCATCTCGGTTCCGGTAGCAAAAGACGCGGACGGCCTAAACGTCTCTGCTCAGCTCATCGCAAAGGCGTGGGATGAAAAAACGCTGCTAGAAGGCGCGCTCAGTTTAGAAAACTCTATAAAAGGATAAACGAATGAAGATAGTTACGAAGGCTCTCACCTTTGACGACGTTTTGCTCGTCCCGCAGTACTCCGAAATTTTGCCTAAACAAGTCGATATAAAAACGCGCTTTAGCAGAAACGTGGAGCTAAACATCCCGATCGTATCGGCTGCGATGGACACCGTCACCGAGCACCGTGCGGCGATCATGATGGCGCGCCTGGGCGGTATCGGCGTCATACATAAAAATATGGACATACAAAGTCAAGTTAAAGAAGTACGCCGTGTGAAAAAAAGCGAAAGCGGCGTAATCATCGATCCTATCTCCATCTCGCCAAACGCTAGCGTAGGCTCCGCGCTTGATATGATGGCGGATCTGCATATCTCGGGCGTTCCGGTTGTAGATGAGGAAAATAAATTGATAGGAATCCTAACCAACCGCGATTTGAGATTTGAAAACGATAGAAGCGTCCTCGTAAAAGATAGGATGACCAAAGCCCCGCTAATCACCGCTCCAAAGGGTTGCACGCTAGACGACGCGGAGAAAATTTTCTCTCAAAACCGCGTAGAAAAGCTACCTATCGTCGATAAAGACGGTCACCTAGAGGGCCTCATAACCATAAAAGATCTGAAAAAACGCAAAGAGTATCCAAACGCAAACAAAGACGCCTACGGCAGACTCCGCGTGGCAGCAGCTATCGGCGTCGGGCAAATGGATAGAGCAAAAGCCCTAGCGGAAGCAGGCGTAGACGTCATCGTCATCGACTCCGCCCACGGCCACTCAAAAGGCGTGCTAGACACGCTAAGGCAAGTCAAAGCCGAGCTAAAAGTGGACGTCGTCGCTGGAAATATCGCAAACCCGGCCGCCGTCAAAGACCTAGCAGAAGCAGGCGCCGACGGTATCAAGGTGGGCATAGGACCAGGCTCCATCTGCACCACTCGCGTAGTAGCGGGCGTTGGCGTACCTCAAATTTTCGCCGTCGATAGTTGCTCGGCCGAGGCTGCAAAATACGGTATCCCGGTCATCGCAGACGGCGGACTAAAGTACTCGGGCGACGTGGCTAAAGCCCTAGCCGCAGGCGCTAGCTGCGTGATGGCTGGTAGCTTGCTAGCGGGCTGCGAGGAGACTCCGGGCGAGGTGATAACATTCCAAGGACGCCAGTACAAAGTCTACCGCGGCATGGGAAGTATAGGCGCGATGACGAAAGGCAGCAGCGATAGATATTTCCAAGAAGGCACCGCTCAAGATAAACTCGTACCAGAAGGCATAGAGGGCCGCGTACCGTTTGCAGGCAGCATAAAAGAGGTCGTGCATCAGCTAGTTGGCGGCCTACGAAGCGCGATGGGCTACATGGGCTCAAAAGATATCAAAACCCTTCAGGAAAAAGCCCAGTTCGTCGAGATCACGAGCGCTGGACTAAAAGAGAGCCACGTCCACGACGTCGTCATAACACAAGAAGCCCCTAACTACAAAGTCAATTAGTGCTAAATTTAAAAACCGGCAAAGTAAAATTTGACGAGCCGCTCTATCTGGAGAGCGGCCGAATTTTACCCGAATTTGAGCTTGCTTACGAAACCTACGGCGAGCTAAACAAAGATAAAAGCAACGTCATAGTCGTCTGTCACGCGCTAACGGGTAGCCACCATGCCGCGGGCAGATACGAAAACGAGCAGAAATTCGGCTGGTGGGACGCACTCATCGGCGAGGGTAAGGGTATAGATACGAGCAATTTTTTCGTCATCTGCGTAAATATCCTCGGATCAAATTTCGGCTCGACAAATCCCCTCAGTATCGAAAAAAGCACGGGCAAGCAGTATCGTTTGCGCTTTCCGGTGCTAACCATCAGTGACGTCGTAAAGGCGCAGATGAGGCTTTTTGAGCACTTAGGTATCGAGCGAGCGCATGCGGTCGTGGGCGGCAGCCTAGGCGGTATGCAGGTGCTTTGCTTTGCGATCGAGTTTCCAAATTTCGCCAAAAACGTCATCATCCTAGCTAGCACCTATCAGAGCAAGGCTTGGGCGATCGCGTTTAACAAAATCGCGATCGAGGGCATCCTGCGCGATCCGGGTTTTAAAGACGGGCAATACGACGAAAACGACATCGCCGCGCAGGGGCTAACCGGCATGGCGCTAGGACGTATGGCGGGACACATCAGCTTTCTCTCGCCAAGCTCCATGGACTCCAAATTCGGCCGCAACTACGTCGAAACAGACGGTCTTTACGAGCTTACGGGGAGGTTTCAGGTCGATCGTTATATGGAGTACAACGGCCACGGCTTTCCTAAGCGCTTTGACCCGCTGAGCTACCTTTACATCGTAAAGATGATGAATATCTTTGACTGCACGCGCCATTACGACGACCTCGCGCACGCCCTTTTGCCTATTTGCGCCAAGGTTACGCTGGTCGCATTTAGCGGCGATATGCTATTTCCGCCAAGCTGTATGCGCGAGATGCACGAGACGCTACAGGGCATCGGCAAGGCGTGCGACTACCACGAGATAGACAGCGACTACGGCCACGACGCGTTTTTGGTCGAAGTAGATAAATTTGAAAAAATCATAAAAAAGGTTTTAGATGAGTGAAAATTTAAGCGAGGATTTTGAGAGCAAACTCGCCAAAGCAAATGAAATTTTAAAACAGCTCGGCGATGAAAATTTAAGCCTCGAGCAAAGCGTCAAGCTGCACAAAGAGGGCAAAAAGCTGCTCGAGGAGGCAGACAAAATCCTGCAAAACGCAAAGCTAGTCGTAAAGGACGCAGACGATGAATAACGCTACCGCAGCCGTTTGCGCCTTACAGCTGCCGACTCAGCCCATGAGCGAGTCGAGGTTAGATTATTATTTTAGGATTTGCGCCGACGAGGGCGCTAGGCTCGTGGTACTCGGAGAGTACATGCTAAACAGCTTTTTTAAAGAGCTAGAGCTAATGCCAAAAAGCCTCATCAAGGAGCAAAGCGAGCGCAAAAAACACGCGCTTGCCGCGATGGCGCAAAAATACAATCTAGAAATCCTAGCTCCGCTCGTACTGCCAAAAGGCAAAGGCTTCGTCAAGGTAGCAGCTAGATTTAGTCCTGCGTCCTCGCGCTTTTACGAGCAGCAGATCTTGATGCCCTACCCGCACTGGAACGAGGCGAAATTTTTTGCTAACAAGGCTGAAGGCGAGCTAAATTTGCCCGTTTTTAGCTACGAAAAATTTAAAATCGGCGTGATGTTTGGCTTTGAGGCGCATTTTGATGCAGCTTGGGCGTATATGGCGCACAAGAAGGTCGATGCCATCGTAGTTCCCACCGCGTGCACGTTTTTTAGCGAGTCGCGCTGGGAGGAGCTGCTAAAAACCCGCGCCTTTACGAACAACGTCTATGTCCTGCGCGTAAACCGCGTCGGCAATCACAAGGCCGCTAGCGGCGAGCAGTGGAGCTTTTACGGTGATTCGATGCTGATTAGCCCATTTGGCGAGGTGGTTTCGCGCCTAGGCAAAAACGAAGAGATGATGGTAGCAAAGCTCGAAAAAACCGAACTCGCGCAGGCTAGACACCTGTGGGGATTTTCTCAAATTTTACATAAAAGACTAGGCTAAATTTAGCTTTCAGGCGGCAAATATGGTAAAATTTGCCGCCTTTTCTCTACAAATTTTGTCGATTTTCTAAATTTACCCTGCCCTTAAATTTTATATTATCGCCGAAATTTGATCAAATATATTTTTATATCTTTAAATTTTGCACAATAAATCAACTTAATTAGACTAAATTTAAATTTATTTTTGTTCTATCCCTACCCCGATATAATCACGTCTTTAGGCTAAATAAATCTTTAAATATTACTAATAAATTGCAAATTACACCTTCATTTAAGCTTATTCTTTAAAGTTAAGTCCTATAATAACACTAGCTAAAATAAATTTAATCTAAGGAGGACGCCCAAAAGACGCCAAAAGTAATAAAGGTATTTAGAGTAGAGTCGTAAATTAAAGATTTACAAGTAGATAGCTAACATAAATTTAAAGGAGAAGCTATGAAAAACTCAAACGTTTCAAGAAGAGATTTTGTTAAGTTAAGTATGGTAGGTGCCGGAGCTTTAGCTCTAGGCGGAGTAAATGCGCAAGCTGCGGTTAACGCTAAAGACGTCAAATTCGACGAAGAGTGGGACGTAGTAATCGTCGGTTCCGGTTTTGCAGGACTAGCAGCCGGTATCACCGCAGCCGAAAAGGGCAATAAAGTCCTAATCCTAGAAAAGATGGGACGCGTAGGCGGTAACTCCGTTATTAACGGCGGAATATTTGCCGTTCCAAACAGCGATAAACAAAAAGCCGAAGGCATCAAAGATAGCAACGAGCTATTTATCAAAGACTGCCTAAAAGCCGGCCGCGGACTAAACCACGTAGATCTCATCGACACCATCGCTACTCGCGCGCAAGACGCATATAAACTAACTCTAAAATGCGGCGCTAAATACATAGATAAAGTTACTCACGCAGGCGGACACAGCGTACCTAGATCGCTTCAAACCGCTAACGGTTCAGGCTCAGGTATCGTTCAGCCGATGGTAGAATACTTTAAAAATCTACAAGGCTGCGAGCTAAGACAAAGAGCTAAATTTGACGAATTCGTCCTAGGCGAAGATGGCGGCGTAGACGGCGTGATCATCAGAGAGGATTATAAATTTGATCCAAAGAGCCAAAAAGACGACGCTGAAAACACTACCGGAACTAAAAAGACTATAAAAGCTAAAAAAGGCGTAGTACTGGCTGCGGGAGGATTTTGCCGCGACGTATTCTTTAGACAGGTTCAAGACCCATCTATCCTACCTACTACGGATAGCACCAACCACCCTGGCGCAACAGCAGGCGCTATGAAAGAGGCGTTTAGAATCGGCGCAACTCCAGTGCAGCTAAGCTGGATACAGTTTGGTCCATGGGCATGCCCTGATGAAAAAGGCTTTGGCGTAGGCTCTATGTTTAACGTAAACGGAAGTTTCCGCTACGGAATTTCAGTAGATCCAAGAACCGGCAAACGCTATATGAACGAGCTAGCGGACCGCCGCACCCGCTCTCAAGCTATGTTTAAAGTAATCGACGCAAAAGCGGATATCTATCCTATCAACTTCTGCGACTCTGAGGGCGTAAAAAATATGGTCATACCTGAACACTACACTAAACCGCTGGAATCCGGCGTACTAAAGAAATTTGAGACCCTAGACGAACTGGCTGCGGCTTATAAAATCCCTGCTGACGAGCTAAAAAAGACGGTCGAGAGATATAACAGCTTCGTTAAATCAGGCAAAGACGAAGACTTTGGCAAACCTATGGATAAAACCACTACAAACGGCGTAGATATCTCTAAACCACCTTTCTACGCTATGCGCGGTACGCCAAAACTTCACCACACTATGGGCGGTATCGATATCAATACCAAAGCTCAGGTTATCTCATTGCAAACCGAGATGCCGATCCCAAGATTATTTGCCGCAGGCGAGATCACGGGCGGCGTACACGGAGCTAGCCGCTTAGGTAGCGTAGCGATTGCTGACTGCTTAACGTTTGGTATGATAGCCGGTGAGAATATAGGCTAATTTGAGGCGTCTTTTGGACGCTTTTTGTGGAGCTTGCTAAAATTTTGCTTGGCAGACTAATTTTTGCTTCGCGCTGCTCGCAACTGCAAGCAGAAGTCTAGCCTGCGCAAAATTTTAGCCGCGCAACCCCAAAAATCGCCTCGAAATACTTGCAAATCTTATTTCGTATCGCAGGTCAAATTTAGCCTGCGATACTTTTAAATTTAAAGCCGAATTTGCAGTTAAATTTGTAAATTTGACATCCGAAAGGAATTCGCATGAAACATAAAGCGTTTCTCGCCTTGTGCGCATCTATGCTACTATGCTCTTTTGCATTTAGCGCAGGCGCACCAAGCGCAAAGATAACGTCTTTAGTAGATCTTAACGTCACCGACGAGCTGCGAGCCAAACACCCCTTAAAGCCTCATCACGAAAAACTAAGCTTCACCTGTCTTGATTGTCACGAAGGACAAGGAAACGACGCTAGTAAATTTAAATCTATCGGCGATAAAGGCTGTTTGTCCTGTCACGGCGACAAGAAAAAGATAGCTAAAAGACTAGAATACATGGATCTGCTAAAAGCAAATCCCCACAACTCGGTTCACGACGGCCCTACGCTATACTGCGACGAGTGCCACAACGAGCATAAAAAATCAACCAATATGTGCACGGAGTGCCACGAACACGAAGTTCCGCAATGGATGGGGGTAACGCCATGAAAATTTCAAAGAAAGTACTAGCGCTTATTATATTAGTAAGCGGCATTATAGGGTTTTTAGTCGTACTGCCCGTACATTACGCCCTAGAAGAAACTAGCGGAGAGAAGTTTTGCGTAGTATGCCACGAGATGGATCCTATGGTTATAGCTTATAGTAACGACGTTCACAGCGGCAAGGGTAAAAGCGGAGTAAGGGCTAAATGCGTAGACTGCCACATACCTCACGACAACCTAGCCAAATACGTCTTAGTTAAAGCCAAAAACGGACTAATGGAGGGATATATTCATTTCTTTAAAGATCCGGAGGCTATAGACTGGCATAAAAACAGAGAGAAAAGAGAGCACTTCGTATTTGACAACGGTTGCGTTAGCTGCCATACGAATTTGGTGGATAATAAACTAACGAGCCCGCAAGCTCAAAAAATGCACGCTCACTATCAAAGCTTGCTAAATACGGATAAGCAACTAACCTGCGCTAGCTGTCACGCCGAGGTAGGCCACAGCGGGCTAAACAATATGCTAAACTACTGGAAGCCTGAATACAAAATCTACGAAAAGAAAGCCGCAATCAAAAAAGAAGAGATAAAAAAGGCATATTTCGGGGAGGATTATGTGGGGCCTAAAGAGGTGAAGGGTGAAGATAAAGCGGATAAAAACGCGACTAAGTAAATTAACTCTAAAATTTAAGATAGTCTGTATAAAATCAGACTATCTTCTTAAAATATAATAAAAATTTAAAATAACTTAATACAATTATCTCAAAATTAAGTTTGGTTTACGCGATACTGCAGTACAATTTTTAATATAAAAAACAAATTTTATTAAATACTTATGTATATATAAAATTTGTAATTTAATATCTAAATTTCAAGGAGAGAATCATGGCAAAAAGTAACGTTTCAAGACGCGACATGCTCAAAATGAGCTTAGTAGGTGCCGGTGCGCTTGCGCTAGGAGCGGTAAATGCAGAAGCCACAGTAAGCGCAAAAGACGTAAAATTTGACGAGGAATGGGACGTCGTCATCATCGGCAGCGGATTTGCGGGTCTTGCAGCGGGCATCAAAGCGAGCGAACGCGGAAACAAGGTGCTAATCCTAGAAAAAATGGGTCGCGTTGGCGGAAACAGCGTCGTAAACGGCGGAATTTTTGCCGTACCAGGAAGCGAACTACAAAAGAAAAACGGCGTTAAAGACTCAAAAGAGATTTTCATCGCCGACTGCGTAAAGGCGGGTCTTGGGCTAAATCACGTCGAGCTACTTGAAGTGCTAGCCGACCGCGCCGTAGATACGTTTAACTTTACAGTCAAACACGGCGCAAAATACCTAGACAAACTCATCCTAGAGGGCGGTCATAGCGTGCCTAGAACGTACTACACCGAAAACACTAGCGGCTCTGGCATCGTGCAGCCTCTCGTAGAATCCTTTAAAAAATCAGACGGTTGCGAGCTTCGTACTCGTACGAAATTTGACGACTTCGTAACCGACGAGAGCGGTCGCGTAGTAGGCGTAACCGTGAGAGAAAACTATAAATTCGACAAAGATCTCTTTAGCGACGACCGAGAAAACAAAGGCGGCGACAAGAAAATCATCAAGGCTAAAAAAGGCGTCATACTCGCAAGCGGCGGCTTTTGTAGCGATAAATTCTTTAGAAAACTCCAAGACCCTCGCGCCGTGCCAGAGTTTGACACTACAAACCACCCTGGAGCTACTGCAGGTGCGCTCATCTCAGCGTTTAAGGCAGGCGCGCTACCGGTGCAAGTCGGCTGGATCCAGTATATCCCGTACAAATGCCCAGACGAAAAGGGCAACGGCATCACGAGCAAATTTGCCGCGCAAGCTAGCTTCCGCTACGGATTTTCCGTTGATCCGAAAACCGGCAAACGCTATATGAACGAGCTAGCCGACCGCAAAATCAGAGCCGACGCGATGTTTAAAATCATCGACGCCAAGGCAAACAGCTACCCAATAAACCTCTGCGACTCCGTAGCTGCGGCAAAACTAGTGCCGAGCGACCTCGAAAATCCGATGAATAGCGGCGTAATTAAAAAATTCGACACCCTTGAGGAGCTGGCGGCGTTTTATAAAATACCTGCGGGCGAGCTAACCAAGACCGCCGAGCGCTATAACGGCTTTGTGGCGTCGGGCATCGATAAGGATTTCGGTAAACCGATGAAACTAACCGACGGCATCACGGTCTCAAAACCGCCGTTTTACGCTATGCGCGGCGCTCCGAAGCTGCACCATACCATGGGCGGCGTAAAGATCAACACCAAAGCGCAAGTCCTAAATATCGACGACGAGCCGATCGCCGGTCTATACGCCGCGGGCGAGGTTACAGGCGGTACGCACGGAGCTAGCAGGCTAGGTAGCTGCGCGATACTAGACTGCCTAACGTTTGGTATGATAGCGGGAGAAAATATTTAACTCTACAAGGGGGAGCAAAATCCCCCCCCTCTGCGCTAAGCATTTCTGGCTTTAACAGTTTATTACTTAATATATCTACGCTATAAATTTAACTGCACCTTTCATAAATTTTGCGGTAATTGGTTGTAAATCAAATAATCAAATTCGGCGCTTAAATTTAATAACTGTTTAAAACAAATTTATGTATATTTTCTCTTTTACAATCACTTAAATTTGACGAAAATTTGAGCGTCAAATTTTGCAAATTTAAAACCAAAACCACCGAAAGAAAAAAATGAATAGAAATTTTAACAAAGCAAGAACGCAAGGCATCCTCGGCGCAGTTTGCATCCTGTGTGCGAATGCGAGTTTTCTAACTAGCGATCAGAGCCTGTTTTGGATCGTTCGCACGCTAGCGTGGCTGTTTGCGCTGACGTTTTTCCACTATGCGCTTATCCGTGCGCAGGAGCTATCAAACTCAAACGTCTTTACTATCTTTAAATACGCCTACAACGGCTTTTTAGCCGTAATCCTCTGCACGGTCGCGCTCTACGTTTTTGATAAAAATTATCTCAGCCTCATCTCTGACGTCATCATACCGCTTGCCGTATTTGCCGTCTCTATCGCGTGGGTCGTCATAAATCTCAAACTCGCAAAGGCCTCAAGCTGCGCGCTTTTTAGCATTTACGCGTGGATGCTTGCCGCTAGCCTGGGTGCAAACTTTATTTATGGCATACTAGAGGTCCTCTCGCCAGCTCTCATCGCTACCGCCGCCAAATTTGCACCTCTTGTCAACGCGCCCTTTGATCTAGCGACTTCGGGCGTATTACTCGCAGCGTGGATCAGCGTGGAAAATTTCTCAAACGAGCAAGGCGAAATCGAGATAAATTTGACCAACCAGCACGGCGATAGGCCAAATTTAAGCGCCCAAAACGCAAGCGAGCCGAATTTTAGCGCTCAACACGAGCAAGCAACGGAGCTCAAATTTGACGCCGACCAAATCAAAATAAATAGATAAAATTTGACCGAAAGGATAAACATGCAAGAGACATCATATAACCAAAAGGTGCTAAAAGAAGCCAAAAGGCAAGGTATAATCTCGTGCCGGCTTATGCTAGCGACCGTTGCCGTATCGTTTTTTGCCAAGCTTTATCTGATATTTACGCGGCCGCACAGCGAGGCACAAGAGCAGCTGATAAAACTGCTTGAAGGCTCGGTAAATTTCGTGCTTTTTCTCGCCGCGGCCGTTTATATGTGGCATGCACTTAAAAAACTAGAGGAAATTTACGACGCCGACGTGCTTAGCATCTATAAACAGATGATTTTTGTATCTATCATATTTGCGGCAGTTGGTATAGTGTTTGGCTTTATACGCGGCATAGAGGACCGACCTGCTACTGCTGGTACTGGGCTGGCGGGCTTTTTATACTGGCTATCGCCGTCTATCTTGCCGTCCTTTGGGCTAAGTTAAATTTCAGCCTTGCAAAGATTACAGAAAACAATCTTTTTAAGACTTACGTATTTTTCGCTATCACTAGCTTTGTTATCGCCTTTGCGCTGCAGATAATGCTATCCATAGGCTATTTTACGGCGGTCTTTTCCATACTGTTTGCAGCGCTAGCCATCGCGATACTCTACGTGCTGCCGACTGCGTTTTACCTATACGCTTGGACTATGATAAAGGATGAATGAGTTGAGAAAAAACGAACAAAATTTGACCGAAGACAGAGCCCAAATCATAAAAAACGCAAGAAATTTTGGATTTTTAGCGGCTCTTTGCGCGTCGCTTACTATTTTGTCGTTTTACATTGTAGCTTTTTCGCCGCAGTTTCAAAACAAAAATCATTGGGTGCTCGCATCCATAGGCGCACTCGTTTGTTTTTACGTGGCTCTTAGAGTGCTTCAGCCTCTATGCGAGTTGGATCTTATGCGGCCGTTTCATGCGAGTTGGACTTTTGGGATTGCCATGCTGACAACGGTATATTTAAAGGAAAGATTTTATAGCGCCGAGTTTATGCTTATATTTTTTACATTATTTACTTTGTCGGCGATTTCTTGGACGATTTTAAATTTTAGGTTGGCGCGTCACGCAAAATCCGCTGTTTAAAATTTATGCCTACATGTTTATACTCTCGGTTTTATCCGGCTACATCGCGGTTTTTGCAAAAGCGCAAATCGGCGGCGCGCTCCACTGGACCAATATCTTGATAACGGCGACGGCTCAAGCTCTGCTCGTTGGTGCGTGGTGTGGCGTGGAAAATATGGAGGATGTTTAGTCAAATTCTGCTGTAAAATTTCATAAAATTAACTAACACAACTTAAATCTAAGTCGTTTTATATAAAGATATTTTTTAGCAAATAAAAACTATAATAAAAGTAAATTTGGTCTCTTGGATCAAATATAATCAGTAAATTTTCAAAATTAAGAAAAAGGGAAACATGTGGAAAATGATAACGAAATTTTTAATAATAAATTAGAACACATAAAGGATTTTGCATCTTTTGCAAATGTATTTTTTATAGCCAGCTTATTTATGTGGAATAGTGAATGGTCAGTCGGAGGCATAGTATTTCGCTTAATTTGGCTAATACTTATGTATGTTGCCGTTTCAGGGATTGCCAATATCGCCAAATCATCATCTTTGATGACTTTTTATACACTATTTATTTTGGGTATAATATTTTCAAATCTCATAACTATTCCTGCTTTAGATAACCCAAACATGCCTCTAAATGCCGGTATTGCTTTAGGAGCTTTAAGTATATTATTTTTAATTTGTATGTGGGCATTGATGTTTTTTGAACTCGCTAAGATAACCGGCGTAAAGCTATTTAGATGGTGCATATATGGCTACATTCTTTGTTTTATCGCGCTATCTACTACCCTTTACATGCTTTTAAACTCATTTTGGATAACCGATGAGATAAGATACGGCTTTGGTATAACTATAATAATATTTGTAATAACACAAATACTTTACTTTATCTCTTGGAATCGTATAAATATAATTCAAGAAGAGCAGAAAAGCAAAGAGAGCTAAGCTGGCTCGTTAAATTGAATATTTTTAATCATTAAGACTAAAAAACAAGTCCATTTATGGTTTGAGTTAAATTTTAGCTTAGCTTTGTTCAATTTGCAAAAGAGGCTATTAAATTGAAACGGATAAGTGCCGATTTTGCCGTTCGTATCAAAAAGGTGCGGGACGGCCGAGTCAAATTTGACACATTTAGGCAAATTCTCGCGAGACCGTTTGCCGCGCCGCACGTCAAATTTGACCCAAGCTCGCCCTACCCGTTCATCTTGGACAACTTCTCGTTTTTGAGATTTGCCTCCATCTGGCGTATCTCTTCCTCGCCGCTTCTTACGACGTTTTCGTCGCACTCAAAGTTTTTGGCGTCTATTTTTTTCGGGTATTCGACGTTTGCTAGGATGTATCTAAAAAGATTTATGCGAGCCTGCTTTTTACTGTCTGAGACGATGATGGTCCACGGACAAAACGGCGTGTTTGAGGCTAGCAGCATCGAGTACTTGGCGATGGTGTACTGATCCCAGAGCTCCTGGCTTTTCTCGTCTACTGGGGAGATTTTAAACTGCTTTAGCGGGTCGGTGAGGCGCTCTTTGAAACGCTTTTTTTGCTCCTCTTTTGAAACTGAGAGGTAAAATTTAAAAAAAATAATGCCCGAGTTTTTAATCATCTCCTCAAATTTAGGCACTTCGCGCAAAAACTCCTTGTGCTCCTCCTGTGTGCAAAAGCCCATCACGGGCTCTACGCCAGCGCGGTTGTACCACGAGCGGTCAAAGATCACGATCTCGCCAGCGCTTGGTAAATGCGCGACGTAACGCTGAAAATACCACTGCGAGCGCTCGACGTCGCTTGGCTTTTCAAGCGCCACGATGCGGCAACCGCGCGGATTTAGATGCTCGGTTAGGCGCTTTATCGAGCCGCCCTTGCCCGCCGCGTCGCGCCCCTCGATGATTATGAGTACGCGCAGACCCTGCTCTTTTACGTGATTTTGAAATTTTAAAAGCTCGATTTGCAGCTTTCGAAGCTCGTGCTCGTAGTCGAATTTTACGCTATCCGTGCCGTTTTTACTCACTCTAAACCTCCTTTGGACATTTTTAAAATGTTACTATCAAATAATTAAAATTTAGCTAAAATACGCCTCTTAATTTAACATTTAACGCTGACTTTATGGGAGCTTGTGTAAAATGCGACAAAAATTTCAAGGAATATTATGATTTTTAGGATGATTTTTGCGGCGATTCTGACTTGCTGCGCTATGTTTGCCGAACCGCTTTCGGTCAAAGAAGCCTTCGGTCTCACCGCACACGCCGACGAGCAAAACGTCGAGTTTAGATTTGCCCCCGCGCCAAATATCCATGTCTATAAAGACAGCCTAGCAGCGAGTCTAGGCGATAAAATTTTAAACTCGCATCTAAACTTCCCAAAAGGCGAAATTTACGACGAACGCGAGGTTTATACGGATAAATTTAGCCTTTTCGTACCGATAAATTTGCTAAAAGGGCTTAGTGGCGGCGAAAATTTCACTCTAAAGCTCGAATACCAAGGCTGCGCCAAAGACGGCATCTGCTACCAACCGCAAATACTCAAATTTAGCGTCAAAAAGGGTCTTGGCGGCTACTCCGTCGCGCAGATCATAGAGGCCGCCGAGCCTGAGTTTGCCGGCTCGCAAGCCCCGCTTTCTGAGCAAGACTCCATCGCCGCAAGCCTTAGCAGCGCAAATTTCCTCCTCTCGCTCGCTACGTTTTTCGGCTACGGACTGCTACTCTCGCTCACGCCTTGCATCTTTCCGATGATCCCGATCCTATCATCTATCATCGTCTCAAAACAAGCTAGCAGCGCGCATGACGGCAAAAACGGTGCCGTAAATTTAAGTGCGTCAGACGCAAACTCGCACAAATTTGACAGCGACAACCAGCACGCTAAAAATGGCAACAGTAAAAACCCTCGCGCCACGAGCGGCTTTTTCCTCTCTCTTATCTACGTTTTTGCGATGGCGTGCGCCTACGCGGTCGCAGGCGTAGCGGCTAGCGTTTTTGGCTCGGGCGTGCAAAGCGTGCTGCAAACACCGGCCGTACTGATCGGCTTTAGCCTCGTTTTCGTCGCGCTCGCGCTTTCGATGTTCGGACTTTACGAGCTTCAGATGCCGCTTGCTATGCAAAATGCGCTTAGCAAAAAAGCCCAAAGCAAAGGCGGCATAATCGGCGTTTTTGCGATGGGATTTTTATCTGCGCTCATCGCTAGCCCCTGCGTCGCCGCACCTCTTGCGGGCGCGCTGCTTTATATCGCGCAGAGCGGAAACGCGGTATTTGGCGGGCTTGCGCTCTTTACGATGGGGCTTGGCATGGGCGTGCCGCTACTGCTGATCGGGGCGAGCTCGGGTAAAATTTTGCCGCGACCGGGCGCGTGGATGGATAAAATCAAGACGCTTTTTGGCTTTATCATGCTGATAATGGCGGTTTGGCTGAGCGCGCGCGTGCTGGGTGCTAGAGTAGAGCTGCTACTTTACGGCGTCATCGGCGTGTTTGCTAGCGTATTTTTCGGAGCTTTTGATACGATAAGTAGCGAGCAAAGCGGTGGGAAAAAGCTACTAAAAGGTGCGGCGCTGCTAGCCTTTATCTACCCCGTCTTACTGATCGTAGGTTCGTTTTCGGGCGCTAAATCGGCGCTAAATCCGCTCGAAGGCTTTAAAAATGCAGGCGGCGCAGGCGTAAATTTGAGCAAAAATGAGCCAAATTTTATCGCCGTGTCAAATTTGACCGAACTAGAAAATGCGGTAAAAAGCTCGTCCAAACCCGTGCTTATCGATTTTTACGCGACTTGGTGCGCTAGCTGTAACGAGCTTGACGAGATCACGTTTAAAGACGAAGCCGTGCTAAAAAAGCTAGAAAATTTTACTCTTTTGCGAGTGGACGTGACGAAAAATAGCAGTGACGACGCGCAGATAATGAAAAAATTCGGACTCATCGGACCGCCTGCGATCCTATTTTTTCGTGCAGGTAGCCACATGCAAGACGAGCTAAAAAACGCGCGCCTCATCGGCTTTTACCCGCCCGAAAAATTTTTAGCCCATCTTGAAAAATTCGGGCTGTGAAATTTGCGTGGCGATTTTTGCGGTTTTATTCTTAAAATTTGAGATAATTAAAGCTGATTTAAATTTCGCTCGCTATAATTTCGCCTATCGTTACCCTGTAGTTTAGTGGTAGAACTGCTGACTCTGGATCAGCTAACAGAGGTTCGAATCCTTTCAGGGTAACCATCTAATCCTTTTAAATCCCCAAAATACGGCACTTTTAATAGATTTGTTATACACTTGTTGATTTTGCTAGGCCAACACTACTAACGCTCTATTTCTCTAGTCGTTGCAGTAGATTTTTAGCCGCGGATTCTTTTGGGTTAGGCGTTTGTAATACTTCAGCTCCGCGCAGTCAAATCATTTATCAAATTTGACCTCAAACATGCTGCTTTGCGGACCCTACTCCGCCGTCTTTGAAAATGCAAATATCTTTTTAAGCTTTACAAGGCCAAGCTTCATACCACTATATCTCATTATCTTTGCCATCTGCGTCCATCTAGGCTTTTCATAGCACGGATGCAGACACTTGCGGCAGCTTGGCTTAACATCGTGCGAACAGGCCAAAAGCCGCTCGTGAGCGTAGAAAAACAGCTGTTCGCACTCGGCGCAAAGCTGCGTCTGCACGCTACGGTTTAGATTTTCGCCCTTATAGGCTAGCTCCAAATTTATCTCACGCTTTGGCTCTAGCGCATGTTTGTCGCCACAGTATGTTTGCAAAAATTTCGCCAAAGTCGTGACCTGCTCGGTAAATTTATCATTCGTCATGCATTTTTCCTTTGGGCAAATTTACCAAATTTCGGCGCTAGCGGCGTTAATTTACCTCAATTCCAAATTTTGCTCGCGCCCTTTGCAGATCCTCCTCGCAGTCGATACCGATACTGTCGCTTTGCACTTCGAGCATGAGGATTTTTTCGCCGTTTGATAGAGCGCGCAGTTGTTCTAGCTTTTCGGTATTTTCGAGAGTCGACGGCGCAAATGAGCAAAATCTTTTTAAATTTGCCGCGCTATAGCCGTAGATGCCCAGATGCGCCTTGTACGCATAAAACGGCGCGCGGTCAAACGGGATGCGCGAGCGAGAAAAATATAGCGCGTAGCCCGCGTCGTCGGTCACGACCTTGACCAGGTTTTTATCGTCCGCTAGCTCGCTGCCTACAAATTTAAAACACGAAAACATAAACGCTCTATCCGCGTTTTTCTCACAAAATTCTCTAAATTTGACGATATTTTCAGGCTCGATAAAGGGCTCATCGGCCTGCACGTTTATGATGATTTCGCTATCTTTGACGCCAAGTATGCCCGCAGCTTCGTTGATGCGGTCGGTTCCGCTTTGATGCGCCCGGCTAGTCATCACGGCTTTAAAGCCGAATTTTTGCGCGATCTGCACCACACCCTCGTCGTCTGCGGCGATGGCGACCTCATCAGCCGCGCTCACCCTGCGCGCCGTAGCGACGAACATCGGCACGCCGTTTATTTCGCGTAAAATTTTATTAGGCATTCGCGTCGAAGCTAGCCTTGCCGGGATGATAATCATCGCTCGATCCAGGCTAAAATTTTAGCTTCTATGTCGCTTTTTGCGGAGATTTCGTTATGCACGGCAGCTTTTGCAAATAGCGATCTTATCGCGACAGGCACTTCGTCGTTAAACTCCGCTGCCAAGGCCTCAAGCCCGCTTTTTTCATCTTTTAGCGTTTCGTTTTTTAGTGCCTTAAACATGCTTGGAGCAAATTTGACCCAGTGCGCGGTCGACGTTATCACGGACGGGCGCGTCAAATTTGTCGTCGCTTTAAAGCAAGTAGCCGTATGCGGATCGACGGCGACGCCTTTTGCTGCCCACTCTTTTATGTATTTCTCGCACTCAGCGTCGCTGCAAAAATCAGCGTCAAAGTCCTCTTTTAGCGCGTCTAGCTCGCTGCTTGAAAGCTCGTAAAAGCCCTCGCCGGCAAGACTATCCATCAGCTCTTTGGTTCTCACGGCGCCGAATTTATCAAAAAGCAGCCTCTCGACGTTTGATGAAACCAGGATATCCATCGCAGGACTGATTGTCTTAACCAGGCTTTTGCCGCGCAGATCGTATCGTCCCTGCGTGAAAAACTCGGTCAGGATGTTGTTTGCGTTTGAGACGATTTTGATTTTGCCGATTTTCGCGCCCATTTTTTTGGCGTAGTATGCGCCTAGGGCGTTGCCGAAGTTGCCGCTAGGCACGACGATGTCAAACTCGCCTTTTAGCTCACCCGTTTTTAGCAGATAGACGTGTGCGTAAACGTGATAGATAATCTGAAACAAAATGCGGCCGAAATTTACCGAATTTGCCGCCGAGAGCGAGAGTCCGGCTGCACTTAGACGCTCTTTAAATTTCTCGCTAGCAAGCAGGCTTTTTAGCGCGCGCTGCGCATCGTCGAAGTTGCCCTCGATGCCGATTACTTTGAGGTTTGCGGCGCCGGCATTTATCATTTGTAGGCGCTGCACCTCACTAGTGCCGTCTTTTGGATATAGGCAGACAACCTTGACGCCGGGCGCGTTCGCAAAGGTTTCTAGCGTCGCGGGCCCTGTGTCGCCGCTGGTGGCGCACATTATGAGGTACTTTTCGCCTCTTTTTGCAGCTAACTCGCTAAGTAGCGCGCCAAACGGCTGCAATGCCATATCCTTAAACGCGCGCGTAGGTCCGTGATAAAGCTCGTTTATGTAAAGATTTTCGCCGATTTTTCGCATCTGTACGGGATTTTGCGGATCGTCAAATCTCTCATACCGCTTCACCGCCCTCTCAAACATCGCCGTATCAGCGTCAAATCCGAATTTCTCTATGATTTTCAGAGCGATTTGCGCGTAGGCTAAATTTACCGCCTCCGCAAAGAAATTTTCGTCCAGCTGCGGCAGCTGCGTCGGTGCGTATAGACCGCCGTGAGCGGAGCTGGGGCTCAGTAGCGCCTGGCTAAATTCCACGCTGCTTAGGATCTCTCCCGCACTCGCTCTAGTTTGAAATAACTTCATTTACTTTCCTTTTTTATCCATTTTTTGTATTTTTTACTAGCTTTGTCCGCCTTAAAAGCGACTATTTCAGGCAGCTCGTAGTCGTGGTGCCGCGCAATAAATTTAGCGATTTTTTTAAATTTAACCGCGGTTTTTATGAGTAAAACTCGCTCCTTTTCGTCCTTTATCTCGCCGTCCCAAAAATAAACGCTATTTGCCTTAAAAACGCTAACGCAGGCGGCAAATTTAGCTTTAACGAGCTTTTTGGCTAGAGCTTTGGCTGCAGCCTTATCGGCACAAGAGGTTAGTATAAATTTCATTTAAAGCGTCCTAAATTTTTAGGAGATTATAGAATTTTCTCTTTGATAATTCGTTTAAATTTACCCGCCAGTGTCGTTTTTAGCGCGATAACGGATAGCGGCAAGCCAAACTCCTCCATCTTTACGGCGTCTTTTCGCGTAACCAAAAGCGAGGTCGCGGCGTAGCGCTCTAGGATACTCGCTAGCTCGTCCCGCGAAAACGCGTAGTGATCGGGATAAATATCGCGTCCCACGCAAAGGCTAAAATAAGGCTCCAAGCGCTGCGGATTTGCGATAGCGGTCACTAAAACCATCTTTGTAGTTTGATTTATTATTTCGCTCTCTCGAGTAAAGTCCTCGCCCTCTTTTACGACGTAGTCGGCTTTAGCGTAAAATTTACTCGGGTAGCGATACGCGCCACTAGGCATGACGAAATCAAAATACGGCTTTGCCGATGGGCGGATCAGGACGTTAAATTTTTTGATATGAAATTTACCAAAGCCGTCATCGAGCAGCACGTATTTTGCGCCCATTTTTTTGGCCTCATTTATGGCGATATCGCGGTTTTCGCTCACGATGACGTTTGCGTTTTTTACACTTTTTGCGTACTCCATCGCCTCGTCGCCGCTAGCCGTGACGCCCACCAAAATTTCGCCCGAGACTGCGACCTTGACTAGCCCTTGCGAAGCTCTACCATAGCCTCGTAGCACGACGCAACCGCCATCAAATTCGCTTAATATAGCAATACCCAGCGGCGTCTTTCCGCTGCCGCCTAAGGTTAAATTTCCGATGCTGATAATCGGAATGCCAAAATCTAAAGCTTTGCTAAATTTGGATTTTAAAATCACGCATGCGCAGTAAATCCAGCTAAGCGGCAAAAGCGCGATAGATAGGCACTTTTGCCACAAATTCGGAGCGTAAAAATACTCCTGCGCAAAGGCGTAAATTTTCCTTTTAAACACGCGTTTTGGCTACTTCTCGCACGCTCTCGCAGATATATGCAACCTCTTCGTCGCTAAGCGCGTTGTAAACGGGCAACGAAAGCACCTGCTGATATGTTTTTAGCGCATTCGGGAATGAATTTACCTTAAGCCCGTATTTGCTCTTATAGTAGCTTAAAAGGTGCATCGGCTTGTAGTGAAGCGCCGTGTGGATACCGCGCTCTAGCAGCTCCTTCGCAAATCCGTCGCGGTTTTTGTCGATCTTGATGATGTACTGGATGTAGACGTGGTCGCGCTTTTTGATCGGTAGCGAGACGTGCGGGCAGTCTGCTAGCTCTTTGTCGTAGATGGCGGCGATCTGTCTGCGTCGCGCGATAAATTTATCCGTCTTTTCAAACTGAGCCACAGCATACGCCGCGCAAAGCCCGGTTAGATCATACTTCACGCCGATATCTACGACGTCATAGACGTAGCCTAGGTTGCCGTCTTTGTCTATGCCGCCATTTACGATCGCGTGGTTTCGCAGTAGTCTAGCGCGCTCGGCGACCGCATCGTCGTCCGTTAGCATAAAGCCGGCCGTCGCGATCGGGTTAGTTAGCTGCGAATGCACGTTAAAGCAAGAGATAAGCGAGCGCTCATCAGAGCCGATTTTTACGCCGTTATAGGTTAGTCCGATAGACTTGCCCGCGTCGTCTAGTACCTTTACGTCGTACTCCTGCGCGATAGCGTAAATCTCGTCCATATCAGATGCCTGCCCCGCTACGTGGTTTACGAATATACCTTTTAGCTTTTTGTGATTGTGCAATTTTAGAGTATTTCGTAGCGACTCGGCGTTCATGTTAAAGTCGTCTTCGTTGATGTCGACGAATATCGGCTCGGCGTCAAAGTGTCTAATCGCCTGCGCCACGCTCGGAGTGGAGTTTACCGAGCAGATAATCTTGTCGCCGCGTTTTAGATCCATCGAGCAAAGCGCCAAATGATGGGCGGCGCTGTTGTTATTTGTCGTAACGGCATGCTTTACGCCAAAATACTCCCTAAGCTCGGACTCCAGCCTATCCACGATCGCCGAACCGTGATCTTTTAAGGCTTCTTTGATGAGCGTGGTTTCGGCCTCGTCGATGGTCGGTCGATAAAACGCTATCTCTTCCATTGTGCCTCCTTGTTTTTTATTTTTATCTTACCTTTTAAATTTCGTTTTTTAAATTTTACTTTAGAGCCGAATTTGCGGCAGTTTTATCTATTTTTTACTTTCAGCAAAATCATCGCGACTCTACCGTCAAATTTCACCGTTTTTGACTTTCAAAACCTCAGCCAAATTTATCGCCGTAGCCGTAAATTTAGCTCAAATTTTACTCGCCGTTCACGCTAGCAATCGGCGGCAGCGAGAGTTTAAATTTATTTGCTCTCATTCTTGAAAACACAGTCGCGACGAGCTTTGGGTCAAATTCGCACGCCAGCTCGGCCTCGCTTTTACTCTGCACTAAACGCAAAACCTCGTCCAGTCGCTGGTAAGTGTAGCCTATGTCGGCCTCGTCGCTTTGCCCTTCCCAAAGGTCGGCGGACGGGGCTTTTGCGATGATTTTCTCATCGATACCAAGCTCGCGCGCCAGCTCGTAAATTTCAGTCTTAAAGAGCTCGCCGATCGGATTTAGCGCGCACGCCATATCGCCGTAGATCGTGCCGTATCCAAGAAGGCGCTCGCTTTTGTTGCTAGTACCCACGACTAGCGCGTTTACCTTTGCCGAATAATCATAAAGCAGGCACATCCTCGCCCTTGCGCTTAGATTTCCCATACGCAAATTTGACGGCTGCTCGCCGATTTGAGCGGTAAAGCTATCCAAAATCGGCTGGATTTCGATGATTTTATGCGTTATTTTTAGATCTTTGCAAAGCTTTAGCGCGTCGCTTAAATTCCGCTCGTTTGAGTACTTCGTCGGCATCAAAAGCGCATGCGTTTCAATGCCCGTGCGCGCGCAAAGAGCGGCTACGACGGCGGAGTCTAGACCGCCGCTAACGCCCAAAACAAAGCCCTTTGCGCCGCTTTTTTCGAGATAGCTCGCCAAAAACTCGGTTAGCTTTAGGCTGATTTGCGAATAATTTTTCATAACGATTATCACCGATAAATTTAAATTCTAAAATATTATACAGTTTTTTTATAAAATTTAACTTTTAAGCTTAAAATATACAATTTATTTTAATTAAATTTTACAAAAGGACAATCGTGAAAATTTTTTCAAAACCATGCGGAGATTATCAAACCAACTGCTACATAGTATCCAAAAACGGGCGCGAGATTATTATTGATCCAGGTCAAGATTCATATGACTTTGTCGTAAAAAATTCACACGCGCCACTCACTATTTTAAACACTCACGGGCATTCTGATCACGTTCTTGACAATATTAGCTTAAAAAATTTTTTTAATGTTCCGGTATATATCCATAATAGCGATAATTTCATGCTTCACGAAGATCTTTGGGATGCCGGACAGCAGCCGATGTATGACGCGATCTGCATAGGCGGAGCGAAATTTGAGGATGTAAAATTTAACATAGAAGACTTTGAGATCGAGTTTATGCACTTTCCTGGGCATACGCCAGGATGCTGTATGGTGCGCGTGGACGACGTTATCTTTAGCGGAGATTTTTTGTTTAGAGGCTCGATCGGACGCTATGATTTTCCGTTTTCAAACGCCGAGGATATGCGCCAAAGCTTGCTAAAATGTAAAAATTTGCAAGGCGATTTTGTACTGTATCCAGGTCACGGCGACAAAACGACGCTAAAAGCTGAGCGTGCAAATTTAGATTTTTGGATAAATATGATCGGTAGGGAGATGAGATTTTAACGGGTCAAATTTGAGCTTTTAAGATTTTTTAAAAACGCATTAAATTTAAAGCGGTCAAGCCAAACAAAACGGCAAATTTGGCGTTAAATTTATGCTGGTTTTCCCAAAATACCGCCAAAAAACGGCATAAAATCAAATTTAAAAGAAAAGGCGGCGCAAATTTACCGCGCCGCCAAATTTCATCAAATTTGACCGAGCTTACGCGTTTTGCTTCGCCTCTTCTTTGCGTTTTGCTTCGTTTCGTCTTTGCGCGGCTTGTTTTTGCAGGTTCGTTTTGTAAATTTTAAAGATATGATCTTCTAAAATCACGACCTGAAAAGTCCCCTCAAACACCTTTATATCGTTCGTCGTGCCAGTTACTCGCACCTCGCGCTTCTTACTCTCGTTAAAGTGCGAGCGCGCGTCAAATTCGATCGCTTCATTTAGCTTTGTCGGGGCAAAAAAATGTATCTTAGCGCCGATAACGACGCTAAAAGTCTCATTGACCGCCGCCATCGCCGCGTAGCTAGCCGCCGAAAAAACAAACCCGCTATGTATAAGTCCCTCGCTATCGGCAACCATGTCGCTCGTGGCAAAAAAACGCGTTTTAGCACGGTTTGGCTCGAGCTGCGTCACGGCGCCGCTAAGACCGATTTTTATATTCGGCGAGGTTTTTAGCTCGTTGCGAAACGGATTTTCATCCTCTGGCAGTACGACCCCGTCGCTACTGTTGTCGTCGTAGATATTTTCGTCCATTTTTCACCTTTTTATACGCTTAGTTTTAGATAGACCCGTTTTGGCGCAGGATAGCCCTCGACCGTGCGCGCCGGGTCTGCAGGATCTAGGAAATCGCCCAAACTCTGACCCAAGATCCACTCCGTTTTTCGCTGCTCGTGCGCGTCCGTCGGCTTTGTAGCCAAAATTTGCGCGTCTTTAAAATTTGCCCTCTCGCACCAGTTTAAAAGCGCACTAATAGTCGGCACAAAGTAGATATTCGGTATCTTTGAGTATGTATTTTTCGGGCTCAGGGCAAAATCGCCCTCCATATCAAGATACATCGTGTCCAAAAATAGCTCGCCGCCCGCATTTAACGCGCCTTTTAGCTCTTTTAGCGTACGCACGGGATCGCTTCTGTGATAGAGCACGCCCAGGCAAAAGAGCACGTCAAATTTGACGCCGTAGTGCGGCAGATGCTCGACGCCCAGCAGCTCGTACTCTATGCCCGAGCGCGCGAACGCATCGATAAATTTAAACTGCAAAAAACTCATAACGCCGGGATCAAAGCCGATCAGTTTTTTTGGGCGCTGGGGCAACATACGAAAGAGATAGTAGCCGTTGTTGCAGCCGATATCGCCCACGACCTTGTCTGCTAGATCCATATGCGGCGCGAGCAGGTTAAATTTGACAAAACTCCTCCACTCGCTGTCGATAAAGATATCGTCTATCTTAAACGGCCCCTTGCGCCACGAGCGTAAATTTAGCGCCGTTTGCAGCGTCTCTTCGCGCTCCGCTGGCGTTAAATTTACGCTTATCTCGACTATATCGTCAAATTTAAGCTCAAATTCGCGTCCCTTAAATTTGGCCGCTAGCTCCTCTACTTCCCGCATCAAAGGTGCGTAGGTTTTGCCCGCCAGCTCCCTAGCCTTCGCCGCTCTAGCCGCTTCTAAGCTCATCACTCCGTCCAGTCGATGATATTTTTAGGGCACTCTTTGTGATAGACGCCCGTCGCGTCGTAGTACTCCTTGCACTCGTTATAGTACTTCGTCGTCACGCCGCGATCGTTTAAAAACACGCAACCGCCTAGCATCGCCGCCAGAGCCGAAAAAAATAAAATTTGCGCTAGAGTTTTCATTTGAAAAATTTAGCGTGCTTTTTCTTCATATATTCGACGACTTCGAGCACCTCGTCCACGCCCTCGGCACCCGAGTTTTCCAGCGCGTCGTCGATACACTCGATGTAGGTCTCGGCGGCGTCCTCAAGCCTATCTTTTTTCACGCCGGCATAATAAAGCATCGCCTCTAACATCATCGAAAGCTCGTAGCTTAGCTCGTCCACGGTAGGTTCTATTTCTTTCATTTTCTATCCTTGTAAAATCGTTTTTTTAGTTATCAGGTCGGTTATTTGCGCTTTTACGTTCTCATAGCTAAAGCTATCCTTAAAGCCAGCAAAAAGCCCGCCGCTAGCGTTCACGTGTCCGCCGCCGCCGACTAAATTTTTAGCCATCAAGCTCACGTCAACTTTGCCGTTAGCGCGAAAGCTCAGCGTCTTTTTGCTCGTAACGTCGATAAAAAAATCAATATCGGGGTTCGCAACTAAAAAATCGTTGCCGATAACGGAAGTATTGCCGATATTGTAGGTCAAAATGCCGTTAAGGTCGTTATACTTTATGCTAAATTTATCTTTTTCTTCGCTTAGTTTTTTTACAACGAAGGCTGAGATAAGGTTGCTTAGCGTATCGTTTTTATCCTCTTTGAAAAAGTCCTTTTTAAACCCGAAAATCGCCTCATCAAGCCCGACGTAGTCGTCTCCCGCGTCAAAAAACTCCCTCGCGCGCTCGATAAGATAAAAAAGATAGCGCGAATTTTCAGCCTCAAACATCGTTTTGTTTATCTCTTTTGCGTTCGCGACGAGTCCGAGCCCGACCTTACCCATTTCAAAATTTACGTCCTCTTTTAGCCAGATGTCGACCGCATTTACGACGTCGCTAAAGTGATTTAAGCTCGCATCGACCCCGTAAATTTTAGCGAAAAAATCATGCGTGATCTTAGTCGAGCACCTTGAGCTATCTAAAAAATACCAACTAAATTTGCTCGCGCACTCGACTCCGCTTTGGTGGTGATCGAGGAGCAAAATTTTAGCGTTTTTATTTGCGATCGCCTTTTCGTAGGCTTCGCACTGCTCCACGGTCAAATTTAGATCAGTTATCAGGATAAGCGCTTTTTCGTCATTTTTAGCCGCTTCGCCCTCGCCGCGATTTTCGGACGCATTTTGCGAGTTACCATTTTGCTCGCTGATTAAATTTGACTGCGTCTGGGCTACGCTTTTATCCGAAATTTGAGCCAAAATTTGATCAAATTTCTCGTCGATCTCCTTGCCGTAGTTTGAGTTGTAAAATTTAACGTTTTTAAAATAGTGATTCGTTATTACCTGCGCGCCGTATCCGTCCAGATCGGTGTGCGAGAGGTGGTGGATGGTCATTTTATTCCTTACAAATTTGATATTTCTATCGTGCCTAGCGTCTCAAACGGCGTATTTGCCGCGACTTCGGCAAAGCTAAGCACCGTGATATCTATGGCGAAATTTGCACAGATATCAGCGATAAATTTACGCAAGCTAGGCTCTACGCAAAGTATCATCGAGCCGTATTCCGAGATCGGCCGCTTCGCCCTCGCCTCACGCAGAGCCTGCACGATCGCCGAGGTCTGCGAGACGTTTATCATCAGGTGATACGCGCCGTCTTTATACTGCACGGCGTCGATTAGCTTTTGCTGCGCGGCTGGCTCCATCACGTAGAAATTTAACCGCCCGCCCTCATCGACGTAAAGCGAAGTGATAGCACGAGCAAGCGCGGTGCGGACGTGCTCGACGATCATATCGAGGTTTTTGCTAACCTCGGCGATGTCGCTTAGCGCCTCTAGGATGCTTAGCATATCTTTTATCGGGATGTGGTCTTTTAGCAGCGCTTTTAGCACCTTTTGGATAACTCCGATAGGCGCGATGCGCAGCGTATCCTCGACGATGACGGGGTACTCTGATTTTAGCTTGTCGAGCAAATTTTGCGTCTCTTGGCGGGTTAGGAGCTCGGCGGCGTTTTGCTTTATCAGCTCGCTCATGTGCGTGGAGATGACGCTCGCGGGATCTACGATCGTGTAGCCGCTTAGTATCGCGTCCTCTTTTACGCCCGCATCGATCCATAGCGCATCGAGGCCAAACGCGGGCTCTTTAGTCGGGATACCCTCGATGTTGTCGCTAACTAGCCCGCTATCCATAGCTAGAAATTTATCCGCGTAAATTTCGCCCTGCCCGATCACGACGCCTTTTAGCTTAAAGCGGTATTCGTTTGGCGGTAGCTGAAGGTTGTCGCGTATACGGATCTTTGGCATCAAAAAACCAAGCTGTGCCGCGATATTTCGGCGCATCGCTCGTATGCGCTCGATGAGATCGGTCTCGGCGATCTTTAGCAGACCGTAGCCCAGATCAAGCTCTAAAATTTCAAGCTTTAAGATATCGTTTATCTTAGCTTCCTCTTCGCGAGCAATCTCTTCTTCGCTTTTTTTAGGCGGTTTTGGTGCGGCCTGCCCCTCTTCTTCGCCTTGGGTAGAGCTTGCGCTTTGAGCCTTGGCGGTCAAATTTATCTTACCCTCTTTTACCTCTTTCATTATATAGCCCATACTTAAAAACAAAAGTGAGATAAAGCCCAGAGATAGCGTCGGAAGCCCGGGAACTAGAGCAAAGATAAATAGTATGAAGCCGACTATTAGAAGCGTTTTGTATTCGCCCAGCAACTGCGTTAGCGAGCCTTCGGCGAAATTTTCATCGTCCTTGCTAGCTCGAGTGATGATGATCGCCGTAGCCGTCGACGTGATGAGGCCCGGGATCTGGCTTACTAGACCGTCGCCGATCGTTAGGATCGTGTAGTTTTGTGCCGAGGTAGCCATATCTAGGCCGTACTGAAACGAGCCAATGAGAAAGCCGCCGACGATGTTTATGATCGTGATGATGATGCCAGCGACAGCATCGCCTTTGATAAATTTAGACGAACCGTCCATCGCTCCGTAGAAATTCGCCTCGCCGATAATGGCTTCGCGGCGCTCTCTAGCTGTCTTTTCGTCGATCAGACCTGCATTTAGATCGGCATCTATCGCCATTTGCTTACCCGGCATCGCATCAAGCGTAAATCTCGCCTGCACCTCGCTCACGCGCGTCGAGCCTTTTGTAACTACCATAAAATTTATAAGAACTAGGATCGTAAAGACGATCACGCCGATGACGTAGTTGCCGCCTACGACAAACTGTCCGAAGCTTGAGATTATCTCGCTCACGGCATCGGGACCGTTGTGTCCTTCGCTCAAAATCATGCGCGTCGTGGCTATGTTTAGCGAGAGTCTAAAAAGCGTGATAATGAGAATAAGCGTCGGAAAAGTGCTAAGGTCGGTAGGCTTTGGCACGTAAACGGCAATCAGGATAATGAGCACCGAGATAGAGATGGAAAGCGCAAGAAAAAAGTCCAAAACCGCGCTAGGAAGCGGCACGATGATGATCGCTAGGATGGCGATTATGACGCCTACGATCGTGAGCCCCTTAAACCTTACGATAGGCTCTAAAAACGGTGCGACCAGGGTTAGGATATTGCGCTTTTGTTTTGCCAAAATTTACTTCTTGATTATATTTGCTAACGTAATTGTATCTAAAAAATCGTCGATTTTAGACTGAAGCGCGCTAAACATCGGCCAAATTTGACACATTCCGCCCTTGCTGGAGGCACAGCTATCAGCCGAGATCGAGCACTCAAATACCGCCATTTTACGCTTTTCTGCGCTTTCGATTATTCTTTTTATACTGATTTCTTCAGGCTTTTGCGCGAGCATAAATCCGCCGTTTGCGCCCTTAAACGAAACCAAAATGCCTTCTCTAGCCAAATTTTGCAAAATTTTAGCCAAAAAGCTTTTTGATATCTCAAGCTCGCCCGACATCGTATCGACGTCCGAGGGAGCGTCTTTTTGCGCTATGTAAATCAGTGAAAGCAGCGCGTATTCGCTTGCTTTTGTCAAAAGCATAAATTCCCCTTAAATTTTTTGCGGATATTTTATTAAATTTTATCTGCAAATTTGATTAAATCAATATTTTTTAAAACAGGCGCCGCATTTTTTGATTTTTATGATATAATCGCCTTTTTTAATCTCACCAATCAGGAGGTCACTATGGCTTTGGATTCGGCTAAAAAAGCAGAAATTGTTGCGAAATTCGCTAGAAAAGAAAAAGATACCGGTTCTCCGGAAGTTCAGATCGCATTGCTAACCGCAAGAGTCGAGGAGCTAACCGAGCACCTAAAAATCTATAAAAAAGATCACTCGTCTCGCCTCGGACTACTTAAAATGGTCGGCCGCAGAAAACGCTTGATGAAATATCTAAAAGCTAAAGATTACGCAGCTTACACAAAAGTTATCGCTGAGCTAAATCTCAGAGATAAATAATCCTAGGCCCCGAATTTGGGGCTTTTCTTTCAAATTTTACTTCTTATTTTTTTCAAAATTTAACACATCAAATTTTAGATTCCTAAAATTTAGCGATAAAACCAAATTTAACCTACTATCTATTACATTAAATTTATTCAATTTTTCCCGCGCGCCACTCATCACACCCAATTTTTACCTTTCTAACTTTGAGCCAACTACACTAAAGTTATCTAAACAATTTTTTTTAACTATAGCCCTTGACAATTATCCGCTCAATGTTGTATAATGCGCCTAGCAATTTAAAGGAGAGAGTGCTAATATGATAAAGGTGAGCAAGCGAGATATGATACTTGATTCTATTATTCAAGCTTATCTTAGCGACAACGCTCCGATCGGCTCTAGCGAGCTTGGTTCGCGTATGGCGATGTCGATCCCGGCCTCTACGATCAGGGTTTATTTTAAAAAGCTCTCCGACGAGGGCGCGATCACCCAGTTTCACGTTAGCGGCGGCAGGATACCGACGGCTGCGACGATGAGAGATTATTGGCGAGCTAGGTTAAATTTCGATGAGACGCTAGATATCGCAAATCCTAACCTGCTAAAGTTGCTAAGCGATAAATTTGAAATTTACGCGATGATTTTTGAAAGCAAAACCCAAACGCTAAATCAGGTCTTAAATTTAAACAATAGATTTTTGATTTTGAGCTTTAGCGAGGACGAAATAGCACTCAAATTTAACTCGAAAGTCGAGAAATTTTTGAGTAATCTCATAGGCATAGATCTCGATAGACTCGAGCTTACCTGTATGCAGGTGGGACTAAATGAGCTAAGAAATAAGATAGCCGAGCTAAAGCGCACCAAAATTCGCTTTTTAGAAAACGAAAAGATAGCACTTGAAATTTTCGGCGAGAGCTTTAAAAACGCGCTAAGCCCTAGCTTTGAGATGGTTTTTGACTCAAATTTGGTATTTTTCGGCGAGAATTATCTAGGCATGAAGCTTGGCGTAAATTACGAGGGCAAAGAGGCTAAAATGCTTTGCGCGGGCAGTATTTATAATGATTACGAAAGATTTTTAAACAACCTAAAGGAGGCGGCATGAACGAGAATGAAAACGTGGAACTTGAGCAGCAAATCCCATCAAATTTTGACGAGAGTATCAGCTTTGAGGGCCTTGACGCAAAATACGTCGAGCTTCAAAAGCAGCTTGAGGAGCTAACGGATAAGTATTACAGAGCCAATGCGGACTTTGAAAACATCAAAAAGCGTTTTGAAAAGGAAAAAGCGGACATTGCGACATATGCAAACGAGAAATTTGCGCGGGATCTGCTTCCGGTGATAGACGCGCTTGAGATGGCGGTAAATTTTGAAACCGAAGGCGACGAATACGCGGCAAAAATCAAAGAGGGAATTTATATAACGATAGATCAGTTTAAAAAATGTTTCGAGAAAAACGGCATCACCGCGATCGAAGCGAACGAGGACTTTGATCCGAATTTCCACAATGCTATGCTGCAAGTAGAAAGCGAAGACGTGGAAAAAGGCAAGATCGTACAAGTGATACAAAAAGGTTACCTCATCAACGGCAGAGTTTTGCGCCCTGCGATGGTGTCGATAGCGAAGTAAAATTTGAAAGAAAAATTTAATAAAAAGGATAAACAATGGCAAAAGTAATAGGTATAGACCTAGGAACGACGAATTCATGCGTAAGCGTGTATGAGAGAGGTGAAAGCAAGGTAATCCCGAACAAAGAGGGTAAAAACACGACTCCTTCGGTCGTAGCGTTTACAGATAAGGGCGAAATTTTAGTAGGCGACAGCGCAAAACGCCAAGCCGTCACAAATCCTGAAAAAACCATATACTCTATCAAAAGAATAATGGGCCTAATGAGCAACGAGAAAAACGCTCAGGAAGCTAAAGCTAGGTTGCCGTACCACGTCGTAGATAGAAACGGCGCGTGCGCTATCGAGATCGCGGGCAAAGTCTACACTCCGCAAGAAATCTCGGCCAAAGTGCTAATGAAGCTAAAAGAGGATGCGGAAAGCTATCTGGGCGAAACGGTCGTAGACGCCGTCATCACGGTGCCTGCTTACTTTAACGACAGCCAAAGAAAAGCAACTAAAGAGGCTGGCACGATCGCTGGACTAAACGTGCTTCGTATCATAAACGAACCTACCGCGGCGGCTCTTGCTTACGGTCTAGATAAAAAAGAGTCCGAGAAGATCATGGTTTACGACCTAGGCGGTGGTACGTTTGACGTTACCGTACTAGAAACCGGCGATAATGTGGTCGAGGTTTTAGCTACCGGCGGTAACGCGTTTCTAGGCGGCGATGATTTCGATAACCGCCTAATTGATTGGCTAACGAACGAATTTAAAAGTGACTCGGGCATCGATCTAAAAACCGACGTGATGGCTATGCAGCGCCTAAAAGAGGCAGCCGAAACGGCTAAAAAGGAGCTTAGCTCGGCTCAAGAAACGACTATAAATTTACCGTTTATCACCGCTGACGCTACGGGTCCTAAACACCTTACAAAAACGCTAACTAGGGCTAAATTTGAAGGCATGATCGAAGATCTGGTCGCTCAAACGATCACCAAGATAAACGAGGTCGTAAAAGATGCCGGACTTGACAAAAAAGATATAAAAGAAATCGTCATGGTGGGCGGCTCGACGCGCGTGCCTTTAGTTCAAGAAGAGGTCAAAAAGGCGTTTGGCAAAGAGCTAAATAAAAGCGTAAATCCGGACGAGGTCGTAGCTATCGGCGCGGCGATCCAAGGCGCGGTTATCAAAGGCGACGTAAAGGACGTGTTGCTCCTAGACGTCACTCCGCTAAGTCTAGGCATCGAGACTCTAGGCGGCGTGATGACGAAAATCATCGAAAAAGGCACGACTATCCCGGTTAAGAAAAATCAAGTATTTTCAACCGCCGAAGACAATCAAAGCGCCGTCACGATCCACGTGCTACAAGGCGAGCGCGAATTTGCCCGCGACAACAAGTCTTTGGGTCAGTTTAACCTAGAGGGTATCCCTGCTGCTCCTCGTGGCGTGCCTCAGATCGAGGTCGAGTTTGATATCGATGCCAACGGCATCCTAACGGTCTCCGCTAAAGACAAGGCTACCGGCAAAGCCCAAAATATCACGATCTCAGGCTCAAGCGGTCTAAGCGAGGACGAGATCAACAACATGGTCAAAGACGCCGAGCTACACAAAGAGGACGACAAAAAGCGCAAAGACGCGGTCGAGGCGCGCAACCAAGCCGACGCTCTAGCACACCAAACGCAAAAGAGCCTCGACGAGCTAGGCGAGAAAATCCCAGCCGAGGACAAAGAGCGTATCCAAAAGGCGCTTGATGAGCTAAAAGAGACGCTAAAAGACGAAAATGCGAGCAAAGAGCAGATCGACGCGAAGGTCAAAACTCTAAGCGAAGCCAGCCACAAGCTAGCCGAAGCGATGTATAAAAAAGACGGCGCCGCGGGCGAGCAAGCAAACGGCGGCAAGAAAAAAGACGACGACGTCATCGATGCCGAAGTTGAGTAAAATTAGCCCTTGTTTCGGCGAGAGCTTCAAACGTAAATTTAAGGTTTTAGCGTTTTTATGCACCCTTAAATTTGCCCCGCCCGTTAAATTTGACGGGCGGATTTTTATAAATCTCTAAATTAGTTATCTCAAATTTACCCAATCCAAATTTGAATTCAAGTAGTTTTTGACCCGCTTGTTTTTGCAAATTTGCCGCTTCGCCGATAAATTTTAAATTTAATCCTCTTTCGCGCAATCCTTAATCAAAATCATCAGTTTGGACTACCGATTTAAATATAATCAAACAAAAAAGGTCCTAAATGTATCTATTTTTCCTGATCGTTCATATTTTGAGCGCCGTAGCTTTCGTCGGTTACGTATTTTTCGACGTTTGTATATTTCCGTTTGCCAAAAAGCACGTAGACGAGGATACGCTCGCTCGTGTCAAAAAAGCCTACACCAAAGGCAGCGCAAAGGTCTTTGGCACTGCGTTTTTGCTTCTTATTATCAGCGGCGTTTACATGGCAAAGGATTATTTTGGCGGCGAGAACGGATGGCTCGGTAGCTCGTTTCAAATTTTGCTCGCGACCAAGATTGGCGTGCTGGGGTTAATGTGCCTAATCACGGCGATATCGCTCTTTTACGTCTATAGGCTAAAAAAGCCAGATCCATTTGGCAAATACTCGCACGTTATCGCCCTTGTTTTATGTGTCATAATGATAATCCTAGCAAAGCTAATGTGGAGGGTTTAAGTAGATTTGACGAGTACGCAGCCCGACTCGGCAAATTTAACTTGGCAAGCATTTATATTTTAATCGCAAAGCGCGAGACTAACATTAAACGCGAAAGTAAAATTTGACCGACTGTAAGGCGCGATAAAATCGCCAAAGTAGAATAAAATAAAAGAGCTTTAGCCGCCAATGAGCGTAGCGGCTAAAATATAAAGCAGTTAAATTTAGCCCAAAAGCCTGTTAAACTGGCTTTGCAAGCTTGCGGTATTGTGCGCTTGAGCAAGGATAGCGGCGTTTGCTTGCAGGTCGTTTTGCTTAAAAGCGCTTAGATTTTTAGCTATGTCGTTATTTTGCAGCTGCGACTCGCTTTGTTTTAACGCGACATTTTTGGTTAGGCTTGCGTTGATGCCCGAGATTATACCGTTTTGCGCCGCGCCGATCCCACCTCGCAGAGCGTTTACGCTACCGATAAATTTACTCACGCTCTCGCCGTTGCTCACGTCTATACCACTAAAATCAGGCGCGTTTAAATTTACGCTCGCCGAGCCGTTACCGGTTAGGAAGCTCATCTGCCCGCCAAATACGTTTTTACCGTTAAAACTCGCCTGCTGCGTGCTCTCTTTCATCGCGCCCACTAGAGCGTCCGCCTCGCTTTTTATCATTTTTTGCTGGTCGGAGTTTAGGATGCCGCCATTATATCTGACCGATAGCTCGCCGATGCGGTCGGCGCTTTGCGTGATATTTGCTAGCGTGGAGTCTGCGATCTGCAGGATGCCGATAGCGTCGTTTGCGTTTGCGACGCCCTGCTCTAGCGTGGAGCTTTGGGAGCGAAGCGAATCGGCGATAGCTAGATTTGCGCTGTCGATGCCGCTTAGAGCGCGCTGTGCTGAGATGTTATTTAGGGCTTTTGCGCTGTTATTTTGAGCTTGTTCTAGGTATTGATTGCTTAGGCTTGAGTTTGCGGAAAAATTTCCCAGTTTCATTTGCACTCCTTTTAAATTTGCCCCGATTTTAGCAAAAATTTGATTAAAATTTGCTAGCGGCGAGCACAGCGTCAAATTTGAACTTTTTAAGCAAATTTACCGTCCAAATTTTGCCTTGCCTCGAGGTTTTGTCGCTTTTTCTTTTTCTACCGCTTTCGCACGGTTTCTATACTCGTACGCTTTGCCCGCGATCGCCGCCAAAATCGCAACCGCCACAAATATCCAAAGAGCATACCTCTCCTCGCCGTCATAGCTAGTAACCGCTTCAAAAACTAGCTCACCTTGCGCCGGCACGAGCCGCTCATCTTTTATCATCTTGCGGATATCCTCGCTGCCCAGATTTTTGCCGCGCGGGTCATACGGCCGCATCAAGACCTCTATGACGGCAGTATCCGCGATCTCGTAGACGCTAGAGTCTATGAGCTGCCCCGTCCCAAGCGCGTCAAAATAGTAAATTTTATCGCCGTTTGCATAAACAGCGCCGTATACGCCGTTACGCACGAGCCCTATTTTGCGCCATTGCTCGCTCGTTTTCAGCCTAAAAAGCTCCGTATGGCGCGAGCCCAAATGCCTGCCGTTTTTAGTTCTATGCCACACTTCGCGGCTCTGCACGAAATAAGTCTGTCCGCCGCTAATAAAAACGCTACCCACAAGCGGCGAAATATCACCCGCAAAAGGATCGTCTCCTGCGCGTTTTAGCTCGCCGCTTTCACGCTCCCAAAAGTAAATCCCGCCCTTGCCGCGAAAAAGTAGATGATAAGCGTGCGCGCCGGAGACGCCAAAGGGTAGCGAGTAAGGCGCAAATTTGGGCTCAAACTTATGCTCATCCGCGTAAACTACTCCGCTAACGGGCTCTAAAAGATAGTGCACGCCGTTAAAATACGCCGCCTCGTGCAGCTCTGCCGTAAATTTGACCGCGAGCCGTGAGCTCTTAAAATAGACGTTTCGTCCGTCCGTAACGTAAAAATCGCTAGCTCGTCCGCGCGCGTCTAGCACGTATCTTAGCGCCCTGGCGTCTGCGCCATCTAGCTGCTTGCCCTCAAAATATACCTTGCCGCTTTCGCCGCCCAAAGCTGCTTTTTCCGCCGAGAAGCCAAAATCCAAAATCGGAGTCAAATTTACGCTAGAAACGCGCTGGGTTTTGTAGATATAGCTTTGCGGTTTATCAGCGCCTAGTATCGCGTACCTCACGGTTTGAACCGCCTCAGCAAAAGCTCCTAGCTCGTAGTTTCTCTCGCCTACGTCGCTACAAAAATAGCCAATCTCGCCGTCCGTAAAGTATCCATTGCCAATCGCCATAGTGCGAGCCGGATCTAGCCCGGTCATCGCGAGATTGCCGCAGTAGACGGCGTTTTCGCCCATGCCGACGTTTCGGCCGCGGTAACCCTCAGACGCGAAAACCCTAAATTTATCCGCCCGCACGCCCTTTAGCTCAAATTTGCCTCCGCTTGGGATGAGCGCGTAAATTTTACCCTGCGGCGTAGCGTAAAATTCGCTGTTACCTATCTGAGTAAAATCATTCTCCTCCTCATAGCTAGCGACATAAACCATGAAAAATACCGTAAAAAGCACAGCAAAAAGCGCGAATAAGCAAAGTAGTATAAATTTTTTATCTTTCAAAGTGCCGCCTATTTTTAGAAGCTCTGATGTTTATCGAGCTCAAATTTTACGCAAAATGCCTCAAAATTTTAAATTTTCCTATCGCATGGTAAGCTAGCGACCAGACAAGGAAGCAAATACAAATAAGCCGAATAATATCGGTAAAATCGCGAATCTCAAATCTGCCCGTAATCAAAGAAAAAATCACTCCGCCCGCGATACAAAGAGCAAGAAGCGTCAGCGAGATAAAAACCGCAATGTTCATGATTTTTGCCGTCTTGCTCCTGTTTTCGCTATTTTTAGCCAGGGTTTCAAGCAGGGTTATTCTATTTATAAAGCCGTCTCTTTCATACTCTACGCGCACGAGATCGCCCTGTTCCAGACTAAAATCCGCCGAAAAAACGCCGCTAAATTTAATCCCGTCCAGCTCAAAACTAGCGCCGATGAACTCGTCTCGCTTAATCGTACGTAAATTTAGAGCGCTAACCCTACCGGTTTTAGTTAATTTTTTCAAATTTGCTCCAAATTTTCGGCGATTTCTAAGACTTCAAAGTATTCGTTTTCAAGCGTCTCCAGCTCGCTTTTTACCGCTTCTAGATCGTTATAAAGCGCGGTTAGGCCGATTTGTTGATAGATTTTAGGATCGCTAAGGCCGGCGTTTATCTCTTTTATCTTAGCTTCCAGCGCGGCGATTTTCTCTGGGTGCGAGGATAAAATTTGCGTTTGCTTGTAGCTTAACTTTGCGCCGGTTTTGCTCTTTTGCTTTTGCGCTTGCTCGGCTTCGCTTGCTAGGCTCGCTTCAAATTTACCAAGCTCGGCTAATTCGTCTTCTAGCTCGAGATAGACGCTGTACTCTTGATGTAGCACCTCTATTTGCGTGCCCTCAAAGGCCCAGAGTTTGTGCGCGATCTTATCGACAAAGTAGCGGTCGTGACTCACGATGATTATAGCGCCCTCAAAGCTTTGCAGGTAGTCCTCAAGGATGTTGATAGTTGCGATATCCAGGTCATTTGTCGGCTCATCTAGTACGAGCACGTCGTACTCCTTGCTAAAAAGCAGAGCCAGCGCAACGCGGTTTTTCTCGCCGCCGCTTAGCACGCCGATGGGTTTATCGAGGAATTCTTTAGGAAATAGGAAATTTTTAAGGTAGCCATAAACGTGCATATTTCGCCCACGCACCATGACGTGATCGCCGCCGTTTGGACAAAAGGTCTCAATAAGGCTCTTGTCGTCGTCTAGCGCGCTTCTAGACTGATCAAAGTATCCCACTCGCACCTCGCCTCGCTTGATCTCGCCGCTACTAGGCTTTTCAAACCCGAGTAAAATTTTAATAAGAGTGCTTTTGCCGCTACCGTTTCGCCCGACTATCGCGATACGCTCGCCTTGCAAAACCCGCGCGTTAAAACCCGAAAAAAGCTGCTTGCCGCCGATATTTTTGCTTAATTGCTTGATCTCAAATAGCATCTTTTTGCGGTTTACGCTTTGAGTTTGGTTAAAATTTTTACTCGCTCGCTCAAGCTCGAGCCTAACGCGGCGTATCACGCCCGGGTTTTTCTTCGCCTCCTCGCGCATGGCTAGCACTCGCTCTTTGCGCCCTTCGTTGCGTTTTAGACGCGCTTTGACGCCGCGGCGCAGCCACTCCTCCTCGGCTTTTAGCTGTTTTAGCAACGTCTCGTGAGATTTAGCTAGACTGGCTAAAATTTCCTCTTTTTTAGCTAGATAGTTTGCGTATCCGCCGTCAAATGACGCCAGCGCGCCCTCCTCGATCTCGACGCTTCTGGTTGCCAGCGCGTCGATAAAGTAGCGATCGTGCGAGATAAAAACTATCGTCTGACGCGAGCTTTTTAGCATATCCTCTAAAAATCTCACCATATAAACGTCAAGGTGGTTCGTAGGCTCGTCAAGCAGCAAAATATCGGGCTTTTTAAGTATCAGCGCACCCAGAGCTACGCGGCGTATCTCGCCTCCGCTAAGGCTAGAAACAGCGCGGTTTTCATACTCTTTTAGCTTAAACTCCTCCAGCACGCGCTCGATCTTGCGCTCGATCTGCCAGCCGTCTTTTGCTTCGATAAATTTGATTAGTTCGTCTTGCCTCGCGTTTAGCTCTTTGTTGTGCGCATCGCGGCCGAGCGCTTCTAGCACCGCGGCATACTCGTCACGCGCATCAAATATCTCTTTTAGCTCCAAATTTAGCGCATCTTTTACCGTCGCTGCGTCGTCAAATTTAGGATTTTGCGCGAGCATTTCTACTTTTACGCCGCCTTGCACGATACGCCTGCCACTATCAGGCTCTAGCGAGCCTGCTACTAGCTTCATCAGCGTACTTTTGCCGCTGCCGTTTTTGCCGATGATAGCGATACGCTCGCGCTCGTTTACGCTGAGGCTTATTTTGTTTAAAATTTCATTCGGACCGAATTTTTTACTAACGTCGATAAGGTCAATTAGAGCCACGCGCAAGCCTTAAAACGAGATATGCATGCTAAGTGCGATGATACAAAGCGTAAGCGCCATCGGCACGTAGATATATCTGCCCGTAAAATACCAAAACGCGCCTTGCTTTTTTGCCGCGCCCGTGTTGATCTCGTCCATGATCTCCTCTTTTTTGATAACCCAAAACCATGACACCGCGCCGATAACCGCGCCGATAGGGATGATGTAGATCGACACGAAATCCATCCACGGCCCCCAGCTAGTTATGGCTTCCATATTTACGCCTATGCCAAAACATATTATGCAAAGCGCGATCAGCACGACGCCACGCTTTAGGCTAGGAAATTTGTGCATTATCGACTCGGCGACGGCTTCGAACATATTTTGCAGCGAGGTCACACCGCCAAAAATCACCGCCGTAAATAAAATAATCGCGAAAATTTGACCGCCCGGCATATCTTGTAAAATTTTAGGCAGCGTTACGAAAAGTAACCCGGGTCCCGCCGCCGGATCCATACCGTAGGCAAATACCGCAGGCAGCATAACGAGCGCCGCCGTCATCGCCGCGATCGTATCAAAGATCGCTGTCTTTTGCGCGCTATCGACGACGTCTTCGTCCTTTGATAGATACGCGCCGTAGACGATCATACCCGAGCCCGTGATAGATAGCGAGAAAAAGGCCTGTCCCATCGCCGCCACCCACACCATCGGATCGGCTAGCTTGCCCCAGTCGCTGTGAAAGACGAATTTATACCCGCCAAACGCCCCGTCTAAAAACGCCACTCTGATAGCTAGGATAAAAAATAGCACGAAAAAAAGCGGCATCATGATTTTGTTTGTCTTTTCGATACTGTGCGCGCCGAAAAATAGCGTAATTAGCGTACCCGCAACGACGATAAAGTGAAACAGCACGACCGAGTAGGACGAAAGTGCAAAGGACTCAAACCAAGTGTTCGTATCCACCGTCATCAGCGAGCCCGTGATCGCCTGAAATAGCGCCTTTAAAACGTATGCGATGATGACAGCGTAGCCTATAGCGATACACATCGAGCCAGCTAGCGGTATCCAACCTAAAATTTTACCGAACATGCCCCAGTTTCGGCTCTTCCACGCGTATTCGTATGAGCCTAGAGTGCCGGTTTTGGCGCGTCTGCCGATAGCGTACTCCGCAGAAAGCCCGACGTATGAAAATATCGCGATAAAAAACAGATAAACGAGCAAAAACGCGCCGCCGCCGTTCGTACCGACCTTATAAGGAAACCCCCAGACGTTGGCCATACCGATAGCCGAGCCCACGCAAGCGATGATAAACGCCCAGCGTGACGTGAAATTTGTTTTGTGCATTTGATATCCGTTTAGATTAAATTTTCTCAATTATACTTGATTAAGCTAATAAAAAGATTATGCCCGCTCGCCCGCAAAGCACGCAGCGCCGCCTTAAAACGCTTTAAATTTATATTTGGGTATAATCGCGCGTTATTTAAAATCCACGTTACAAAAGAGAATTTATGAATTTATCGCTCAAAAAACTCACTATCCCGATATTTTTAGATATGTTTTTGCACTTCGTGACGCTCATCATAAACACATATATGGTGACTAAGGTCAGCGTCCATCTAGTCGGCGCCATGGGCGCTGGCAACCAGATAATGGATCTTTTTATGACCATTTTTAGCTTCCTTAGCGTGGGCTGTTCGGTCGTAGTAGCTCAAGCTCTGGGTGCTAAAAATATAAATTTAGCCAAACGCGTCATACACGCTAGCATCACGTTTAACACGATCATCGGGCTTGGCAGCGCGGTTTTTATTTACTTTTTCGGATTTGAGATTTTAGAGCTTTTAAACGTCCCCGAGCAGCTAAGAGCCGAGAGCTTTGGCTACTTGCATATGCTTGGTATCGCATTAGCCTTTGACGGCATCGGCATGGTGCTTGCAGCCGTGCTTCGCGTTTACAACTTCGCTACCGCCGTCATGCTGGTTTCCCTACTCATGAACGTCATCACCCTTTGCGGTAACGCTATCGCGCTTTTTGGCTGGCTAGGACTGCCAAACTACGGCCTTTACGGCGTCGCGGTTTCGACCGTCGTCGGACGACTGGTCGGCGTTATCGTGCTATTTTTGATACTGACTCGCTACGCGAAAGTTAATATTTTCTTTAAACGTCTATTTAGCCTGCCGTTTGCCATTTTGCGTAAAATTTTATCCGTCGGGCTTCCGAGCGCGGGCGAAAATTTGCTCTGGATGGCGCAGTATATGGTGGCTTTTGGCTTTGTAGCGAGCATGGGCGAGGCCAGCCTAAACGTGCAGACCATCTACTTTCAGATCACGCTTCTTATCCTGCTTTGCGGGGCCAGCATCAGCGTGGCAAACGAAGTCATCGTCGGACACCTAGTCGGCGCGATGAGATTTGACGAGGCCTACTCGCGCACTTTCCGCGCGCTTCGCATCGGTTTTATAGCGACTCTCGCGGTCGTTGTGGCGGCGTATTTTGGCAAATTTGAGATCATGGAGCGATTAAATTTGACCGAGGAGCTAAAGGCCGTCATGCTGCCGCTTTTTACGCTTTCTATCGCGCTTGAGACGGGTCGAACCTTTAACATCGTCATCGTAAACGCCCTGCGCGCGAGCGGAGATGCTAAATTTCCGCTGATGACTGGAGCGCTGTTTATGTGGGGCGTGAGCCTGCCGCTGGGGTACTATCTGGGCATCGTGCAGGGCATGGGGATCATCGGCGTTTGGATCGGATTTACCGCCGACGAGTGGCTGCGCGGTCTTGTTAATACCTGGCGCTGGAGAAGCAGAAAATGGCAATCAAAACGCCTCGTGTAAAAACCGTTTGCGTAAAATGCGGCGAATTTGACGTCGCGCTAAATTTTAAAAAAGGCGTCAAAACAACTAGACTAAAAGTCGCTAAAACCGGCGAGATCTCAGTCTCACTGCCCTTTTACGCCGCGCAAAAATATGCGCTAGAGTTTGTGCAAAAACACTACAAATGGCTAAAATCAGCTCACGAAAAGACGCTATCAAATTTACCGCGCGAGGACGAGTTTAGACTACTGGGCGAGGTTTATCGCATCAAATTTGAGCCGAATTTAAAGGGCGTAAATTTAAGACGCTTTGCAAGCGATTCGGAGATTTTTAACGGCTTAAATTTTAGCGCGGACGGGCTAGACCCGCACCTTTACGGCGCTAAATTTGACGGCAAATTTGACGCTAGCGAATTTACCCAGCACCTTGATGAGCTTAAATTTAAAAGCTCGGACGAGCGTAAATTTGACGGCGAAATTTACGCTGCGAGTTTAGCTGCGCTAGAAAACTACAAAAAAGCCTTTGCAAGGCGTGTTTACGAGCATTTTATAGCCAAATTTGCCCCAGCCGTCAACCGCAAGATAAACCGCGTCGTCGTTCGCAAAATGACTACTCGCTGGGGTAGCTGCAACTCGCGCAAAGGGTATATAAATTTAAGCCTAAATTTGATCGAAAAAGCCCCCGAACTAGTCGAATACGTCGTGCTTCACGAGCTAACCCATCTCATCTACCCCCACCATCAAAAAAGCTTCTATGACTTTATCGCAGGGCTGATGCCTGATTTCAAAACGCGAGAACAACGGCTAAACAAAAAATAATTTTAAATATGCTAAAATAGAATATTTTTAATTTAAAGGGAGATAATGAAAAAACTTCTAATGCTAGTTGCCGCGGTTTTTGCTCTGGGCGGCGATTTTGAGGACGGTGTAAAAGCCTACGAGAGCTCTAAATTTGTAATGGCTCGCGAGAAATTTGCAGCTGCCTGCGACGCGAACAACGGCCTAGCCTGCGCAAAACTAGGCGCGCTTTATCAGCTGGGCAAAGATATCCTGCCTGACACTAAAAAAGCGCTTGAGCTATACGAAAAAGGCTGCGAACTAGGCTCTAAAGAGGCCTGCTCGGGTGCTGGCGGCATATACGTATCAAGCGACAAAGAAAAGGCGCGTGCACTGCTAAATAAAGGCTGCGAGCTTGGCGACGGCTTTTCATGCGCGACTGTGGGATCGTATCTACTAGAGGAGAAAAAATTTAAAGAAGCCTACGCGCTTTTTGAAAAAGCATGCAAGACAGGCGATAGTCTCGGATGCCAATTTGCAAGCGATCTAAAACGCTCAAAAAGACTTTAATTTTGCTTACTCGGGTTAAATTTGACCGTCAAATTTAACCCAAATTTATCTTTTCTATACGCTATTTCCAAAACGCAAGCTTCTAAAATTTACGAGAGAGTAATTAGCAAACCAAGAAAGCGCAGGCTCTAAACGCCTACGCCGACTCTCTTTTCCGCTTTATTTTGTATCCATTGAAACGCAAATAACGCCGCATAAAGCGACACGCCGATCGCGTAAGAAACGTATTCGTTCGCGATAAACGGGATGTATTTAGCGCACATATTTGGCACCAGGGTTAGCGGCACTACGCATAAAAGCAGCGCACGCTCGAGCATGCTTACGCGTTTAACGAAATACCCCTGAAGCGCCGAAGAAAAGGCAAACATACCCACTAGCGCCGTACCGAAAATCAGCGCCATCTCGAGCGGATTTGTTATCCACACTATGCCTTTTGCGTCGTTTGGATTGGCCGAGTTTACGCTCTCTATCAAAAGCAGCTTGTTGTTAAACACGAACGAAAACGGCAAAATCGTCGTGCGCAGGTCGTAGAAAAAGCCCTGCACGCCCACGGTTACCGGGTTTGCTTTGGCGATACCGGCCGCAGCGTATGCCGCGATGCCGACCGGAGGTGTATCGTCTGCTAGGATACCAAAGTAAAAGACGAAAAGATGCACCGCGATGGCTGGAATGAGAAAGCCGTTTTTGTGCGCCAAAAACAAAATCACAGGCGCGACTAGCGAGCTAACGACGATGTAGTTTGCCGTCGTCGGCAAGCCCATGCCAAGTATCAGCGACATTATCGCAGTGAGAAATAGGATGAGCACGATGTTGTTGCCGGCTAAATTTTCCACGACTTCAGATAGCACTTGACCGACGCCCGTTAGCGAGATCGAGCCTACGATGATGCCGGCTAGACCCGTAGCTATCGCGATCGTAGTCATGCTTTTAGCCGCCGTTACCATCGCCCAAAATATATCCGCAAAGCCGATGATAAAGTCCTCTTTGCCGACGTCCTCGCCGTGAGCCATTTTTTTAACGGGTTCCTGAAAAAGGATAATCAAAAACAGCACGCAAATGGCGTTAAAAGCCGCTGAGATCGGAGATTCGTTTGCGATTAATAATGTATAGAGCAAAACCAAAATCGGGATAAGATAGTGCAGACCGCTCACGAAAATTTTAAGCTTCGATATGCCGGCACCCTGCTCCATGCCTTTTAGCCCTAGCTTACAGCTCTCAAGGTGCACGATGAAAAACAGCGACAAGTAGCACACGAATGCCGGAATCACGGCCGCGATCATGACGTTTGTGTAGCTAAGTCCCAAAAACTCGGCGATGATAAAGGCCGCCGCACCCATGATAGGCGGCATCAGCTGACCGTTTACACCTGCGGCCACCTCGATCGCGCCGGCTTTGGTGCTAGTTAGGCCCGCCTTTTTCATCAGCGGGATCGTAAACGTACCCACCGTCACGACGTTTGCCGTAGAGCTACCGCTCACCATGCCGGTTAGTCCTGACGCGATAACCGAAGCTTTCGCTGGTCCACCGCGAAATTTACCAAGCAGCGCAAAGGCTAAATTTATAAAGTACTGCCCTGCTCCAGCGCGCTCCAAAAGCGAACCAAATAAGACGAAAAGATAGATAAAACTCACGCTAACGCCAAGCGGCACGCCAAAGACGCCCTCGGTCGTAAGGTACATGTGACCGGCGAGTTTGTTTAGGCTAGCGCCCTGGTGCGCGATGATGTCGGGCATGTACTGGCCGAAATAATCATACGCCAAAAATATCGCCGCGATGATAGGAAGCGCCGGGCCGATGATCCTGCGGCCCGCCTCAAACAGAACGACCACGGCGACGCAAGACACGGCTATATCAAAGCTAGTGTAGTCTCCCGGGCGCTGCGCTAGAGCGTAAAACTCTATGAGCGGATAGAGTGCGGCTAGCGTGCCCACAACGCAAAGCGCAATATCATAAAACGGCAGGCTGGAGTGGGCTTTTTTGTGAATTTTGAGCGGATAGAGCAAAAACAGCAGACAAATAGCAAACGCGAGGTGCGCCGAGCGCGACATCGTCGTGTTCATCGGAAAATACGCGATATAAAGCTGAAAAACCGACCACGCAAAGCAGATAATGCTCGTAAAATAAATATAAAAGCTCGAGTTTATCTCGCGCGTCTTTACCTCGACGAACTCCTCTTTTTCCTGCGCCGACTCGGTATTTGTTCGTATATCGTTTAGATTTTTATCCATATTTGCTCTTTTCTTGACTTCTTAAATTTTTTCTAAAATTTGGCGATTTTGCCCGCGTAAACCGGACTTTAGTTTTTCAAATTTGACCTACTTTTCCAGCGCCTCAAAATTTGCTTATAAATTTAACCTCGTGCCGTAAAGATACGGGCTTTGCAAACAGCAAGCAAAACTAGCCAAAAACTCGCGCATGAGCCAAATCTAAAATTTGACGCTTTATGCGGCTAAAGCAAACTCGCCGCCGTCCAAAAACAAGCTAGCAAAGCGTCAAATTTTAAATCCTCAAAAACTAAAAATAAGCCCTAAATTTAACAAAAAGACAAGCCGCGCAGGTCAAATTTAACCCGCACGGCTTAGCTAGTTTATTTTATTATGCCGGCTTTTTTAAACTCGGCCTCGGCAGCAGGGTGCAAAGGTGCGGAAAGCCCCTCTATCAGGCTCTCTTTAGTAACGGCTGCAAGTGCCGGATGTAGGCTCTTATACTCGTCGAAGTTATCTAAAATAGCCTTCACGACCGCAGCCACCGCAGTATCGCTCATGCTCTTATCCGTGACTAGGACGGCTTTAACGCCGATGCTGTTTACGTCGTGGTCCACGCCCTCATAGGTGCCTTTTGGTATCGTACCTTTGGCAAAATACGGCATCGCAGCCAGCATCTTATCGACTTGCTCGCCCTCGATATTTACGATGTCGATAGGTAGCGAGTTTGCCGCGTCAGTGATGTTAGCCGTCGGATGGCCGACCATGTAGAAGTAGCCGTCGATTTTCTTATCTTTTAGCGCGTGCGGGCATTCGCCAGCAGTTAAAACGCCGTGATGTTTTAGCTTTTTCTCGTCAAAGCCAAATGCCTTAAACACGCCAAGCGCGGTCATTTCATTGCCGCTGCCAGGGTTACCGACGTTGATCGCTTTGCCCTCGAGGTCGTTTATCGAGCCGATGCCGCTTGATTTTGAGACGACGAACGCGAGAAGCTCAGGGTAGATCGAGACGACTGCGCGCAGATTTTGATCGCCGTTTCCGTCAAATTTGCCTACGCCGTTAAATTTATCATAAACCACGTCACTTTGGACGAAGCCGAAATTTAGCTCTTTTTTTAGCACGTTATTTACGTTATAGACGGATCCGCCGGTTGATTGCACCGAGCATTTCATTTGCGGGTCTTTATTTACGAGGCGACATATCGCTCCGCCGACTGGATAATACGTGCCCGTCATCGCTCCGGTACCGATAGATACAAACTCCTTTGCGCCCAGCGCAGACGCGAAAAGCAAGCCGGCTAATGCCAAAGATGTAGTTTTCATTTAACTTCCTTTCAAAGAATTTTTCTGATTTTACTCTCAAAATCCGCATTTTGCGTATAAATTTCACTCTTTTTACGAGCTTTTTCAAAAATTTGCGACTATTTTACCCACTTTAGCCTTAGAAAAATATTTCTTAAGGTAAAATTTATATATTTTTTACAAGCGAAGCGAAAATCGTACTTTTTGCATGGAGATATTTCTAGATTTTACGCACCGAGACCTGCGTCTTTACGATGCTAAATTTGGATTAGTTAAATTTAGATGTTGTTAATTAAAGCTAGTCTTTTTTAAAAAATGATGGAGCTTAGATTACGCCCTATCCGTAGCCGCAAACACTAGTAAAGCGAAAAGCTAGCTTTTTTCTCTTTTTCTTCGGGAGAGGAAGGGGTTCTACTTACGAAGCATCGCCCCTTCCTCTCCCAAGCCCTCTCTAACCCCACTGCACGTGAGAGGTTGCTGCACTACGTGCAGGTTTAAATTTGGCGCTATCGCGCCGCAAATTTTAAATCTGAGTTTTCAATATGCAGGTCTCGGCAAGTAAAATTTGTAAATTTGAACGTAAAACGATAAGGCGAAGTATCGTGAGATGATTTTGAAAGTTGTGCAGAAAATTTTAATCAAGACTAGGCATATAGCCTGCGGAGCGAAAATTTTGCAAAATCTCGGGAAAGCGCTCACGAGACAAGCCGTAAAATTTCTTACTTAAAAGCAACAAACGTCGCAAAATTCGCCCACCTAAATATACACTCCACATTTTTAAACCCAGCGCTCAGCGCCAAATTTCTATTTTCCGCTTCGGTGTATGGTATGAGCACGTTTTCTAGCGCCTCGCGTTTTTGTGCGATCTCGTAGCGCGAGTATCCTTGTTCAAGTTTGTATTTTTCGTAGATTTCAATTATATTTTTGCTTAGCGTCTTATCCTCAAATATAAGCTTCTCGCTAAAAACGAACACGCCGCCATCATTTAGCGCGCGGTAAATTTTGGCTACGAAATCCTGACGCTTAGGCGGGCGGATAAACTGTAGTGTATAGTTCATCAAAATGGCGTTCTGCGCGTCAAATTCGCACTCTAAAATGTCCGCTAGCCCAAGCTCGATCCTAGCGCCGTAGGCCTCTATCTTGGCGCGCGCGTTTTGCAGCATCGCAGGTGCGTTATCTACGCCTTTTAGCGCGAGGTCGTTTCTCTTGCGCCAAAGAGCCAGTAGCGTCGAGGCGGTCGAGCAGCCAAGATCCACCGCGCTTGCGCCTTGCGGTAAAATTTGCGCTAAAAAATCGGCGATCAGCTTTTGCGAAGCGTCGTAATACGGCACCGAGCGCCCGATCATATCGTCAAACACCGACGCCACGCTCGCATCAAATTCAAACTGCTTTTTTATCGGCTCTTTAAAGATTTCGTCTTTCACGGCTCGCTCCTTTGCGTCGCAGTATCGCCCACAACGTAGAGATCGCACACGCCGACGAACTCCATCGCCTGCTTGATGTCGGTCCCGATCTGCTCTTTTAGCTCCCCTAGGCTTTCAAATTTTCGGTTATCGCGCAGTCGCTTGATAAAGCAAACCGCGACGTCGCTGGCGCCCTCGATATTTTCGTTTAGCACGTGCGTCTCGACGCTAAAGTTGCCATCCGTGCTCACGCGGTTGCCGATAAAGGTAACCGAGCCGTAGGTCTTGTAGTCGATGCGAGTCCTCGTCGCATAGACGCCCTCGCGCGGTAAAAGGTAGCTTTTGATGTCCAAATTTAACGTCGGCACGAGCTCGCGCGATCCGATGCCCTGACCCTTTATCACGCGGCCTTCGATCGAGTATTCGCGGCCTAGCAGGCGGTTTGCCTTGTAGATCTCGCCTTGTTTGATATACTCGCGTATGGCCGAGCTATGCACGCCCATACCGTCAAAGCAAACCTCGTCTACTACGATCACCTCGCCGTCAAAAATACGCCGCAAATCATGCTTGTCCCACGCCCTGTTTCGCCCGAAACGAAAATCAAATCCCACGACGATTTTTTGCAGATTTTTAAAATCCCGCTTCAAAAGCGCGATAAACTCATCGCCGCCAAGCCCTTTTATGCTCTCAAAATCATACAAAAAACACGGATAGCTCGAGTACTCAGCACGCTTTAGCTTTGGCGTGATGTTGGCTTTATTTTTGTCGATCACGACTAGCCCGCCGTACTCGCCCAGCTGCTTTAAAAGCTGCTTGTGGCCGCGATGCACGCCGTCAAAGTGCCCGATCGCAACGGCCGTGATATTATCTTTTGTTAAAAGCGTAGAAAAATTCGGCATTTCCTTCCTTTCCTTTTACCTCGCATTCGAGCGTTTGGCGCATTATCCAGCCCAAATTTGCCGCCGCAAGCTCAAATTTCGCCCTCGCCTCGCGAACAGCCTTTGTGTCCGTTACGACGCCTTTTTTATTTCGCTTGGCGCTCCTGCCGACCTCAAACTGCGGCTTAAAAAGCAGGATAATGTCGCAGTTTTGGCTCGCTAGCGCGTCGATAGAGGGCAAAATTTCTTTAAGCGAGATAAAACTCACGTCGCAGGTGATGAGATCAAATTTGCGTGCATCGTTTTTAGCGGCATGGGGGTCAAATTTGGCGTTTTGGGTTTTTGCCGCGAAATCTATGCCGGTCAAATTTGACTCGTCCGTCTTGGCTCCGGCCTGTGTTAAATTTGACGGAGCAAAAGCTAGTTCGCTTGATTCATTTAAAAATTCGTCCTGCTCGGCAAAATTTGATTTGCCGGGATTAAAATTCGGCTTGATTTGGGTTTTTAAATTTTGCTTTGTGCCGTCAAATTTACCCTCTTTGACCGAGTTATGAAATCCAGCCGCAAACTCGCGCACGTCGGTATTTTCGGCTACTATCACGCACGCATCGGCTCTCAGGCTTTTATCCAGCTGGGAGCTGCCCACGTCTAGCGCCGTGACGCTTTTTACGCCGTTTTGCAGCAAAATTTGCACGAAACCGCCCGTGCTCGATCCAACGTCTAGGGCGTTTTTGCCTTTGATTTCTAGCGGACAAGCCGCCAAAAAGCTTTTTAGCTTTAGCGCACCGCGTCCAACGTAAATTTCGCCGACGAGCTCGATTTTTGCGCTGTTTGGGTTTAAATTTAGCTCGCCGATACAGGTCTTTTTACGCACGGTTTCGACGGCATCCGTTAAATTTGTTTCGCGTAAATTTTTAGTTTCCGCTACCGCACTCTTTTTTGCGTCGTCGTTTTTGCTAGCCTTTAAATTTAGTCCATCCGCGCCGTCAAATTTATCAAATTCGCCCACCTCAAAGCTAGGTTTAGAACAAATTTTACCGTTTAGTAAAATTTTTCCGCTCTTTATGAGCTCGGCGGCCTTGTTTCGGCTGATATTTAGGCGGCTTGCGGTAAACAGATCAAATCTCAATCATCTGCCTTAGCTCGTCCTCGGTTATCGCCTTGACGCCAAGCTCGCGCGCTTTATCCAGCTTGCTGCCCGCCTCATCGCCGTAAAGTACGAAGTCCGTTTTCTTACTCACCGAGCCGCTTACTTTCGCGCCGTTTACCTCCAGAACCCTTTTAAACTCATCCCTGCCCTTGCTAAGCGTGCCCGTTATCACGAACGTTTTGCCGCTTATCGCGCTTTGTTTTGTCTCAAAACTCTGCGCTTGCGGGCTAACAAAACGTAAAATTTCGTCCAGATTTTGCCTATTTACCTGCATAAACTCGGCATAGCTCTCCGCCATCGCCTCGCCAAAGCCTTCGATCGCGGCTACCTCGCCAAAGCTTAGCTCGCGCCAGTTTTGCGGGTAAATTTGCGCTATCTTTTTGGCAGCTACTTCACCGATATGCTCGATGCCCAGGCTCGCTATAAAGCTATGCAGAGCGGGTGTGCGGCTAGCCTCAATGGCGCCGAGCAGATTTGCGATCTTTTTATCTTTAAAGCCCTCTAGCCGCGCCAAATCCTGCGCCGTAAGCTCGTAAATGTCGGCGATTTTGGCGACTAAGCCCGCCTCAAAAAGCTGATTTACGATCGCGTCGCCAAGACCGTCGATATTTAGGCACTTTTTGCTCGCAAAATGTATGAGCGAATTTATCACACGTGCCTTGCACTCGAGGTTTTGACACTTGACGAAAACGCCCTCGTCTAGTAGCATAGACCCGCATACCGGGCACTCGTGCGGCCGCTCTATCGGAGTCTGCGAGCCGTCTCTGCGCTGTTTAAAGACGCCAGTGATCTTTGGTATCACGTCGCCCGAGCGGATAATGCTGATAAAATCGCCCTTTTGCACGCCTAGGCGCTCGATCTCGTCAAAGTTATGCAGCGTGGCGGACTTTACTATCGCGCCGTCGATATTTACGGGCTCAAGCACGCCCACAGGAGTCACGACGCCGCTGCGTCCGACCTGAAACGCGACGTCAAGCAGCCGCGTGGTCTTTTCGATCGCGGGGAATTTATACGCGACCATAAATTTTGGAAATTTCTCCGTGTAGCCAAGCTCCTCGCTAGCTGCGATACTCTGCACGCGCACCACGAGTCCGTCCATCATAAAAGGCTTGCTGTCGCGCTGTGCTACGAGCTGCTTATACGCCTCCTCGATCTGCTCGGCGCTGCGGCAAATTTTAAAAAACTCCTCGCGCTCAAAGCCCTGCGAATAGATAAAATCCATCATCTGCGAGTAGGTTTCAAGGCCTAAATTTTGCTCGCCGTAGCCCCAGGGCTTAAACCTTAGCCTGCGCGATGCCGTCACGGCGCTATCTAGCTGACGCAGGCTGCCGGCGGCTGCGTTTCTAGGATTTGATAGCTGCGACTCGCCCCTTTGCGCACGGGCGAAATTTATCTCGTCAAAGTCGTTTTTAGCGATCACAACCTCGCCGCGGATCTCGATCCTGCCGCTATAGGCGATTTGTAGCGGGATATTTTTGATGACTTTTGCGTTGCTCGTGACGTCCTCGCCCGTTATGCCGTCGCCGCGCGTGATAGCTCGCACGAGAGCGCCGTTTTCGTAGAGCAAATTTAAGCTAGCACCGTCAAATTTAGGCTGAAGCGCGAACTCCAGCCCCTCCTTGTCGCCGCGCTTTAGCCACGCCAGCAGCTCATCAAAACTAAAAATATCCTCCATCGACCACATGCGCGCGCCGTGGCGAGCCTTTACAAAGCCCTCGCTAACCTCGCCGCCTACGCGCTTTGTCGGGCTAAACATCGATATTTCGCCGAGATTTGCCCTCTCAAATTCTAGCACTTTATGATAAAGCTCGTCATACTCCTCGTCGGTGGCTATGGGCGCGTCGTCGGTGTAGTAGGCCTTCGCCCACGCGTTTAGCGTATCTACGGCCTCTAAATACTCTTTTTTATCCATTTTTCCTCGTTAAATTTGCTTTGCTTACCATGCCGCGAGCTTTCTCATCGCGTTTTCCAGCCTGAACATCTGCGCATGCTCGGCCACGTCGTGCGTGCGGATGATCTGAGCGCCGTTTTTAAAGGCCTCAAGATGCAGATAAAGGCTGCCGGGCAAGCGGTCTTTGATCTCGCTGGGGCTATAAAAATTTATGACCGATTTGCGGCTAGCGCCAGCTAAAAGCGGTAAACCGAAGCGTAAAAAATGCTCCAAATTTTTTATCAAAATCATATTTTGCTCCGCCGTCTTGCCAAAGCCGATACCCACGTCTAGCACGATATCGCGGCATCCAAGCTCATTTGCGGCAGCGATTTTAGCCTCGAAAAACGCGTCTATCTCGCCTAGCAAATCCTCATAATGCGGATTATCCTGCATATTTTCGGGGCTATTTTGCATATGCATGAGGCAGTAGCTCGCGCCGTAGCGCGCCGCTAGAGCACAGAGGCTAACGTCGCCCGTGATATCGTTTATCATCTTAAAACCGTGATTTAGCGCGCACTCTAGGCAGTATGGATCAAAGCTATCTAGGCTAAATATCGCCTTTTCGTGCAAATTTAAGCGGTAAATTTCGGCGAGTATCTTTTCAAGCCTGGCAAACTCAATCTCGCGTCCGACGTATTTGCTACCAGGACGCGAGCTAACCGCGCCCACGTCGATATACTCGGCACCCTGTTCGATCATCGCTTCGATTCTCTCGATGCCGCTTTTTTCGTTCACTCGGCTTGCGGCGTTAAAGCTATCCTCATTTACGTTTACGACGCCCATAATCTGCGCTTGCTGCGGTTTTTTAAACGGAGATTTTAAAAATTTAGCCAATTTTTTTAGTCCGAAATCCTGCGCGGCCTCTTTTTTGGCAAGTGCCTGCACCTGCGCATCGGTGGCAATGAGGAGTGCGGCAGAGTTTGCGCCGCCCAGAATCACGTCACGGTTAGTCACGAGCTCCGCGCCTACGCTTAGCGCATCTTGCTTTAGGATATTTGCGGCAGGTGAGCGTAAATCTTTAATCAAAAAAAAGTTGATCGCCGACTTTTTTTTCATCAAATTTCGCCCCTCGTCGCTAGGACGGATAATCTCGCAAATCTCGTTAAAGTCGGTCTGAGGATTGATTTTAAAAATTTTCATCTAAGCCCTTTTTCGTAAATCATGAGAAGTATCGGCGTAAGAAGCGCGTGAGTTTTGGTATTTAGCTCGGCTAGGCGCACGGCTTTGAAAAAATACTCAAGCTCTTCGGCGCTAAATTTGACCCCCTGCGCCGTAGCCTCCAGAGCTATCGCGGCGATTAGCTCTTTTAGATCGTTTTTGCCAAGCTTTTCGGAGCGCTCGAGAGCTGATTTTTCATCGATAAACGCACAAATTTCTTTTAGCTCGAGACGTTTGTAATCTAGCCCCGTTTTTTCTCGTTGCTTTTTTTCGAGCCTGTTTTCGGTAACTAGGCGCGAGCGAACGGTTGGCAGGAGCATATTTTTCGACTCGCAGGCGATGATAAAAAAGATATTTTTAGGCGGCTCTTCGATGATTTTTAGTAGAGAGTTTTGAGCCTCGACACGGAAATTTTTAGCGCACAAGACCAGTAGTTTAGGCTCGCTCTCCGCGATATATGCCTCGGCGGCGACCTCTTTTGCGTTTTCTAGCAAAAAGTCCTCGGTGAAAAAAAATCTAACCGAATTTACGCCGTAAAGCCCTAAAATTTCCTCTTTTAAGGCTTCAAAATCGCTCGTGATTACGATTTTGCTTCGCATAGATTAAAGCGTTACTTTCGCAAATAAAGCAGCGTCTATGCTCTTATCAAAGAGCCTAAACAGCGACAAAAGCTTGATATCTAGCGCACCGTCGGAGGAGCTTAGATAAAAGCTATTTTGCGCCTGCTCATCAAAAAGCCACATGTAGCTATCGTCCTTGCCTTTGGCGATCTGCGAGCTTTTTTCAGCGCTTTTGCCGATGTAAAAAAACACGTAGCCGTTTGGAAAAGCAAGACTAAGCATATCTAAAAGCAGCGAGACCTCCTCTTTTGAGCCGATATTTTCAAAAGATGGATAAAGCGCCTTTAGTGAGAAAAAGGGCAACACAGGGCGGGCGTTTGTCGGTTTGTTTATATTTTTTAAAAAATACTCTTCAAACCATCCGCGCTCGCTATCGGTTATCAGAATAAACGCGCGCCCTTCTAGTAAAAATTTAAGCTTCGAGGCGAGCAGAGGCGTCCACTCGGTGCGCCTCTCCTCCATCCAGCTCATCAGCGAGCCCTCCTCGCGGATCGCCTCGAGCGTCCATTTTATAAAATCGCTCATTTATCGAGTTTATAAGCTTCGTGTAGTGCGCGAACCGCTAGCTCGCCGTATTTTTGATCGACTATCATCGAGATTTTTATCTCACTAGTCGAGATCATTTGGATATTTATACCCTCGTTTGCCAGCGTCTGGAATGCTAGCGAAGCAACTCCCGTGTGGCTTTTCATACCAACGCCAACAACTGAGACCTTGACTATCTCGTCGTTGTATAAAATTTCCCTAGACGCGCTTAGCTTATCCATGCACTCCTTTGCGACGTGAAGCTCGTTTTGCGGTATAGTAAAGCCCAAATTCGTAGTGCCATCCTGGCCTACGTTTTGGATTATCATATCTACGTTTATGTTTTTTTCTGCAAGCGCGGTGAAAATCTCTGCCGCGATACCCGGCTTATCGACCACGCCTCTTAAAGTTACTCTAGCTTGGTTTTTATCTAGCGCGATACCGCTTACTAGTACTGCTTCCATACTCTCTTCCTTTGTTATTAGTGTTCCTTCGTTGTGATTAAAGCTGCTTCTGGTGACTAAATTTACGTTTAGCTTTTTAGCTAGCTCGACTGAGCGGTTTTGCAGCACTTTTGCGCCTAGGCTCGCAAGCTCTAGCATCTCGTCGTAGCTGATTTTATCTAGCTTTTTGGCCTTTGGCTCTATGCGAGGATCGGTGGTATAAACTCCGTCTACGTCGGTGTAAATCTCACAAAGATCCGCATTCAGCGCGCCCGCGATCGCCACGGCGCTAAGGTCGCTACCGCCGCGTCCCAAAGTCGTCACGTCGCCCTTTTCGTCTATACCCTGAAAGCCCGCTACTACGATGATCTTGCCCGCCTTTAGCTCCTCTTTCATACGCTTAGTATCTATCGCCTCGATCCTAGCCTTAGTATGCACGCTATCGGTGATGATGCCAGCTAGCCTACCGCTTAGACCAACTGCGGGATAGCCTAAATTTATCAGTGCTATCGTTAAAAGTGCGCAGGTAACGCGCTCGCCGGAGCTAAGCAACATATCCATTGCTACGCCGTCTGGGTCTTTGGTGTAGTGCAAGGCGTAGTCCACCAGCTGATTAGTCACGCCGCTCATCGCCGAGACCACGACCACGACGTCCGCGCCGCTTTTTTTAGTTTCTATCACTCTCGCGGCGACGTTTTCTATCCTCTCAAGCGTCCCAACGCTCGTGCCGCCGTATTTTTGGACGATTAACATTAAATAAATCCTTTCTCTTTAAAGTAGCCGATAACCTTACCGTAGATCGGCTTTTTGAAGTGGTTTACGTCGCTCAAAACCTCGCTTGAGTTTATAAATCTATATTCGTCAAATTCGGGCTTTTTGGTGTTTATATTTATCTTCGCGCTAGGTCTTAGCCGCACTAAAAAATACTTTTGCGTCTGCCCGTCAAAGTTATAAAATTTCCTACTCGTCGTACCCTCAGGGAAGTCGTAGCTGAGCCACTGCGGATACTCGCTAAGCACGTCCACGTCGTCCGTACCTATCTCCTCTTTGAGCTCTCTTTTTAGAGCCTCGCGCGGCGTCTCGCCGTCGTCTATACCGCCCTGTGGGAACTGCCAGATACCCGTCATATCGCACCTTTGCGCGATAAATATCCTGCAATCAAACGGATAAGAGGGCGCAAGTATGACCGCCGCGACGTTTGGTCTATATTTCTTTTCCATCTTTTTTTCCGAGAATTTTTAATTGTCGATTTTAACGAAAAATAGTTAAGATATAGCTAAATATCGCGAGGTTAGCGGAAAAATTTGACGCTTAGGCTTAAAATTTTTATTTAAATTTTTAAACTACGAATTTTACTTTTTGCGGCGCCGTAAATTTTGCGCGTTTAGCCCAACTGTCCGTCAAATTTTACCGCCTTGATGGCTAAATTTGAGCCGTCTATTTTAGCTCCAGTATCGCCCGCACCTCTTCGTCGGTAAACAAACTTGCGCTTTCGTGCTTTTTGCGTTCAAGCGCGGTTTTGGATTCGGCGCGCGACGTCAAATTTTGCCCAGACTCGTTAAAATCAAACAACGCAGCCTGAGCAAAATCGTCTAAAACGGCCGTTTTTGCGGCTTCGTTTGAGGTAGCCGCTTTGCTAAACGGAGCCGTTTGAGTAGCTCCGCCCGAGGCGCAAGCTTCTTGCTGAGTGGTAGTTTGCACGCTCTCAGTTAAAACCGCGGTTTTTGGCGCTTTGCTTAAAGAACCTGTTTGCAAGATAGCCTTTTCCTCGCAGCTTCTCTCTTGATACGGCGCGACAAGTGGCCTATCTTGTAAAATTTGCTCCCGAGCAAAAGCGGTTTTTTGCTCGCTCTTAGCCGCTAAATTTGTCTCAAATTCGGCGTTGCCAATCGCCTGATGCGCATTTTCAAATTTAACGTTTTCATCAAATTTAACCGCCGCACTCTCGCCGCTCTCGTTAAATTTCTCGTCCTGCAAAAATAAAGTTCCGTCCGACAAAAGCTCGTACCGCTCGTCTTGGCGTGCAAAGAGCTCGCTTACGTTGATGGCGTCGCTGTTTTCTAGGCTAGGCACCCCATCGTTTACGCTCTCGCCGAGCTCCTCGATGCCCGTTATACGCAGGCTTGGCATCACAGCCTTAAAGCTTTGCAAAATCGGCAAAAAAGAGCCGTCAAATCCATCCAAAATCACTCGCATATTTAGCCTTTTTCAGTTTTTTCGAGCGATTTTATCAAATTTATCTTTTGAGCCGTTTTAAGCTCATCCAAAAGCCGCTTATAACGAAAAACAAAACCGACGCCGAAGCCAAACAAAATATAATTTTACCGACCGCACCCAAAAAATATCCCGAATGCAAGCTCAAAACCGCTTTATGAATCGCAAAAGGTCTAGGCATCGAACTTTTCGCGTCGTCAAACCTCGCATGCCTGATGATTTGCCCCTTAGCGGCGTTTATCGTCATCGTATTTACCTTATCGTCCTCTTCTAACCCTTTGTCAAAGTAAAATATCATAAAATTTTCGCCGTCTTCTTGCGTGATGACGTTAAAAAGCTCGTAATCCTCTCTATCTCGTTTAAAAATATCTATCGCGGCCTCTAAATTTGCTATCTTGCCCTCGTCCTCCAGCGAAAATCCCCTTACCTGTGTAAAGCTCTTTTTTCTAAAAATTTCTTTTTCGCCAAGCGCGTTATTTACGAGCTTTGCCGCCCAGTCATACGACCAGTAAAGCCCCGTAACGCTTATAAAAGCCAAAAATAAACAAAGATAAACGCCCGCAAATCCGTGCAGGCTGTATAAAAACGCATAGCCTTTGGCCTTGATTTTTAAAGTAAACGCACGTATAAATTTAGTTTTAAAACTAGGATAATAGATTATCAATCCAGATATAACCAAGACCACCAAAGCGATAGAACAAATCGCGACGATATGCTTGCCTATAAGCCGTAGCGTCTCGTTTTTGCTAAGTCCAAGGCCTAAGTTAGTATGTAAATTTAGCATCAGTCCGATAAATTTATCGCCGAAATTTTCACCCGTTATCTCGCCCGTGTATTGGTTTATAAAATACGACTTAAACTCGCCTTTAGCATTCGTGCCGGATATGCCTAGAGCGTGATTTGCGTTCGAGTTTATCTTGTAGTAGCTAAGCGTAAAATTTGGTTCCTTAGCTTTAAAAATATCTAAAATTTCTCTCGTGCTAAGCTCTTTTTCGCCTCGCTTGACGAAGGTTTTTTGCGAGTTTGCAAGGTCTATAATCTCGTCGTGATAGGATATGACCGCGCCGCTAAGAGCGACAATAAGTAGCGGCAAAACACAGGCTAGGCTTAAAATCAAATGGACGTTAAACCAAAATTTCTTTTTCTTTAAAAACGGCATCTTTCTCCTTAAATTTAAACTCGAATTTTAAAAACCGGTAGCAGAGCGGCGATCGCTACGCGCCGCCCCGCTTAAATACTGCTAAATTTAAAAATTTACGTTAAATCCGAGTCTATATTTAACCCCGTCGGCGATCAAAATTTCATAGCGTCCCGATTTTGTCGTTACGTATTCGTTAAAGATATTATAAACGCTAAAATTTACGCTCGCATTTTTAGTTATCTTGTAGCTTGCGCCAGCGTCAAATAGCGTATAATCCTTTATCTCCTCGTCTCCCGGCGATCCGTAAACGGCTCTGGTTTTGCCTAGATAGTTCATCTGCGTCCAAAAATTTAGATCAGGCGTCATATCGTAGTCAAGCCCTATTTTTACGGTATGTACGGGTAGATTGTTTAGAGATTTGCCCTCGTACGCGCCCGATTTTTGCTTTGATCTAGTGTAAACGTAGCTTGAGTGCAGGGCTAAATTTGATAGTATCTGCCAGTCTGAGGCTAGTTCAATGCCTTTTACTTCGGCTTTGCCGATATTTACGCTCTCCCAGATGCCGCGCCTATAGGTCTTGCCATTATGCACGCAAGGAACGCCCGGGCGCGCGACGCAAACGGGCTTCGTGCCTAGACCGTCTTTTATGCTCGTATAAAACGCCATCGCCGAGACGTTAAGGCTCTCGTTCCCGTACGCGACGCCCGCCTCGTAGTTTAGGCTGGATTCGGGTTTTAGGTCGCTTTTACCCAGCTGCGCTCCCATGCCGCCGGCAAAAGGCAGGGCAAGCCCGTCGGTTCGCATCTTGATATCAGGCGTCGAGTAGCCTGCCGATACGCCGCCTTTTAGCGATAAATTTTCGCTTAGATGATATACGGCATATCCGCGCGGCGATACGTGTCCGCCGTAGTCTTTGTCGTGATTGTATCTTAGACCGGCAGTTAGCGTGAGCGCGTCGGTTACGTCAAAATCGTCCTCGCCGTAGAGCGAAAAATCATACCTTTTTACGTTTGCGGCATCGGCGGTCGTTGCCTTTTCGTTTAGCCTTTCTCTTCTGTATTCGGCTCCAAGGCTTAGCGTGTTGTTATCAAAAAAATACGTTCCTTTGGTGTTTAGCGTCGTCGTTTTTAGCGTGAGGTCTTGCTGGCCGCTTTCTTTCATATTATCGTGCATTAAAAAGCTTTCAAGCAGCAGCTTGTCGTATTTGCCCGTATGCGAGAGCGAGGCGGTATATCCGCTCATCTTTTCAAACGCAACGCTCGTATTATCACCGGTAGCCCTTCTTAGCGTCTTGCCTTCGGTGCGCTCGTATTTATTTACTACGCGGCGCAAATCAAGCGCTATTTCGTCGTTTTCGGTGGCGTTATACATGATTTTCGCGCCGAAATTTACGTCCTCGTTTTTGCGGTTCGTAAAGACTCGCTCGTCTTCAAATTTATGAAAATACCGCCCGTAAAGCGCGATGCCTAGCACGTCCGGGATCACTGCGCCGTTTGCGTAAAATCCCGCCTGATAGTCGTCATTTATCCCGCTTTTGCCCGCAAGCGTGTAGTAGCCGTTTACGTTACCGCTAAATTCGTTTGAAAAGCCCTTGGTGATGATGTTTATGACGCCTCCCATCGCATCCGAGCCGTATAACGAGCTCATCGGCCCTCGCACGATTTCGATACGCTCGATCGTGTTTGCCGGCGGGAGGAAATTTTGAGCGCTACCGACCGCGCGAAGCCCTCTATACGCGCTATCGCTTGTCGCAGGACGACCGTCTATTAAAATTTTAGTGTATTTTTGACCGAGGCCTCTCATAGTGATACCGCGTCTGCTAGCCGCCCCCAGCGTCGCGCCGAAAACGCCCGGAGCGTCTTTTACGACACTTTCTATATCTTGATGATTGCGCCTGGCTATCTCTTTTTGCGAGATTACCGAAACGGAAGCGGGCGCGTCTTTGATATTTTGCTCAAAACCCGTCGCGCTAGTTACGGTAACTTCGTTTAGTTTCACTTCGTCTGCCGCCTGCGCGCAAGATAGTGCTAGGCAAGCTAGCATAGAAATTTTAGGCATACTTTTCATCTTTAAACTCCTTAATTTAGATTTAAACCCTATTTTACTATAATCAGATAATTATTATCAATACTTAGGCAAACGGTAGAGGGATTTTTATCAACGCTAAAAGGATAAAAGCAAATGAAAGTCGAATTTAAAGATATTTTACGAGCAAACGAACAAGAAATCGCGCAAAATTCGGTGCGCTACGGACAAAGCGCGTGGCAAGAGCAAGATAGAAAATGCAAGGTCGAGTTTTTTAAAGGCGTAAGCGGCGCAAGCTACTGCAGAAGCGAAATAATCTGCAACAAAAGCGTAAAAAGACGGCTTGAAAGGAGCGCCGGCTACTGCTTTTTGCTCTTTAACGACGCAAGAGCGGACGCCGGACTTAAAGCGGGTAAAAAAACTTTTTGCCTAAAGGCCGGAGAGTTTTGGATGGGGCGCGTGGATAGCGGATTTGAGGGTATCTGTGAGTATCAGAGCAATAACTATACGGGACGATGTATCGTACTAAAAAACGAGCTGGCCCGCGAGCTAGCGGCATTTAAAAATCTAGGCGAAGAAAACGAAATCTGCATCCAAACGGCTAAGATAAATTTAGCCCAAAGCCTGATTTTACGGGAGCTTTTAGCTGCGAGTGAGTTTGAGGGTAAGATGCGCGAAATATTTATGGAAGCTAAAATTTTAGAGCTAATCCACAAAAGCTTAGGCGCGCCTAGAACGCCCGAAGCTGATGAAAAAAAGCGCGATTTTAGCGACGAATACGTAAAAATTTTAAATAAAGCAAGGCAAATTTTACTAAGCGACGTCCAAAATCCGCCCAGCATAAAAGAGCTAGCCAGAGCGTGCGCGACGAATGAATTTAAGCTAAAAACGGGCTTTAAAAGCTACTTTGGCGATACGATCTACGGGCTGCTAGCGACCGAGCGGCTAAACGCGGCAAAAAAACTTTTAGAGCGCGGGGATATCGGCGTGAGCGAAGCAGCAAAAATCGTCGGATACGCCAGCGCTCCGCACTTTGCAAAGATTTTTAGAGAAAAATTCGGCATTTTGCCAACGCAAATTTTAAAACAAAAGAAATTTTATACGTAAATTTAACGCTCTTGCGGGGCTTTGGAGATAGCAAAGCTAAGGACAAATCTAAAGGTAATCATCACAATAAACCGCGTAAATTTGACAAGCAATAAAATATTTTAAGGCTCAACGAAACTTAAACAGATTCTATCTTATCGATTTTAATACGATTATGATAGAGTTCTTTTGCAACAAAATAGCAAATTTAGCAAATATAAAATACGTTTAAATTTTTGATAAATCGCAGAGCAACCAAATGACAAAAATTATAAAATTTACGCGGCTTAGCGCTCCTATTGTTTGATTAAAAACTTCTCTCCGTCAAATTTAAAGCTTTCATATTGGCTAGTAAGCTTGCCGTCCGGGTATTTGTCTGCGTAAACGGCCTTTAGCACCTTTAAAACGCCGTTTTTGTAGACGATAACTTTATCGTTATACCATTTTTCTTGGATGTCGTCGCTACCGTCTACGACTGAAAAATAATCAAAACCTACTCCGTAATAAGATTTGATACTGCCGTCGTCATAAACAAAAATTTTAGCTTGTTTTATACCATCCGTTTCAATGCGAAATGCTTTAACGACGCCTTCGGCTAGTTTGGAAGAAGCAGTAGCGATACTATAGACTAGATATAAACCATCCTTGACTTTGTAGATTTTATTTGCATAAGGTGCGCCTAGACTAAACCAGCTTAAACATGCGCACTCGCCTCCCCTGTCGCACTCTTTCATATACTCGTCAAAAAAATCCGCAACGTAGTTACGCTTTCCATCTGCAAACTGATAGACATTATAAAAAGACGCCATGCTTCCTCCGCCGGTAAATACCGAATATGCGCGAAATTTACCGTCATCAGATACCGCAATATGCGGTTTTTCGCCTTTAGTATTTTGCAAAAATTTAAGTGCGTAATCGCCGCCTAATTTTAAAAACTCGGTCATTTTAGCTCTTAAGAGTATCTCATTTTCGCACGAACCGCTCCACCTCCAATCTAACCCCAAAAGCCCATTAAGCTCCTTACCCAATCTTTCCCGTTCTTCACCAAAAAGCAGACTTAAAATACAAAACAATATAAATAAAAATTTCATCTTTTTCCTTTTTGAACGGATTTTAGATATTTTATCAAAATTTACGCTAGAAAAATTACGAAAAACAGATATAGATGCGCTCAAATTTAACGTAAACCGGCACGCAAGCTTGCACAAAAGCAAAATATCAAACGCCGCGCGATAAAGCCGCAAAATCTGCTAAAATACGGCAAAAACAAAGGTCAAAATGCTTCTTTACGTCCACATCCCTTTTTGCGAGAGCAAATGTCCATACTGCGCCTTTGGCTCGGTAGTGGGCAAACGAAATTTAACTAGCGCGTATTTTGACGCGATGATTGCGGATTTTAGGGGGCAAATTTTAAAATTTGACGTAAAAAACGGCGAGATCGAGACGCTTTTTATCGGCGGAGGGACGCCAAGCGCCGTGGACGGGAGCTACTACGAGCGACTATTTGAGGCGGTCGCGCCATATCTAGCAAAAGACGCCGAGATCACGGCGGAGGCAAATCCAAACTCGGCGAGCCTAGCGTGGCTCTCGCAGATGAAATCATACGGCGTAAATCGCGTAAGCTTCGGCGCTCAGAGCTTTTTTGAAGATAAACTCAAATTTCTCGGTCGCATCCACGACGCAAGACAGATCTATGAAGCCATCATAAGCGCCAAAACCGCGGGGCTAGAAAATATCAACGTAGATCTCATCTACGGTACGAAGCTAGATACCAAAAAACGCCTCGAGCAAGAGGCGCAAAACATCCGAAATCTAGGCGTTTCGCACGTATCGGCGTATTCGCTAACGCTTGAAGAAAATACCCCCTTTGCCGGCAAAATAAGCTACGCAAAAGATAGCCCGAGGCTTGCTAAATTTATGATAGACCGCATCGAGGAGGTCGGCCTAAAACAGTACGAAATCTCAAATTTCGGTCAAATTTGCAGGCATAATCTTGGCTACTGGCAGGGCAAAAACTACCTTGCCATCGGTGCTTACGCAGTCGGATTTTGGCGCGATCATCGCTTTTATAACGCTTCAAATTTAAACGCCTACGTCAAAAATCCGCACGCTAAAAAAATAGAAAATTTAAGCGCGGACGAGCTAAATTTAGAGCGGATATTTTTAGGCGCCAGAAGCATCGTCGGTATCTGGCAAAATAGCCTAAACGCCGAGCAAGAGCAAAGAGCGCGACTGCTAAAAAATAGCGGGAAATTAAAATTTAAAAACGGGCGATATTACGCCAAAAATTTCCTGACCGCGGATGAAATTTCTTTATTTATCGCGGGCTGATTTATGCAAATTTGAGATAAAAAACGATAAAATGAGCGCTTTAAAATAAAATTTAGGATAAAAAAATGTTTGGCATGAGCTTACCCGAGATCATCGTCATAGCCGTCATCGCGGTATTATTTTTGGGGCCCGATAAGCTTCCTAGCGCGATGGTCGAGATAGCGAAATTTTTTAAAACCGTTAAAAAAACGGTCAATGACGCAAAAAGCAGCTTCGATCAAGAGATAAAAATCCAAGAACTCAAAGAGGACGCGAAAAAGTACAAAGAAAGTATCGCAAAAACCACTGAAACCGTGCGAAAAAAGCTCACCTTCGAGGAGCTTGACGAGCTCAAAAAAGGCGTAAACGACGTCACTAGCGGCATCACGGACGGCCTAAACGACGTAAAAAAGAGCGTCGAAGCGGTCAAAAACCCGGGCGAAGCGGTCAAAAACGCCGTTCTAGGCGATAACGAGAAAAAAGAGGCGTAATGTTTGAAGAGCTAAAACCGCATTTAGTAGAACTTAGAAAAAGGCTTTTCATCAGCGTCATGACCGTGATCGTGATGTTTGTAGTGTGCTTTAGCTTTTGGAATCAAATTTTAGACTTTATCATCGCGCCACTGCAAAACACCCTGCCCGATAACCAAAAAATGGTCTTTCTCGAGGTGCAAGAGCCATTTTTCGTAGCGATGAAGGTGGCGTTTTTTACGGGTTTTTTGCTTTCGCTACCGATTATTTTTTGGCAGTTTTGGCTGTTTGTAGCGCCGGGACTTTACGAAAACGAGAAAAAGTACGTAATCCCGTTTGTTATTTCGGCCACTTTTATGTTTTTAGTTGGCGCTGCGTTTTGCTACTACGTCGTCGTTCCTATCGGATTTGCTTTCCTTATAAATTTCGGCCAGCAGCTCTTTTCCGCGATGCTAAATATCGGCGGCTACGTCGGCTTTTTTACGAAACTGGTGATTGCATTTGGCATCGCGTTTGAGCTTCCGGTTATCACCTTTTTCCTCGCCAAACTCGGCCTAGTCGATGATAAGATGCTCAAAAACTCCTTCCGCTACGCTATCGTCGTGATTTTTATATTTGCCGCGATCATGACGCCTCCGGATATCCTCAGCCAGTTTTTGATGGCGGTGCCTCTCATCGGTCTTTACGGGCTTTCTATCTTTATAGCCGCCCGCGTAAATCCGGCTAAAGACGAAGAACCCGAGCAGGAAACCGACGAAGAAAAAGAGGACGAATAGTCATGAAACAAAGTAGGCTAGCCAAATGAGTCGAATTTTAAATCCAAACTCGCTTGACGCCTACGACTACGACCTACCGCCGGAGCTAATCGCAAATTTCCCGACCTTTCCCAAAGAGAACGCTAGACTACTAGTCTACGAGCGAGCTAGCGAAAAAATCTCTCATCTAAAATTCGGCGATTTGCCAAAAATTTTACCGCCTTGCGATATTATTTTTAACGATACCAAGGTGGTAAAGGCTCGAATTTTCGGCAAAAAAGATAGCGGCGGCGAGACGGAGCTTTTGCTAAACTCTCCGCTTGCGGACGCTAAATTTAGCGTCTATATAAAAGGCAAGGTTCGCGCGGGCAGCATTTTAAATTTTGGCGAAAATTTGACCGCCGAGGTCTGCGAGCTCTTTGAGGACGGCTCGCGCACGGTCAAATTTAGCCAAAACGGCGAACTTTTGGACACGGCCGCGCTTTATAAAATCCTATCTCACATCGGCCACGTGCCTCTGCCGCCCTACATCAAACGAAGCGACACCAAAGACGACGAGAGCTGGTATCAAAGCGTGTTTGCCAAAAACGAGGGCGCGGTGGCGGCTCCGACGGCGAGCTTGCACTTTAGCGACGAGATGATTGCGCGCCTAGCCAAAGACCGCGAGATAGCCTACCTCACGCTGCACGTGGGCGCAGGGACGTTTAAGGGCGTGGAGAGCGAGGACATCACGCAACACAAGATGCACGCGGAGTTTTACGATATCCCGCAAGATACGCAAAATTTGATCCGCTCAAACAGACCGATCCTGGGCGTGGGCACGACGGTAACGCGCTGCGTAGAGGAGTTTGCTAGAAGCGGCAAATCTAGCGGCGAGTGCAGGCTGTTTTTAAATTTAAACAACAAACCCATCCGCCAAAACTACCTGCTGACGAATTTTCACCTGCCAAAATCAACGCTAATCATGCTCGTTACGAGTTTCGTCGGGCTTAGGCAGACTATGCGGATTTACAAAACCGCCGTGGAGCAAAAGTACAAATTTTACTCCTACGGCGACGCGATGCTGGTTGTATAGCCGTGAGTTTCGCGTATATTTTTCTGATTTTTGCCGCGTTTTATATAGCGGTTTTGGGCGGTTGCTATTTTATGGATAAATTTAAAAGGTCAAACGGCGTGATAAAAAAAGAAACTATGCAAAAAAACGGCGCGAGCGAGATCGGCGAATCCAGCAAGACAAACACGCTGCCAAAAGTCGATATCGCGGGCGGTTTGCTGTTTTTAGCCTCCTCGCTAAACGAGGACGCGCAAAAAAACACGAACTACGTCTTGCTAGACTACGATATCGCCTATCCTAGGCTATTTTACGCAGATATCGCCGCTCTTGCAAAGCTCATCGACGCGATGGCTCAAATTTTCCTTTTAAACGTCTCAAACTCGACCGTTACGATCAAATTTTTGCTCTCGAACTACTACAAAAACAACATCAAATTTACACTTAGCGTCCACTGCGATCACGATTTTTTTACGGTCAAAAGCACGCCTCGCGTAAATATGAACGCACAAAGCCGTAAATTTTACGAAACGGCAATGGCGCTGGCCGAGCAAAACGGCTCGAGCATCAGATTTGAGTTTGATCACGGCGTGCGCGCTAGCACCGAGATTTCGCTGCGTCTTTGCGGCGATAAGCTCGATCTCATGAAAAGCTTTAAGATAAAAAATCCCAAAAATTTTAGCGCCCTCATCGCAGAGCCCAACCCGCACTCATTTAATATCATCAAAAAAGATCTCGAATTTATCGGTATCGACGTGAAGCCGAGCAACGAGTGGAGCATCGTAAAACGCCACATAGAGGATATGATATTTCGCCCAAACGCCGTTTTTATCGAGGAGAGCTTGCTGCGCGAGATAGATGACGCTCTATCTACGCTTTTGATAGAAAAAAAGATCGCGCTAGTCGTGCTAAAAACCACGAACGCGGCGATAAATTTAAACCCGAAAATCCGCGTCTGGACGCTAGTTCAACCCTATCTCTCCGACACTCTCGTGCGTATCTTAAACGAAGCTTACGAATTTGAGACGCAAAACGGGGATAAAATTTAGCTTTTTGAAATTTTACCCGCATTTTTTAAAGCTCGCCCAACTGCCCTGCTTCGTTTGATAAGCTCAAATTTGACCCAAAACCGCTACCTCAAAATGATATAATAAGCCCAAATAACGGAGGCTAAAATGAATAAAATAACCTGCATTTGTCTAGGCGTGCGAAGCATGCAAAGGGCGCTAAAATTTTACAGAGACAGCCTGGGATTTAAGACGGATTGTAAAGACGACGACCCGCCGGTATGCTTTTTTAATACGCCCAGAACCAAATTTGAGCTCTATCCCTTGGACGCGCTGGCGCGAGATATCAGCGAAAACGATCCACCCAGAGGCAGCGGATTTGGCGGCATCACGCTAGCGTATAACGTAAAAAACAAAGAGGACGTAGCTAGCGTCATAGAGCTAGTAAAAAAGGCGAGCGGCATCATCGTCAAGGAGCCCCAAGTTGCGTTTTGGGGTGGATACCACGCGTATTTTGCCGATCCGGACGGATACTACTGGGAGGTGGCTTGGGGGCCTGGTTTTAAATTTGACGAGGACGGGCTACTCAAATTTTAGAGCAAACGGCTGCAAAGCTAAATTTTAGCGGCAGCAAAAAGGAAAAATCATGAAAAATATAGTCGTGTATATACACGGTAAAGGCGGAAGCGCGCAAGAAGCGGCTCATTATCAACCGCTTTTTGCAGATAGCGACGTGCTAGGATTTGATTATGAGGCTCGCACGCCGTGGGATGCGAAAGAGGAATTTGTGCCGTTTTTTGAGCACATCCTTAAAAACCGCAGATCCGTGACAATCGTCGCAAACAGTATCGGAGCGTTTTTTGCCATGCATGCCTTACAGGGCATGGGGATAAAAAAGGCGTATTTTATTTCGCCGATCGTAAATATGCAAAAATTGATCGAAAAAATGATGTCGCAGGCGCGCGTGAGCGAGGATAAGCTGCGAGATAGGGGCGAGCTGGACACGGGGTCTGGAGAAAAACTTTCGTGGAAATATCTTTGCTACGCTAGAGAGCATCCTATCTGCTGGACGGTGCCGACGCATATTTTATACGGCGAAAAGGACGATCTAACCTCTTTTGAAACAATTTGCGAGTTTGCAAACCAAGCCCAAGTAACGCTTACCGTTATGAAAAACGGCGAACACTGGTTTCACACGGCAGAGCAAATGCGTTTTTTAGATGATTGGCTGCGGAGCTATAGCTGATAGCGGCTGGCTTTTGGATAAAATTTGACTCCGAGTCATAGCTCGCCCAGTCCATATGATCAAATTTGACTCGCAAATCCGCCGCTCAAGTCGTTTTTAATTTTTATGCAAAATCTCGGCTAAATTTAGCGCCGAGCCGTAAATTTGACTCAAATTTTACTCACTCTATACGAGGCAACGATCAGCCGAGACGGCCTGGGCGTAACCAAGGCGCAAAACTCAAATTTACCGCCGTTTTACCGCGCGCCAAATTTTGCAAACCGCCTCAAAGCCCCAAATACCGCTTTAAAACAATCATCGCCGCGATGCTATCCAGGCGTCCGTCGCGCCTGCCTTCGGCGTAAATTTCGCTCGCCTCAAAGCTACTCATCGCCTCGTCCTGATAGACCACTTCGCCGTCAAATTCCAGCAGCGACACGAAGTGCGCGATCCGCCGCCGCATCTCGTCCTCGCTAGATCCCCCAAGCGGCACGCCCACGACTAGCTTTTTTGCTCCGTATTCTCGTAAAACAGTGCTAACGTCACGCGCAGCTTGATTGCGATTTTTGCGCAGCACGGGCGTTTGCGGCATCACGGTTTGCCCGACGGCTAGCGCCACGCCGATACGTTTTAGCCCTACGTCGATGGCCATTATGCTCATTTTCGTCCTTTAAATTTTCTCAAATTTAGCGATAAATTTGACGGCGGACAAGCTCAAATTTGATAGCCACGCTCCGTCAAATTTACAAAATCATACGTCGCCAAAACGAATTTACCGCCGTCAAGCTACTAAATTTTGCTTCAAATTTTATCGCCGTTTTATCAAAACTCGCGCGGAGCAAATTTGAGCTCAAAAGTCGCTAAATTTTACCCAGCAAATACCGTAAGCCCAGATATTCGCAGCTTACCTTCTAGTTCGTATTCGTAAATTTTATCGCCGAATTTTGCTAAGGCCGCATCGAGACTCGCGCCGTTTTTGCAAAATTTTATCACCTCATCCTCTTTCGCAGGTGCGGGTTTCCCACCGAAATGAAGCGCAAATTCGTCAAAATCGTTTATCAAATTTGCCGCACCGCTAGCTACTAGCTCGTTTGTCCCCTCACTCTCGCCTAGGCGCTGAGGTAGCGTAAATATCGGCACGCCAAGCTCTTTTGCCATGCGAGCGCTTTGCATCGAGCCGCTTTTAGCGTCAGCCTGCGCCACGACTAGAGCCTGCGAGAGCGCGACTGCGATGCGGTTTCGCTCCAAAAATCTATAAGCAAGTGGCGGCTCATCGGGGGCGTATTCGCTCAGAGCCAGCGCGTTTTGATATATCTCTTTGATGATTTTGGCGTTGCTTGGCGGGTAGATTTTGTTTAGTCCGTTGCCAAAAACCGCGATGGTATGCGGAAAAGCCCCCTTGTGCGCGGCGATATCCACGCCGATGGCCGCTCCGCTAACCACGCAAACGCCGCTGTTTGCCAGCGTCCTAGCCAGCGCCTCTACGCACTGCTTGGTATAGGCGCTGGCCTTTCTCGAGCCCACGATCGAGACCATCGGTCGCTCAAGCAGGGCTAAATTTCCCTCAAAATATAGCTTTGCCGGCGGCTTTTTAAGACGCAAAAGGCCGCGTGGAAGCTCGGTTAAGACGTTCAAAAAAGATCCTTTAGATAGACGACCTCGACCTCTTGCAGGAGTTTGGCGCTTTCTTGCAGGACTTCGAGCGTATTTTTGTGCGGGTGGCCGATCGCGATGGCGTATGAGCGATTTTTGGCTAGCTTGACGGCGTATTTTAGCTGCTTTCGCACGGCCGCTTTTGATCCGTCGTGATCCAAAAACACGTCGCGCGCGATGTATGGCATCGAGTATTTTTTCGCTGCGCCGTAGACCTTAGTCGGCGAGGTCGTCTTACTATCGACAAATATCAAATTTTCGTCCCGCACCGCCCGCATCATTCTATCCATCGCGGCCGCATCGCTTGTAAATCGGCTACCCGTGTGGTTGTTGATGTATTTTAGATTCGGAAAGTCTCGCTTGATACTTTGCAGTTTTTTAGCGATCTTTTCATAGTCGTCGTCGACCGTGAGAGTGCCGATCTCAGCACCCTTAAAGCCGCCTAAAGCCTGCATGGGCAGGTGAATCATATAAAAGCTAAAGCGCCGCGCCAAAACAGGCGTCTCGGGGTGGGCGGAAGTAGCTGGGAAAAATGACGGCGTGAGCTTTAGATTTACCGCTTTTATCGCGTCTGCTTGGTGCTTGTACGCCACGTCGTCGATGATGATGACTAGGCGCGGTTTGTAGCCAGCTTTTACGGCGGCCTTTACCTCGTTTGTCTCGGTTGCGCTTTTTTTATCCGTCTTTTTTGTGTCTGCAAATTTGGCCTTTTCGTCCTTTTTAGACTTTTCTTTTTCGCTCTTTTCTTGCTCGTTTTTCTCAGCAATCTGCGTCGCATTTTCGGCGTCAAATTCTACTTCGACCTGCCCCGCCTGATCGTTTGTGACACTTTTTACGTCGCTAAATTCGATATGGATTTTTTCTTTTTTTAACGCCTGCTCGAGGGGGTTATTTTGAGCTTGCGGCATAGGCGTATCATCAAAGATCACAGCCTCTGAATTTGCAAAAATATGCGTTCGCTGAGGCGATTGCGAGCCGTCAAATTTGACGCTATCGCCGCTATTTTGTGCGGATTTGGCGGGCTCGTTTTTAGAGCTTAAATTTGACGAATTTAGCTCGCCGACCTTTTTGGCGTTTGCGCCGTCCAGCTCGGAGGTATCGCGGGAGGCCAAATTTCCGCCCTCAAGCGAGATTTTATCCTTTATACTCTGCGCATTCTGCTCGTCTTTATTAAATTTAGTCTGCTCGTTTGGCAAATTTTGATAGTTTTTTTCTTCAGCTCTAGCTTTTTCGCCGCCGATTTTTACTTTACCTTTAGCTTCCGCCTCGTCAAAAAGTGCCTTTATATCGGTCAAATTTGCTCTTGAGCGCACGCCCGATGCGGCTTGCGCGTCTTTTATGGTGACTTTTTCGGAGTCGCTTGAGGCCGAAAGACTTGGCTTGTGGCTTAAATTTTGCTTTTGCTCGGGCTCGCTTTTATTGCCGAAATACTGCTCGATTTTAGCGATTAGCGCGTTGTCGCTCTTAACTTTTACTCTGACGTCCAGCAGATAAAACGCCCCGACAAGCAAGATACAGGCGATGAGAAAAGCGGAAAGTAGTAGCTTTAGGCCGCCGCGCGAGCGCCCCTTTTTGGAGCGCCTTTTCGCGGCTTTTTTTCTAGGTTTCGAGTTCAATTAATTTTTGCTTTGATCGATGAGTTTGCCCGCACTTATCCAAGGCATCATGGAGCGTAGTTTTTTGCCAGTTTGATTTAACAGGCTTCTTTCGGCGATGCCGCGCTCTGCGTTCATGCGTACGTATCCGGCCTTGCGCTCGAGGATGAAGTCTTTTGCAAATTTACCGTTTTGGATCTCTTTTAGGATTTCTTTCATCGCTTTTTTGCTATCTTCGCCGATGACGCGCGGACCGCTCACGTAGTCGCCGTATTCTGCGGTGTTTGAGATAGAGTAGCGCATATCGGCCATGCCGCCTTGATACATTAGATCGACGATTAGTTTTAGCTCGTGCAAGCACTCAAAATACGCCATCTCAGGCTCATATCCAGCATCTACCAACGTCTCAAAGCCCGCGTTTACCAGTGCGCAAAGTCCGCCGCAAAGTACAGCCTGCTCGCCAAAAAGATCGGTCTCGGTCTCGTCTTTAAAGGTAGTCTCAATGATGCCCGTTCTACCGCCGCCGATCGCGCTAGCATAGCTTAGAGCTAGTTCTTTGGCCTTTCCGCTTGCGTTTTGCTCTACGGCGATTAGATCAGGGATGCCGCCGCCTCGTACAAATTCGCTTCTTACGGTATGGCCAGGTGCTTTTGGAGCGATCATGATGACATCGATGCCTTCAGGAGCTTTGATCTGTCCGAAATGCACGTTAAAACCGTGTCCAAAGGCTATCGCGTCGCCTTCGTTTAAATTTGGCTTTATATCTCTTTCAAAAATTTCAGCTTGAAGCTCGTCCGGAGTCAATATCATTATGACGTTTGCAGCCTTTGCCGCTTCGGCTACTGTTTTTACCTCAAAGCCCTTTGCTTCGGCTTTTGCCCAACTTTTACCGCCCTTTGCCAGACCCACGATCACCTTTACGCCGCTATCGCGCAAATTTTCAGCATGCGCGTGTCCTTGCGAGCCAAAACCTATCATTGCCACGGTTTTGCTTCTAATCAAGCTTAAATCGCAATCTTTGTCATAGTAAATGCTTACTGCCATATTCTCTCCTTTTAAAAAATTTGCGAGATTATACTATTTAGTCGCTAAAATAAGCTTAACGCGTATATTTAAGTTTTTTAAAAAGCCTTTTAGTGTAGAATTGTCACTCATGAAATCTTGATGCAAAGTGTAGAAAATGAATGAATCAATTTATAAACATATAAAAGCTCTTCCACCACTTGACGATACGATAATAAAAATTCAAACCGTTTGCTCAGACGAAAATAGCTCGCTCAACGAACTATCTCAAATCGTCGAAAAAGACCCGATGCTAACGGCGAATATACTGCGCTCGGCAAACTCTCCCCTTTATGGATTTAGCAGAGAGATTACTACGATATCAAGAGCCGTTACGCTATTTGGCATGGCGACTATACGCGGTTTTGCTCTATCAAGCGCAGTCAAAAAAAGCTTTAAGATAAATTTAGATCCTTACGGTATCACTAGTCAAGATTTTTTAAATATTTCTATAATGCAAAATGCTTTGATGTATAACTGGTATTCAAAAATCAACGCTAGCGAGCTTACAGTTTTAAGCCCTGCTTCGTTCATGCTAGAAGTCGGCAAAATCGTTATATCCAACGAGCTAAACGAAACAGGAAAAGCTGATGAATTTAAGGCAAAATTAAAAAGCATATCAAGCCCATTTGATCTATCGGAGCTAGAAAACGAGATGGTTGGTATCTCAAACGAAACCGTGACCGCTAAAATTTTCGAGCAATGGAACCTTGAGCCCGAGCTTGTCGACGCGATTTTATATTCAAACAACCCGGACGATGCGCCTGAACACATAAAAAGCTACTCAAAAGCGCTTAAAGTCGTAAAAAATGCTGTCAATATCTTTAACCAACTAAACGACGACAATCTGCAAAATACGTTAATGTGCCTCGACGAATACGGCTTTGCGCAAGATAAATTCCTAGAAGCCGTCGCAAAAGTTAAAGCTAATTTGTGAAAGAATTTTTAACCAAACTACTTGACGGAGTGAGCGAAAAGGAAGTCGCCTCCTCCGATAAAGAAATCCTACGAAATTTACTAAATTTAAACGCCGTTAACCACCACAAAGATCGCTACTATCTAAATAATGGTTTTGTCTGCGGCAAACTCGATATAAGCGCAAACGGCACGGGTTTTTTGGCGCCTTACGATAAACGCTTTAAGCAAGATATAATAATAGAAAACAAAAATTTAAACGCCTCACACTACGGCGATATCGTGCTCGCAAAGCTTTTGCCGCTAAAGAAAAAACGTCAAAGCGCTAAAGTAGTGATGACGCTAAAACTAGCCAATGAAACAAGCGTAGTCTACACCAAGCAAATAGGCTCGGTAATCCTTGGCGTAAACGTAAAAACTGCGCTTAGCTCGCCGCTAAAAGCGTCCCAAAAATCTCTAAAAATGCTGCCGCCCGGCACTCTACTAAAAATCGGTAATTTAAATAACGAAATAGTAGAGGTCATCGGCAACATAAACGACCCGCTCAGCGACGAGAAAATTTCGCTCGCCGTATTTAACAAAAACGACGAATTTAACGAAGAGTGCGAAGCTGAAGCGATCGCATGGGGCGACGAGGTCGATCCTACGATGTACCCGCAGCGAGCGGATTTGCGGGATTTGCCATTTTGCACGATAGATCCCGTCGATGCAAAAGACTTTGACGACGCGATATATTTTGACGAGAAAAAACGCGAAATTTACGTTGCGATCGCCGACGTGAGCGAATACGTCACGCCATACTCTCCGATAGATGCAGAAGCCAAAACACGCGGATTTTCTATATATTTTCCGCACAAAGCCGTGCCGATGCTGCCGCGAAATTTGAGCGAAAACATCTGCTCGCTCAAGCCAAATACCGCGCGCCTTGCGTTTTGTTTTAAAATCACGATTGACGAAAATGATGAAGTTATAAAAGAAGAGCTCTTAGAAGCCATCATCATCTCACAAAGACGCTTTAACTACGACGAGGTCGATCAAATTTTACGCGGCGAACTCAAGGATGAAGCCGGCTGGATAAAGCCGCTTTTCGCGCTTACCTCGCGCCTACGCAAAAAACGCCTAAAAAATGCATTTGACTTTAGGACGCAGGAGCTTCGCATGAGCCTTGATGAGGGCGGCGGGCTTGCCTCTACGAGATTTGAGACCGATACCGACTCGCACAGACTAGTCGAAGACTGCATGCTGCTAGCCAACGTCGCGGCGGCAAAACGCATCGGCAAAGGCGTTTTTAGAAATCACGGCTCGCCAGATCTGCGAAAAATACAAATTTTACTCGAAGACCTCGGAGCTCTGGGCTTTGACTTCGTTTATGAGAGCGATATCGCAAATTTGGTTCGTAAAATCCAAGCGCAGGCCGATGCCGTAGGCAACCGCGAGGAGATAGATAAGCTCATCATAAAATCGCAAAAAAAGGCCGAATACGGCGCACAAAATTTAGGCCACTTCGGACTGGGATTTGAGCGATACACGCACTTTACGAGCCCGATCCGCCGCTACTCCGACCTCACGCTACACCGCCTTTTAAAGGCCAAACTGCGCAACGACGAGAAATTTTTCAACTACCTGCTTTTAAATATCGAAGCGACTTGCTCAAATTTAAGCGAACTCGAACGCGAAGCCGACAGGGTAGCATTTGACTTTATGGATAGAAAATTCGCGCGCTGGGCAAAAGAGCGCATCGGACAGCGCTTTAACGCCTATATCAGCGAAAATCAAAACGTCGCGATAGCTAGGCTTGACGACGAGATAAAAGGCGCTAGGATATTTTTGGGCGCGTACAGCGTAAATTTACTGCAAAAAGTCATCGTCGAAATCACGGACGCAAATATCGCAACGGCCGAAATTTTCGGTAAGGTCGTAAAGAAAATCGATGTATAGAAAAGAGCTAGAGGCCGCGCTAAATTCGGCCAAATTTCCAAATTATTTCTTGCTTTACGGTGCGGACGAATACCAAATCGAGCTTTTTGCGAAGGAAATTTTAGCCAAATTTAAAGATTTTGAAATTTTGAGTCTTTACTACGACGAGTACGATTTTGAGGCTGCGCGCTCGCATCTTTGCGAGCCTTCGCTATTTGGCGACAGCCCGCTTTTGCACGTAAAAAGCAATAAAAAAATCCCCACAAAAGAGCTAAAAATTCTGATAGAGGTTTGCAAAAACGGTGGCGCATTCGTTTTCGAGCTTTTTGAGCCCGACTCCAAAGCCGTTTTTGATACGCAAAAGGCTTTCGGAGTAAATTTTGCGAGATTTTTTAAACCGGGCTCGCCCGAAGAGGCCGTAAATTTACTCGGCAGACAAGCCGTAAAAATGAACCTAAATATCACGAAAAACGCACTTTTTGAACTCTACCGCATACATAACGAAAATTTATATCTAGCCGCAAGCGAGCTAAACAAACTAGCCTCTCTAAATGAGCCCGTAAACGAAAATATCGTAAGAAGCTTGGTTTTTTCGCTATCAAGCGTGAGTTTTGACGATTTTTTCGACAAATTTATAGCGCTAAAAGATATCAGGGCCGATTTTTTCTCATGCGCGGACGATGGAAATTTTAATGAAATTTTGTTTATAAACTCGCTTTACCGCGCGTTTTTTAGACTCTTTAAACTGCATGCAGGTATCAAAATAACGGGACAATTTGACATCAAAGAAACGCTCGGCTATGCGCCGCCGCCAAACGTCGCAAACGAACTAAAAAGACAGTGTCTGGCGGTAAATTTAAAAGCGTATAAAGAAATATTTACCGCGCTAAATTTGGCGGAATTTGAGCTAAAGACAAATTCTGCCCTCGATAAAAAAACTTTTCTACTCTCCTGCGTGCTGGGCCTACAAAATCTTATCGGCAAAAACAGCAAATATTAAGTAAAAAAAAGATAAAATCAGCTCTTGTCGAAAGACTTCCTTGCCCGTTTGCAACCGCGCAAACGAGCTTAATACCCACAAGGAGAATCAATGAAGCATTACGAGCTTTTATTCATTTTGAAGCCTACTTTGACGGAAGAAGAAGTAAGCGCAAAAGTTGATTTCGTTAAAGAAATCCTAACCAAAAACGGCGCAAATATCGCGTCTGTGCAGTCTATGGGTACTAGAAAATTAGCCTATACCGTAAAAAAATATGAGCGCGGAACTTATTTCGTCGTGTATTTCGAGGCTCCGACCCAAGCTATCGCCGAAGTCGAGCGTATCATCAGAATCACCGAAGATATCATCAAATTCTTAACGGTCAAATTTGAAAACAAAAAAGAGATCGCCGCTTGGGAAAAGATGAGCAAGGGTATCAAACTAAACAAAAAAGAACCGAAAGTCAAAGCAGAAGAAGCTCCGACAGCGCAAGAATAAGGACAAAAAATGTTTAATAGAGTCGTTTTGGTAGGAAATTTGACAAGAGATATCGAGCTTAGATATACGACTGCGGGCGCAGCCATAGGCAACAGCGCCATCGCCGTAACGAGAAAATTTAATGTAAACGGCGAAAAACGCGAAGAAACGTGCTTTATTGATATAACATTTTTCGGAAAACAAGCGGAAATAGCAAACCAATATCTTTCCAAAGGTTCAAAGCTTCTAGTCGAGGGTCGCTTAAAATTCGACCAATGGACGGACAACAACGGACAAAATAGAAGCAAACACACGATCAGCGTGGAAAATATGGAGATGCTAGGCGGAGGACAACAGCAAGGCGGATACAATCAAAATAGTAATCAAGGCTATCAGCAAGGCGGTTACCAAAATAACGGCTACGGCGGCGGCTATCAAGGCGGACAAAATCAGCAAAATAGCTACGCTCAAGGCGGCGCACAAAGGCAAAATTTGAATAAACCGCAGCAACAAAAGCAACAGCCAAAAGACGAATACTATGGCGATAACGTCCGAGAAATAGATATAGATGCCGACAAATACGATGACGGCGACGAAACGATACCATTTTAATTAAGGAAAAAACGATGGCTGAAAAAAGAAAATATTCACGCAAATACTGCAAATTTACAGAGGCAAAGATAGATTTTATCGACTACAAGGACACTTCGCTTTTGAAGTACTGCTTGTCGGAGAGATTTAAAATCATGCCAAGACGCCTAACTGGCACTTCTAAAAAATACCAAGAGATGGTCGAAAAGGCTATCAAACGCGCTCGCCAAGCAGCTTTGATACCTTACGTAGTCGATCGCGACGACGTAGTAACCAATCCTTTTGAGGGACTATAATTTTTAAGCCCTTTTTAGGGCTTAATTTTTAAATTTTATTTCCACCCCCTTACACCACTTTTCTAAGCTTAACAAGAAAAAAGTACAAATCATATTTAAAATATACCCAACTAGGTTTAAGTTAATTTTTAACTACAACTTACATTACTGCCCCAATATCTCATATTTTATTTAATAAAAATTATAGAACTCTTTTTGTGTATTTACCATTGTTGCGTCCAAACTATTGCCGTCTTTTAGTATATCTTTTTATTGGCTCCCACCATGATACCATCTCCTCCGTTTGCGTCTATGAGTATATTTTCGGCATTTCTATCGCCTGTTAGGAGATGATCTATCTCGTTTAGTTCCAGTATGTTTGATTCTACCAATATATTGTTTTTTAGGAATTTTACTCTACCTTCATCTGCCAGCCAAGTGTTTAGCTTTAGCAGCTCTTTAGTAACCATACCGTTTCTTTGAGCTATGGTTGATAGAGTATCTCCGCTTTTTACTTTGTACATTCCCTTGCTTCCCAGATCCAGCTCTTCACCCGTTCTTATTAATATGTCGGAAAGCAGGAATGATACGGGAGGTATCTTATCGATCACATTTCTTATCTCTAAATTTGAAAGGTTTCTTATGTTGTATGTGTGGGAGTTGAGGGTTACGGGTGATGTTAGGCATAGTGTTTATGATCTCAAATATCTCGGTAGCTTGTTTTATGCTACCTACCTCGGAGGCTGTTTTTATAGCAAGTGCATTTTTGTTTTTTTTCGAGCGTAATTCTTTGGATAAAATCAGAATTTGAAACCGTGCTGATATCTACTTTGCTTAAATCCCTAGTTTGGATGCATCTTGCGTACCAAGGAAATACTTTTTTGCAAAAATTTCCATTGCTGCTTTCCACTTCTTTGAGAATAAATTCCTCTTTGGTTATTTTGCCGTAGATGGTAGGAGTGTAGAGTTCAATTTCTTTATTGGTATAATGATCAATAAATTGATTAATAATTTCTTCTAAATTATTTAATAGATAATCTGTGCCATATGATACAACTATAAATAAGCTTGTTGTTCCAACTACTGCCAATCCTGTTGCCATTACACCAGTTCCCAAAAACAATGTTGCTCCAGCAACAATTGCAGGTGCCAAAGTCGTAGTTGCCCAATAATTTTATAGCATCTTTTGTGGTTGTTGAAGCGATCGTATAAACTATACTACCATCTTTATTTTTAGATATATTTATTGTTAAATCAGCTACCAACCCAGTAACAAATCCTACTTTTGCAATAAAAGTGGTCCCATTTTTTGCAAATTCATCTCCTTTATTTAAAGTTTGAATCAGCGCACTAGATGTATCAAAAACACACCAGGAACTCTTCTAATATCTTCTTCTGTAAAACTTTTTGTTTTGTTACTATCCTTGCTGCTTAGCATTATTGTCTCCTTATATTAATTTAAATCTAACCGAATTATCGATTACGGCTTTAGCTCTTAGCTCCTTTGGACCAAATCTAAAAATACTTTTATTTCCAGATATATCAACTAAAGAAAATATAAATATATCTAGTTTAATATCATCTTCTAAACATTTAATTTCCAGGATATTTTTCCATCCGTTGCATACGCAAAATTCTTTATTTTGACGAGCGCTTGTGTCAAGTATGTATATGGAATCTAAGTCAAATTTATTTCCATTAAAGGATATCAAATGTTTATTTGTTAAATATAGACCTTTGTGAATCCAATTGGTTATAAAAAGATATACCAGTAAAATGCAAAAAAATAATACATGCTTTTACAAATGCGCTTTGTTGCTCAAAATTTTGCCCAAAAAACAATGTATATAAAAATGTTACAATGCAAAGCAAGGCAAATAAAAACCTAACAAAGTGCTCTTTGACGTGATTTCCTTTATATCGGCAGATGATGTACTCATCCTCATCAAGCTTAATATTTTCAGGCAAATCCATAAACTCGTTATCATCTTTTTCCATCTCACCCCACCCAAATTCAAGTTCCCATATTTTACCCCCGCCTGCTTTAAACCACATTATTGTGATTAAATTTAGCCGTAAATTTCAGTATAGTTAGGGAAGTAGATTTTGCGAAAGATATCTTTTTTGTTTTTTATCGTTTACTTTTTTGGCGTCTCTCTACCCGCCAAATCAGTATCTTTCCCCTCCCTTGCTAAATCCCTACAATCCACTAACCCTTCCATCCCATCTTCCAAGCTTCAAACCATGCTAGCAAACAAAGAGACAAACGCAGCTAAATCAAGCCTATATCCCCGTGCAAACAGCAAATACTAAGAAATACGCACGCTCAATAAAACTTAAGTAAATTTTAGCGGCGATTTCGTTCTATTGTTTGTAAAGCGTCTTGTCGATTTTAGTAAAACGCTATATAGTCTTTTTCTGTCTTTAAGATTGCTGAATGCAAACTCTGTTGCGCCATGCTCGCTACTTTTAAGAATATCGGTAAAATCATGGCGTTTGTGCTATACAAAAATTTTAAATTTTCTTGATCATAAATGAAATTTTAATCGTAAATTGATGATATTAAAGTAGAAATTTAGCCCCACTACCGAGGCTAAATTTAATCAAATTTAGTAGTTATTTTGTGACGAACGCATTTTTCAGCACGTCTTCGATGACGTCCACGGGGATGATTTGCATATCGTTTTTGACGTCTTGCGGTATGTCGCCTAGATCGCGCTCATAGTTTTTGCGCGGTATCAGAGCGGTTTTGATGCCGGCCTTATGCGCGGCGATGAGCTTTTCTTTTAGCCCGCCGATAGGTAGCACGCGGCCGCTGAGCGTGATCTCGCCCGTCATCGCCACGTCGCTTCGCACTTTGGTATCCGTTAGGATCGAGGCGATCGCCGTCACCATCGTGATACCTGCACTCGGTCCGTCTTTTGGCGTGGCGCCCTCTGGCACGTGAATGTGCAAGTCATAACGGCGATACACTTCGCTAGCGCTAGGCTCTTTTTTTACGCCATCTTTGACGTCGTCCGGCAGGCTCGGGATGATTTTAGCAGGCACTTTTATCTTTTTAGCGTCGATCAGCACTTTAACGAGGCTAAATGCGATATATGCGCTCTCCTTCATCACGTCACCCAATGACCCGGTGATCTGCAGACCGCCTTTACCCTGTATGCGGATAGCTTCGATCTTTAGCACGTCGCCGCCCACGCTCGTCCACGCTAGCCCGTTTACCTGGCCGATCTGGGGCTTTTTGTCGGCATGCTCGATCTCATAAACCTTCTTTTCTAAAAATTCGCTCAAATTTTTAGTCGTTACGGTTATCTTTTGCGCCTCGCCCCCCAGTAGCCTTTTTGCCGCCTTTCTAAAGATATCGGCCAGTCGGCGGCGTAGATTTCGCACACCGCTTTCTCGCGTGTAGTCTGATATGATGAGGCTTAGCACGTCTTTGCCTAGAGTCACTTCGCCGGGCTTTAGGCCGTGTTTTTTTAGCTCTTGGGGGATTAGATATTTTTTAGCGATCTCAAATTTTTCCTGCGGGGTGTATGAGCTAAGCTCGATAAACTCCATCCTATCGCGAAGTGCTGGTGGTATGGCGCTCACATCGTTTGCCGTCGCAACAAAAACGACCTTGCTAAGGTCGATATTAAAATTTAAATAATAATCTCTAAATTTGTTATTTTGCTCAGGGTCTAGGATCTCCAGCAGTACCGCAGTCGGATCTCCGCGAAAGCTCCTGCCGACCTTGTCGATCTCGTCTAGCACGATGACGGGATTCATCTGTTTTGCCTCTATCAGCCCTTGCACGATACGACCGGGCATTGCGCCTATGTAGGTGCGGCGATGTCCGCGCAACTCGTTTACGTCCTCAAGGCCGCCCAAAGCCACGCGTACCAGCTCGCGCTTTAGCGCCTTTGCGATAGAGTTTGCCAGGCTCGTTTTACCGACGCCCGGAGGTCCCGCAAAGCATAGTATCGCGCCGTTATTTACCTTACCCGCGATGCCTCGTAGCTGCAAAAGCTCGCGCAGAGCAAAGTACTCCTCTATCCTATCTTTTGGCCTCTCAAGCCCGTAGTGATCGGCGTTTAGCTGCTTTGCGACCTCTTGCACGCTTAGCTTTTTGTTGGCCAGGTTTTCAAACGGCACCTCCACGACCCAGTCGAGGTAGCTTTGCGTCGTGTTGGCGTCGGCGGAGTCCGGATGCATGCGAGCCAGCTTGTCGATCTGTTTTTTTATCTCCTTATACGCGTCCTCTCCCATAAATTTTTTCTTAGCTTCTAGTTTTTTGCGGTACTCCTCGATCTCCTCTTCGCGGCTCGTGTCTGAGCCGAGCTCTTGCTGGATCTGTTTTAGCTGCTCTTTTAGAAAATACTCCTTATTTACCTTATCGATCCTTGAGTGGACTTTGTTTTTTATCTCGCGCTGGAGCTTGTTTGCCTCGATCTCCTCGATGACATAGTCGATGAGCTTTAGTAGCTTTTGCTCCAAATTTTCCTCGATAAAAAACTCGTACGCCGTTTTTTTCTTTAGCCTTAGCGAACTTAAAATCAGATCGCAAACGCGGCTAGGCTCGGCACTCTCCTCTATCGTTTTTAAAAGATCGGGCGGAAAAAAGTGGCTAAGTGCGGCCAGATCTCGCACCTTTTCGCGAAGCACGGTTAGTAGCGCGTCGCTTTTGGTATTTTCGGGTCTTTTTTCATGTAGTACGTCTACGATGGCTTGCAGCGGCTTTGAGGATACTTTTGAGACTATACGGCCTTTGCTAGTGCCTTGAAATAAAATTTTCACTCTACCGTCTGGTAGCGGCACTCGCCTCATCACAGTGCCTATGACGCCGGCGTCATAGATGGAGTCAAATTCTCGTACGCCTTCATTTTGCGCTTTCGTCGGCACGACCAGGATTGGGCTTTGCGACTCGAGGGCTAAATTTAGCGCTTCGATATTTTCCTCGTCGCTCAAAAAAAGCGGCGTGATCATAAAAGGATATAAAAATAGCTCGTCCTCGACGATAACGGGTAGCTGGGCGGGGAACATTTTTGATTCGTAAATTTGCAAATTTAGCTCCTATTCAAACATTTTTCTATACCAAGGAAGCTGCGGAAGCACGATATTTGCGTCGTTTAGCGGCGATGCCTGGACCTTTTCTTTATAAATTTGCGCCGACTCATCCCTGCCAGTGCGCTCATATAGATCGGCTATCTGCACGTCCAGGTTGTAGATCGCGAGCTTAAATTTAACCAGCATAGTTTCGATCAGCGGGCGATACTGTGTGTTTGGGTATATGTAGAGAAATTTTTCTATCTCGGCGATGCTGTCTTGCATTAGCTTTTGGTTGCGATTGGGTTGCGAGAATGAGTCAAAATTCGCTTTTATTTTTAGATACTGCGCAAATTCGCTCCTAGGGCCACCGTCGCCGTATCTTTTGAGGTATTCGTCAAGGTAAAAATTCGCCATCAGATACTCTTCGTCGTTAGCGTGAGCTTGAGCTAGTATCAGTAAAATTTGCTCCAAAAGCGGGCTAGCTACATGCTCGCTAGACATCGCCGTATAGTGTTTGTCGGCGCTTTCTAGGTCACGATTTTTGATATCGCCGATGATCTCAGAGTACCACTGGTCGGGCGTTAGATTATAAAGCTCGGTGTATTTGTCGGCACAACCGCCAATTAAACAAACAAAAAATACCGCAGATAAAAATTTGATCAAATTTTTCATACGTTCCCTTAAATTTTAAATTTTTTAAAACGGACTATTTTACCATTGTTTTTATTGCTTTTCGGTAAATTTGATTTCATTTTATGCTTAAAAATAGGAAATTTTGGATACAATTCGCGTAAAAAGTAAATATTTAATTAAGGAGATATATATGATTTTTCAAGTCAAAAGTCCGATTTTAGGCTTTGAACATATTAAAAGTTATGAATTAAAAGAACTGGATCAATTTTTCATAAAGCTTCAAAGCAAGGACGACGATACATCTTTCACCGCGATAAATCCGTATGCCTTGAGAAATTACGAATTTGAGATACCGACGTACTATCAGGAGCTGATGGACATAAACGACAAAAGCGAGCTAAGGATTTATAATATTATGGTCGTTAGCACCCCGATCGAGACATCGACGGTAAATTTCATCGCTCCTATCGTTTGCAATATGACAAATATGACGCTCTCGCAGGTAGTACTTGACGCATGGGCTTATCCGATGTATAAACAGGCTGAAAAAATTTCGGATTTTATTGAGAAGTAAAAATTTTAAGGAAAACCAAGTGAAAAATTCTAATTTTTTTCTAGTTATGATTTTTTTACTAAGCGCAAGTAGCGCCTTTGCAGTAAAAGATAAAAATTATCTGGAACATAATTTAGCTTCCGCATCATCTGGCAGATATTTAGACAATAAAGAAACCGCCAACCTTCAAAAAAGAGTCATAAATGAAGAGGTAATAGACCAGTACGGCATTAAAAGACTAGAAGAAAGAAAGATAATATACGGCGATATAGAGACTATCGGGGCCTCCGTATTAAGAACCGTAGGCAATAGCTCTCAAGGATACGGCTATAATTACAGGCCTATTTTAAGTTCCACTACGATACATACGTCCATTACAAATGTTGTATTTGAAAAAGAGGATACAAGCTATAGCTTAAACTCATCAAAAGCGACTTTTGACTTTTCCGATAGGAAAAATACCGACGGAGCAAGCATAGCAAATGATATAGTAGGAAAAAGAATTGTTTATGCTAGACTTTATTGGGCCGGAAGTTTTTCTTTAGGTTGGAGTATTTCAAACGATAACACGGCTAGAGATAAATACTTTGATACGATAAAAAACTTCAATACGATAAGATTCGGAACACCAAAAGGATACTATAATATTACCGCACACGAAAAAGATACGTTTTGGTTTGGGTCGCTCTCAAGTAGGGGCATGAGATTTCAATATCAAACAAGCGCTGATGTTACCGAGCTAGTAAAAGAGTCCCTAGGAAATACCGTAGCAAGCAGAACTTTTAGCGCAGGAAATATAAAAACTCATGATGGAATACCTCCGGGCCTATATTCATACACCGACGGTAAATGGTTTAACAATCTACAATCCCCTAGATACGGAGGATGGGCGCTAGTTATCGTATATGACTTTGGTAGCAAAGACGGTAAAAAAATAAAACCCAAAGGCGTCAATATATTTGACGGCATCAAGCTACTAACGCCGCTAGATTTAAACAAGGGAGCTAGCAGAAGCGCAGACATAACGGTTAGCGGCTTTTATACTCCAGTGAACGGTGCGGTAGTTTCCTCTCTTACCACTCTTTCATTCGGCGCAGCGAGCGAGATCTCGGCTGAAGACATAGAGATTAGAAAAGATAGCTACTCGACGTATAGCTCAATATTTGACAACACCCTAAATCAAAAAGGCGACCAGTTTAACTCCACTATATCTAAATTTAATAAGCATTTAAACCCTAGCAAAAAATATAACGCGAGTATGGATTTAGATACATACGATATTACCGGAAAACTTACCAATAAACAAACGTCTGCCGACATACGGCTAACTGCAAAAATAATCAAAAGACCTGGTGGTAGCCTACAAGGCGACGAAGCCACCGTGGGTATGCTGGCGTTTTCTACCGATCTGTATGTACCGAAAGTATGTTATATAGAAACTCTATATGTTAGGGACAAAAATAAAACTAGCGAACAAGACTTTGAACCGGTTAGCACCAATGCCAGCAACAAAACTATCGCAAAAAAAGGGGATACGCTAAGAGTTAGGCTTCAAATAGTAAACAACGGAAACGAAGAAGCACAAAAATTATCTGTAAACACTGCGCTAGATCCAAAAAATTCGACCTATGTAAACAATACTACATTTATAAGACCTAATGTTGGAAGAGGATCGACATTTGCGGTAGGAGCCGGAGATAAAAACCCAGATAATACAAATTTGCAAACTTATGCCTCAGGTAAGCTAAAATTCCTAGTCGGTCAAGGCGCCGGTGGAGGCAACGGCGGTACTATAGGAAGTAGTAACCAAGCCTTTATACAATTTGATACGGTACTCGGAGAGGCTTTTGCTAGAAATTCATATACCGCAAATTTTGAAAATCCTAGCATAAAGCTAGTGTATAAGGGCGCTATCGAAGAGTGCACCGAAACAAAATATCAACTAAGAGTAGGAAGTATAGCATCAAAAGTTGTAAATAAAAAATTCGGCGCATTGGGTAATTCGGAAAATTTATTCACTCAACTTGCCGCAAGAAAATTTGATGTTAAATTAGTAAATTTATTCATAAGCGAAAAAAACGGCAACGAGGTTAAAGAGCTTGACGATTTTAACTTTGCCAACGACGTTTACGTAGACGTAATAGAAGCAAATAAACCTTGCAACAATGCACCAAGCGTAATCGAAGGCGGCCAAGCGATTCGAGTACTAAAAACAGACCTGGCCAGCAAAAGCATAATAGATCTAAAAAATATCTTGATCAAAAAAGCTTATCCAAATTTGATATTTAGACTTTCATATAAAGACGCAAAAAATATAGACCACAAAGTTTGTAGTTCCGATTCGTTTTCGATAAGGCCGAAGGAGCTGAGAATTTACAACAGTACCACTAATTCGACAAATTTTGGAAACATGGTCGGAGGACGAGCGTATAAAAATATATGGGTACAAGCCATAGATAATGAAAACAATACGGCAGCCAACTACTCGACAAATATAAAACCTATTACGCTTAGAAGATCGACTCTAGTTCCGGCAACTTGCACCGACGGTTTTACGTTTTTAAACGGTATAAACCTAGAAGCCGATACCACTAACGGACTAGGAGAAATAAAAATATCCCAAGGCGGCGGCGCTACTAGCGACTTCGTATATCCAAATATAGGGCATGTCGCCATACACGCCAAAGATACGAAGTGGACAAACGTAGATAGAGGCACCGGCGGCAATCCTAGCGACTGCATAACAGATAGCGATACCACGACAGAAGACGCAAATGGCAAGATAGGTTGTGATACCCAAACTAGAGGCGAGCAAAATTTGCTATTCGTACCAAATGATATAGCGGCGCAGAATTTAACCGTAACTAACTTTGCCGGCGGAAATATGACATATATGTCAAACGTCGCGCCTATGGGAGCAAACGTAACGTTTAATCTAACGGCTAGATTGGGCGATGCTGCCAGGACGGCTGCTACGCTATACCGTGCCGGTTGCTATTCTAGAAACAATAGCTTTACCTTGGGGATAGATCAAATTTTAGGCGACTTTAGAACAAACAACGGCGGCGTGGCGACGCTTGCAGATATTCGAGATGCAATTATATTTTTTGATAACAATCCGCCTAGTTTCGTAAGAAAAGTAAACGCCGTAGCAAACAATGGCGCATATAGCGTAAACGCCAACGCTTTTAACGGCGGCACGGCACCTGTAACTGTAAGGCTAAATTTTGCAAGAAGCGTAAATATACCTAAAAATCCATTTACTTTAAGCAACCAAAACTTAACGATAGGCAATATATCGGATACAGACTCCGTAGCCGGCGCTGCATACGCAAAACCTACCGTCGTCAGTACAACGCAGTTTTACTACGGCAGGGTATATGCGCCGACATACACCGGACCGCAAGCGGGATTTAACGAAAATCTATACTACGGCATATATTGTAACGCTTGCAATAACGCCATATATGCTCTAGCCGCAGGCACTCAGCTACCGCAAGCGAGTAATTGGTTTGTAAATGCGGCTCATACAAATTTAGCTCAAGGAACGAGCGGGGCACTAGCAGGCGCTGCTACGACTACTATAGCTCCGGCCACTCCGATTCCGGCAAACGGAATAGGCAACATGGGGCTATCAAGCACCATAGTAGGTACGGACGTGATCAGTATGCCTGCCTCAAGTTGGCTTATATTTGACCCGATAAATGCTTTGGCTGCCGTAAATCGCTTTACCGTTAACTTTACGTCAAATAACGTAAACTGGGGAGGACAAGCGCTAGATGAAAACGGAACGGACGTAGGCGTAGGTAATGTCGTGGGTACGCGAGGCGGCGGCAGGCTAAATAATATCATAAATAAACCAAGCAAGAGAATAGAATGGTAAGAGCAAAAAAGGGCTTTTCTTTAATAGAACTTATACTAGCCATCGTTATTATGGGATTGACGATGGCTGTAGTGCCAAATGTATTTTCTAGAGTATCGGAAAATAACAGCCTAGCCATAATACAAGAAACAGTAATGGACGCAAAAACGAGACTAGCTATCATCTCTACCGCAGCTTGGAGTTGCACCGGACGGGGCGATTTCCAAAGACTTTCGACTCCGATATTTGGAAATTTGGCAAATTTTTATACCCGAAACGGCATACCGCAAGAGGGAAGAAGAATTTTTTCCAATATAGCAAGAACAGGCGTAGCGTGTAGTCCATGGGAAAACAGAACAGGCGTTTTGAACTCATTTAACGGAAGACGTACGCAGATAATTAGCGCCGCAGGATACGATAGAGATAGCATAATAACGGCAAATTTGGTAAGCAACGTAAATCTCTCGCGAAATATGTCCGGCGCAGCAGACAATGACGTACGGGAGATTGCCGTAACGGCAACCACTCAAAACACTAGAGGACAAGGAAACGGCCATCAGATAATCCTGCGAGCATATTCGGCCAATATCGGCGACGCGCCCGTGATTTTAACCAAGGTCTGGTAGGTAAAATGAAAAAAGCTTTTACGCTACTTGAACTAATGGTCGTTATAGTGATAATAGGACTATTATCGCATATGGGCATCCAAATGACTCTTAATATATATAGAAGCTATCTCCAAAGTAGAGCCATCAATACCCTAGAAACGCAAACCGAATTAGTTCTAGAGCAAATTTCAAAAAGACTTGCCATACGAGTTAGGGGTTCAACAATAGGAAAACAGCCGGCCGCCAACGGAAACGGAGCTTTCGTATCTACTAGCGCGGCGGGACTAAACAGCACCTATCCTATTCTTGAATGGATAACCTATAGCTACGAGAGCTTTCAGGACGGAGGATGGAGCGGTTTTGCAGACCTGAGTAGTCCAAATACCGCAATAGCAGCCATAGCCGGAAGCGGAACAATATCGACTCCCGGAAGCAGATTGGCCGTAGCCGCGGCTGCACCTAACTTCTCAGCCGATCAAAATATAAGAGATCTCACCAACAGTGCAGCCAGCATAGCCAACGGCAATATAGGCATAGTGTTTAAAAACATGAGTCTTAACCCCGCTACTTCTTTTGGCTATAACAGAACGAATGCAAATTCCATAGGCACCATAGTAGCCAATGGTCAAAATAACATACTAAGTATAGCAAACTACAGAGATGCTCTTATCTCGGAACAATACTACTTACTTCATACGGCTTATGCGGTAGTTCCTGGCGTGGCTAGCGCCAATGGAGATTTTAGCTTATTCCTTCATTATAATTTTCGCCCATGGGCAGGACAAGAGTACAATAACGGAAACTCAGATCTGCTAGCTACAAACGTAACGAGATTTAACTTTACGGAAGCAAACGGTATTATAGTTTTAAAACTATGCATAAGGGACGCCGGCAGATCGCTAGAGCCTGCAGAGGCCGAGACTACTGTATGCAAAACAAAGGCGATATACTAATGAGAAAAGGATTTAGTTTAGTAACGGCGATTATTTTTATAGTTTTGATAGCTACTTTGGCTATGTTTTCGCTAAATACTTCTGCAACTACGGCAAAACAAACATCGGACGTATTCTTGCGAGAACAAGCCGAACTCTTAGCTCAGGGCGCTACCGAGATAGCTGTTTTCAATCTCCTAAACACAAATTTCACGCAAGTAGCAAACTGCGCATTTTTAAACGCGGGTAATCCTACTCCTATTTTACAAACAACTTTTCCAACCAACAACGTCGCCACCTCTTTGTTTACAGTAACAGTAACAGCAAATATGGCACTCGGCACCATAGGAGCTTGCGACGGTACTGCCGGCAGAGGTACGGCAGTAATCCCGATATCTACCGCTGCATCTGCCGGAACGGTTATATTAGACGTAGTCGTTAGGTCGGCAAATGCCAATGTCCCTCCGATAAGAATTCACAGACGCACGATTCAAAAGCTCTAAAATAATACTTTATATGCTATAATGTTAGCACTTTAACGTAAAGGAGAGATGATGAATCTAAGCATCGTAGGTAAACAATTTGACCTAACAGACTCAATCAAACAACACATAGAAAACGCATTTGATGCGCTTAACAAATACGGACTGGATATTATTTCGGGTCGTTGCGTAGTTTCTGCGGACGAAAAAAACGGTAAAAAAGGCTTTAGCGTAGAATTTGCGCTAAATTTGGCAAAAAAAGACACGATCGTAATCCGCCACAAAGATAAAGATCTGTACGCTGCGGTTGATCTTGCACTTGAGCGCGCGTCAAAGGTGCTTCGCCGCGAGCATGACAAAAACACCACCGTCAAAAACAAAGACGACGGCAAAGCTGTTAGAGCTGCGATCGCAGAAGAGCAGACGAGTGACGGCGAAGCAGATGAGATAATCCCTATGGAGCTTGAGCTATATAAACCCCTAGAGATCGAGGAAGCTATGCAAAAGCTAAAAGATAGCGATGCACAATTTTACGTATTTAACGATATGGACGCCAAAATGCGCGTGATCTACAAGCGCTCTGACGGCAAATTCGGACTTTATTAATCAAATTTAGGCGAGATAAACTCTCGCCTTTTTACTTTCACATCCACAAAACCACTAATCAAACTTCGATCATTTATTACCGACTTCGCGACGCATTGCTTAAATTTTAATGATAAGCAAATTTGTGCAACACCGATAGGTAGCTTTAAATACAAGATTGTTTAATTTAGCAAGATCAAATTTGAAAAGCTATTTTTTAAATTTAATGATCGCAAGAAAAACAGCCATTTTGTTTTTTGAGGATACTTTACAAAATTCTTTTTATTGTCAATCAAAAAGCTCATCGGTAGCCACACTTAAAACATATGAGTTCTAGTATATTACAAAATTTAGCCTCAGCGAACTTTTAAGGCTTTAATCACTAAGCATCAAACTCAAATTTTACCGCCGACTCGCCGCGACTTAAAACTACGCCAAATTTATACGATACCTAAAACCGTGCCCAGCATCGACGGATTTTTATTTTGCAAAGATTGCTGTTTTTCTAGCAAGGAGTTGCTTTGCAAACTAGCTCGTAGCTCTTTTTCATATTTGGTCAAAAGATCGTCCAGTACGGTTTCAAGCTCATCTCTTAGGCTTTTTTTCATATCGGTATTTAGCCCTAGAGCCTCCATCAGCTCCTCTTTTTTGATACTTAGCTTTTCCTGGATTTTTTGTTCGTTCATCTGTGATAAAAATCCTGCTGCGCCAAGCTGCGTAAGAGTCTTTTTAAAACCTTCCACATCAGGCTCTTTGGCGGTTTTTATCGGCTCAACGGCTTTTTTGAGCTCTTTTTCAAAGTCGGCGCCTTTTACCGCCTTTGCAGTCTTTTCTATGGCTTTTTGCGCAAGCTCGGCCAAAATCTTTTGGATAAATTTTTGCTCTTCGATCGTCATTTCGCATCCTTTATAAAAGATACATTATCGCAAGCAAATTTTATTCCTTAGCTTTCTCGGCAATAAATTTAGCAAATTTTTCACTATCGTTTGGACAGCCTACGACGTCATAAAAATCAAAATTTAACTCACTGGCGATATGGCGAAATTCCTTTGATAGCTCAAAAACGGTTTCAGAGTTGTCGATACAAAAGGAGATCGGATAAACGAGCACTTTTTTGTCTTTTATCTCGGCTAGCACTTGATTTAGTGAGGGTTCGAGCCATTTTACAGGGCCTAGCTTTGACTGGTATGCGAGCAAAATTTGCTTAAATTTGACTCCTCGCTTCTCCAAAATTTCGGTTAAAATTTGAACGTGACGCTTGACATGCTCCTCATAAACGTCGCCAGCATCGATCATCTTTTGCGGCAAAGAGTGAGCCGAAAATACCAGCATTATATCGCCTGAGTTTAGATTACGCGCAGCTTTTTCGATGTCATCTACGACAACCTCGTTATATCTCTCATCCTCAAAAAACGGCTCGATGATTTTTACTTTCGCCTTTAAATTTAGCTCGGCTTGCGCCTTTTCAAAGTCGCTTATACTAGACGTTACGGTCGTAAACGAGTGGTGTGGGTAGAGAGGAAAAACAACAATCTCCGAAGCCTCCGTAAACTCAGCTAAAACATCCTTCGCAAAAGGCGGCGTGTAGTTCATCGCAAAAGCTACCGCCGTATCATCGTCTAAAAAATGCGAAATTTTACCGCATAGTCTCGCCGTAAGCTCACAGATAGGCGATTTTCCGCCGATTTGACGGTAGTTATTTTGCGCGGCTTTTAGGCGAGATTTGGTTATCATAAACGCAACAAATTTGCGCAAAAACGGGCTTTTTATCCCCAGGATATAAGGATCGTTAAACATATTTTTTAAGAATACCTCAACCTCGCTAAGGTCGTTTGGTCCGCCCATATTTAGCAGTAAAATTAGCCTCATTCGCAAACCTCCTGAGCCTTTAGTGTGTCTTCGAGCGTACTTAGATCGCTTTTTGCGCCGCAACATGCCTGATAAAACTCATTTAGTAGTGCTTTAACCGGCGAAACGTCGCTGTAAACTTTCAAATTTTGCTGCCCGTCAAGCGTGTATTTGTTTAGCTTAAGGCCCAGCATATCGCCGAAATACACGCCCCCGTTCGCGGCAAATTCGATCGTAAAGCGTTCTGCTTTAAAGCGCTTTGAGTTGTGGATACTAGCTAGCGTCTGATTTTTAAATTTAAGCTGGAAAAGTGAGTCTGTTTCGCTTCTTTTGTCGTCGTTTTGGATTGAAACTTTATTGCTAAAGATTATCTCGCTACCCGTTATAAACCTTGCAACATCGATGTTTTGTAAAATTTCAAGCTGCAAATTTACGCCCCTACTAAACCCTCGAGCGATATTTATCGAAAAAATATCTTTTTCTTTGGCGAGTTCTTTTTTTATAGAGGCGATAACGGGATTAAATCTATCTATAAAAGCCACGTAAGCGCCTATATTTTGGGATTTAAAGCAGTATTTTAGTTCCCTTATCTCGCCTGATTTGCAAAGCCAAGGATCAAGCATGATAAATTTTATAAAATTTAGGCATTTAGGTATCAAATTTAGATATTTATGCGTGTCGGTAACGATGAGAGCGTCGATGCGCACGGAGTCCAAAAGGTCGTTTATATTATCGTAAAAAGGAATCCGTCCGCAAATTTCGCTATTTTTAACGCCGTCAAAAATCGCCGCCAGCTCGAAGTGTTCGGAGCGACGAAGCTCGTTATAGTAGTGCTTCGCGTCGTTTCCAAATCCTATTATCGCAACTCGTTTTTTCATAATCTTTTTTCCAAAATTTAATGTTTTTTAGGCAATTATAGTCAAAAATAGTAATTAAACGGATAATGCGAGCGATTTTTAAATTTTACCGACGCCTTTTTATAGCGGGCCTCAAACAAGTTTTATCAAATTTATGATAAAATCAGCCCTATTTTAAAACTTTAATCAGGAAAAACGATGGATATTAGAGAGGCTTATTTAAATTTTTTTGCAAGCAAGGGTCATGAGATCATCCCGTCCGCGCCACTAGTGCCAAACGACGCTACGCTACTTTTTACAAACGCCGGCATGGTGCCGTTTAAGAGCATTTTTACCGGCGAAGTACCGCGCCCTACTCCGCCGATCCGCACGAGCTGTCAGACCTGCATCCGCGCAGGCGGCAAGCACAACGACCTAGATAACGTCGGCTACACCGCGCGCCATCACACGTTTTTTGAAATGCTGGGAAACTTTAGCTTCGGCGAGTACTTCAAAAAAGACGCTATCGCGTATGCGTGGGAGTTCGTCACGCAGGTACTAAAACTACCAAAAGACCGCCTATACGTGACCGTCCACGAGAGCGACGACGAGGCGTTTGCGCTATGGGAGCAGCACATCGCAAAGGAGCGCATTTATAGATTCGGCGATCACGATAACTTCTGGCAGATGGGCGATACGGGACCGTGCGGACCGTGCTCGGAGATCTTTTACGACCAAGGCGGCGAGCATTTTAACACGCCTGAGGACTACATGGGCGGCGACGGCGACAGATTCCTTGAAATTTGGAACCTAGTCTTCATGCAGTACGAGCGTAGTAGCGACGGAAAGCTAACTCCGCTACCAAAACCGAGCATCGACACGGGCATGGGGCTTGAACGCGTCACGGCGATAATGGAAGGCAAATTTAGCAACTACGATAGCTCGCTTTTTATGCCTCTTATCGAAGAAGTCGCAAAGCTTTGCGGCAAGCCTTACGCTTACGAGAGCGGCGCTAGCTACCGCGTCATCAGCGATCACATCCGATCGGTGACTTTCCTACTAGCCCAAGGCACTACATTTGACAAAGAGGGCCGCGGCTACGTGCTTCGCCGTATCCTGCGCCGCGCGATCAGACACGGATATCTGCTTGGAATCAGAGAACCATTTATGTACCGTCTCGTCGATAAAGTCTGCGAGCTAATGGGCGGTCACTACGCCTACCTAAACGAGAAAAAAGCGGCAGTAAAAGAGCAAATCAGGCTCGAAGAAGAGAGATTTTTAGCCACGATCGCAAGCGGACTAGAGCTTTTTGAGAGCGAGCTAGCGCGCACGAAAGATATTTTTAGCGGCAAGGCTGCGTTTAAGCTTTACGATACGTTCGGATTTCCGCTTGATCTTACCGCCGACATGCTACGCGAAAAAGGACTCAAAGTCGATGAAGCTAAATTTGACGAGTTAATGAGCGAGCAAAAAGCGCGCGCTAAGGCTGCTTGGAAAGGCAGCGGTGACAAGAGCGCAAAGGGCGATTTTAAGGCGCTTTTAGAGAAATTCGGCGAAAATAAATTTAGCGGTTACGAGGAGCTTGAGCGCACGAGCAGGGTTTTAGCACTGCTCGACGAGGATTTTAAAGAAACTCAAATTTTAAAAGCGGGCGAACAAGGCTGGGCGATGTTTGACGTGACGCCTTTTTACGCCCAAAGCGGCGGCCAGGCAGGCGACAGCGGCGAGATAGAGGGCGTGGCCGATGTACTAGATACGCAGAAGTTTTTCGGGCTAAATTTATCAAACGTTGCGGTTAAAAAAGAGCTTAAAATCGGCGATACCGTGAAGCTAAAAGTAAGCGAGCAAAGAGCCGAGATCGCGCGCCACCACAGCGCCACGCACCTACTCCATGCCGCGCTTAGAAGCGTTCTGGGAACGCATATCGCGCAGGCCGGATCTAGCGTCGAGGCTAGCAGGCTCAGGTTTGACTTCTCGCATCCAAAGGCAGTGACGGCGGAAGAGCTAACAAAGATCGAAAATTTCGTCAATAGCGCAATCGCCGAAAGTATCGCGGCAAAAACAGAGATAATGGACATCGAGGAAGCCAAAAATAGCGGCGCAATCGCGCTATTTGGCGAAAAATACGCCGACAAGGTGCGCGTGCTAAGCTTCGGCGAGGTTAGCAAGGAGCTTTGCGGCGGTACACACGTAGCAAATTTAAGCCAAATCGGAGCGTTTTTCATCACTAAAGAAGGCGGCGTGAGCGCGGGCGTACGTAGGATCGAAGCGGTGTGCTCTAAGGCCGCGCTAAATCTAGCAAAAGCCTGGCGCGGCGAGATCGAAGAGCTAAAAACCGAGCTAAAAAGCGCTGAGCCGATGAATGCAGTAAAAAAACTAAAAGCCGAGATAAAAAGCCTAAAAGATAAAACTAAGCAGGCAAAAGACGCGCACGCGCTAGCCGTGGTGAACGTAAACGAGACAAAACTTTGCGTCGCAGTGATTGACGGCGGCGATATAAAGGCAACGATAGACGAGTTTAAAAACGAGAACGAAAAGGCCGCGATCCTGCTCGTGCAAGTAAACGAAGAGGGCAAAATTGCTATGGCCGCAGGCGTGAAAAACGCGCCGTTAAAAGCGGGCGAATGGGTCAAATTTACGGCGCAAATTTTAGGCGGAAACGGCGGCGGCAAGGATGATTTCGCCACCGCAGGCGGCAAAAACGTACTTGCGATCGAGGATGCGATCAGGCAGGCGTTAGAGTTTGCTAAAATCAAACTTGAAAAATAAGCTTGGCGTCGGTCAAATTTAAGAAAATCGCTTAAATTTGACCGCGGTTTTTGCGGCGTAAAATTTAAAAGCCAGATTTGACACCGTAAAGCAAATCCGAAATTTGCGTTTTACGAACCGAGATAAAATTTAAAGGAAAATATAAGTTTATGAGTTTATTTTATTCGCGCATTTTGGCGCCGAGTTTTACCGCCGTCAATTTTACTTTAGCGCGAGAAAATTTTAGATCAAAGGGGACAAATGCCCGAATTTAACATAGCTTTTGCAAAGATTAGCAGCGCCCTGCCCTTTATCCACATCCTCTCCGTAGTTGTTTTCATCGGATTTCAAGCAAATTTTTTACTCATCGCTAAATTTTTTATGAAAAATATCGAAGGCGACACGCAAAAATACCAAACGATAATCTCCATGCTAAAGCGCCTAGGCTACGCTATCTACGGCTCGATCGCAGTAATGGGCGTAACGGGCGCGATACTAGCCAAACAAAACGCGATCAAAAACGCTGATCCGATGTTAAATACGATCTTAACGACGAAATGGGCGATCTGGGGGTTTTTGTTTTTAAACGTTATTTACGTCACGTACCGCCTAAACAAAGCCTCAAAATCCCTGCAAAATAGCGAATACATCGAGCTTCACGAGAATCTCATCGTTACGATTTATTATTTCATCCCGCTAAACGTCGCATTTGCGCTGCTGGCGGCATATCTTGGCGTATCTTATAGGGAGTTTTGATGATTATTTTGGCTTCGAGCTCGGTTACGAGAGCTAAGGTTTTACGAGATCACGGTGTTAAATTTGAGCAGGTTTTTTTCGACTACGACGAGAGCGGCGTAGATAAAAATTTACCGCCGCACGTTTACGTTCAAAAGATCGTCGCGGCAAAAAAAGAGCAATTTTTAAAAGCGAATGAAAATGCAAAAAACGTCGTTTTCGCCGATAGCGTCGTCGTATGTGGCGGTAAAATTTTAGGCAAAGCAAAGGACGAAAAGGAAGCTCTAAAAATGCTACAAATGCAAAGCGGGAGTACCGCCAGGATCGTAACTGCGATGATATTTTTGGGCGAGAAATTCGAGCTTTTTAACGTCAGCTTTGCGGAGTATAAATTTGCCAAATTTGACGAAGCCGACCTACAAAACTACCTATCGGGCGATCTTTGGCAGGGCAAGGCCGGAGCCATGACGATAGAAAATTTCAACAAAAAATACATCCTAAGCCAAAACGGCGAAACTAGCACCGCAATGGGGCTAAACGTGAAAATTTTAAAGGCCTTTTTATGAGAATTTTAGCTTCGATTTTGTTTATTATCTTCGTTTCGCTGAGTGCGGCGTTTGTTTATCTTTATTCGCAAGTTACCTTTGATGCGTCAAATATCATCGATTTTAAGCCAAAGCTCACGACTCAAATTTACGATAGAAACGGCGAACTCATCGCAAATATCTTTGACGAAAACAGGATCTACGTCAAGTACGAAGACATTCCGCCGCGCGTCATCGAGGCGCTGGTAGCGATCGAGGATACGAGCTTTTTTGAGCACGGCGGCGTAAATCCCGAGGCTATCACGCGAGCTATCGTTAAGGACATAAAGGCGGGCAAACTAGTCGAGGGCGCTAGCACGCTAACGCAGCAGTTAGTTAAAAACATGGTATTAACCAGAGAAAAAAAGCTAACCCGTAAGCTAAAAGAGATGATCATCTCGATGAAGCTGGAAAACGAGCTAACCAAAGAGCAAATTTTAGAGCGCTATCTAAATCACGTCTATCTAGGACACGGCTATCATGGCATAAAAACCGCAGCAAAGGGATACTTTAGAAAGGAGCTTGACGAGCTCACGCTAAAAGAGATTGCTATCCTAGTGGGCTTACCAAAAGCGCCCAGCACCTACGACCCGACCCGCCACCTAGATCTATCGCTTAGCCGCGCAAACAACGTCATAGCAAGGATGAACGCACTAGGCTGGATCAGCGACGCAGAGTACAAGGCCGCGCTAGTCGAGCAGCCCGTAGTTTTTGACGATACGCTCACGCAAAATAAAGCCCCGTACATCGTGGACGAGGTGCTAAAAGAGGCCTCAAAGCGCTTTGAGGATATAAAAACCGGCGGCTACGTCATCGAAACCGGCGTCGATTTAAAGGTGCAAGATATGGCGTCCGAGGCGCTAAAATACGGCTACAACGAGATACTAAAACGTAACAAAGACGCAAACGCCAGCATCCTAAACGGCGCTATCGTCGTTACGCTACCTAAAACGGGCGAGATCCTCGCGCTAGTAGGCGGCGTAGACTACTCCAAAAGCAGCTATAACCGCGCCACGCAGAGTATGCGCCAACCGGGATCTAGCTTTAAGCCCTTTATCTATCAGATTGCTCTAGACATGGGCTACTCGCCTATGAGCAAGGCTGCTGATATATCAAGGGTTTTTAACGAAGGTAGCCAGTACGAGTGGCGTCCAAAAAACTACAGCGGCGGCTTCCAGGGCTATATCACGCTGCGTGAGGCTCTGCGTCAGTCGCGCAACCTCGCCACGATAAATTTGCTCGACGAGATCGGGCTTGATACGGCGTATAAAAAGCTAACCGAAATGGGCTTTAAAAATATACCTAAAAACCTCTCCATCGCGCTTGGTAGCTTTGGCATCTCGCCATTGGAGTTTGCTAAATTTTACTCGATGTTTCCAAACGGCGGCGAGATCGTGGAGCCAAGCCTGATAAAACGCATCATAAACTATCAAAATTTAGAAGCGGTTTTTGAGCCTGAGCGGACGTTCGTCACTGAGCCCGAGCAGGCATACCTGATGACCGATATGATGAAAACGGTCGTGGAGCGCGGCACGGGACAAAGCGCGAGGCTAAACGGCGTGCAGGTAGCGGGCAAAACAGGCACGACAAATAACAACATAGATGCGTGGTTTTGCGGATTTACGCCTGAGGTCGAGGTGGTCGTATGGTACGGCAACGACGACAACACGCCGATGAGAAAGGTAGAAGGCGGCGGACGTACCGCGGCGCCGGTGTTTAAGAAATTTATGGAAAGCTATATGAAGGAGTACCCGCTAAAACAAAAAACCTTTATCGAGCCAGAGGGCGTCTTTCACACTGCGTACGAGGGCCTGATCGAGGTCTATACGAAGATCTCGCCGGTACCGAAACAAGACGCGCAAGATACGCTTATAAAACAAGACGACGAGGGGTTGATTTTTTAATTTTACCCCAGAATGCCGGCTAAATTTGAGCGATTTGCTATGCAAATTTAGCCACCGCCTCGTCAAATTTGAACCCATTTTCAAAGCCGCTTTTTACCCTTACTTCAAATTTACGTTCAGGTTTTACGGTCAAATTTGATCTCACACGGTTAAAACCCAATTTTAAAAGCGCTTTTAAATTTGCTTGTTGATTTCTAGTCTCGTCAAATTTAAACTTGCCCGCAAATCCAAAAAATTTGAAGCCAAATTTAAACGGTCCAAATTTTACACTATCTTAGGTGCCAAATTTAACCAAGCCTCAAAAACAAGCAGTGTCCATACTGTTTATATTTACCGCCCCGCCAAGAGCAAAAACCGCATCAAACGCCGCTCAAATTGTACGAAATTACGCTTCGTCTTTCGGGATATACGTACTTCGGTTAAACAGATAGCATGCCGCAAAGATAACCAGACAAGCCGACAATACGTTTGAACCGCTCAAAAGCAAGCTCATTGTCTTTTCGTCATTTCTAGCGATCAGAGCTGCTATTATGAGCACAAGCGGATACAAGATCAAAGCAATACTAGCTAAATTTTCAACCGTAAAAATCGTCAAACAAAGTCGCTGATTTTTTATGAAAAATTTGCTGTACTTTTTCGTAGGGTGGCTTTTTAGGTAAATTTTCGTGAAAATATACGGCAAAATTAGCACCACGGCAAGGTATGCAACTCCTAAGATGTTTCCTATAAAGCTCGCAAACCACGAAACCATGAGCGTAAATCCGATAAATGCCATACTAGCGCGCCTGATAAGCCTATGCACGTCGTAACGATTTTTTAAACCCCAAGGTATTTGATCAAATTTTGCGTCCAGGTCATTTAGCTCGTCTAGTTTTTCCTCTGCGGACTTCGCGCTTTGAGCCGCTAAGCCGGACTCCCTGCGCAGATCTGCCCCCTCGGGTGCGGGCTCATATGAGCTTATGTTCAAAGAGTAGCATACGGCAAAAACAAGCAAGCAAATCGGAGCCGCGACAAGGCCGTATAAAAACGCATAAACACCGTATCCGCCGCCGCCCCTTGCGAAAAATGACCCCAAAATAAGCAAAATCGGATATAAAATCAAAACTATACTTGCAAAATTTTCTATCCTAAAGGCCAGGAAGCTAGCGCGCTGATCTCTCACGAAAAGATAGCTGTATCGCTTGGTTTTACTTCGCCTTAAAACATAAATGGTGGCGCAAATAGGCACAACTATCTTCACAGCACCCCGAATATAGCTAAAAATTTCAGGCGGCAATTCTATGCCATTGTTTACAAAAAATGATTTCAAATACGGCGCCAACATCGCAAAAAGATAAAAAACGACAAACGTCGATGACCAGTACGTCATAATCGCCCGCCTGATAAACCTATGCCTATCATACCGCCTTTTTGCGTCCTCAGAGATAGCGGCAAATTTCTCGTCCAGCTCTTTCATCTCGGCTTGAAATTTTACGTTCACGGCTAACTCCTTTTACAAGCGCTTATTTTAGAAATTATATCAAATTTGACGTAGTAAGGCGCCAAAATTCGGGGATTAAATTTGATAGCAAAAACGTAGCTACGTTTTGAAAATTTTACGTTTTACCGCCGCTTGGCAAATTTAATCAAGCAACAACAAAGAAAAAGAACTTAAATTTGACTCGTTTGTCGTAAAAAGATCCACGAATAAAAATATAGTGTAGCGTCCGCACAAGCTAGGGTATGGCGATAAAATAAAAGCGCACCGCCTATTTACGGCGATCAAACTCAAATTTAACCCGAGCTTCCCGGCTAAATTTGAGCGGGTTTTTCAGTCAAATTTTGGCCGAACTTAACGTAAAAAGCAAAAGCTCAAAATTTACTCCACGAGCTTCATCTGCTCGGCGCAGATGGCCTTCCACGAGCTTTGCAAGTTTGAGCCGACGCACTCCTGTAGATACGGCTTTGCTTCGCTTTCGCGTTTTAGTTTGATGTAGATTTCCGATATCTGAGCTAGCGCTCGCAGCCTGTTTTCGGGATCTAGGCGCGTATCTATGAGCTCTTGCGCGGCCTGTAAGGCCTCGTCCAGCCTATCCAGCTTGCTTAGCGAGCCGATGTACTCAAAGTCGATTTTCGGGCTAAAAGTGGCGATATGTAGGCGTTTTTGTAGGTCGATCGCCTTTTTGGCGTAAACCGACGCGTTTAAAAAGTCGTTCGCGCCATACGTCGCCTCGGCCATGCGGTCGTAGAGCTCGATGACCTTAAAGTCGTTTTTGCGTAGCGTCTCGACAGCCGTTATCGTCGCGGCGGCGTCGGCGAGCCTGCCTAGCCCCATCAGCGCTTCAAATCTATAAAAAAGCACGGGCGAAACGTCGGCGTACTCCTGCCTAGACGCGATAGCTAGGGCTTCGTCTGCCACGAGCAAGGCGTCGTTATACTTTTCCGTTTTTATCAAAACGGAGGCTAGTTTGATGAGCCACTCCACGCGGTCGAGCATGTCGGGCGCAAGGATATTTTGCGAGGCGAGCTCGTGCGCGGCGGCGAAGCGCGATAGACGCATATAGCAGTCAAAGAGCTTAAATTTAGCCCCGATTTTCTCGCCTACGCCGTAGTTTTCGGTCAAATTTACAGCCATAGCGCAGTCGTTTTGGCGAATGGCTTCACTCGCTAAATTTAGCGCAGCCTGAGCTAAAACGGCGCTTGCGTCCGTATCGTTTAGATCGCGCACGGCCTGGGTATAGCGCAGGACGGAGTCAAATTTACGCTCTTTTAGATAGAGCGCGACCTGCTCTTTTAGCGCCTTGGCGCCGACGTCCGTTTTGCCGTATTTATCTATAAGCGCGTCGTAGTGCTCGTGTAACTTTGTCGCGTTATTCTCGTCGTTTCTTGCAAAAAATAGCTTATCTAGCGCATTTTGTACGGCGGCGGTATACTGCCCGTCCGCAAACTCGTTTTGGTATCTTTTTAGGTATTCGTATGCTTTTTGCGTATCGGGAGTGCCCGCTAGAGCGATGCCTAGATTTTTTAGCACGGTTTCGTAGTCATCATCGTTTTTGTCTAATCTAGCGAGTAAAATTTCATAAATTCTCGCGGCGATATCGTCCATCTTTTTCTCGTGAAATACCCCCGCCAGCGCCATTAGCTTGGATGCGTCGTTTAGTAGGTACTCTTGATTTCTGTTTAAAATCTTAAGCATAAAGTCCTTGGCGCGGTCAAATTTGGCCTTGTCGATGCTACCTTGCACGAGGCTAAGAGCCGCGCGGCTAGCTACGTCTAGCGTCTGCGCCGAGTACAGCACGTCCTCGTACATCCTCACGGCCTCGTCCTGCCTACCGGAGGCGTAGAGCTTATCGGCAAACTCAAGCTCGGCTAGCTTGGTGAAATTTGAGTTTGGATGCTCGCTTTTAAGGATATCTAGCGTGTAGTTCGCGTCGCTAACGAGCTCCTGCCTGAGGTAGGCTTTGGTCACGAGATAGAGCACCTCGGGGTAGTTTTCGTCCGATACGAACCTGCGCATCCACGCGCGCCCCTCGCTTGCTACATCTGCTGCACCAAGCCCATCAAAGCTATTTTGCGAGTCTAAAATTTTATCCAAGGCGCGCAGTCTATAGAGCAAAAACTCGCTGGCGAAAATGCTATTTGGATATCGGCGTAGCGCCGTCTGCGTCGTGCTTATCGTCTCGTCGTAGCGCTTGGCCTCATAGCTTTTTTTCACATCCAGGTACATGTTTATATCGTTGCTGTCGCCGCTTTCTATAGGGGCCTTGTTTAGATCTAGCGGTCCGATGCTAGGTGCGGTCATCTGCTCAAATATCGGGGCAAAATTTATCCCCGCATTTGCTTGCTTTTTAAATTCGTTTAAATTTTGATCTATCACGATGGCGTGGCGTTTGGCTGCACCGCCGTTTTTGCTAAACGGCACGGCGGATGCGCCGTAAAGAGACTCGCTAGAAGATATCAAGCGGGAGCTCGCGTGCGGCACGATATAGACCCGCATGCCGCCTTTTTCCTCGCGGAATCTCACCTCCGCAAGAGCCAAAATTTTATCCTCGACCTTCGGCAACGCGCCGCCAGGAAGATCGCAAAAATAAAGCTTACGGTCGTAGGCGAGGATCTCCTCTTTGCAGACGAGTCCCTTCTCGTCGCTGACGTTTATCACGGTGTAGGGCCTGCCGTCCTCTGCGCCCGAATTTACGCTCAGGCTAAAAGAAAACGCCAAAATCGGTAAAAAAAGTAAAAAATATTTTCTCATGCGACCATTATACCCTTTTTCGTTTAAAAAGCGCTATAAAAGCGAATATTACGCGCTTTAAAGGCTATTTTTTTACTAAATTTAGCGCGTTTGGATAAAATTTTATTTAGCCTAAATTTAACTTTGGCATACCCAGGAAATTTGGATTTTAAAGTGTCGATTGCGGGCAAATTTTAGTTCGGCGGTCAAATTTGACGCTACGACGCCGCGTTTTTAGATTAAATTTAGCGTAGCGCGCCTCGGCGGATAAAACTATCCGCCAAATTTAACTGCACTAGCTACTGCGCCATTTTTACGATTTTAACCAGCTTAAACGCGTATCCGCTAAATTTCGCCCTGCAAAGCGCAACCGTGCCCTTCATCTGTGGCTCTAGCCTAATTTTAGCCTTTGCTTCTACGCCCTTAGCCTGCACGCTTACTATATCGCCGTCTTTTACCTTTGCAGCGGCGGCAAACGACGCCGAGCCGATTAGCTCCTTTACCTCGCCGCTCAAATTTGGCCCGTCCGCCTCATCCATAAAAAACACGACGCTGCCGTCAAAGCTCTCAGGTTCTTTTAACGGCGTTAGCTCGCCGTCCGTTTTAAACTCGCCCTGCTCTGCGTCAGCCAAAACGACGTTTCTACCGAGCATTTGCAAAAACTCTAATATATTTTTCGCATCCGCATGGGATAAAAAGGAGCTATCGATCACGATATTTTCGCACCCTTCTAAAAACTCCGCGATCTGCTCAAACTCCTCCTCGCCGACGTTACACTCGCCGCTTAGGTATCCTTCGTCTAGCCCCTCAAAATATTCGCGCGTTTGCTCATCAAATTTAGCCGCGTCGAGCGAATATTTGCAAAGCAAAGCCAGCACGTAGCTAGCCGATCCGATCTCACAGCGAACGAGATTTTCTGTACCTAAAATTTTATCCTCAAAGCAAGAAATATATAAAAATTCATTTTGCTTTATCTGCTTTGCTAGCTGCAGGTTTTGCTCGCAAAGTAGGCTCGCCAGGCTTAAAGTTTTTGCATTTTTAAATTCGCCAAATTTCATCGTTTATCCTTTAAATTTAGCTTGGATTTTATAAAAATTTGTTTTAAGAGGGGGTAAATTTGCGCCGATTAGACGCAAATTTAGTTATTTTTCTAGGCCGAATTTGACGGCTGCTTTAGCAAGCTCGAGGGTAGCGTCTACGAATTTATCTTTTTTCGTCGCGTACGGCAAAAACAGCGGTATCTCCGTGCAAGCCGCGATATATGCGTCAGCCTCGATAGCCGCGATCGTGTCGTTAAAGAGCTCAACGTACTCTTTTAGCTTGTTTGCTTTGGCGCCCTTGTAAATGCAGTCCATGATGTTTGTCATCAAATTTTCGGGGATTTTTACGCACTCTAGGCCTGCGGCGATCAGCTCATTTTCGTAAATTTTAGCCGCGGTCGTGCCTGTGGTGGCGATGACGGCGATCTTTTTAGCGTGCGGGAAATTCGACTTTATCGACGCGGTCGCAATTTTAGCTATGTGCAGGATATTTACGCCGCACTCGTCGGTTAGACGCTTGGCAAAATAGTGAGCCGTGTTGCAAGCTATGCAGATAGCCTCACAGCCCGCGTTTTTGAGCCTCGTCGCGGACTCTTTCATAAAAGGAAACGGATCCTCGCCTCCGTGCAGGATATACGCCGTGCGGTCGAGGATCTGCGGATGGTTGTCGATTACGATGGGGATATTATCCTGATCTTTTGCGGCGTTTGTGAGTTCTACGATCTTGGCGTACAGATCTATCGTAGCTAGCGGCCCCATGCCGCCTAAAATTCCGATTCGTTTCATGAAAAAGTCCTTAAATTTAAAAAAGCCGAGAGCGAAGTCTCGGCTAAATTTGGCTCAAAATTCTTAGAGAAGAACAGGAGCGATGAGGAATGCTAACGCAACCGAAAGAGCAACCATGATGGTGCCAGGTACGAAGAATGAGTGGTTAAATACAAATTTACCGACTCTAGTCGTACCGGTATCGTCCATAGCGATAGCGCCCAAAGTCGTAGGATACGTAGGAAGTACGAATAGTCCTGAAACAGCGGCAAATGAAGCTACTAGGATCCAAATTTGACCTGAGTTTTCAGGCGTAGTCATACCTAGCGCAGCAGCGACTGCAGGCATCATAACGCGAGTGGTTGCGGCTTGAGAGTATAGCAAGCAGCTTAGGAAATATAGCGCGACGGCTAATATAAACGGATACTGCGTAACGACGTTTTTAGCTACCTCTTTGATGCTATCGATGTGGCCGTTAACAAAAGTAGTGCCTAGCCATGCGATACCGATGACGCATATGCACGCATTCATACCGCTTTGGAAAGTGCTGGTTGAAAGCAATTTGCTAGTGTCGACCTTACAAAGCGTAGCGATAAGGAAGCCGATAGTAAGCATAAAGCTGATGATAGCAGCGTCTCTAGAAAGGATAGGTTTTTCCACGATACCAAGGCTCTTTGAAATAACGAGCGCATAGCAAACGACGACTAAAACGCCGACGGCAAATATTGCAACCGATCTTTTTGCATAAGGTTTTAGCGCTTGATACTCTACCTCTTTTATCTCTGCAACCGCGCCTCTAGCAAGTCTGTCTTGATAGATAGGGTCTTTTGAGAGGTCAAGATCGTAAAATTTATTTACGATGAAGGCCGTAATAATCATAGCTACGAAAGTAGTAGATATGCAGATGAAAAGTAGCATCGGATAGCTAGCGCCAAGAGGCTCGCAAACGCCCGTCATCGCAACGAAAGCCGCAGATATAGGGCTAGCGGTGATCGCTACTTGAGATGAAACGACCGAGAGCGCAAGAGGCGCGCTAGGCTTGATGTTTTGCGTTTTAGCAACCTCTACGATAACAGGGATCATAGAAAACGCAGTGTGACCGGTACCTGCTAGGATCGTAAGCAGATAGGTAACGATAGGCGCTAGGTAGTTGATTTGTTTTGGGTTCTTGCGCAAAATTTTAGATGCGACCTGGACCAAATAATCAAGTCCGCCCGCGACTTGCATCGCAGTGATGGCCGAAATAACGGATGCGATGATTAAAATAACGTCCATCGGGATATCTTTCATATCCACTTTCATGCCGAGCATCGCCAAAATAACGACGCCAAGACCACCGGCGTAACCTACGCCCATACCACCTAGCCTAACGCCTAGATAGATACCTCCGAGTAGGACTATAATCTGTAAAATCAGCATTATATCCATAGGAAAACTCCTTGTATTAAATTTTATTTTTCACTTACTAAATTTAAAAGGCGCCGAATTTGACTTCGGCGCTTTAAGACTTTTGCTCAGTTATTTGCCCATGTGAGGGTTTAGCATATTTTTAGGTTCTAGGATCTTGTCTATCTCCTCTTTTTTCAAATATCCTCTCTCTAAGCAAATGTCGCCTACAGCTTTACCTGTTTGCAATGCTTCTTTAGCGATGCTTGCAGATTTTTCGTAACCGATGTATGGGTTAAACGCAGTTACGATACCGACTGAGCCAAGCACTGATTTTAGGCATGCCTCAGGGTTTGCGGTTAGTTTTCTGATAGCTTTTTCGGCTAGGGTTTTCATCGCGTTTTCAAGGATAAAGATAGAGTTAAATAGCGCGTAAGCGATACCCGGCTCAAACGCGTTTAGCTCAAATTCGCCTCTCTCGCTGCAAAGCATGATGGTTACGTCGTTGCCGATTACCTCGTAGCATGCCTCGCCTACGACCTCTGCGATGACTGGATTTACTTTACCAGGCATGATAGAGCTACCAGGCTGCATCTGTGGTAAATTTATCTCGCCAAGACCGCATCTTGGGCCTGAGTTCATTAGTCTTAAGTCGTTTGCGATCTTGCTTAGGCGAACGGCAGCAGTTTTTAGTGCGCCGCTAACGTGAACAAAATCCGCAGTGTCTTGAGTAGCCGCGATAAAATCATCGGCAGGTTTAAAGTTTACGCCTGTGATTTGGCTCAAAATTTTATGAACGGCCGCTTTGTAATCAGGATGGCAGTTTATGCCTGTACCGATCGCAGTTGCGCCCATATTTAGCACAGCCATAGACTCTCTTGCGGCGGTGATTTTTTCGATATCGCTTTTGATATAGCTTGCAAATGCGTTAAATGTGTTGCCAAGAGTAGTAGGAACGGCATCCTCTAGCTCGGTTCTACCCATTTTGATGATATCTTTGAAGTCTTTTGCTTTAGCCTCTAGCTCGCTTTTTAGCAGCTCCATAGCCTTTAGAAGGTCGGTTAATTTCGCATAAGCAGCGACTTTAATTGAGCTTGGGTAAGAGTCATTGGTGCTTTGACCGAGGTTTGTGTGGTCGTTTGGATGCAGGTACTGATACTCGCCTTTTTTGTGTCCTAGGCTCTCGAGCGCGATGTTTGTGATAACTTCGTTCGAGTTCATATTGGTGCTAGTGCCGGCACCGCCTTGAATCATGTCTACTACGAATTGATCTAAATATTTACCCGCAATTATCTCGTCGCACGCTTTTGCGATTGCGTCGGCTTTTTGCGCATCTAGAACGCCAACCTCTTTGTTTGCTAGAGCTGCGGCTTTTTTGATTTGGGCGAATGCTTTTACAAAATACGGATAGTCTTTGAGCTGTCGTCCGCTCATATGGAAATTCTCAAGCGCCCTAAATGTTTGCACGCCGTAATATACATCATCAGCTATCTCTAGCTCACCTATGAAGTCGTGTTCTCTTCTGGTTCCCATAATGGTACTCCTTGTGATGAAATTGAATAGTGAAACTATAGCGCAATTAAACTGATATTTAAATTAAAAGTTTAATTTTCTATTTATTTTTTTATTACTATTTTGTTATTTTTATCTATTTATGATAGCTTAATTTATCTTTAAAATAGCGTAAATAACGCAATATTTTTTGCTTTTCAATATTATATATTTTTTAAATATAAGCACCAAATAAATTAGATAATGTTTCTAAATTTTAAAGTATTAACTTTTTTATTTTATTATTCTGAAATTAAAACAGAGCTTAAGCTTAAAATGTTATATTAATTTTTCTTTAAGAGGGTCGTTGGTTTAAATTTTGATTTTTGAATATATTGACAGTTGTAAAATTTGATTTTTGTCAAGGCATAAAAATAGTTTTTTTAAATTTATAAAATCTTTAGTATAAAATTTAATTTGTCTTGTTTTTGTGTACCGTTTTTCATTTTGGCTATGTTTCAAAATTTCTAGCCAATTTAATGCAATTCTTTCAAATATACACTATCACTTAAATTTTATAAAATTTAAAGACTCATTGGTTTAAATAGATACAGCATGGTTTTACATACTAAAGGGCTTGCATAGAAATAATGCAATCAATCTTGCCACCCATATTTAGGGCTTACTTGTCTGCATTAAAATGCTTTCCACAATAGCAGAAGTGTAGTCAAATTTGAATGAAAGGCAACTCCAAAAGCAAATTTGTGGAGCCACTCGTCTTAATACATTTTTGTGGTTGTATTTTATAAGAATATAAATCTATGCAGCACCGCTGCGATCATTCTAAAAGTACAAATTTATCGATAAATTTTATTCCCAACCTGATATTCTAGTATGCATAAAAATCAAGCACTAGGATTTTAAAACTCTAAAAACCCTACTTACGTCATCATTTTTACTTAAGCTAAGCCTTACTATGCTATTTTCCAAAGCAGTCAAAGCATGCATGACGTTTGGCTCTAGTGTAATCATATCAAGCGCACCCAAGATAACATTTTCGTTACCAACGCTAAAATCTACCTTGCCGCTTAGAACCTGCACCATGATAGCACCAGGTGCCTTATGCTCCTTCATTTGAGCGCCTTTTTCTAAATTTATGCGTATTTCCTTGCTGTGCGGCCCATCAAAAAGCTTAGCTATAGTAACGCCGTTAAATACGTCATTTTGCCATACGATTTTTTCCATTTACAACCTTTATTATAAAATAGTCACGGTATTGTAACTATAATTTTAAATAAAAGTGTTGATTTTAATTAAGCGATTTTTGAAATTTAAGAAAAGAGATAGCAGCAAAAGCCTAAAACTAGACTTTTGCAAGGAGTAAAATTATTTTTTAAGCTCTTTAATGCGAGCGGCTTTACCACGTCTATCGCGCAGATAAAATAGCTTAGCACGGCGAACGCGACCTTGTCTTAGAACAGTTATGCTCTCTAGGCTTTCGCTATAGATAGGGAAAATTCTTTCTACGCCTACGCTGTTTGCGCCAATTTTTCTGATGATAAATGTTTCGCCAGTTCCGCTTCCGCGTCTTGCTATGCAGATACCTTCAAAATTTTGAATTCTCGTTTTATCGCCCTCTTTGATGCGGATAGCTATACGCAAAGTATCTCCAGCACGAAAATCAGGCACAGACTTTTGGGCTATTTGAGCTTGCTCAAACGCCTCTATATACTTGTTTCTCATATTTTTTCCTTAGTCGGCGGCTCAAATTTTCGGTATAAATCCGGACGAAAAAACCTAGTTTTTAAGAACGCCATATTATTTTTCAAAGCTCTGATTTTAGCATGGTCTCCCTTTAAAAACGCTGAAACCACACCAGAACCTTTGTAATCACTGGGTTTTGTAAAAGACGGAGCCTCAAGTAAATTTCCTTCAAAACTCTCAACTTCAAGACTTTCATTGTTTCCTAAAACGCCGACTATATTGCGAGAAATCGCATCAGAAATACAAAGCGCCCCCAGCTCGCCACCCGTCATCACAAAGTCGCCAATACAAAAAATTTCATCTGCATATTTTTCAATTATACGCTCGTCTATACCCTCATATCTACCGCAAACTAAGCAAATATGCTCTTTTTTTGCCAAACGTCTAGCGTCGTTTTGAGTAAATTTTTTCCCGGCGGGTACAAGAAAAATAGTATGGGGGTTTGGCTTATTTTTTAGTAAAAATTTTAAAGTATCATCAATAGGCTGACACGTCATGAGTAACCCTGCGCCGCCTCCAACCATATAGTCATCTACCTTTTTATGCTTATCTACGCTAAAATTACGAGGATTTAAAAAATCAACCGAAATAAGCTTCTCTTTTTTGGCGCGACCTAAAATACTATCTTCAAAATAAGGCCGTACAAGGCTTTCAAAAAGCGTAACAAAGGTAAATTTCATTAGGAATTTTCCAAAATCAAGATAGCGTTTTTGGTGTAAATTTTTTTATTTTCTACATCTACTTTTTCTATATAAACGTCGATATACGGAATGTAAAAACTTTTTTCCAACCCTTTGGAAATCAAATTTTCATCTGTTTTTACCAAAAAAAGATGATTCGCCCCAACCTCGTCTATATCCTCTACTTCACCCAGCCTTTGATTATTTTCGTAAATTTCGCAACCGATGACATCAAAATAGAAAAATTCACCCTTTTTTAGTTTGCAGTTTTTTCTAGTTTCTTCTTTTGTAGTGTAGATTGTTTTATTTGTGAGAGTTTTTGCGCTGTCTATATCTTCAAAACCGTAAAAAGAGATCGTATCGTTTGCGTGATTGTAGCTTTTTACGACAAGTTCTTTACCGTCTTTATCACAAAATGTAGCATTTTTTTTAAACTGGTTAGGAAAGTCGCCTTTATTATGAAGCTTGACAAATCCCTTTAATCCTACCGTTTTGCCAAGCAATGCGACTTCTATAAGTTCATTCAAGAGGCTTTACCGTAACGCGGTATGACGTCGCATCTTTGGCTTTATAGCCTACGATTACAGTCTTTATCGCGTTTATCATTCTGCCGTCTTTGCCAATAAGTTTACCAGTATCGACTTTATCGGCGTAAATTATCAGCTCGGCAAAATTTTCGCCAAGCTCGACTCGCTCGAGTTTCACTTTATCTGGAAAATCGGCGATGAGCTTAGCATATTCAAGTAAAAAATTTTCTACCATTTTTAATTATTTGCTAGTTATTTTTGCAACCCTACCGCTAAGTTTCGCACCAACGCCCTTCCAATAAGCCAAACGCTCAGCGTCAAATTTGACCACCTCAGGCTCAACCATCGGGTTGTAGTAACCGATCGACTCTATCCAGCCGCCGTCTCTTCTTTTTCTGCTATCTGTTACGACTATACGATAAAAAGGTTTTTTCTTGCGTCCCATCCTCGTTAGTCTTACTACTGTTGCCATTATATTTCTCCTTCTGTTTTTTAAATAGGCTTAAATTTAGCCACGCTCGTAGCCAAATTTAAGCCCTTTAGTTAGGGCGAGCGTTTTTAGCTTGGTTTAGTAAATTTCCAAGCCCTTTTAGGCCTTCTTTGCCTGAAAATCTCTTTGCTATTTTTGATGCGTTTTCAAACTGCTTCAAAAAGCGATTTACCTCTACTTGAGATAGTCCAGATCCAGCAGCCAAACGCCTTTTTCGGCTATTGTTTAGCAGGTCCGGATTTTCGCGCTCTTTTTGCGTCATCGAATTTATCATAGCTTTGATATGCAAAATTTCCTTTGAGTTATCAAGGTCTATGTCTTTTATCTGATTTGCCACGCTTGAGAGCCCTGGTATCATACCGATTAGACTTTTCATATTTCCAAGCTTTTTGACGCTTTCCATTTGTGACAAAAAGTCGTTAAAGTTAAACTGTCCTTTTTTGATCTTTTTGTTTATTCTTTTTGCTTCTTGTTCGTCTATTACGGCGCTCGTTTTCTCAACCAATGTCGCCAAGTCGCCCTCGCCCATTATGCGGCTCACGATACGCTCAGGAATAAAACTCTCCATATCCCCGACTTTTTCGCCGATACCTACGAATCTAAGCGGTATATTTAGCTGCTTTGCTATACCGATAGCCACGCCACCTTTGCTGTCCGAGTCAAATTTACTTAGCACCACTCCGCTTATTTTTAACGCATCATTAAACGTGCTTGCCGTTTTTACGCCGTCTTGTCCGCTCATGGCGTCTGCTACGTAGAAAATTTCATGCGGTTCAAGCGCTGAATTGATGTCTTTTATCTGCTTCATCAAAGCTTCATCTATCGCTAGGCGTCCCGCCGTATCAACCAAAAGCACGTCGTAAAGCCCGCTTTTTGCCTTAGCTAGCGCTTGTTTGGCTACGTTTAGCGGATCAGTTTCGTTTTCTATGCTAAAAAGCTCTATCTCGTTTGCTTCGCAAAGCTGACGAAGCTGCTCGACGGCCGCCAAGCGCTGCAAATCGCACGCCGCAACTAAAACTTTTTTCTTTCTAAGCTTTAGATAATTTGCTAGCTTTATCGTCGTAGTGGTTTTTCCGCTACCTTGCAATCCCGCCATAAGGACAATCGTAGGAGCCACGGGCGCAAAGACAAAACCTTGATTGCCCGGAGTAGTTAAAACCTTCGTCAAATTTGACTTTATAGCGTCTAAAAACTGCTTTTGGCCTATCCCGCTTTGTTTTAGGTCAGCCTCGATGAGAGCTAGCAACTCTTTGGTAACTTTGTGATGAACATCGGCTTTTAGCAGTGCTTTTTTAAGCACGTCAAGCGCGTTATTTAGCGCTTTTTCATCGTCTACGAAACGAATTTTACTAACGGCTAAACGAAACGACTCGCTGATTTGTTCAAACACATTCTACCTTTTATTTACATTTATAGCTAAAGCGCGTATTTTATTAAATTTAAGCTTTATCGCTCTTTAAATCTCAAAATTTCTTGAAATTTCAAAACCTAGCCTATTAAAATCACTGCTCAAATTTGACCTAAATTTATATCCTAAAAGCTCGATTTTATAGGCGTGCAGATACATTCTTGCGGCTTTATTTTTAGCGTATTTTTCATCCCCCACGATCCCATATCCAGCGTGATTTAGATGCACTCTGATCTGGTGCGTTCTACCAGTTTTTATTTCGACTTTTACGAGACTTTTTTTGCCTGCGACCATCACTGGAATTACGTGCGAAAAGGCCTCTTTACCGTTTGGCGAGATTTTAGAAAACGCGCCGCCCCTGTTTTTTAGCGTGATTATTGGTTCGTTTATGCTAAATTCCTCGCTCACGATACTTTTTACTGCCGCGACGTACTCTTTTTTTACGCGGCAGTTTTTAAACTCCTCGATCGCTTTTTTTTGAAATTCCTCATTTTTCACAAGCAAAAGCACTCCGCTAGTTTCCTTATCAAGCCTGTGAAGTAGCGGAAATTTATAAATTTCGCTCACTTTTTCCGACGTTAAAAATGCCGGTTTATCAACCGCGATCAGGTTTTCATCCTCAAAAATCACGCTTGGACGTGGTAGCTTTTGCACGTTAAATTTAGTCGCCGCACTCATCATCGCGCGCGCCACGGCGATCCTCTGTCCTTTGGCGCTAACTAAGCCTGCGTCGATCAGCTCCTTTGCCTCGTTGTTTGAGATGCCCTCCTGGATCGCCAGCAGTTTATAGGCTTTTTCTTCTTTCATAAATTTTCCTCAATATCTTTTAAAATCTCGCTCGCATCGCCTTTGGCGACTATTTTTGCCCTTGGTAAATTTTGCTTTAAAAGCAAATTTATCTCGTCCGCTTTTGCAAATTTTATGCCGTCAACCGCACTATACAGGGCTTTTTGATTAAATATTAACTCCCCGCTTATCACCGCGTTTTCAAACTGCGCCGCCTCTATCGGATTGTGTCCGCCGACGTTTGGTACGAAGCTGCCACCAAGCACTACGACGTCGCTAAATTTATAAATATTTACCAGCTCGCCCATCGCATCGACCAGCACGCACTGCGCGTCAAAGTTTTTAGCTTCGCTAAATTTAGCAAAACTTAGTCCACTTTTAGCGGCAAATTTAGCCAAAATCTCGCCAGCTTCGCCAAATCTCTCAGGATGACGGGGAACTAAAATCAGCTTGTCGTTTGCGCTCAAATTTAAATCACGCAAAATCAGCTCCTCTTCCCCTGCATGAGTGCTAGCCAGCACGATCACGCGCTCTTTTGGTTTGGCGTAAATTTTACTCGGGTTTGGCAAAAAAGCTGATTTTATATTACCGCTAACGACGATATTTTTAGCGCCGAGCCGCTGTAGACGCTGTTTATCCAGATCGCTTTGGGCGTAAATTTTATCTATAAATTTAAACAAATACCTGTAAAAAAAGTCAAATTTGAGATAACTTTTGTAGCTCCTATCAGAGATCCTAGCGTTTATCAAAATGACGCGCGAGCCCTTAAATTTAGCCCAAAAAACAAGTCCCAGCCAAAGCTCGGCTTCAAAAATAATCGTTATTTTAGCGTGTTTTAGCCAAAACGGTAAAAATATCTCAAACGGCAAAAAGCGCGTATTTGGCGTGATTTTTTTTGCCTCGTCAAAACCGGTTTTGGTTACGACAGAGACTGCGGCCGCGTCTTTAAATTTGCTAACTAGCGGCGCGATAGAACGCACCTCGCCAAAACTGCACGCGTGAAAATGCACGCGCGAGGCGTCAAATTTGGGATTTTTAAACAAAAAAAATCTAGCGGGGATTGAGGCTCTGTACTTTTTCTTAAAAGCTAAAATCGCAAGCGGTAAAGCCCCCAGGGCAAACGCCGCGAGGACTAAAACGTAATAAATTATTATCAAATTTAAAGGCTAGTTCGCCGCTTCTTTGTATAAAATTCGGCCGCAATGAGGGCAGGTCACGATGTCTTCGCCCTTGATGACGGCAGAATAAGTCTTGTCGTTTATCTGCATAAAGCAACCGTAGCAGGCCTGCTTTTTGACCGGCACGACGGCGGTGTTGTGCGCCCATTTGCGGATCTTCTCGTAAAATGTCAAGATTTTTTGATTCATCTCGCCCACTAGCTTATTTTTCTTAGCGTATATTTCATCTCTTTGCTGCTCGATAGCGCTGACTTCGGCCGAGATTTCACTCTCGATTTTTGTCAAATTTTCGCCAAGCTCCGCGGCCTTCGCCTCAAGCTCGCTTTTAAGCGCATTTTTGCTATCTATGATTTTTTCTAGTCTTTCGACCTCTTCGTTTGCGGCTTCTAGCTGCTCTTTAGCTAGCTCGTCTTCTAGCTGAAGCGCCTTTATCTCTTTTTCTGTTTTTGCAGCGCCGCTTTTTTTGGCGACGTCTTTTATTTTCGCGCTAAATTCGGCTATGTGCGCGTTGGTTTGAGATTTTTGATTTTTTAGCTCGGTCACGCTCGTGGTCGCATCCTCGATCTGTGCTAAAATTACCGCCTGCTCGTCTTTAGTCGCTTTTAAAACGCTTTGAACTTTCTCAAGGCGCGGAGTAAAATCGTCGATGTCTTTATCGATGCTTGAAAGCTCGACTAGCTGTTCTAAATATTTATTCATCTTTTTCCTTTAACTGTATGAAAACGGGTTTTTTGAGTTGGATATTATAGTAGGAATCGGCAAAATTTGCAAATATTTTGCAAGCGACTCCCCAAAATACCGCTCACTCTCAAAGTGTCCGATGTCTAGCATAGTAAGATTATTTTGCACGGCGCTCATGGCTTGATGGTACTTCAGATCCCCGGTTAAAAACAGGTCCGCTTTAACGATATCAATCAAATCACCGCCACTTCCCGTACAAAATGCAAGGCATTTTATAGGCGCATTATGATCAAATTTTCGCCCCTTACAAACCCTTAAATGGCTCAAATTTAGCTTTGTTTTTACCCTCTCGCAAAGCTCGTCAAAGCTCAAATTTACGTCCGCATAAAGTACGAATCCATCGCGCTCCTTTGGCGTAAAGCCCAAAATTTCGCTTAGCACGTACTCATTTAGATGGCTTAGATCATAGTTCGTATGCATAGCGATTAAACTTAAATTTTTAGCCATCATTTTTGCGATTAGGCTACTTGGATATGTGTCAAAATTTAACGACTTTAGCCCCTTAAAAATCAGCGGATGATGCGCGATGATGAGCGAGTTTGGCTGCACCTCGTCTAAAAGCTTGTCATCGACGTCAAGGCTAAGGTAAACGCGCTCCACATCCGTCTCAAACGAGCCCACGAGCAGTCCGCTGTTATCCCACTCCTCTTGACTCGCAAACGGGCTAATCTCGTCTAAAATTTTATAAATTTCGCCGATTTTCATCAAATTTTATTCGCCCTTCGCGTCGTTTTGGGCGGCAGCGTCGATACTAGCTTTATACGTCAGCGCGCACTCTTTGGCTAGCTCGCGGATTTTTAGGATGTAGTCTTGTCTTTGCGTTACACTGATCGCTCCGCGCGCGTCAAGGACGTTAAACGTATGCGCTGCAAGCATGCAATAATCATACGCCGGTAGCGAAATTTTAGCCTCCAAGCAGCGTTTACACTCGCCGAATGCATTTTCAAACTGGCGAAACAGCATATCTACATCGGCGATTTCAAAGTTATATTTGCTCCACTCAAATTCACCCTGCTTATGCACGTCGGCGTAGGTAACGATGTTGCCGCCCCTATCGTCCCAAACGATGTCGTAGACACTATTTACGTCTTGTAGATACATAGCTAAGCGCTCGAGGCCGTAGGTGATCTCGGCAGAAACCAGCTCGCATGCGATGCCGCCTACTTGCTGAAAATACGTAAACTGCGTCACCTCCATGCCGTCTAGCCAGACCTCCCAGCCTAGCCCCCAAGCGCCCAGCGTCGGGCTCTCCCAGTTATCCTCGACGAAGCGAATGTCATGATTTTTCAAATTTAACCCGAGCTTTTCGAGGCTTTTTAGATAAAGCTCCTGTATATTTTCGGGGCTCGGTTTAATGAGCACCTGAAACTGATAATAAGCGCCTAGGCGGTTTGGGTTTTCGCCGTATCTACCATCGGTCGGACGGCGAGACGGGGCTACGTAGGCAGTCGCCCACGGCTTTGGTCCGAGGCTCCTTAAAAATGTCGCCTGATGATAGGTGCCAGCACCCGCAGGCATATCGTATGGTTGCAGTATCACGCAACCCTGCTCGCGCCAGTAGTTTTGTAACGTCAAAATAATCTCTGAAAACGTCATTTTTCTTCCTTTTTAAAATTTATTTTAGATAATGTATAACCGTGCCCGGCCCCAAAGGTAGGTCAAAAGCATACCAAACCGACATCAGCGCCGCCCACGAGAGTAAAAATGCGACCGTATAAGGCAGCATGATCGAGACTACCGAGCCGATTTTCAGCCCCTTGTCGTAGCGCTGCATAAACGCCACTATCAGCACGAAAAACGGCATTAAAGGCGTGATAATATTTGTCGTCGAGTCGCCTATCCTAAACGCAGCCTGCGTTAGCTCGGGCGAGAGGCCTAGATTCATAAACATCGGCACGAAAATAGGCGCCATCATGGCCCATTTGGCCGAATCCACGGCGATAAATAAATTTATAAATGCAATCACGACTATAAAAACGATAATGAGGCTAAGCCCTGTTAAGCCGATATCTTTTAAGAAAACCGAGCCTTTTATCGATAGCACCAGCCCGATGTTTGAGGCGTTAAAGAGATATGTAAACTGAGCCGCAAAAAATATCAAAACTAAAAATCCCGATAGCTCGGCGACGGCTTGCTCCATAAATTTGACCGCGTCGCCGCTGTTTTTTATCGTCCCGGCTCCTGCGCCGTATGCTGCGCCCGCTACTATAAAAAATAGCATCATAAAAATGATGATAGAGTGCATGAAAACGGACTTCGTAAAGCTCTCGCCCTCTTTTGCACCAAAGAGCGAATTTGACGGTAAAAGCGCCGCCAACAAAAGGACCTCGAAAACAACCGTCGCGATGAGTGCAAATTTTAGCCCGCGTTTTTGCTCCGCGCTGATCTGGTCGCGCTCGCCCAAATTTAACACGCCCTCAAAGCTAAATTTACCCAGCCTAGGCTCGACGACCCTATCGGTCACGAAAGAGCCCACGATCACGATCAAAAAGGTAGAAGCTATCATAAAGTACCAATTTGCCGTAGCCAAAACGACATAGTCGGGATTTAGCACGCTAGCTGCCTGCGTAGAAAACGCCGCAAACATCGGATCGTTCGTGCCGATTAGCAGATTTGCCGACCAGCCACCGCTAACGCCCGCAAAAGCCGCCGCCAGCCCCGCGATAGGATGGCGTCCAAAGCCCGCAAACAAAATAGCCCCGAGCGGTATCAGTACGACGTAGCCGACTGAGGAGGCGACATTTGACATTACGCCCAAAAAGATCACGATAGGAGTTACCCATTTTTTAGACGATTTTAGAGCGATTTTTTTAACCAGCGCCGATAAAAGCCCGGCCTTGTCCGCCACGCCGATACCTAAAATGATCGCAAAAACCACGCCAAGCGGATAAAAACCGGTGAAGTTTTTAAGCACGGACGAAACAAAGGTCCTGATACTATCAGCTGAGAGCAAATTTACGACGTTTGCGCTTAGTTGCGAGATCTGACCGTCTTTGATAGCCTGATAGCTAACTCCGACGCCAAGCCTCTCTAGCACAAACGACAGCAAAATCGTAATAACCGAAAGATAGACGAAAAGCATGGTGGGATTAGGCAGCTTGTTGCCGAATTTTTCGATAAAGCTTAAGATCGATCCGCTATTTTTGTTGTCCATTTTGTCCTAATCTAAAACCGAGATATAAATTCTTATACCGTCGCTACCGTAAAGCTCAAAGTCCGTTTCGTAGGCTCTTTTTAGCTTTGAGCCTTCAAAATATTTCCAAATTTCTCCCCAAAATTTCGCTACGTTATGCGGCTCACATGGAAAGCTAAAAACGGCGTATTTACCGCTTTTTATCTCTAAAATTTCACCGCCGCAGCAAAGCGACTTCGTACCGATAAATAAATCATAAAGCCCGTTTACGCCGTTTTCGTAACTACAATAAACGCCGTAAATTTCACTTTTACCGTCATAAAATTCTTTTGTAAATTTAGCCCACAAGGCTGAGATTTTACCGTCGCCGTTTATCTCATCGGCATTTTTGGTGCGAGTTTTTAGTCCGCAAATTTTAAAACCATCTACCGCTAAAATTTCCACGACTACTCCTTGTCGCCTTTGAAATTTTCAACCGCTTTGTTCCACATAAGTTTGTATTTTCGTTTTAAAAACTCGACTTCGTCTTGCGAATTTTTTAGCTGCTTCGTGAGCGTCTCGACCGTTTTTCTATCCTCGTCGTAAAGCTCTTGCATCGAGATTAGCGCCTCTTTTAAAAATTTATTTTCGTTGCGCAGGGTCTCTAGCGTCTCGTCTTTAGCGTCGAGCACCTTTTCGTGTAAATTTAATATCGTGCCGATCGTCTTTTCCACGAAGCTAAAGCCATCCGCGCCGATCTGGGGCGCAGGTACGGCCACGACGCTAGGCACCACGCTCATCGTGCCTTGGCTAGCTTCTATGAGGATTTCGCCTCCTTCTTCTTTCGTATTTAGCACGCCGCGGTTTATCATCCCCTCGATCACCTCGCGCTCTAGGTGCACGAGCTTGCAAAATTCGTCTATGCTTAAGTATGTCTGCATCTTTGCTCCTTTAGGCGAGTAAAACTTCCACCTTCGCCGAGTCCTCTTCTACCTGCTTGGCTTTCGTCGCTCGGTCGGCTTTTAGCATTTCGTCTAGATTTTGGTCGTTTAGAGCCAAAATTTGCATTGCCAGATAGGCTGCATTTACTGCGCCGGCCTTACCGATAGCGACTGTACCCACGGGCATGCCGCCGGGCATCTGCACGGTCGAATAAAGCGCATCCACGCCGCTAAGCGCGGAGCCTGCCATCGGTATGCCGATCACCGGGCGAGTGGTGTTTGCCGCGATAGCGCCCGCTAAATGCGCCGCCATGCCGGCAGCTGCTATAAAGACCTGCGCGCCTTTTTCCTCGGCTGCAGCGACGTATTCGCTAGTTCGCTTCGGACTTCTATGTGCGGAGCTAATAATCAGCTCGTAAGGAACGTTAAATTTCTCAAGCGTTTTCGCCGCCTCGCTAACCACGTCGTAGTCGCTCTTGCTTCCCATTATAATTGAAACAAATTTCATTTTATTTCCTCTCTTAAAAAGCTAAATTTAGGCAACTTCGCGCCCAAATTTACTTCGTTTTCGTTGCCGCTGTGGATTTCTGCTATTTCCTTGCCTTTTTTGGTTACGAGCTTTTTAAATTTGATAAATTTCTTGCCGTCACGAGCGAAAATTTGAGATATTTCGTTCTCGCACTCATCTATCTGGGCGCCCAGTGGAGCTACGATCTCGTACTCGTTGCCAGGAAAAATTTTATATTTGCATTTAAAAAACTCGCCGTCTAAAGTCATAGCGTTTACCTGATGGGTGCCCTCCTCTAGGCTGCTAGCGTGATTTTGCGTATCAGCCTTTTCAAACGGGCGATTTACCAGGTAGCCGTCGGTAAAACCGCGATTTTTTAGCGTATTTAGCTCGCCGGCGTAAATTTGCGCGTCAAATTTGCCGGCCGCTGCGTCATCTACGGCCATGCGGTAGGCTCTAGTCGCACAGGCTGCATAGTATTCGCTTTTCGTACGGCCTTCGATTTTTAGGCTATCGACCGCACCGCTTTCGATGATGTCTTTGATGTGTGCGGATAAATTTAAATCCTTCGAGTTCATCACGTGCGTGCCGCCTTCATCCTCCTCGAGACGAAACAGCGTCCCGCTCTCGGGGTTTTTGGCGTAGAGTTCGTATTTAAACCTGCAGTCGTTGGCGCAGCTGCCGCGGTTTGATTGGCGGCCGCTTTGAACCGCGCTAACCAAACAACGCCCCGAGTAAGCAAAGCACATCGAGCCGTGCACGAAAATTTCGATATCGAGCGTCGGGATTTGCTCTTTTATCTTCACGACGTCTTTTAGGCTCATTTCGCGTGCTACGACGATACGTTTTGCGCCCATTTCGTGGTAGATTTTGGCATCCAGCGCATTCATGACGTTTGCCTGCGTCGAGAGGTGGATCTCGATGTCTGGGGCTATCTCTTTTGCCAGGCTCATGACGCCGGGAGTCGCGATGATAAAGGCATCCGGCTTCATTGCAGAAATCGTTTGCAAGTGGCGTTTTAGCGGCTCGATTTGAGAATTAAAAGGAAACGCGTTTACCGTCGCGTAAAATTTCTTGCCCTTTGCGTGCGTGTACTCGATAGCTTCTTTAAATATTTCAAGGTTAAATTCGCGCGCCGAACGAGTGCGAAGAGAAAAGCTCGCAACAGAAGCGTAAACCGCGTCCGCACCGTATTCTAGAGCTATTTTTAGCTTGGTTAAATTCCCTGCGGGAGATAAAAGCTCGGGCTTTAGCACTATTTTTTGCCCAAACTTTCTATCAGAGCTTCGATGTCGTCGTTGCTGACGAGGTTTTCGGTGTGCGTATCGCCCGCGATATGTACGGCTGAGGCTACGCGCTTCTCGTCGTCGATCTTGCCCTCAAACAGACTGCTCATATACTTGCTAAGCGCACGCATGACGTTGATAACGCGCTCGATCTTTTGTCGGTGGATGTCTTGATACTGCATCATATCCATAGCCATCATTATCTCGTCCTCGGCCATCCTGACGTTATCTAGCGTCGTTTCTGCAGAGCTTTTTAGTGCGTTATTTTTCTCTAGCGCCTCGGAAAAAGCGGCGATATTTGGGAATTTTTCGTGTAGTTTGGTAAAAATTTCGATATTAGCCTCTATGCCGCTAATAATCTCGCCAAGCCCGCTTTCGGCGTCCATAGAGAAGTTATTGATCGCGTCAAGTTTATCAAACATCTGCGTGGCTTTTTCCTCGCTGTCCTTTGTGACGTCGTCTAGCTGATGAACCATCTTGTGATCATCGGTTGGAGGCGGCGGAGGCCACGATATGTTTGAGGATGCTCTATAGTCGCCGTCAAATTTAACGTCATCATCTTTGCGCTCCGCTACTTCTTTGTCGGCAGCATTTAGGTCTAAATTTTCATCTCCGCTAGCTTGCGCGTCGCTCTCGTCTGCAGCGACGACGTCATCCAGATCGCCCGCCATCAAGGCGTCAAGTTCTTCTTGCGTCATAAAAACTCCTATTTAAATTTGGGCTGATTATATAGAAAATTAACGAAATATAAGTTTAAAAACCCAAACTTTATCCTTAAATTTATTAAATTTTAGGTAGCATTTGCAAAATATTTAAGGACAAAAATGAGAGTCGATCTACACAACCACACGCCGCTTTGCAAACATGCCGTAGATGAGCCTAGGCAGTATGTTTTAAGCGCGATAAATTCTGGCTGCGAGTATTTTGGTTTTAGCGATCACGCGCCAATGAAATTTGACGAAGCGTACCGCATGGAGTTTTCGCAGATGGAGTCTTACGAGAGCGAGATTTTGCGCCTTAGAGACGAATTTGACGGCCGGATCAAAATTTTGCTTGGCTACGAAGTCGATTTTTTAGAGGGCTTTATGGACGAGCGGGTTTTAGCGCGCAAGGTTGATTACCTAATCGGTTCGGTGCATTTTTTAGGCGGTTGGGGCTTTGACAATCCCGAATTTATCGGCGAATACGAAAAACGCGACATAGATCAAATTTGGCGGGATTATTTTTACTGTATCGAGAAAATGGCAAAGTCGGGCAAATTTGACATCGTCGGGCATTTGGATTTGCTAAAAGTATTTAAATTTATGCCAAAAACCGACGTTAGACTCCTTGCCAAAGATGCGATCAACGCTATAAAAAAGGCAAATTTGACGGTCGAGATAAATGCAGCCGGTTTTAGAAAACCGATCGGTGAGCAGTATCCCAGCGTAAATTTACTAGAAATGATCGCCGAAAAAGACATACCTATTACGTTTGGCTCGGACGCGCACGCAAAAGATCAAGTCGGTCTAAACGGCGAAAAATGCGAGCAAATCGCTAGAAATTTGGGCTTTAGCAAGTGTGCAGTATTTAAAAACCGCGACAGAGAATTTGTAAAATTTTAGATCGGGTAGAAAAAATTATTTAAATTAATCTTAAAAGTAAAATTTTATGATAAAATTACGAAATCAATAAACACAGGAGCGAAAAATGGGAAAATTTGTAAAAAGCGTCGATCATTTTTTTGATTTTTGCAAAGAACACGAGGTTAAATTCGTGGATTTTAGATTTACCGATATGAACGGCGCTTGGCACAGCATATCTTATAACATAAAATTCGTAGAAAAAGATCACTTCGTAAACGGAATACCGATGGATGCGAGCTCGCTAGGAGGGTGGCAACCGATCGAAAGAAGCGACATGCTGATGTGTCCTGAGGCGACCAGCGCCTTTTTAGATCCTTTTACCGCCGACGTTACGGTCGTGGTTTTTGCCGATATTTACGACATTTACAAGGGTCAAATTTACGAAAAATGCCCGCGCTCGATAGCCAAAAAAGCTATGGCTTACGTAAAAGAGAGTGGCATGGGCGACGTGGCGTATTTTGGGCCGGAAAATGAGTTTTTTATATTTGATAACGTAAAAATAGTAGACAGCCCAAACTGCGCAATGTTTGAAGTGGACAGCGAAGAGGGCGAGTGGAACGACGCTAGAGACTTTAAAGACAGCTACAACACCGGCCATCGCCCAAGAAGAAAAGGCGGCTATCTGATGACACAACCGACCGATAGCATGGTCGATCTGCGTGCCGAGATGATGCAGGTTTTAGAGCAAGTTGGCCTTGAAGTCATGCTAGGACACCACGAGGTCGCGCAAGGACAAGGCGAGCTGGGCGTTAAATTTGGTACGCTTCTCGAGGCCGCCGACAACGTGCAAATTTACAAATACGTCGTCAAAATGGTCGCTCACCTAAACGGAAAAACGGCGACGTTTATGCCAAAACCGCTCTACGGCGACAACGGTAGCGGCATGCACGTGCATCAGTCGGTGTGGAAAGACGGCAAAAATTTATTTTACGGCGAGGGAAAATACGCAAATTTAAGCGATTTTGCACGTTGGTACATCGGCGGAATCCTAAAACACGCAAGGAGCGTCGCGGCGTTTACAAACCCGAGCACAAACAGCTATAAACGCCTAATACCGGGCTTTGAAGCTCCGTCAATCCTAACGTATTCTAGCCAAAATCGCTCCGCCTCGATCCGTATCCCGTACGGCTCCGGAGAAAAATCAGTCCGCGCCGAGATGCGTTTCCCTGACGGAACTGCAAACCCGTATTTAGCCTTTTCAGCGATGCTGATGGCGGGACTTGACGGCGTAAAACACAAGATGGAGCCGGTCGGTCCGATGGACGAAAATTTATTTAAACTTACGCTTGATGAGATCCGCGAACGCGGTATCGAGCAGCTTCCTCATACGTTGAGGGGCAGCCTAGAGGCGCTGATTCGCGACAACGAATATTTGCGTCCAATCATGACTCCGACGTTTATAAACGCGTATCAGCATTATAAATTTGAGAGTCAAGTATGGCCGTACGAAGCACGCCCTACTCCGTATGAGTTTAAGACTTGCTTTTCTTGCTAAATTTAAGGGACTATAAAATCCCTTTTTAGTTTTTTTCAGTCAAATTTGACCTTTTTAAATTTGGGCCAAATTTGACTTTTTATGCGTTTTTGACGAATGCAAAATTTGTCAAAATAAATCAAATTTGAGGCTAAATTTGAAAAACAGCGGCTTTTTGTCTTGACAAATCAGCCTTTTTTATATATAATCACGTTTCGTTTTTTAAAAATTGTCTTGTTAGCTCAGTCGGTAGAGCATTTCACTTTTAATGAAGGGGTCGCTGGTTCGAGTCCAGCACAGGACACCATTTTTTTACATAGACCCTTTCGTCTAGTGGCCCAGGACTCTACTCTCTCAGTGTAGCAACAGAGGTTCAAATCCTTTAAGGGTCGCCACGATTTAGTCTTTTTGGTCGCTTAGCTCAGTTGGTAGAGCGCCACCCTTACAAGGTGGATGTCATAAGTTCGAGTCTTATAGCGACCACCATTTAGGTGCAGCGGTAGTTCAGATGGTTAGAATGCCGCCCTGTCACGGCGGAGGTCGCGGGTTCGAGCCCCGTCCGCTGCGCCATTTGTCTTGTTAGCTCAGTCGGTAGAGCATTTCACTTTTAATGAAGGGGTCGCTGGTTCGAGTCCAGCACAGGACACCATTTATTTTTGTTAAATTTGGGTCGCTTAGCTCAGTTGGTAGAGCGCCACCCTTACAAGGTGGATGTCATAAGTTCGAGTCTTATAGCGACCACCATTTTAGGTGCAGCGGTAGTTCAGATGGTTAGAATGCCGCCCTGTCACGGCGGAGGTCGCGGGTTCGAGCCCCGTCCGCTGCGCCATTTGCCTCGTTAGCTCAGTTGGTAGAGCATATCACTCTTAATGATGGGGTCGTAGGTTCGAGCCCTACACGGGGCACCACGATTTATTTTATCATTGTTGGCCCTTTCGTCTAGCGGTTAGGACACCAGCCTCTCACGTTGGTAACACGAGTTCGATTCTCGTAAGGGTCACCAATCCACTTTTTTAAATTTACATCTTTGCTTTTAAATTACTTTGCTCAAATTTACTTTAAAACTTAAATTTTCTAATAGTAAGATTTTTCTTAATTACAACACAAGTTCTCACTAGCATACCTATGGTTTTTACAAAAAACCATAATCGCAAGCATTTGGTTTCGCACTGATTCCGCGCTTCAACAATCCACTATAAAAGCTACTCCACGCAATTATAATAGCTTTAACCAAGTCGAAAATATAAAAAATCATCTTTAAATTTCAGATCAAGCAAATTTTACCGATTTTATTTCAAATTTTAATCCACTAAAAAACCAAATAGGCCACCAAATTTTGCAAAATTAAAAGACAAAATTAGCTAAATTCCAAGCCTATCCTTCGCCGCTTGCGTAATTTCCTCTTCATAGTCGTAGTATTCAAATATCGCACCGTGCTGAAACGCGCCGTTTAGGATATCGCCACTTTGGCGATTTTTTAGGTCTATCTCGGCGATCTTAAAGCCGTCCAGCGTCTGGCAAAACTCCCTCAGGCGCGTTGGCGGATTTTTGAGCTTTGTAAATAAAAAGCAAAATCCGCTACCTCCGTTTCGCCCTACTCGTCCGCGCAGCTGATGTAGACTCGCTAGCCCTAGCCTTTCTGCGCCAACGATTACGATCGTGCTAAGCCGCGGCAGCGAGATGCCGACCTCAACAACCGTCGTCGAGAGTAGCACGTCTCCGCGCTCGCGAAATTCTCGCAGCACCTGCTCTTTTTCTTTGTCTTTGCCATGCGTGACGTAGACATTTGCAAAATTCGCCCGCCAAAATCCTTGCACTTCCTCCAGCCCCTGATAGTTCGAGTTTTCGCTACTTTCGACCAGCGGATATATCACGGCGACTTGCTTGCCTTTGGTGATTTGCGCTTTGATATGCGTCAGCAACTCACCAAAGTCCGCACTCTGTAAAATTTGCGTGTGGATGTGTTTTTCAAACGGCATCTGCTTTAGGAAACTAAATTCTGCAAAGCTGCTTTGTATCATGCTTAGCGTTCGCGGGATCGGAGTTGCGGAAAACTGCACGACGTGAGCCTTGGTCTCGTCCGCCTTTTTTGCCTGCCGATCTTCGGGCACGATTTCAGTCAAATTTGACTGCTCACCCTCCTTAAATTTACCGTCAAATTCGCCGTCCGCTTCATCAAGCTGCGGGTCTCGCCCAAGCTCTCCGCTAGCTAGAGCGTTGATTTTCTCGCGCTGATTCGAGCCGAAACGGTGCTGCTCATCTATCATAACGAGCGGCGCTGCGGGCAAGCTTTGATAAAGCAAAACATGCGTGCCGATGATGAGATTTACGCCGTCAAATTCGGGCTTATCGCCGCTTTTAACTAGCAAAACGCGCATAAAATCAGGCAGCAAACGCGCCGCCTCTGCGTAAATTTGCTCAGCTAGTATCGACGTAGGCGCCATGATGAGCGCAGCGCGTGGATATACGCTAAGCGCGGCGGCTAGCATCACGAGAGTCTTGCCGCTGCCCACATCGCCCATCACGACGCGCCGCACCGCCTCCTCGCCGCTAAAGTCCGCACGCAGATCAGCGATGGCGTTTAGCTGATCGTCCGTGGGTGCAAACGGCAAATTTTTAAGCCACGAAGAAATGTCAAAAAGCTTGATTTTAGGCGCCTTAAAGTGAGTTTTTTTGGCATTTAGTTTTTTTAGGTAGTTGTAAATTTCGACAAATTTTAAAACGTCCTCGCCCGCTTTTTCTCGAACGAGGGCATCTAGTATCGCGACGCTTTTTTCGTCTCCTCGGTGCAGATCCAGCAAAAACTCGGCCTCTCTGGGCGCGAGTCCCGCCTCGATCAAATTTGGCAAATTGACGTATTTTTGGATCAAATTTTTAAACGAATCGTCTCTAAGAGTGAGCTTGTATTTTGGTATGATTTCGTTTATTTTCGTGACGATTTTTGGATTAGTTAGCTGCCACGAGCCGTAGGCGTAGACGCATTTGCCGCTTACAAATACGCTTTTGCCGACCTTAAAAGCGCCGTGATGCCAAGGCTTGGCGTTAAAAATCACGATCTTGACGTTTTGCTCCCACGCCTCGCACCAGCATACGGCGTGCAGCATCCCGCCCTGGCGATACGCGCTTTTTATCTCTACGGCGACGCTCACGTGTCCGTCTTTTGGCGCGGCGGCCAGGCTCGTATCCTCGAAGCTTTTAGGAAGCTTAAGCGCGAGGTCGAGCAGAGTGGTTACGCCGATTTTTTTTAGATTTATTCTGTCTTTTTCATCAAATTTCATTGTAAAGCACGGCAAAACTGAGCTTTTCTATCTCCGCGTGCTCCGCTATAAACGCGTTTAGCTCGGCAAGCTTTAGCTTTGATATTTTTTCTAGCTCGTCTTTAAAATTTCCTAATTTAAAGCCGTTATAAAACTCGCTCTGAGCGATGTTTAAGCGGTTAAAAAGCGTCTCCTGGCGTAGCGGCTGAGAGCCTAGCAAAAATCTTTTGGCCTGCGCTAGTTCGCCAGCTTTCACGCCGTTTTTGACGAATTTTGCAAATTCGTCTTTCACGACCGCGACCGCCTCGCTCCTGCTCTCGTTTTTGGTTTGCAGATAGCCCCAAATTTGCGAGTGACTGAGCGCAAATTCGCTCCTAGCGTACGCCGAATACGCTAGCCCGCGCTTCACGCGGATCTCCTCCATCAGCCTACTGCCAAAGCCGCCTTCGCCCAAAATAAATGTCGCAACCTTTGCTTTATATCGCTCTTCGCGGGAAACGTCAAAAGGCGCGCCAAAGTAGATATAGGCTTGCTCGCTAGGCTTGATTATGGACTTTTGGCCGCATTTTTCATCTGTTTTTAGCAGTTTTAGCTCGCGCGCTTCGCCCGCCTTTAGTGAGCTTAAAATCTCGTCCAAATTTAGCTCCTCTGGCGTCACTTCGCCACCCAGAACTACGAATAAATTTGCCAGATCAAGCTTGCTAGCGATGAAATTTTTAACGTCCTCCAGCGTGATGCTCTCCACGCTTTGCTTCGTGCCGATGCTAGGCCTTGCTAGATTCGTACCAGGATATAGCAGCCCGTTTAGCGCGACTCTAGCTAGATAGTCGTAGTCGCTCTCGTTGCTAGATATCTCGCCCAGAGTCAGAGTTCGCACCTTCTCAAAGCTTTTTTGGCTTAAATTTGGCTCTTCTAAAAGCTCTTTTAGCTTAGCAAGCGCAAAAGAAAAGTGCTCCTTTAGACAGTTTAGCTCAAACGCAAAGGTCTCAAATCCCGCGCTCGCGTAAAGGCTAATCGCGCGCGTTTCAAGCTCTTTGGCAAAGCCCGCCGCGCCCTTGCTTAGCGTTCCTTCGTCAAAAATTTTAGCGACGAATTTAGCAAGTCCGGCCTTTTCCTCCGCGCAAGCTCCGGCGACCTTGAAAATAAGCTTTAGGCTCACCGCTGGCAAGGTTTTGCTAGCCTCGTAAACGGTAGGGATTTGTAAATTTGCGGCTTTTAAATTTATGATTTTCATCAATAAAACCTTTCTAAAATATCGTAATTGGTATTGCGTTTGGCGGGTTTTTCGCCGATGTCCTTGATGAGGCGTATCATCTCGTCTTGATTCATGCGGTAACTAGCGCCCGCGGCCTTGACGACGTTTTCCTCCATCATCGTGCTGCCTAGGTCGTTTGCGCCAAACAGCAAGGCTAGCTGCCCGATGTAGCTACCCTGCGTAACCCAGCTGCTTTGGATATTTGGCACGTTGTCTAAAAACAGCCTAGAGACCGCAAGCAGGCGCAAATAGCGATTTGAGCTTTGCTTTTTGATCTCGGGATGCTCGGCGGCTAGGCGGGTGTTTAGCCCCTGAAAGCTCCACAGTATAAACGCTCTAAAGCCGCCCGTAACGTCTTGTAAACTCCTAATATGCTCCCAGTGCTCCACGATATCGCGCGTGGTTTCGACAGTGCCAAACATCATCGTAGCAGTCGTCTTTAGCCCCTCCTCGTGCGCCTCGCGGTGGATGCGCAGCCAGGTCTCTACGTCGCATTTTTTAGGCGCGATCACGTTGCGGACGCGGTCGCTGAGTATCTCTGCTCCGGCGCCCGGCATCGAGTAGAGCCCCTTTTCTCGCAGCCTACGCAGCACCTCCCTCGTGCTGATACGCGAAATCCTCGCGATATAGTCGATCTCGACTGCGGAAAATCCGTGAATCGTGATGCTTGGATATTTTTTTGCGATAAACTCCACGAGATCCTCGTACCACTCGATTTTTAGCTTCGGGTGTACGCCGCCTTGAAATAAAATTTGCGTCCCGCCGATAGCGATGAGCTCCTCGATCTTTTGCCCGATCTCGTCAAAGCCGAGCACATAGGCCTCCTCGTCCTTGTGATCGCGGTAAAACGCGCAAAATTTACAGTCCACCCAGCATGCGTTCGTGTAGTTGATATTTCTATCCACGATAAAGGTCGTGACGCCATCTGGATGCAGCTCGCGCTTGCGCGCCAGAGCCATCGCTCCAAGCTCGTTTAGCTCGGCGTTTTCTATCAAATTTACCGCCTCGTCTACGCTTAGTCTAGTCAAATTTTTCCTTTAAATTTTTTACGCGAGTTTAGCGAAAAACGCTTTTATCTTTGATAAATTCACGTCTTTAACGTCTTGCGGATATCATTTTACGGCATACGCAAAGACAAAGAAATAATTTTAAAATCCGCAAAAGACACTTTCAAGCTAAAATTTAGCCTTTTGTCGCTAGCTGCGACGCTCCGCACCGTCACAGATAGTCGATTGCATAAAACCTAGAGTCAAATTTGCAACGGCTTTTTAAATTTAGCCCTATTTATAAAGCTTAAATTTGATAAAATCCCGAGACATTTTATCAAAGGAGAAAAGATGAAAAATTTAGTTTTAGCTGTGATTTTGGCGCTAGTTTTTGCAGGCTGCGCAGCAAACAAACCAGCTCCTGCCCAGCAAAACGCGCAAGAGTATCGCCACGCTACGCAGATAAAAGACGCAAGCTGCCCTCATCACGGCATGGCAAACGCTAGCTGCGCCCAGTCTCACGGCGCGATGAAAGAGTGCCCTCATCACGGAAATCACGGAGCGGACAAAAATCTCGGCTGTAGTGGAGACTGCGCCAAATCAAAACCATGCCCAAAATGCGACGCGAAAGCGCACGGGTGCGCGCAAGATAAAGGCTGCGCCCATCACGGCAAAAGCAGCGCAAGCGACAAAGCGCACGCCTGCCCTCATCACAAACACTAAAATTTAATGCGATCAAGGTCAAATTTGATCGCACTTCCCATCAAATTTACGCCAGCTGGCAACAGCAAAATTAAGCTCGAATTTCGCAACAAAGTAGTTAAAAATCGCTTTTAGTCTCGCCGCTCATTCCCTTTACGAGCCGCGCCGCTTCGTCTAGGTCGATACCGGCCGCGCTAACAAAAAGCGGCCTTTTGCTACCGCCTCTGCAAATTTATCTTACGAGCTTGCAGCTGCCTTTAAAAGGCGATTTGGCTACGCCTACGATCTGCACTCTGCGCTCCAAACGCTCGTATAAATGCCCGCCCAGACCGTATCTGCCATCGTCGTCAAGATAAACGAAACCGTCGACCACGATGAGCGAGATATCCCGCACATCCAAATCCTGCAAAAGCGAGACGATGCACGGTAGCTCCCTTTTATAAAAGCTTCCGCTCTCATAGGGCGCTACGTCGTCTACTATTTTTGATATGATTTCAAGCGGCTTTTCGTCGCTAAAGTTTTCAAACAAAACCCCTACGACTTTAGCCTTGCTTCCCGCATAATACGCATCTACGGCAAGTTTCACCGCTATCCTTTTTTACTTAAATTTGAGCGACGCAAAAAAGCAAACAAAGCATCAAAAAGCCGCCCTAAAAAGTCAAATTTAATCTCGCTCTAAAACGACTTTATTCCCCTTCGTGCCAAGCACGCGCACCTTCGAGCCCTCGGCTAAATTTCCGTCGTAGTGCCATAAAGTGCCTTTAAAATAAACCATACCCTCTCTGATCTCGCCCTCGCCGCTCTCGTTTAAAAAATCGTCTTTGACTTCGCTTTCGTGCTGGTTAAATTTGGCCTTTAGCGGCTTTCTAAGCGCAAAAAGCAGGACCAATGAGACGATAGCGATGAGTAAAATTTGATACTCCCAAGCGATATCGATAAAAAATCCCAAAACTCCGACCGCTAAAAATCCAAGCCCGAAAAATAGCACGAAAAAGCTACCCAGCATAAACTCGAGCATGATTAGGCCTATGCCCGCAGCCAGCATTAAGTACGCGGGTATCATTTCGCCGCCCTAGCGCCTAAAAAGTCCTTTAAGACGCTTAGAGAGCCAATGAGCTCGGTCGCTTCGTAAGGGACTAAAATTTTATCTTTCGAGCCGTTTTTGGCTAGCTCGTTAAAGGCTCCTACGCGGTCGCGCGCGAGCAGGAACTCGGCGGCTTTTGCGTTTTGCGCCATGCTTTCGTTTATCATGTCCATCGCCTCTTTTTGAGCCGTGGCTAGCGCGATTTGCTCGTATTTTTTCGCATCGGCCATACGCTCGATAGCTTCGGCTTGCAATACTTTTTCTTGTTTTAGCGCCTCAGCGTTGCGGATGAGCGCCTCTTTTTCGGCCTGTGCTTTTAGCTCGATCGCGCGTTTTTCGCGCTCGGCTTTCATTTGTAGATTCATCGCCTCTTCGATGCCGTGCGGGACGGAGATCTCGGAGATCTCGACGCGCATGATCTTTACGCCCCAGTTATCGGCGGCGTCTCCGAGCGCTCTTTGTAGCGCGGAGTTTAGGCGGTCGCGCGAGCTAAGCGTATCATCGAGATTCATCGCACCGATCTCGCCGCGCAGCGTCGTCATGGCTAAATTTGCGATCGCGCGCTTGTAGCTATCGACGTTATATAGAGCCATTTTGCCGTCCACGACCTTTAAAAACACGATGCCGTCGACGCTTATGTTTACGTTATCTTTTGTGATAACTTGCTGTTTCGTGATATCTACTAGCTGCTCGCGCACGGTGATCACGGCGCGGATCTGATCTACAAACGGGATGATGATATGAAATCCGCCGTCAAGCACCTTGTGAAATTTACCCAAACGCTCGACGATGTAGATATCAGACTGTGAGATGATCTTAATGCCAGCTTTTAAAAACAAGACCGCAAAGGCCAGCACGACCACGGCAAATACGACAAACGGGATACTCTCTTCCATGACTACTCCTTAAAATATTTTTCATCATTTTAGCCGCTTTTTGCTAAAAAATCGCCATTTTAGCGGAAAATTTTTAGTATAATTAGCCAAAATTTTAAGGATAAATCATGAAAAATATTTTATTTTTAGCCGCAGCTGCGATGATATTTGCGGGCTGTGCGGCAAGCGGCGGCGCAAGTGCGGTAAATAGCAAAAAGTGCGGCAGCACGGAGGTTTTTGAAACGTGCGGCACCGAGGTAGATAAGGAAAATTTGATCGGCGTTTACGAGGCTAAGGTGTTTTGCGACGGATGTAGCGAAAACTCAAAAAGCACGCTAACACTAAACGCCGACAAAACGTTTAAAATCGACACCGTTTATCAAAAAAAGATCGCGCAAAGAGAGCTGCAAACGGGCATTTACGAGATAGAGGGCAACACCCTAAGAGTGACGAATCAATACCGCGAAAAGCTAAATTTCGAGATTAGCGGCGATACGCTACGCCAGATCAGCAACCAAAACAGCTTTATCAAAGAAAATTTCGCCCAGGAGCGCATCTACAAAAAAGTAGAAGCAAACTAAACGGCAAATTTAGCGCTCAGATTTAACCCTAAGCCCAAAATGAGTAAATTTATCGACCTACTAAAAACCCAGCCCGTTTTCGCGCGCCTCTCGCTCATACAGCTGATTTGTTATTTCGGCGTTTGGTTCTCGCACACTGGCATTTTTACGCTGCTTATTGAGCTTGACGCGCCCGTTTGGGCGATCACGGCGGCGGCTGCGTTAGCTTTCGTGCCGGGCGTGCTACTATCGCCTTTTAGCGGTATCGTGGTTGATAAATTTAGCCCCAAACCTATGCTAATAGCGCTCACGGTCGTAGAGATGGCGACGGTTTTTATGCTAGTTTTTATCGACAAACTCTCCTTGATGTGGCTGCTATTCGTGATAATATTTATCAGAGTCGGAGCCGGTGGGACGTATTTTCAGGTCGAGATGAGCCTTTTTCCTAAAATTTTAAACAAAGACGAGATAAAAACCGCAAACGAGATCCACTCGCTCATTTGGGCGTTTTCATACACAGCGGGCATGGGGCTAGCGGGCATTTATATCCATTTTTTCGGGATCAAAAGCGCCTTTTTGCTAGACTGCGCTCTTTACGGCGTGGCGCTCATTGTCCTGCTTAAAACAGATATCGCCGTGCGAGCTAAAAAAGGCGGCGAAAAAGTCCGCGAGATGCTAAAAAACGGCCTAAAATACGTAAAACAAAACCCCCTCATCGCGCACCTCATCATGCTGCACGCTGTAGTAGGCGTGACTAGCTACGACGCGCTCGTGGCGCTACTAGCCGACTATCCGTACGCAGGCCTACTCTCGGCATCGCTCATCATCGGCTACATAAACGCCTGCCGCGCCGTCGCTCTCATCGTCGGTCCGCTCGTGCTTAGCAAATTCGTCTCAAACGCTAATCTCGTCTATATCTACGTCGGGCATGGTCTTGGCGTCATTGCGTGGAGCGCACTGCAGTTTAACTTTTATATCGGATTTATCGGGATTTTCTGCGCCGGGTTTTTCACCTCGACGCTTTGGAGCTACACCTACACGCTCATCCAGCAAAAGTGCGATCCGGCGTACTACGGCCGTATAATCGCCTATAACGACATGGTTTATCTGGGCGTCGCGGCGGTGATCTCTAGCGGCATAGGATTGCTTTTTGAGCTAGGACTCAGCCTCTCGCTGATCACGGCTCTAATAGGCTGTATGTTTTTTGCCGGAGCGATTTATTGGATATTTGTGCGTAAAATTTACAGAGACGAGCTAGCGTAAATTTGCTCTACAGCGCGGGTTTGGCAAGTGGCAAATTTAGTCAAATTTGAGCCGGTAAATTTGCCGTCCGCGTCAAAAACGCATCCGTCCTCTCACGTCAAATTTATCAATCAAATTTAACAGCAATTTACCCCGCTCAGGCTTTAGCGTAATAAGTCGTTCCGTTTGAAATATGCTTTTTATAAAGCGTCGTAAACGGCACCAGATCAGCATGTCCGACATAGAGCCTGCCGTGATCGCTCAAAATTTTATGAAAGCGCTCGACGGTTTTTAGCTTAAATTCCTCGTTAAAATAAATCATCATATTTCGCGAGAAAATGATGTCAAATTTGCCGAGCTTAAAGATCGCGTCGTCAAAGATATTTGCCACGCTAAACTCGCATCTAGGCAGCATCTCGCGCTTGATTTCGTACTTGTCGTCGCGTTTTGTAAAGTATATATTTTTTTGATTGTCGTTTAAGCGGTGCAGTGAGCGCTCGTTATAAACGCCATTTTTACAGCTATCAATAGCCTCGGAGTTTATGTCTATACCCACGATGCTGACGCGATTTACGTCGAGCAAATTTGAGTGTGCTAGCATACCTAGCGAGTACGCCTCATCGCCCGTCGAGCACGGTGCGCACAGTATCCGCACGTTATCAAGCTCCTCTCTGGCGTAGTATATCGCGGCTTGTAGCTGCGGCAACTCTCTGTAAAAATAAGTCTCGTTCGTGGTGATCAAATTTACGATTTCTTGCCTCATAAAGCGGTCTACGACGACTTTTGAGCTTAGCGCTTCAAAGCTTAGAATGCCGTTTGCTTGGCTGAAATTTATTAGGCGCTGTTTTATAATATCCTTTTTGGACTCTAGATCCACTCCGCACATATTTTTGATGACTTCAACGAATTTATTTAGCCCCGCCGCATCGCTAGGAGCGGGTGCCAAATTTGCATTTTCAAGCATGTAAAAACCTTTCTAATTCCGCCCTTATACCGCCGATGGGTAGCGACCTTAAATTTGCGTTGATTTCTTTCGCGCGTTTTGGCATGCCGTAGACGATCGCGCTCTCCTCGTTTTCGGCGATACATTTAGCGCCGGCTTTATATAGCTCGTTTAGCCCGCGCGCGCCGTCGTCGCCGATGCCAGTTAACAGGATCGCCATGACGTCGGCAAATTTGCAAGCCTGCACGCCCGAGTGAAAAAGCACGTCTACGTTCGGGTTATACGTGGTCTCTTTCATAGGCGAGCACATGCCGGCCGTTAGGGGGCTAGCAGAGATTATCTCGGAGTTTTTCTCGCAGATATATATCGCGCTTTTTAGCTGCACGGGCGCGCCTAGCATCACGACCTGCGCCGCGCACTCTTTGTCAAACTGCGAGATAAAACTAGGGATGAAAGCCAGGCTCATATGCTGCGCGATAACGACGCTAGCTCCGTTTAGCTCAAGTCCTTTAAAAAGCCTTTTTAAATGTCCCGGACCGCCCGTCGAGGCGCCGACTAAGACCAGTTTTTGTTTCAAATTTATTCCGTTTTTTGAGTTAAATTTACGGCTATTTTATCTTTATTCGTATTAAATTTAGCTATAAGGCAAAAATACATAAAATAATACAAACAATTTTACGACAACTGGGTGCTGCGGCAAATTTTGGACGAGATTTTTGCGCTTGCAGTAGCGGCGGAATAGTCGTCAAATTTTACTTTAAACTCGGCATTTGTACCTAATTTTATGCGTCATTTTTGTATCTATCTTAAAATTTACGGCTTTTTGCTACGAGATTTCCGTCAAATTTTACTTGATAGCGGGCGGTTTTATCTTCTTTGGATGAGGCTCTTTTTATCATGCGTTACCGCTTTTTCTAGCGCGTGTTTTGGGTAGTTTGCGCCTTTTGACGCATTACCGCTAGCAAAAAACTAGAGCCAAAAACAAGATTAGCAAAGGCAAGGCTAAAATTAGTATTATCCCGACCGTCTTTTTCATTTAAATTTCCCGGTTCAAGTCCAAATTTACGCTTAAAAATAACCCACTATTGCTTCTGTTTTGCCGTAGACGCCCTATTTTTTATTCGTCATTTGATACAAAAAGTTAAAGATTTCGGCGACTGCTTTATATAGATTTGGCGGGACTTCCTCGTTTAGATCGACCTTACTTAGAACCTCGATTAGATCGGCGTCCTCTTTGATCGGTATGTCGTGGGATTTGGCTAGGTTTATGATATTTTTCGCCACTTCGCCAGAACCCGTAGCTAGCACCTTAGGCGCGTTATCTTTTTGGCGGTTGTAGCCAAGAGCCACGGCTTTTTTAGTTTTTTGTACTTTCGCCAAATTTACGCCTTTTTATCAAAGCCCATATCAAGCCTATCCAGACCGCCGTAAACGCCGCTAAGGCGCAGTTTAGGCATAGTTTTTAGGCTAAAATTCGATACTATCAAACCCTGCTCGCCGATAGCCTTTTTTAGCTCCTTCGCGCCGCTTAAAATTAGCTCCTTAAACTCCTCTTTTTGCGTCGCGATCGCAAGGTCGATGTATTTGTTTTCGCTAAGCGCCACCATGATGTTGATCTGCCCGAAATTTTGAAAATTTAGATCGATTTGCGCGTAGTGTTTTTGCTTTTTGCCCTGCTTAAACCTGATGTTTCCGCCCTCTACGCCCTCCCAGACGTACGGTAAATAGGTCTGCATGCCGCCTGCGACCGCGGAGGCTAGCTGATGCATCTCGATTTGAGCGAGCAGCTTTGAGGCGGCGTCTTTTACTGGGCTAGCGTCTGGGGACTTTGACTGCATATTTAAAAGCGCGCTTTTTACGTCGTTTTGTAGCACCTTTGCCGTCTCTTCGGCGCTTTTTGGCGTCACGGCGCCAAGCTCGGCGCGAGCGATGTTTTGCTGCTTTATTAACTTGCCGACCTCATCTAAGTTATTTTTTGCTTCAAAGCCCGCTTTATCGGCGATTTGCAGGGCGAAATTTAGCTTTCTAGCCGCATTTTGCAGCTTGTCTTGCAGCGTCGCGCTCTCGTTTCCCTCTGCGCCATCTTGGATGATTTTTTGCGCGAAATCGTTAAATTTATCCTGCGAGGCCGCAAGCGCGCTAAGCTCGTCCGTTAAATCTTTTATCGCGCTTTTTAGCTCGGCGAAATTTAAAGCAAAGCCCCTGTTTTGACTTAGCTTTTCGCTGTTTAAATTTTGCATTTTTTCGCCCGTGTTTGCCAGCAGCTGCGAGATTTTATTTAGCTCGGCGTTTAGCGTTTTTTCGTTTAGGCTTAGTCCGCTGCTACTCATCGCATTTGCCTGTTTATCCATAAATTTAGCCGCGTTTTCGAGCTTATCAGCGATCTCAAAAAGCTGTTTAAAAGGCGAGCTCGCTAGCGTATCTTTGGCCGCGGTTTTAGCGTTTTGTAAAATTTGATCAAGCCTCACAAAGCTCTCGTTCGTGCTTAGGCTGTCATCCTTAGCTAAGGCTGAAATTTGCTCCAAAAGCTGCTGATTTGAGAGATTTTTTATATCGCCAAACAGCTTATTTATCGCACTGGGTAGATTAAATTTGCCGTTTAGCGCCTCTTTTAAATTTGCCTCCAGCATGATGCCCGAGTTTTTTATCTGCTCGTTTAGCGGAGCGCTTTTTAGATCGGCGACGGGCTTTAAAAACTCCTTTAGTTTAAGCGCGAATTCCTTTAGATCAGGCTCGTTTTCGGCAAGTGCGACGAGGCTTTTCATATCTTTTGCGAGATTTGGAGAGAGCTGCAGATTTTTCGCCTGCGCGGCTAGCTCTTTGGCCTGCGTCGGGCTTGATTTTAGCTCGTTTAAAAGCTTATTTACGAGCTTATCTAGATCCTTTACGGCATTATCCGCGGCCTCGGAGTCCAAATTTTGCGAGGGTGCTGGCTGATTTTTAAAAAGATTTTTAGTTTCGCCTGCTTGCCCCGTTTGTCCGGCGTTTGCGCCGCCTACGCCGCCGGTTTTGGGTAGCGCGCCGCCGACTGCGGCCTGGGTCGCGATTTGCGAGCTTACTGAGTTGCTTACTGATTCCATACGGCTATATCGTCAAATTTGAGATTTTCATTAGCTATTTGCCATCGTGCCGGGGCTGTGCTCAAAGTCGCTTCTGCTTTCAAGCGGAACGGTCTTTTGCGTGAGGCAAAACGCGATAAGAAACGCAAGCAACGCCACGTAAACCCACATAAAGCCGTCAAAGCCTAAAATTTGCATGCTAGCGCCCATTATCACGGACGAAAGAAGCGAGCCGAAAGAGTAGCTAAAAAGTACGGCGCGCCCTACTTCGATGCCTTGATTTTTGTGTTTTAAAACGTCGTTGGCGCGAGCAAGCGATAACGCGTAGAGGCAAAAAGCGCCAGAACCCAAAAAAAACGACAAAACGTACTGCGCGTAGATAGAGGGCTTAAGCGCCAAAAAACAAATAGCCGCACACAGCGACACGCCCGCGCAGCACATTATCGCAGGACGGCGACCGAATTTATCCGAAAAGCCGCCTATGAGAGAGTGGGCGATAAAGCCGCCCGCCATCGCGACGGTCATAAAAAACGAAACCTCCCTCGCGCCGTATCCTTGCAGCAGGATATAAACGCTAGCCATCGCAAAAAAGCCGTTTATGAGGATGCCCGCTACGATGCTGGTAATGAGCGCCAAAGGCACGAGCGCAAAGACCTTCGGGATCGAGACGCTCTTTTTTTCGGGGATCGGCGGCTCTTTGATGCGGATTAAATTTAAAGGAATACTCGAAAACAAAATAAACGCCGCGCTAAGCAAAAGCACGTGCGAAGTGGATAAATTTAGCGATAGCACGAGGATACCCAGCCCAAAACATACGTAAAACGTGATCTCGTAAAATGCCAGTACTCGCGAGCGCACTTCGTTTCTAGCGCGCGCGTTGAGCCAGCTTTCGATTATCATTAAAATCGAGTAGTAGCAAAATCCCAAACACCCGCGCAAAAACGCCCAAAAGTAGAGATTTTGGCTAAGGTCGTGAAACATAGCCGCGATACCAAAAAGCGACGCAAATATCCCAAAGCTCCTGATGTGGCCGACTTTTGAGACGATTTTGTGCGAAAATATCGTAGCCGCCATAGCTCCAACGAAAAATACTGCGATGACAAATCCCGTCTCTAGCTCGTCCGCGCCCATTTTTTTTAGCTCGACGCCCGCAGAGCTGATGATGAGGCCGTTTCCCACAAACAAAAACGCCATCCCCACAAATAGTGCAAACATCGATCTGATCGTTATTATCGAGCTATTTCTCATTGCTTTTTACTCCATATATCAAAGCGCCCGCGGGCATCGCCGCAAGCGCGATCAAAAACGCGGCGATATCAAGATTGTCTTGTCTTTTTAGCGCCAAAAATCCGACGACCAAAACCGCATACGCGATCAGCCGAAAAGGCACGAAGGCGGTGAAATAGTTGGACGAATTTTGCTTTAAATTACGCGCAAAATTTTGCTTTTTTGATGGCTTGGCTTCGCTATCTTGATTTGATTCGCTCAAATTTGACTCGCTTGCCGCGCTCAAATTTGACCCGCTATTTTGGCTTGTGCCGCTTAAATTTTGCTCGTCAAATTTGCCCTGCGCGGCTTTGTTTTGTCCTGTTGCCGCGTCAAATTTAACCAGCACGTTTTCGCCGCTTAAATTTAACTCCGCCGCTTGGTCAAATTTCGCATCTGCTTTTACCGAGCCGTCCAAATTTGACGCGTCCAGACACTTGGCATCTTCGCGGTGCGGGTCATGCCCGTCAAATTTAGCGTTTTCAGCGCGATCAGGAAACTCCTCGTGATTTTCGCCCCATTCGTCTATGTCGTCCTCCGCATAGGCGTCATAGTCTCGCACGCCGTTTTCTACGCGTTTTTTGTAGGCTCTAAAGGTCGCAGCCAGCACCAAAAGCGAGCCCGCAAACGCAACCTGCGAGCTGTAAAACCACGCGCGGCCAAATGCCGCCGAGCCCAGCAAAAGCAAAGCCTCAAACGCGCCGTAAACGGCAAGGAGCTTAAAATTCACTCATCGTCCTCGTCATCGTCTTTCGCGGGTTTAAATTTACCTTTATCTTTTAGTTCGTCGAGACTTTTTATCTGCGCATCGTAGGCCTTTTTGATGTTTAGGCCGGCTGCGGCGATACCGACTGCGATGCCCGCAAACAGCGTCCACGTCCAGCCGGTTTCCTTCATCATCCAGTAGCCAAACCCAGCCCCGATAGCAAGCGCGACGACGATAGAAACGCCCAGACTTAGCTGCTCGGCTCCCTTTACGACGTCGCCTAAATTTATCTTCGCCATTAGGCAAATCCCCAGCTGTTTTTCATGCGTTCTTGTATCGCTTCGCGCTCTTTTCTGGCCTCTTTTAGACGCTCTTCTAGATCGGCGATCCTTGCTTTTACCTCGCGCATCTCCTCGTTCTCGCTCGCGTCTTGCGCGACTATCTCCGCAAAGCTCTCGTCTGCGGACTTAATCGCAAATTTAATATCCTCTTCGCTCATCGCGTCGCAGATAAAGCCCGTCTCAAACTGGCTAGGCGCTAGATAAACGCCTTTTTCAAGCATTTTGGCGTGAAATTTGGCGTAAAGTTTGACGTCGCTTTTTAACGCATCGTCATAGTTTTTAACCTCGCTTGCGGTAAAGAAAAAGCCAAACATCGAGCCTCGCACCGTCGTTTGCAGTGCGATGCCGTGCTTCGTGGCGACGCTTTTTAGCCCATGAGCGAACAGTACGGCTAGCTTGTTTAGACGGTCGTAAAGATCATGATCGGCGAAAATTTTACTCAGGCTTGCGATGCCGGCGGCCATAGCTACGGGATTACCGCTTAGCGTACCTGCCTGATACACCGCGCCTTC